>NZ_JBOHHW010000007.1:147500-161988 GCF_050725575.1 Sphingomonas sp. | reverse complement strand
CTCCCGGCCACCCACAGAATATCCTGAATGGGTGGCCGGGAGGGGGCGCGGGCCGGCACCGCACACCCCCGCATCAGCGGGGCGATAACAGCTTATCCAGGCCACCCTCTCCGGAGCCGATTTTTTCCAGGCGCGGATAGCGCGGCCCGCCATGATAGTCGATGGCGATGGTGTCGATCCGTTCGCCATTCTTGACCAGCAGCCGGATCGGGTCCTTCGACGTCTTTGCGGTGACGACCGCTGCCTTGAGCAGAGTGTCGCTATAGGCGACGTCGTTGACCGCGATCACCTTGATGCCGATGTCGAGCCCCGCCTTGTACGCCGGGCTGTTCCAGCCGACCGCAGTGATCTCCGCATCCTTGTCGATCACCAGACCCAGCGAATAGGTCAGGTCGGTCTTCTTGCCCGTCATCTCGCTGTTCTTGAACGCCAGCGTCGGCTCGTCGGCATAGATCAGGCGATAGCCATTGGCGACGAACCCGCCGAGCGGCGCGGGGGCGCCGGTTTCATTGATCCGCGTGCTGAGGAAGCCGTTCCAGTCATAAGGCTGAATGTTGTTGAGCGTCGCGACGACATCGTCGAAGGTATAGGTCACCTGCCCCCAGTCGCCGTCGTTGATGCCGAAAAAGGCTTTCGCGAAATCGTCGATCGACTTGGTGCCGCCGGATTGCTTGCGCAGGATCGAATCGACCTCCATCCACACCAGCAGGCCTTCATTGTAATAATCCTCCGAGCGCTGATAGCTGGTCCAGCCCTTCGGCTTGCGCTGCGACATGACCGGGTCGTTGGTCGTGTCGACCATCGCTCGCCACTCGCGCGCCGGACGGTTGTCGAGCGTGGCGAGGATCGAGGCGTACATGTCGAGCGTATCCTGCTTCGACACGATGCCGGAACGTGCCTGCAGCACATAGCCCCAGAATTGCGTCTGCCCCTCATAGACCCATAACAGGCTGCCGCGCATCGGCGTGCGGAAGTCGGGCGTCCACAGGTCCGCGCCGCGGCGGAACTTGCCGTCCCAGCTATGGGTGAATTCATGCGGCAACAGGTTGCGCGACCCCGGGCCGTCCTTCCATTTGGTGAAATAGCCCGGCTTCACGCCGTTTTCGGACGAGCGGTGATGCTCGAGCCCGATCCCGCCCAGATCCTCGCTGATCGAGAGCAGGAATTCATAAGTGTCGTAATGCTGCGCGCCGAAATTCTTCACCGCCTGCTCGACTAGCTTCTTGTGTACGTCGATCTGTTCGGGGGTGGCGGCCAGCTCCTCGGGCGTGTCGGCGACCACGTTGAGATTGACGCGCGGGCTGAGTGCCCAGCGCTTGTAATAGCGCCCGGCGAGAGCGGGGGAGTCGACCAGCACTTCGTAATTGGTCTTTTCATAGACATAGGTCGAACCGGTCGCCTTGGCCGTCAGGGCGGAGGCAGCGGTCCAGCCGTCGGGATATTTCACGGTTGCCTTGACTGGAATCTGGCGCGTGAAATAGCCCGCCGGATACAGGCTCATCGAGTTGAACTGCAGGCTGAGCATCTTCGGCGTCATGACGATGCGGCCCTGGTCGGTCTTGGTCGCCGACAGGAATTTCAGGCTGATATCGAGCATTTTTGCGCCCTTCGGCACATCGATATGGAAGGCGAAGACATCGACCGGGTCGCGCTTCCATGGCACCGGCTTGCCGTTCGCGGTGATGAACAGGCCGGCGAGCTTCTCGATCTCGCCGCGCGGGCTGTGTGCGCCGGGGAGCCATTTCGGATAGAGCAGCACCATGGGCCCGGCGTCCTTGACCGGGATGCTCTCCTTGACCGTGAAGATGCCGCGTTTGGTATCGGTCGCATCGACATCGAGCGTGATCGTGCCGGGATAGGCAATGTCGCGCGCCGGCGGAATCGTGTCGACATAGGGGACTGGCTGCGGCTTCGAATTCTCGGCGATCGCGGGGGTTGCGGCGGCGGCGAGCAGCGTGGCGGTGACAAGCGGACGGATCATCAAGGGCCTTTCGGCAAAGGGGAGGTTGTGCCGCGGCTTAAGCCCGCGGCACGGCGAACGTCTAGTCCCTCGGCCTTGTACGCGCGACGGCGGGACCCAGCGTCAGCGGGAAGAAATTGCTCCTTTTACAGGATCGTGTCGATGAGGCGCAGAGAAGAGGGTGAGAGAAGGGCTGCGCCGTGAGAATTTAATCATTGCAGCGGCGGCCGGGGAAGGCTGGCCGCCTGCCTGGACGGTGGAGGCGCGCCGCCATTGACCGGGACCGTGACGTCTATACTTTCTCAGGGACTATGCCGAGGCGGACGATGTCCCATACCGGAGCAAGGGGCGCAGGGCTTATGAGATTATTCGCAATTATGCTGCTGCTGTCCATTGTCTCGGCCGTGCTCGGCACCCGGGCGTCGGCGCAAGATCTAATCGCGCCACTGCCCCAAGGATTCGCACCGTCAAGCGAGCCGAAGGTTCACGGGCTGTACGCTGAAACTGAATTCGGCCGCATCGATGTTAAGGACGATCTTGAGGCGCTCGAGGCCGAATGCAAGGCGCGCGGCACCGACGCAAGGGTCGAGGGACGCGAACTGCTCTGGAAGGGCAAGCGAAGGCTCTACCGAACCCCTGCAAGCGTTGCTGTCATCGAAGACACCCCGACCATCAAGGCAGACCGCCAGGCATGTTCTGCCACGATAACGCTCTCTCGTAGCGTCATGGCTAAATCCGGCCCTTGGTCGAGCATCAAGACCGCGGACTGGATCGACCAGCACCCGAAGTGCGCTCGCTTTCCCCGTTGCAAGACGGCGACGATCGCGGGCGTTAAAGCCCAATGTGTCGATCTTGGGGATGGTCTGGTGGGATCCGCCATTTGCTATTCGCTGCAGGACGATCTCAGCAAGGACCTGATAGTGGCCAGGTCGAATTACACGGATGATGGCAGCGGGCCAGATACGGAATGGGCTCTTGACTTGGTCCTAACCGATATTCTGATCGACCCTGCGGTCTTCGCGAAGACCGCTTCCCGCTAACCGCGCCAAATCAGTCTCCAGCCGGGAACTCGGTATCAGATTTTGCAAACGCATCGAAGGACCGCGATCTGGGCGGCAACTGCCGTCGGCCTGCAGCATGAACAACGACCACTTTTTGCGGTACGCCTGCAAACGTCCTCCGGGGCAACATTTGGGGCGCTGGCAGACGGCCCTGTTTATGAGTCGATGACCTAAATATGAGGAGCAGCCAATAGAGGGCGGGTTCAGCCGCCCAGCACGTTAATGGTGAACGCCAGCACGCCGATGTTGAACACAAAGGCGGCGAGGCAATGGCCGATCACCACACGGCGGATGCGCGGTGCGGTGATCTCCACATCCGAGGTCTGAAAGGTCATGCCGAGCGTGAAGCTGAAATAGACGAAATCCCAGTAATCGGGCTCCTTCGTTGCGGGGATATCGACCCCGCCACTGTCCTTGCCCGTGCCGTTATCGAGATAGAAGAGATGCGCATAATGCAGCGCATAGACGGTGTTGGAGAACAGCCAGGCGAGGATCAGCGTGACGACGATCAGCGCGGTGGCGAAATTGCTGCTCTTGCCGCCCATCATCTCGCTGACGACCGACACGAGGATCACGATCGTCACCGTGGCGGTAATGGCGAGCAGCAAGGCGCGGTTGGCGTCGTTGTCCTTGGTATGCGCGCGCATCGCGTCGGCCTTGCTGCCCAGCAGTGGCGCAACCAGGGCAAGGAATGTGGCTGCGGCGATATCGAACGCCGCCATCGTGCCCAGTCCCTTATCGAGCAGCGGGATCAGAATCGCGAGCCCGGCCGCGAACAGGAGGACGAAGGCAAGGAAGCGCGGCGGTGCGATCCTGTTGCCGAGCTGCAGACCCGAGTTTTTCGCCGCCATGTCGAAGGTCTAGCGCTCCTTCCCGCGCTCGCATAGAGAGCAGCCGCAAATGGCACGTATCGAAACCCCCAAGCGCATTCGCGGCACGCAGGACATCTTCGGCGAGGAGCAGCGCCGCTTCGCGCATGTCATCGACACGTTCGAGCGGGTGCGGCGACTCTATTGTTTCCAGCGCGTCGAGGTGCCGATCTTCGAATCGACCGCCGTGTTCGCGCGCTCGCTCGGCGAGACGACCGATGTCGTGTCGAAGGAAATGTACACGTTCGAGGATCGCGGCGGGGATTCGCTCACCCTGCGGCCCGAATTCACCGCCGGCATCGCGCGCGCCTATCTGACCGAGGGCTGGCAGCAATATGCGCCGCTGAAGCTCGTCGCGCACGGGCCGGTGTTCCGGTACGAACGGCCGCAAAAGGGCCGGTACCGCCAGTTTCACCAGATCGATGCCGAGATCATTGGCGCCCCCGAAGCGGCGGCGGATATCGAACTGCTGGTGCTCGCCGACCAGCTGCTGCACGAACTCAAGATCGACGACGGCGTGACCTTGCAGCTTAACACGCTTGGCGATGCGGAAACGCGCGACGCCTGGCGCGCGGCGCTGGTTACCCATTTTGAGCAGCATGAAGGCGATCTGTCGCAGGACAGCAAGGACCGGCTAACCCGCAATCCGTTACGCATCCTCGACAGCAAGGATCCGAAGGACCGACCGATCGCCGAGGCCGCCCCCGATATCGACGCCTATCTGACGTCCGAGGCGGGCGCGTTCTTCGAGAGCGTAACCAAGGGTCTGGATTCGGCGGGTGTCGCCTGGACGCGCAATTCGCGGTTGGTGCGCGGGCTGGATTATTACCGCCACACGGCGTTCGAGTTCGTCACCGACCGGCTCGGCGCGCAGGGTACGGTACTGGCCGGCGGTCGCTATGATGGGCTGATCGGGTCGCTTGGCGGACCGGAGACGCCGGGAATCGGCTGGGCGGCGGGGATCGAGCGGTTGGCGATGCTGCTGGATGAGCCGGCGGCGGAAGCGGTCGATGCGGTGATCGTGCCGATGGGTGCCGCCGCGGAAGCGCGCGCGCTGGGCATCGTGGCCGATCTGCGTCGCGCCGGCGTGACCGTCGATATGGCGTATCGCGGCAATATGAAGAAGCGGATGGCGAAGGCCGATGCACTGGGTGCCCGCTTTGCGGTCATTCTGGGCGACAATGAACAGGAAAAGGGCGTCGCCGCGGTCAAGGAACTGGGGCCGGGGACGCAGACGGACGTGGCGCTCGACGCCCTGGCGGAGGCGCTGCGTTGACGATTGAAGGCCGGCCGGCCGCATGACCGGTATTTCCGCAGCACGGATCGCGCAGATCGAGGCGCGGCGCGATGAGTTGCAGGCGCAGATGGCGACCGGCGACCTGCCCTCCGACCGCTTCGTCGCGGTGTCGAAGGAATATGCCGAGCTCGAACCGGTCGCGCGGGCGGCGGGTGAGGTGCGGCGGCTGCGCGCCGAGCTCGAAGTGCTCGCCGGCATGGAGAATGACAGCGATCCCGAGATCAAGCAGATGGCGCGCGAGGAGATCGAGGCGATCCGCGAGACCTTGCCCGCCGCCGAGCGGGCGCTGGCGCTGTCATTGCTGCCGCGCGATGCCGCCGACGAGCGTGCTGCGATGCTCGAAATCCGCGCCGGGACCGGCGGCGACGAGGCGGCGCTGTTCGCCGGCGATCTGTTCCGCATGTATCAGCGCTATGCCGAACGCCAGGGCTGGCGGGTCGAGCTGATCTCCGCCTCCAGCTCCGAATCCGGCGGCTTTCGCGAAGCGATCGCTTCGGTCGAGGGCAAGGGCGTGTTCGCGCGCCTGAAGTTCGAAAGCGGCGTGCACCGCGTGCAGCGCGTGCCCGCGACCGAAGCGCAGGGACGCATCCACACCTCGGCGGCGACGGTGGCGGTGCTGCCCGAGGCGGAAGAGGTCGACGTCAAGATCGATGACAAGGACCTGCGCATCGACGTGTACCGGTCGTCGGGGCCGGGCGGGCAATCGGTCAACACGACCGATTCCGCGGTGCGTATCGTGCATATCCCGACCGGCCTGGTGGTGATCCAGCAGGACGAAAAGTCGCAGCACAAGAACAAAGCCAAGGCGCTGAAGGTGCTGCGCACCCGGCTCTACGAGGCGGAGCGCGAGCGGCTGCACAATGAACGCGCGGGTGCGCGCAAGTCGATGGTCGGATCGGGCGACCGGTCGGAGCGGATTCGCACCTATAATTTCCCGCAAGGGCGGGTGACCGACCACCGCATCAACCTGACTCTCCACCGCTTGCCCGAGATTCTCGAAGGCGAGATGGACGAACTGGTCAGCGCGCTGATCGCCGAGGACGAGGCGGAACGGCTGGCGACGCTGGATGCGGGCTGATTTCTTATCCCCCTCCCATTTATGGGAGGGGTTAAGGGAGGGCCTGTTCTTCCCGGCGTGGCGCTTGTGACAAGCCCTCCCCCGACCCCTCCTGCAAGCGGAAGGGGAGTCAGGGTGGCGCTCGCCGAGGCCACCGCCGCATTCGCCGCCACCTCGCAAACCCCGCGCCTCGACGCCGAACTGCTGATGGCCCATGCGCTCGGCATCACGCGGGAATCGCTGCTCCTCAGCCATCTCGACGCTGAAGTCCCGGAAGCCTTCGCCGCATTCGTTGCGCGCCGCCTCGCGCATGAACCGATCGCCTATGTCGTTGGCAGCCGCGCTTTCTGGACGATCGACCTTGCCGTCGGCCCCGGCGCGCTGGTGCCGCGTGCCGATAGCGAGACGCTGATCGAGGCGGCGGTCGCGCATTTCGGCGACCGTAGGCCGCACCGAATCCTCGATCTGGGGACAGGCCCCGGCACACTGCTGCTCGCCGCCTTGTCGCAATGGCCCGAGGCGCACGGGCTCGGCATTGACGCGTCAGAAAAGGCGCTTGGCTATGCAGGAATCAATGCAGACGATTTGGGGATGGACGACCGCGCCAGCTTCAGGTTGGGCAATTGGGCCGAGGGTCTGAAAGGCGAGTTCGACCTGATCCTCGCCAACCCGCCCTATATCGCGACCGGCGACACGCTCCCCGCCGAGGTGCGCGATCATGAGCCGGCCGGGGCGCTGTTCGCCGGCGCGGACGGGCTCGACGACTACCGCATCATCGCGCCACAACTGCCCGCCCTGCTCGCGACCGATGGGATCGCTTGCCTCGAGGTCGGTGCAGGGCAGGCGGTGGAAGTCGCCGCGCTGCTGGGCGCGCAGGGGCTGGTGACGGGAATCCGATCCGATCTCGGCGGGATCGCACGCTGCGTGATGGCACGGCATTCTTGAACCTGTCGCACGGGCGTCACATATTTCCGCTTGGAGATTGGCGCGCCAGCCGCTATTGAACAGGGCAGGGGCACGCGCTTTCACCATTAACTGGTTGAAAACGGGCTGTTGCCCGCCTCCTTCGTCATCGCACCGCTGCAGTCCGGCGGTCGTGGCAGGCTCGTTTCGCCGAAGGTCGGCGAGCACGGGCCAAGGAGCATTGCATCCACATTGTTGCGGAGCACGACCGGGTTGGTTTTGAAGGACAGGACAACAGCACTTGATTAACAATAATCGTCAGGCCGGCCGCCGTCGCGGTCGTGGCGGGCAGCAGCAGCGCCCGCAGGGTAATTCGGGCCGCCCGGATAATGGCAACCGTATCGACAACCGGGCGCGCGGCAACGCGAGCCAGCTGCTCGAGAAATACAAGACCCTTGCGCGCGACGCACAGATGCAGGGCGACCGCGTCAACACCGAATATTATCTGCAGTTCGCAGACCATTATTTCCGCGTGCTCGCGGAAACCCGGTCGCGCTTCGAAGATAACCGGCGCCAGAATGGTGGTGCGGCGTTCGAAGAAGACGAGCAGGAATATGACGAGGACGGCGAACCGATCGCCCGCGTGGAGCAGCAGCAGCGCCCGCAGGATCGCAACCAGGGTGGCCAGAACCAGGGCTATCAGGGCAATGGCGGCCAGAATGGCAACGGCCAGTATGACGATGATCGTCGTCCGGCGCGCGGCAATGGCAACGGTGGGGGCAACGGTGGGGGCAATGGCGGCGACAATGATCGCGCCGACCGCGCCGATCGCTATGTCCGCGACGATCGCGGCGATGACCGGCCCAACAATGATCGCCAGAATGCGGACCGCCAATATGGCGATCGGCCGCAGCGTCAGGCCAACGACCGCTACGAGCGCAATGACCGGAACGCGAACACCGATCGCGGCGATCGCAATGGCACCGATCGCGTGAACCGCGCGCCCTATGCGCAGGACGAGCAGGATACCGCCCCGGCGCGCCGCGAAACCCGCGCCCCGCGCCCGGACCGTGCGCCGCGCCAGGAAGAGGCGCCGCGTCAGGAGACTGCACCGCAGCCCGAAACCGCGCCGGTTCAGGAAGAACCGCGTCGCCGCGGACGACCGCGCCGCGATGCTGCACCCGTCGTCCGTGAAGAGGCGCCAATGTTCGAGGCGGATCGCTTACCGCCGTCGCTCGGCATCTCGGCGATCGTGCCTGACGCCGAACCGGTGCCCGAGAAGAAACCGCGTGCGCGCCGTGCGCGCCCGGCAGCGGACGAGTCGACCGCCGCGGAGTGATCGGTCGACACTAGCGAATCGGCAAAGGCCGGCCCAGCATCCGCCGGGCCGGCCTTTTCCTTATGCGCGCCACGAACTGCTTCAGTATCTGGCCGTTGACCTGCCGCCATTGCCGTCTAGCATGTCTCCGAGAAGCGACTGAGCTAGCCAGTTGGGGGACAGTGAGAATGCGGTACTGGATCGGGACGGCAGCACTGGCATTTCCCCTGATCGCTCAGGCGCAGACCGCTGTGCCGCAGCCAGCCAATCCGCTGGCCGCCAATGCCCAGGGCGATGTCGCGGTCACCATCTATCAGAACGGCCAGTCGCTGGTGCAGGATGTCCGGCAGCTCGATCTCGACGCCGGCCGCACGCGGCAGGATTTCCCCGACGTCTCGGCGCAGATCCGTTCCGAGACGGTCACGCTCGGCGGCCCCGGCATCGGCATTGTCGAGCAGAATTTCGATTACGACCTGCTCTCACCCGACAAGTTGATGGAAAAGGCGGTCGGCTCGGTCGTGACGATCGTACGGACCAATCCGGCGACCGGTGCGGAGACGCGCGAGCAGGCTCGGGTGCTCGCGGCGAATGGCGGCATCGTGCTGCAGATCGGCAACCGGATCGAAGTGCTGCGCGATGACGGGCTGCCGGTGCGGGTGATCTTTGACAAGGTGCCGGAAAACCTCCGCGCTCGCCCGACCCTGTCAGTGACCTTGCAAGTAGCGAAGGCGGGCCGGGTGCCGGCGACCTTGAGCTATCTGACCCCCGGGCTCGGCTGGACCAGCGACTATGTCATGCTGTTCGACGAGGCGAAGAGCGCGATCGACGTGCAGGGCTGGGTCACGCTGACCAACAGCACCGGTACGACTTATCGCAATGCCGATGTGCTGCTCGTCGCGGGCAACCCCAATCGCAGCGGGGGTAATTTTTCGCAGCTTGGCGATGCGACGCTTGAGGTGGCGGGGACAGAATCGAACCAGCGCGAGAAGCTCGGCGACTATTATCTCTATCCGCTCGGCGAGCGCACGACGATCGCCAATGCGCAGCAGAAACAGGTCAGCTTCCTCGACGTGAAGGGCGTCGCCGCGCGCAAGACCTATGAGTGGACCAATGGCTGGCTCGAGACCCAGTCCGAGCCGCGCAGCGCCGCCACCGTCCTGAAATTCTCCACCTCGCGCACCGGCGGGCTGGGCGATCAGCTGCCGGCCGGCACGATCCGCGTCTATATGCGCGACAAGCGCGGCGATCCCCAGTTCATCGGCGAAAGCCGTGTCGCGGCGGCGCCGATGGGGTCGCAAATGTCGATCCGTACCGGCGAGGCGTTCGACGTGAAGGGCGCCGCGGTGACGGTCGAGCGCAAGCGGCTATCCTCGTCACGCTGGCGCACCTCGATGCGCTATGATTTCTCCAACGCCCGTCCCGATGCGGTGACGGTCGATCTGGCGCAGAACGGTCTGTGGGGCGATGTCCGCCTCATCGACCAGAGCATCACCGGCGAGCGCGTCTCGGCCGACCGGATGGAATGGAAGGTGCCGGTTCCGGGCAATGGCAAGGCGTCAGTGACCGTGGTGTTCGACACGCGCTATTGATCCGATGCGCCGCATCGCTGTCCTTTCCGCGCTCTTTCTACCCGCGACGCCCGCTGCGGGGCAGACGATCGTCAATTCCGAGCGGATCGATAAGATCTCGGTCACGCTGTACCGTGAGCCTGGGCGCGGCGAGCGGGCAATCGATGCAGGCTGGCCGGGCGGCTATGCGCTGATCACCGAGACTCGCACGATCAGCCTGCCCGCCGGGCGCCTGGTTATCCGCTTCGCCGGCGTGGCCGAAGGCATGCTGCCGGAAAGCGCGATTGTCAGCGGGGTGCCGAAAGGGGTCGGCGAGAAGAATCGTGACGCACGGCTGCTGTCGCCGGCGGGGCTGGTCGATGCCTATCTGAAGCGCAGCGTGACGATCCGCCGCACCAGCGGCGCGACCGGCAAGACCACCACCGAGGACGCCGTGATCCAGTCGGGGCCGGGCGGCGGTGTGGTGTTCACCACAGCTGCGGGGGCCGAGGCATTATCCTGTTCGGGCCTGCCCGAATCGCTGTCCTATCCCGGCGTACCCAGTGACCTGGCCGCCAAACCGACGCTGTCGGTCACGACCGACAATGCCGTGGCGACGACGGCGACGGTGCAGCTTTCCTACCTGGCGCAGGGATTCGACTGGTCGGCCAATTATGTTGCGCGGGTCGGCGATGACGGGAAAACACTCGACCTGTTCGCCTGGCTGACGGTCGCCAATGGCGGCAGCCAGGGCTTTGCCGATGCAAATACCCAGGCGGTTGCGGGCGGCCTGCACCGCGAGGCGGCGGCGCGGCTGCCCAAGGGGCCACCGCCCGAACTGCATCTGAAATGCTGGCCGATGGATATCACCAGCACTTACCCGAAATGGAGTATCGAGCGGGCACCGCCACCGCAGATGGTTGTAGAAGAGTCAGTCGATAGGATTGTCGTCACAGGGTCGCGTCGCGAGCGGATCGCGATGAGATTGCAGGCGATGCCCGCGCCCCCTCCGCCACCAGCTCCGGTGATGATGGCACAGCAGGAGGATCTGGGTGACCTCAAGCTATACCGCATTCCCGAGCCGGTCACCGTTGCCGCGCTGAGCCGCAAGCAGGTGGCGATGATTGACCGCAAGGGTGTGACGTTTGAGCGCGTCTACACTGCCGCTTTCAATGGTTGGCTCAACGGCCCCGGAACCACGCCCAGCATTGGGGCACGGCTGGTGCTGCGCACTGAAAACAAGGAAGCCGATGGGCTGGGCCTGCCGTTGCCGGCGGGGGTGGTCGCGGTGTTCGAGCCGGCGAATGGCGCATCCCTGCTGGTTGGCGAGGCCAGCCTGAAAGACCGCGCGATCGGCGAGGAACTGGAACTCGGGATCGGACAGAGCAACGACGTACGCCATGTCACCACTGCCCTCCCGCGCACTAAGGGACCTGCCGGGCAAGTGCCATTCACCGTGAAGGTGACCAACGCACGATCGACGCCTGAGATATTCGAGCTGGGCCTGCCGTTTCCGATCGTTTCGGCAAGCGATGCAGTGATCGAGCGCAAGGGGGATAAGATCTGGCGGACGGTGGTTCCGGCAAATGGCGAAGCGGTATTGAACGTGACGTTCAAGGCGCCTGGCTGATGCGAATCGGGTACGCCCTTGCCGCCCTGTGGCTGATGCTCGCCGTCAATCCGGCGGCATCCCAGGTCCTGGTCCAGTCCGACAAGATCGACGCGATCTCGGTCACGCTTTACCGCGATCCCGGCCGCAATGAGGGCGCGGCCAAAGGCAACTGGCCTGGCGGCTATGCGCTGATCACCGAAACCCGCACGATCACGCTCCCCGCCGGGCGTTCGACGATCCGCTTCGCTGGGGTTTCCGAAGGTATGATGCCTGAAACCGCGATCGTCACCGGCCTGCCGCGCCGGGTGAACGAGAAGAATCGTGACGCGAGACTGCTCGGGCCGGCGACATTGATCGACGCCTATCTCAAGCGCCGCGTGACCATCCGCCGCACCGACCGCGCCACTGGAAGGACGACGACCGGTGAAGCGGTGATTCAGGCCGGACCGAATGGCGGCGTGGTCCTGACCACCGCCGAAGGGGTTGAGGCGCTGGGCTGTGCGGGTTTGCCCGAAGCCTTGTCCTATCCCAGCGTACCGGAGGATCTGGCGGCCAAGCCGACCCTGTCGGTCGTCACCGATACGGCGACCGCCGCGACGGCGACGGTCCAGCTCTCCTATCTGGCGCAGGGGTTCGACTGGTCGGCGCATTATGTCGCGCGGGTCGCCGATGACGGGGATACGCTCGACCTGTTCGCTTGGCTGACCGTGATTAATGGCGGCAGCCAGGGCTTCGCCGCCGCGAACACCAATGCGGTGGCGGGCGCGCCGAACAAGGAAGCCGATCATCCCCTGCCCAAGGGTCCCGAGCCGGCGCTGCATCTGCGTTGCTGGCCAATGGACATCACCAGTACGCATCCGCGCTGGGGGATTGCGTCCCCGCCGCCGGCACCACCCCCGCCGCCCGAGGTGATGAACGAATCGGGGATGGCCGATATTATCGTCACCGGCAATTATCGCGGCGCCCGGGCCGATGTGCCGGTTGGCGTCTCGGTGATGACGGCCGAGCAGGAGGAGCTCGGCGATCTCAAGCTCTACCATGTTCCCGAGCCCGTCACGGTTGCCGCGATGAGCCGCAAGCAAGTGGCGATGATTGACCGCAAGAAGGTGCGGTTCGACCGTGTCTATACCGGCGAGTTCGAAGAATTCGATTATGACGCGGATGATGACGATCCCGAGAGTGAGGCGGCGACGCGCGTTCTGCGCACCGAGAATCTGGAGGCGAAGGGGCTGGGCCTGCCGCTGCCTGCGGGCGGCATCGCGACATTTGAACGAGTGAGTGGCGAATCACTGCTGCTCGGCGAGAGCAATCTGGCCGACCGGGCAATCGGTGATGAGGTCGAGTTCGGCACCGGCGAAAGCAGCGATGTGCGCTACAAGATTGTTGCCAGAAGACCGTCGGAGCGGCGCAAGCCCTATAAGGTCATCGTTACCAACGCGCGGTCGACGCCGGAGACGTTCGAGCTGGTCATTCCCTACAAGCTGGCGAGCACCAGCGCCAAGATGATCGAGCGCAAGGGGCGAAAGGCCTGGCGCGTCATCGTACCGGCCAATGGCGAGGCGAAGCTCGACTTTACGTTGAAGCTGGAGCCCGAGCGGTAAGGCGCGGTTTCGACTCTAGCCGATATCGTTGACCGATTCGTCGTGGCCGGTGCCCGAACTGAGGAATGCGAGCCCCATTAGCGCCGCGGCAAGCATGACCGATCCGCCGACGCCGCCGATCGTCGCCAGGATCGCGATCCAGGACAGCGGGCCGTAAAAATGATCGAGTCCGACAATCGCGATCGCAATGACGATCGCCGTCGCCAGCCCCATCCAGGCCAGGATGCGGCGGAACCGCCGCCAGGCAAAGGCGGCATAATCGGGATCTTCGAGTCCGGCAGGCGTGCTCATGCTTGCGCTTTGCCCCGCAAAGGTGGAATCCTCAACCGCCTCGAAGACTCGGGAAAAACGGGCTGGGCAAAGAGGAGACGAACCATGACGATCGCGGCGATCCTGGGCGGCAAAGGCCGGGAAGTCATATCGGTGACGACGCAGCACAGCGTGCGTGAGGCGGTTGCCTTGCTGGCACAGCGACGGATTGGTGCGGTGCCGGTGATGGACGGCGCCAATGTTGTCGGAATCTTTTCCGAACGCGACGTGATCCATGGGCTCGAAGCGCATGGTGCCGCCGCGCTCGATGCGCGGGTCGGCGATGTGATGACCTCTCCCGCGATTACCGTCGGACTCTCCGAAGCGGTGATCGGCGCGCTGTCTTTGATGACGCGGCGGCGGATCCGCCATTTGCCGGTGGTCGAGGCCGGCCAGGTGATCGGCGTGGTGTCGATCGGCGACCTGGTCAAATATCGCATCGACCGGATCGAGGCCGATGCGGAGGCGATGCGCAGCTATATTCAGTCCGCCTGAAGCGGCTGCTTGCGGATGATCGCGATCAGTTCGCGAACCACCTGGCGCGCGAAGATCATCAGCCAGGCGCCATAGACTGTCGCGCCGGCCGTCACGAGAATCGCGAGGCGCGGTAGCGGACTCATCGGCGGCAGCGCCGCATCGACGAGACGGACCGCCAGCGCCATGCCGATCGCGGCAAACAAGGCCGGCGCGATCGCATCGGCCAAGGCGCGGATCGAAGTGCCGATCACTGACAGGGATCGCCACAGGCTGATCGCGAGATAGATCGGATAGGCCGCGATCCAGGCCCAGGCGATGCCGGTCACGCCCCAGCGCACCCCGATCATGAAGGCGATCGACAGGAGCACGGCGCCGACCGCGCCGTTGCGCACGCCGATCCCGGGCTTGCCAAGCGCATCGCAGGCCGGTGAGAATAGGATCTGAAGTGTCATGAACGGCATGGCGAGCGCCAGCAGA
>NZ_JBOHHW010000007.1:0-142500 GCF_050725575.1 Sphingomonas sp. | reverse complement strand
GAAAGACCAAGGGTTCCTGCGCAAGGCTAATCCGCGCAGGGTGAGTCGGCCCCTAAGACGAGCCCGAAGGGGGTAGTCGATGGGAACACGGTTAATATTCCGTGACCTGGTGGTGTGTGACGGATCTCGTGTGTTGTCAGATCTTATTGGATTGATCTGGCTTCGAAGAGGTTCCAGGAAATAGCCCCACCGTATAGACCGTACCCGAAACCGACACAGGTGGTCAGGTAGAGTATACCAAGGCGCTTGAGTGAAGTGTCCTGAAGGAACTCGGCAAATTGCCTCCGTACCTTCGGAAGAAGGAGGCCCTCACTGTGCGCAAGCATTTTGAGGGGGCACAGGCCAGGGGGTAGCGACTGTTTAGCAAAAACACAGGGCTCTGCTAAGTCGGCTTCAAGACGACGTATAGGGCCTGACGCCTGCCCGGTGCCTGAAGGTTAAGTGGAGGGGTGCAAGCTCCGAAATGAAGCCCAGGTAAACGGCGGCCGTAACTATAACGGTCCTAAGGTAGCGAAATTCCTTGTCGGGTAAGTTCCGACCTGCACGAATGGCGTAACGACTTCCCCACTGTCTCCAGGACATGCTCAGCGAAATTGAATTCTCCGTGAAGATGCGGAGTACCCGCGGTTAGACGGAAAGACCCCGTGCACCTTTACTGCAGCTTCAGAGTGGCATTAGGAAAGAACTGTGTAGCATAGGTGGGAGGCTTTGAAGCGACGGCGCCAGCTGTCGTGGAGCCATAGGTGAAATACCACCCTGTTGTTTTCTGATGTCTAACCTCGATCCATGAAACTGGATCAGGGACCCTCTGTGGCGGGTAGTTTGACTGGGGCGGTCGCCTCCTAAAGAGTAACGGAGGCGCGCGAAGGTTGGCTCAGGACGGTTGGAAACCGTCTGTTAGAGTGCAATGGCATAAGCCAGCCTGACTGCGAGACTGACAAGTCGAGCAGAGACGAAAGTCGGTCATAGTGATCCGGTGGTCCCTCGTGGAAGGGCCATCGCTCAACGGATAAAAGGTACGCCGGGGATAACAGGCTGATAACCCCCAAGAGCTCATATCGACGGGGTTGTTTGGCACCTCGATGTCGGCTCATCACATCCTGGGGCTGGAGCAGGTCCCAAGGGTTTGGCTGTTCGCCAATTAAAGTGGTACGTGAGCTGGGTTCAGAACGTCGCGAGACAGTTTGGTCCCTATCTGCCGTGGGCGTCGAAATTTGAGAGGAGTTGACCCTAGTACGAGAGGACCGGGTTGAACATACCTCTGGTGTACCTGTCGTTTCGCCAGAAGCGCAGCAGGGTAGCTATGTATGGACGGGATAACCGCTGAAAGCATCTAAGCGGGAAGCCTCCCTCGAGATAAGATTTCATAGAGCCGTCGGAGACCACGACGTTGATAGATCGGATGTAGAAGTGCGGTAACGCATGGAGCTAACCGATACTAATTGCTCTATTTGCGCTTGAGAGTCCCACCATCAACGACAACTCTGGGTAACACCAGCGTTTGTCCGAGATTGTCGGATGATTAAGAGCTTACGCCTAATACAACTACACCTGAATTCTAGGTAAAGTGTGCATCGATTTTAGAACCGTTTTTCGCCGCTCACCGGCTTCATTGCTTGGTGGCTATAGCGTCAGTGCCCCACCCGATCCCATCCCGAACTCGGCCGTGAAACCTGACTGCGCCGATGGTACTATCGCTTAAGCGATGGAAGAGTAGGTCGTCGCCAGGCATTGTAGCCGGTGAGCAGCGCGAAACGAATTCTAGTACGGAACCCATTCACATGTCTTTTCCCCGCTTCATTGCGGGAGAAGAACCTTGGCGCGGGGTGGAGCAGCCCGGTAGCTCGTCAGGCTCATAACCTGAAGGTCACAGGTTCAAATCCTGTCCCCGCAACCAACGGACAAACGCCCGCAAACCTCACGGTTTGGCGGGCTTTTTTGCGTCTGGCGCAAATGCGTTTCAAGATTTCGCAGCGGAAGATGGCCTGCGGCCGCCCAGTCCGGCGACCAGAGCAGCATGTACTCGGCGCGTGTCGACCAGGGATCACTCACTCGCCCTGAACAGACGAGATCGCGGGGGCGGGCCTGCGCGCCAAGTCGCCCGTCGAGATTAAGTATTTGATATATGATCGATATTTGGGAATTCTTGCTGCCGCGACGGCGTGAGATATGCGACAGTCCGGTGTCCCATATCTCTGGCGAATATCGGACATTTCGGTGTCCCATATCTCTTCCGGTCATCCCGAGCCTTCTCGCCGGGGACGATTCAACCATCGCTCAGGATCGGGCAGGGTTCCCGTGCCAGCTTACACCGGCTGGCTCTTTCTCAGTGTCGGGAAACAGGATTGCCGCCGGGCTATCGGCGCTAAGGAGTCGCGCATGATCCGAGCCGCCAGGAATCCGGTTCCTACTGAAACGGGTTGTCGTCGTCGGCATAGCGCTGGCCGATGAACTGCGTGTTCTCGGTGAACGCATCGATATCGTTCTGCGCCAGATTCTTCAGGATCTCGTCCATCTTGGCCTGCATCTTGTCGAGGCTTTCGAGCAGGATGAAGCTCGCCGACTTGCCGGTCTTGCGAAAGATTTCGCTGCGATAGCCGGTCGGGATGTCGATATAGCTTTTGGCGAGCTTGGGCAGGTGGATGTCGCGCATCTGCTCCATGTCGATGCGGCTGAAACCCGGCACCTGCTCGCGCTCCATCGCTTTGCCGACCTCCTCGATACAGGCCAGAATGCGCCGGATCTTCACGCGGGCCGCATCGGGAATGCGCTCGTCTTCGAAATCGAAATGGACCGCAGGCGGCGACGCGGCCGGCGGCGGCGCGCTCGCCGGACTGCCTGCGGGATTGGCAGCGGGACCGAAGATGCGGTTCAGCTTATCGAACATGCTCAATTCGCTTCCTCCGTTCCTCTTTCGCCTGGATGAGCGACGTCCGCTCCCCCGATCGTCAGAGGAAACCAGATTCGCTTTAGGGGGCTGTCGCCTCCAAAAGTAAAGGGCCGGAGGTGCAGCCACAGCCGCCCCGGCGATCAGCAGAACCGTCGGAAGGGCGAGCACCGTCATCCCAGGCTAAGCCCGTCCGAGTGCTGCATACCGCCGGCGCCGGCGCGGTCAATATAGCGTCTCGCCTTGTCGCTCTCGGATGAGAGAGCCTCCACGGTCTGCTTCATGCTGCCAAGCGCCTCGGCCTTGAAATTATCGACGGCGTCCATCGTCGAATAGATATTGGCAAAGGCTCGTTGCAACGCTTCGACATCCACCGCTGATGACGATGCCTGCTCGGCAATGCGCACACTGTCGTTCCTGAGCAGGCGGCTGCTGCCCTCGATCATGTTGGACGCGCTGGCGTTGACCGCGGCGATCTGGTCGAGCACCAGGCGCTGACCGGCGAGCGCCTGGGCCACGGTGATCGCAGTCCGTAGCGCCGCAACAGTGGTGGTGGATGCGCGATCGACACCCTTGATCAGCTCGATATTGCTCTTCCTGATCAGATCCAGCGCGAGATAGCCCTGCACCGCGACCGCCATTTGCGTCAGGAGATCGGCGCTGCGCTGGCGTGTCTGAAACAGCGCCATGTCGCGCACCGCCCTGGCCTTGGCGGGGTCGGTATGATCGAGCGAGAGCGCTGCGTCTTCGAGCTTTGCATCGAGCGACCTGCAGATGTGGATCATTTGCTCCAGCTTGCCCATCTGCTCCCATATTTTGCGGCGTTCGCCGTCGAGCGCGATATTGTCCTGCATCAGCTCATCGCGGCCATGGCTTAATCCGCGCAGGATCGCTTCGATCGTCTGTTGCGCGGGCGCATATTGGTCGAAATAGGCCTTTAGTTTCGACCCGGCAGGAATGATGCCGAGAATACGGCGGGGCTCGAGCAGATTGCCCCTGCGGCCGGGATCCAGCGCTTCGACCACCTCGCGCAGCCGGGCGAGATTCGCACTCACTTCACCCTCTTTCAGCGATCGGGTAGATCGCTCGAGGAAGCGATTGGACTGATTGGCAAGCGCCGAGATTTCGCGCTGGCCGAGATTCGCCAGCTGATCGGCCTTGACCCCGAAATCCGGGCTGTGCGCGCTGAGCGAGGTCAGTTCGGCGATGTACCGATCGACCTTGTCTTCCAGTTCCACTCTCGTCCCCTCGTCAATCGGCACGAGTCCTGCCGCCTCAGCGACTGGGATCGCCGCGATCGGCGCCGGCGCTTCAAGAGTCAGGGAATCCATTTGAAAGCGTCATCCTGGAAGGGTTAGGGTGATATATAGGCGAAGGATCGAGCTCAGGCGACTTTGGTGTCAGGACTACGAATCTGATCCATGACGCCGTGGATCTGGGCGCGCCTGATGATCGAGCCGGCCCAGCGGGAGTGCGTTGCCGGTTCGCACATGCTGCCGTTCGACCCGAACACCGCCGGGGTGGCAGAATCGAGAATGGTGCGCGCTTCTGCCATTTCAACCGCGGACGGGCGATACATTTCCTGGATGACATGGATCTGCGACGGATGGATCGCGGTCTTGGTCAACAAGCCATGTTCGATATCCTGCTGTACCTCCTGCCGGAGAATATCGAGCGCGGTATAATGTTCGAATACCGGCGCCGCGACACTGAAGCCATTTGGGATAAAGGTCCCCGCAATGTCGCGGATCACATTGCCCAGGGGGCCTTCATAGGCCGACCGCACACGCGAGCGGCGAATGCCGAGCAGGCCAAGAATATCGTTGCCGCCGATCCGCACCGCCGTCACGCGGTCGATATAAGGGCGCAACTGATCGCACAGCCGGGCCAGCGCGCCACGATCGAACGCTTCTTCACCTTCGATCGTCGGCATGATGCGATGATCGTCATGCATCACCGCGCTCAACCACATCGGCAGGCTATTCGTCGTCACCTTCGGAAGAACGAAGCCTTCGACCCGATCGACGCCCGGGAAGGCCGAAATATGGATCAGCATCGCAATGTTGCGCGGTCGGACATAGACTCTGATCGCTGGCCCCCGGACGGTGAACTGCAGCAGGATCTGCCGCAGTTCGGCCAGTGCCTGATCGACCTGATCGTCGCGGATCGAATCCTCCAGGCAGATCACCACCGATCGCAGCTCCGGCATCTGTCCATAGACCAGCCCTGCCGCTGCCGCCTTCAGGGCGGGCACGTAAAGCGAGGCCCCAAGCTCGATCGCACTCATTCCTGATGTCCTCCGACGCTCTTGATCACGGTCACTGCCCGGTATGGATGAAGATCGCGCTCAATCACTCGAACGCCCGATTGGGCGGCGAGATGAAGAAGATGGGTGATTTCCGGATCGCCATCATCATTGACGAACACCAGGTCCGGCACGCGACGCAGAATCGCGCGGGTGGCCTCGGCAATGCCTGGCTTGATCCTGTTGATATCATCGATCCGGAATTCCTGCGCCATGGAGTCGATCAACGCCCGACTGCGCAAGCCGGCCCTGACGGATTTCTCGGCCGTCCAGGGATCGGTGTCCATCATCGGCATGTCCGCGCTTTCGATGTCATGGATGAAGCGGCGGCTGAGATCGTGACCGGCATGTTCGATCTGATACAGGCAAGCGTGGAAATCGTCCGGTCCGACCAGGTCGTCGCGCAGGACCGAGCGACTGATCAGTCCCGAAACGATCCCGTTGAGCAGGCCGCTCGGGATCACATAATCTTCTGTCGTGGCCGCAAGGTCGGCGCAGCCGGCCGGATCGGCAATGACGGCGAGGAAGGGGGAAAAGCCAAGATCCGCGCGGGCGAGCGATTGCACCAGCTCGGTCTTGATCGCGCCTTTGCCGGTCCAGCCGTCGACAAATACGGACGTGGCCACGCCGTGGCGTTCCCGGATGAGCCGGAGCGCGCGCTGGTCGATACCGCGACCGCGGATGATGCTGATCGAATAATGGTGCGTGTCGACGCCGATCCGCGTCAATGCCCGTTTCAGCAGTACGCCGATCGGCGTGCCGGCGCGGGCGAGCGAAATGATCACGCAAGTCCTCGCCGTCTCCGCACCACCCGCCAGCGTCTCGGCCGCCAGCGTCTCGGCCGCCAGCGTCTCGGCGAGCCGTTCGACATCGCGCCGCAGTCGGCCGGCATTGCGCGACAATGCCTGTCGATACAGCGACATATAGCGCTCGTCGGGCAATTTCTCGGCCGAGAGCATTTCCGAATAATGCTTCGCCCCGCTTTGGATCAGGCGTTCTTTCATATCGATTGCGATGGGCGCGATATCGGTCGGCCTGAGCAGGATCGTCACGTCGTCCGGCTCGTAGGAGCCGGAGAAAGCGACTGGATTGCGTGCCGATGCAGCGGTCATATGCATGGCTCAGCGCAGCCAGTCATTGCCATGCACCGCCGATTTCCAGAATTGCGACGATGTCGGCGTCACGGCATAATCGCAAAGATCCATGAAGCCGATATCCGAATGACTGTCGCCGATACCGATGATCGGGGTATCGGGCGCGTCGATCCGTATCTGGTCGACAAGATAGGCGACCGCATGACGCTTGTTCAGCCATGCCGGCATATAGGCAAGATTATTGCCGTTGCTGTGCCGCCGCCACGCTGGCGGCAGAAGCTGGTGATGGCTTTCGGCGAGTTCGACCAGATCGGATGCCGAACCGCGATTGCTCTTGATGACGATATAGAGCGGCAGCTCGTTTTCGATGACGACCCAGTGCCGGAACGCTTTGGTATCGAGCGGCGATGTTATCGCGTCATAGACCTCGGTCACCGCATGGTCGGCGCGGGATTGGCCGGCGAGATGGCCGTGCCATGCCAGGTCGATGCCGCCGTCGGGCTGGATGATGCACCCGCCATTGGAACAGATCGCCGGCGCCTGGGCGATGTCGACGCGCGCCAGAACCTCGGTGCTGCGTGCGGTGACCGGGATAAGCGTCCCGAGCGACAGCCACGCCATGAAATGCTGTTGCCGCACGGTTGCATAGCCGCTGGGGTTGCCATCGGCCAATGTGCTCATGGCTTTCAGGCCCTGAGCTTCTGCGGGACATTTTTCACGAGTCTGAAACAGCGTGTCGTCCAGATCCGAAAGGAATATTGGTTTCATTTCAGCTGCCATAGCTACAGATCATCTGTGTCACGGGAATGTCGGAACCGAGCGCGGCAAGCGCGGCCTTTGCGTCCGCGACCTGGCTGCCTCCCACTTCGGACATGATCACCACCCGGTCCGGATCATGGGCGAGCAGATTGTACAAATAACAGGGTGCGCCGCTGCCATAGCTGTCGCTGAAGTGCGACACGCTCTGCATGGCGTGACCGGGCAGCGCGGGGCTGCGTGTGATGCACTGAACCGCCGCGATCGCGCCGGCGGCGTCCATCTCCTCGGCAAAGAGCAGCGCTTCGTACGAATGCTCGCCTTCCCCCAGAACGAGAATCCGCTCGCCTTGCCCGGGCTCGAATGCCGGCCGAATCGCTTGCTCGGGGTCTTTCAGCCCCGTTCGGCTTTTCATGCCCGTGGCCGGTGCCGTGCCCGGCGTGTTGCTGCTCGCTGCGAGCCGTGACGCGGTGGAGGCCGTGCCGGGCTCCCATGTCATGTCCCCGTGAAGCAGCGCGTGTCCGCCCGTCTCCACCGGCATGCGCTGCTTGTAGCTGCCGTTGCTCCAGTCGGTGATGCAGCAGGTCTCGATCCGCTCCAGCCCGGGCATCGCCGCCAGCATCGCTTCGGCCCCGGCGATAAAAGTGCCGCCAGTGCTGCATTCGTCATCGACGATGATCAGCGAGCGTGCCTGCCGCACGTGCGCCGCCATGGCGCGATCGCCGATCTGCACGAGATGCGTGGTCGCGTGGCTATGGCCTTCTTCGAACGACGCGATGCGGAGTGCGTCCGGAACCGTCTGGCGCGAGGTCTGGAGATAATAGGCCAATGTCGCCGGATGCCGCCGCCGGTAGCCTGCGAACACCCCCTGGCCGAGCGCAGTGGCCGTTTCTGCCATGCCGAGCACGACCACCGGTTCGGGCAGATCGGCCGGAATCATGGCGGCCAGATCCTCCATCGCTCCCCGCATCGCGGCGGGCAATGCGGGGAGATGGCGGCCAAGAATCCTCGAAACGATCAGGAACCCGCGTTTGGGATTGGCGCGCGCGGCGACATCGCAGAGCGCCGCTATGTCATGATCGCCATGAGCGGTGAGCGAAAGAATCCCTGTTTCGAGTTCGACCGTCATCGTTGCAGCTTTCGCTTGCAGCATATGTTTTTCCGTTTCGTCCGGGACATGAAGCACCTGGTTCACCGGTGCCGTCGATCCGCCATGGCTTTTGCCGTCTCGCGCAGAGTCGCGCTATGCCATCATTGCCGGGTATTAATCCAGCACCGACCTGGGCGGCTTCGGCTTTTTACGAAGACGAGGCGGCTTTCCCGGACCGATATCCCATAGGCTCATCAGGCAATGACATTGATGCTGATGACGCTGCGCCTCAACCGCTGAACCACTTCGCGTCGCGCATTCTCGGTCGCGAGCGGTGTCGTCGGCAGGTCGATCCCGGCCGCGGCAAGCATCTCGTACACCAGGCTTGCCTTGACGCCGAAATTGACGTTCTCGCTGATCGATCCCCGATCGCGAATATTGCCATGCGCGAGCGACGCGGCGGTGACCCCGATCAGGTTGCCGAACTCGTCGATGATCGCGCCGCCGGACGATCCGGATCCGATCGGCGCGGTGAACTGGAAGCGCGCCACATCGCCATGCGATCCGGTCAGCCCCGATACATTGCCGGTGGAGACTTTGAGGTCCGCGCCCAGCAGGTCCATCAACGGATAGCCCGCCGCCATGATCGCCTCGCCCAGCCAGATCGGCGAACTGAACCGCAGCGGCAGCGGGACGCCGTCCACATCGCCCTTCAGCAGTGCGAGATCGTGCATCGGGTCGATCGCGATCGGCGTCAGGTGAAGATGGCCCCGGCCGACCTGGAAAGACGATCCGTCCTCGATCACATGGGCGTTGGTGACAACGACCCCCGGCGCGACCAGAATGCCGCTGCCCGACCCGAGCGGCGTTCCCGCCGGTGGCTTCGGGCGGTTCTCATGGTCGTCCTGCGCATATCGATCGGGTGACCGCGTGGTGGAACGCTTCGGAAATGACGGCGACTGCAGATTGCGGGCGCGGGCATAGGCATCGATGCCGAAGATATAGCCCTCATTGGCGACCTTGAGCTTCGGCGCGCCACCCTTCGAATAGATCTCGCCGATGATGACTGCTGCCAACTGTTCGGATGGAGCAGGCAGAGCGTGCGGCGCGCCATCGATGACGAGAGTGATCGGATAGCAATCATTGACGAAGCCGCCGAGACGGTCGTCCACGATATACAGCAGAATCTCGGTTGTTTCGCTGAAGCGTGACAGGCTGCCGAGCGACCATTCGTTCTGGCCGATCTGATCGAATGCGACGATGTTGCCAGAGGCCTGCACTGCGACCGCCGCAATGCGCTCGCCATGACGACCATCGATGCGGATCGTGCAGGTCTGCGCGCTTCCAAGGGAGAGACGCTCGCCAGGCATTGGCTGATGCACGGAGTACGTCCTTTCTGTCAGGCGGCGATCTGGGCGGCAATTGTCGTCAGGCGAATCTGCGTATCGATGGATGGTCGCGACACTTGTGCCGCATGCTTGCGGCCGGTCAACAGTGCCGACCAATCCGCCAGCAGTCCGCATCCGACCTGCTCGGAATACAGGATCCCGCCGGCAGGACGGGAATTGATCTCAAGAAGTTTCCAGCTGCCGTCCGCCGCGCGCCTGAATTGGGCATTCACAACGCCATGAAGCGCAAAGCGTTCGACCAGCGCCGCGGCGGCCGGCGCCAGGAAATGGTCGGTCTGAATATGCTGTACGCCGCCGGGCAATTTGGTTCGCGCGGCAAATTTGAGCAGCACGCCCTTGTCCGCGAGCATGTCGAACGAGACTTCGGGCCCGGGCAGATATTCCATCAGCACCAGATCCTCGAGCGCTCCGGCCTTCTCCGCTGCCGCGGCAGCGGCGATATACAGCGTCTCGGTGATCCTGCGGCTGTCCGGATTATCGAGATGGCTCATCGGCCGGTCCTGCGTGAGGCGCCAGAAGCCATGGCCGTTGACGCCCTTTCGCGGCTTGACGCACGGTTTGGCGCCCGCAGGACCTGTCTCGCGGAATGTGGCGATCGCCTGTTCAAGCGCCGCGCTCGATGTGATCAACCGGGTCTCGAGATGATAGGCCGTTCCCGCAATGGCGGCGGCAAAGGCAAATTTGTCGTCGAGCAGGTCGAGGGTCGCGATCGCAGCCGGCAGTTCGACCCGGCAGTCCAGCTCGGCCCCGGCGATCAGCGACCGCCGCCGCGTCGGAATGAAGATGTCGATCGCGTTGGCCGCGATCGTCTCGCGCACCCAGTCGATATAAGCGGCTTCACTGTCCTCCGGCTCGACCAGGGTCGCGCTGGGGCCGTCATAGCGGGGTTGATTCTGCCCGACGCTGACGAAGACCTCGAGGGTCGGATCCGCGTCGCGCATCGCGGCAGCGATCGGCGCCAGCGAGAAGCCGCGATTGAACCAGATGCGCATGATCGAGCTTCTTTTTTCATAGCGCCTGCGCCACCTGCCGGGATGTTCGACACCCCGGCTTCGGCCGCGGCGATCAGCCCAGATTGACGCCCATGGTACCGGCAAGACCGGCAAGCCCGTTCTGCCAGCCTTCGCCGATCGCCTTGACCTTGATGTCGCCCTGCGCGCCGCGATACAGTTCGACGAAGATCAGCGCGCTGTTGGTGCTGCTGTCTTCCGACAGATCGAACCGCGCGAGTTCCTTCCCGTCGGCATCGTTGATCACGCGCGCATAGGCGTTGGATACCGATCCGAAATTCTGCCGCCGCTCGACGCCTTCATAGATGGTGACCGCGACGACCACCTTCTTCACATTGGCGGGCAGCTTGGCGAAGTCGATCTTGATCGTCTCGTCATCGCCATCGCCCTCGCCGGTGCGATTGTCGCCGCCATAAGTGACCGAGCCGTCGGGCGTGACCTTGTTGTTGTAAAAGATGAAATGGGCGTCGCTCAGCACCTTTTCATCATCCCCCAGGACAAATGCCGACGCGTCCAGATCAAAGGCGGCGCCATCGGTCTTGCGGACATCCCAGCCGAGACCAACGGTTACCGAGCTCAGCCCCGGGGCTTCTTTGGAAAGGGAGACATTGCCGCCCTTGACGAGTGAAACTGCCATCGAATCGATCCTGTCTACGCTGCCGGCCGGATCAGCGAATCCGGCGCGGCAGTTCCTTTGCGGTCTGCGGGCTTTCCCGCAGCGCCAATCAGCCGACGCTTACACCGTAATTGGTCGCAAGGGGACCCAGGCCGCCCTTGAAACCCTGACCCACGGCGCGGAATTTGAAGTCGCTGCCGTGGCGATACACTTCGCCGAGGATCATCGCGGTTTCGACCGAAGCATCCTCCGACAGATCATAGCGCACGACCTCGGCACCGGTCTTCTGATTGACCAGGCGGATAAAGGCGTTCGACACCTGACCGAAGCTCTGCCGGCGGGACTCGCCATCATGGATCGTCACCGCGATCGCCACCTTGTCGATGTCCGCGGGGAGCTTCGACAGGGTAATCTTGATCTGCTCGTCGTCGCCGTCACCCTCGCCGGTGCGGTTGTCGCCCTGATGGATCACCGCATCGCCGACATTCTTGTTGTTGTAGAAACAAAAGTCCGTGTCGTTGCGAACCTTGCCAGATGCGGCCAGCAGGAATGCCGATGCGTCGAGATCGAAGTCGGTCCCGTCGGTTGCGCGGGCATCCCAGCCAAGCCCGACCATGATCTCATCAAGTGTCGGATCTTCCTTCGAGAGCGAGACATTGCCGCCCTTGGATAGTGAAATCGCCATGTTGATCATCTCCTCGTTGTTTCAGCCATGGGGCAAGGTGTCGGACTAACCCGGGGATGCCGGGTATAGGTGGTTCAGGATGTGTGGCGGCCGGGCGTGACATCGCCGGTCGGCAGGATCACGTCAGCCTCCCCGTCTTCGGCATATTCATGCGGGAACAGTTTCTTGTGACGGATCGACGCATAGAGCGACACGCCGATGATACAGGCGCCGATCAGGCCGGTGATCACTTCGGGAGTCTCGATCCGGATGCTCAGCAGCATGATCGTCGCAAGCGCAATGATGGCATAGAAAGCGCCGGGTTCGAGAAAGCGGAATTCGGCGAGATGCCCGCCGCGCACCAGCGCGATGGTCATCGAGCGGACGAACATGGCCCCGATCCCCAGGCCAAGTGCGATCAGGATGATGTTGTTGGTGATCGCGAACGCCCCGATCACGCCATCGAACGAGAAGCTCGCATCGAGGAATTCAAGATAGATGAACGCGCCGGCGCCCGACCGCACGACCTTGCCGGTGGTCGCATCCTCGTCGCCGCCGACGAGATCGCCGATTTTCTGCACCCCGAAAAAGGCCACCACGCCGCACAGCCCGGCGATCAGGAAGGTCTTTTGTTCCTCGCCGTGCACCATGAAGGACAGCCCGACGACGATCGCCGTCGTCGCGATATAGGCCGAGAACGGTATCTTGGCGAAGGCCGCCAGCGGTTTCTCGATGAAGCCGAGCCAGTGATGTTCGCGATTGTCGTCGAAAAAGAAGGTGAGGCCGACGAGCATCAGGAACGCGCCGCCGAAACCGGAAATACCGATATGGGCGCCGGTGACGATCTGTTCGTAGCGAAGCTGGTCGACCAATGCGATTCGCGTGGCCTCCCATGGGCTGACCCAGGCCGAGACCGAGACGATCAGGATCGGGAAGATGATGCGCATCCCGAACACTGCGATCAGGATGCCCCAGGTGAGGAATCGCTGTTGCCAAATAGGCGGCATATCCTTGAGGATCGACGCGTTCACGACCGCATTGTCGAGGCTGAGCGATGTTTCCATCACACCCAGCACCAGCGCCAGGAAGACGAACTGGAGTGCCAGGCCGATCTGGCCCTGGCTCAAGCCGAGAACACCGGCCAGGATGAGAGCGATGACCGTAAAGGCGATCGATCCGTAAAAAGTTTTCATCATTCCCCCGAAAATTCAACGATAGACAGCACCGGTTCGGCCTAGTCCTTGGAGCCTGCCGTCCAACGCAGGAAGATCCCTACGTTATCGGCAAATTCTTTCTGATCACGATAATATTGCATGTGACGGTTCATCTGCAGCTGGCCGCCGACATTGTCGATGACGGCGATACCGCACAGGCGGCAATTGTCCCGCCCTTCGTCCATGCGCACTTCGATTTCGGGCTGCCCCGGAATATTCATGCGGACGACGCCGTCGGTCTTTGCCCAATTGGGCACGCCGGCATAGATGTTGGCGAACACGGCAAGGCGGCTGATATTGTCGAAGAACCTGCCGTTGACGCGAATGGTCTCGCCGGCGGACACCGCGCCGGTGCGATCGTCGCCGGACAGTTCGATCCACGGCGCCTGCTCATAACGGCCGAATGCATTGCCAAGCGCCTGGATGACACCCTTGCTGCCATCGTTGAGCTCGAACAGGACGCCGAGATCGAGATCGATACTCTTCGCGCCCCCGAACAATCCCCGCTTCTCGGTCCCCTGGTTCCAATTGAGGTTCAGGATGATTTCGCCAAAGGACGTGCCGGTCTTTTTCAGGCTGACCGAGGAATTTGATTTCTCGAGCGTGATCTTCTTCAGGCTGACCGGTGCCGATGGCGCCGCTGGCGGCGGCGGTGCCGGTGTCGGCGCCGGTGGGGCAGGTACGGGCGGCGCAGCGCTTGGCGGCGGCGCTTCCACTTCTCCCCCGAAATGCTGGATCAGGCTTGCCAGCCCGCCGGCGAACCCCGCCGCGATCGTCCCCAGCCGCCAGCCGGAGCTGTGACGATAGAGTTCGATCATCATGACCGCTTTTTCGTTGGTCAGATGCTCGGCAACGTTGAAGCTGGCCTTGTTGCCGTCAAGCGACACGAGCAGCGGTTTCGCATCCGAAATGGGCCGGGAATCATGCGTGGCGGTAAAGACGATGCGGTCGATTGTCGCGGGCAGCTGATCGAGAGCCACCGTGAATGTCGCGCTGTCCGAACTGGCCGACATCGCCACCGCGCCTTCGGGTGTCCGCGGATTGGAAAAGAGCACGACATAACGATCGTCGCCGATCTTGCGGTCCTTATCGAGGCCGAACGCGGCAATATCGGCACCCGGAAGTTCGAAATCGACCTTGATGGTGCAGTTGTTGGCGATTCCCAGATCGGACAGGCCACGCTTTTCGCCGCGCTGTAGCTGCATTCTTCTGCTCCAATGGCATGTGATGATGGCGAACCGGGAAGCAGGTCCTTCCCGGCAGCGCTCAGATCAGGCGGCTCGCCGCCGCCGCGAGGTCCTGCGCCGTGCGGCCGCTTGTCCGTTCACCCAGGGCTTTGAACACCCATTCCCCGCCGGTGCGCTTGAGCGACGCCAGGATAAGGCCGGTATGCGATCCGGCATCGGTGATGTCGTAGCGCGTGAGTTCGCGGCCGGTTGCCAGATCGACCACCCGGCCATAGGCATTGTCGACCTCGTTGAAGGTCTGACCGCGGAAACTGTTGACCGTCAGGACCAATGTTTCGATGCCGGCGGGCAGGCGCGGCAGGTCAATCGAGATCGTCTCGTCATCGCCGTCTCCCTCTCCGGTCAGATTGTCGCCGCTATGACGAATCGAGCCGTCATTGCTGATCAATTGCTGGAACCAGACGAGATCCACGACATTGCCATGGGCATCGAATGCGATGCAGGATGCGTCGAGATCGATCTCGGTCGCGCCGCCGCCGCCGAACAGGCCGCCCAGAAGACCGCCCTTCTTCTTCACCACGTCCCAGCCTACGCCGAGCGCAATCTTGCTGAGGCCGGATCCGCCCGCTTCTTTCGTCAGACTAACCGAAGCGTTCTTCTGCAGTGAAATTGCCATAGATCCCTCCAATGCTTTGATTCAGTACCAATAGCGCCGCGTTTAGCCAATGAACTCAGTTCATCCACGGTCAGTCTGATATGAGGGGCTTGTCATCGAAAGTCTAACGATCGGTGAAACAGGCAATCAATATGCGGCCGAATCTGCAGCGGCGATCGCGCGGCGGCGAGGCGGGGATTGCTGTCTTTTCTGACGGTCTGTCAGCCTCAATGCTGCTTGACGCAAGGGGTCATGCCGGCCTTGATGGCGCAATGGCACTGCGGCGGCAAATGAGGATTCCCGGTTGGATGATGGTGCCGAAACGGGTCGCGCGGCCATGACGCTGCCCGGCTTCACGGTCCGTCATCTTGGCCGCGAGGGGCAGCCATTGGTCATCATCGATGACTTCGCTCCCGATCCGGACGCGCTGCGCGCCGCTGCGGCCGCTGCCCGATTCGGCCCCGCGCACCATCATTATCCGGGCATCAGGGCACCGCTCCCGGCCAGCTATATGCCCAGTCAGCAATCGATCATCAGGACCGCGCTCCGCGACATATTCGGCCACCAGGGTGAGGCGGATGTGATCGACGCCAGCTTCTCGATTGTGACGACGCCACCGGCGGAGCTGACGATCAGCCAGCGTTTGCCGCATTGCGATGCGTTCGCGGTCGAGCGGATCGCCTTGCTCCATTATCTCGCACCGGAGAGCGGCGAGGGAACCGCCTTTTACCGCCATCGGTCGACCGGCTTCGAGACGATCGACGCGGCGCGCACACCGATCTATTTCGATCAGCTCGATGCTGAACTCCGCTACCGCGGCGTCCCTCCCGCAACCTATATTGCCGGCGACACCAATTTGTTCGAGCAGACCATGCTCGTCGAGGCGCGCTACAATCGGGCGCTGCTCTACCGCAGCTATCTGCTTCACAGCGGCGCGATCGCGCCGGAGTCCCCGCTCTCGCCCGATCCGTCGACCGGGCGGCTGACGATCACCGGCTTTCTGTCCGCCGGATAGCGCAGCGGGTTGAGCCCGGCCGCCAAGGCGCATAGCTTCGCCAGCCGGAAGTGCCGCAACCCTGTTCAGGGCAGGCAACCTTTCCACGGAGAGCCACGCATGAACGATCCGCAACAGCAGTTCCGGCCGGCGCGGCGATCCTTCCTGACGGGTCTTGCTGCGACCGGTCTGGTGGCGACCGTCGATTCGGCGGCCGGAACGGGCCTCGTAAAGACGGAGTCCCCCGATCTTGGCCCGAATGTCCTGATCATCGACCCGTCAATGCCGCGCGCGGTCGTTCAGGCGCGGCTCGACGCCATTTTCCAAAGCATGGAGCGAGCGCATTTCACCGATGCGCGTCATGCCGTGCTGTTCAAGCCCGGGCGCTATAATCTCGACGTCAATGTCGGATTCTTCACTCAGGTTGCGGGGCTGGGTGCGCTGCCGGGCGATGTCGTGATCGACGGGCATGTCCATGCCGAGGCCGACTGGGCCAAGGGCATGGCGCTGGTCAATTTCTGGCGGAGCGTCGAGAATCTCGAGATTCGTCCGCAGGACGGGGCCGATCGCTGGGCCGTTTCGCAAGCGGCGCCGTACCGCCGGATTCACTTGCGCGGTGACCTGGCGCTGGATGATGGCGGCTGGTCCAGCGGCGGGTTCATGGCGGATTGCCGGATCGACGGTGTGATCCGCTCGGGCACGCAACAGCAATGGTTCACGCGCAACAGCGCGATGCAGGCCTGGAACGGCTCCAACTGGAATATGATGTTCATGGGGGTCGGCGGTGCGCCGGCGACGCGTTTTCCCGATCCGCCCTATACGACCGTGCCGACCGTGCCGGTGATGCGCGACAAGCCCTTTCTCCATGTCGCCGCCACTGGCGACTGGCAGGTCTTCGTACCCGCTGTGCGCCGCGAAACACTGGGCGTCAGCTGGGCGGCCGGCCTGGCGCGGGGCAAGTCGATTCCTTTGTCGCGCTTCTTCGTCGCGCGTCCCGACATGTCGGCGACGCAGATCAATGCCGCACTCAGGCGCGGACTGCACCTGCTGCTGACGCCCGGCATCTACCGCATTGACCGGCCGCTCCGGATCGACCGCGCGGACACCATCGTGCTCGGGCTTGGTCTCGCGACATTGCTGGCCGAGGGTGGCAGCAAGGCGCTCACCGTGGCGGATGTGTCCGGCGTCGTCATCGCCGGATTGCTGATCGACGCAGGCGTCGCTCTTTCGCCGGTACTGATGGAAATCGGGCCACGCGGTTCCCGACGCGACCATCGCGCCGACCCGATCTCGCTGTCGGACATCTTCTTCCGTGTCGGCGGAGCGAGCATCGGTAACGCCACCACTTGCCTGGAGATCAACAGCCATCATGTGATCGGCGACCATCTCTGGATCTGGCGCGCCGATCACGGCGATCGCGCAAGCGGGCGCTCCCATGTCGGCTGGGACGAGAGCCGGGGCGATCAGGGGCTGATCGTGAACGGCGATGACGTGACGCTGTGCGCACTGTTCGTGGAGCATTTCCAGAAATACCAGACGCTGTGGAACGGCGAGCGCGGGCGGACCTATTTCTACCAGAACGAGCTGCCCTATGATCCTCCCAGCCAGGCCGCCTATATGGCGGGCACCACCCGGGGCTGGGCCGCCTACAAGGTCGCCGACCATGTCAACGATCATCAGGCGATCGCGATGGGCGTCTATGCGAATTTCACCGCCGACCCCGGCATCGTGCTGGAAAGCGCGATCGAGGCGCCGCGCAAGCCGGGCGTCCAGTTCGCCAACATCACCACCATCTCGCTTGGCGGCGGCAAGGGCACGATTGCCCATATCGTCAATGAAGCGGGCGCGGCAGCGAAGCCCGGTGCGATCAAGCAGATGTTGGTGCGCTATCCTGTGCCATGAGATTGCCTTCCGCCGCGCCGGATATGGAAACCGATAATCCGGCCCCTGATTCCAACCGGAGAGACCAGAGTCATGCCGCTTCTCCTGCTCCTTGCACAGGCCGCCACGCTCGGCGCCACCAACGTCACGGTCGACACGGCGATGACCGTGCCGGTCGCCAAACCGACCTTCGCCGATGAGTTCGCGGGCAAGGCGATCGATCGTACGGCCTGGCGGTTCGACACGTCGCGCAATGCTGCGGGCTGGTACAATCATGAACGGCAATATTATGCCGATGGCCGGCCGGAGAATGCGCGGATCGAACATGGCGTGCTGATCATCGAGGCACGCCGCGAAACGCTGTCGAGGCGGCAATTCGCCGATTGGGGCGGTCAGGCCTATAGCTCCGCCAAACTCGTCACCCGCCAGGCCTATGGTTATGGCTTTTACGAGATTCGCGCGAAACTGCCCTGCGGTCGCGGCACTTGGCCAGCGATCTGGCTATTGCCGTCCGACGGGAAATGGCCCGACGCCGGCGAGATCGATGTGATGGAAATGGTCGGCTGGGACCCGAACGTGATCCACGCGACGCTGCACAGCGGTGCCTTCAACCATGTGAAGGGCACCCAGCGTGGTGCCCAGAAACATATTCCCACAAGCTGTACGGCGTTCCATCGCTACCAGCTCGACTGGCGTGCCGATGCGATCACCATCGGCATCGATGGTCGCGCCTATATGCGCGTCGCGAACGACCAGCCCGGCGGTGTCGCCGCATGGCCGTTCACCCGCCCCTATGAACTGATCCTAAACCTTGCCGTTGGCGGCGATTGGGGCGGTCAGAAAGGGATTGACGACGCGGCGTTGCCGCAGCGCATGGCGGTCGATTATGTACGCTACTGGGCGCGCAAAGAGTAAGTCAGCGCCGGCCGCGAACCGCGAGAATGGCCAGGCCGCCGCATAAGGCCAGGCCGGCCAGCACCAGCATCAGCGTATCGAAATCGCGCGGCGTCGCCAGTGACCAGGTCAGCAGCGGGCCAAGCAGTGCCGGCAGCGTATTGGTCAGGTTGAGCAATCCCAGGTCGCGTCCACGGTGGCTGGGATTGGGCAGCAACTGCATCGAGAAGCCGGAATGGAGCGCCAGGAAGACCGCCGATCCGATCGCGTAAAGGCCGAATCCCGCCACCGCCATCGTCCAGCCGCCGGCCAGCGCCATGATCACGAGGCCAAGGGCCGCAAGCGCAGCCATGGCGAACAGGAATGGCTTGCGGCGATCCAGCCGGTCGGACAGGCGCCCGAGCAATACCGCGATCGGCAATGGCACGATGAACGCGATCGTCAGCAGGTGGCCGACGCGCGACGCCATGGTCAATGGCGACTGATCGGGCGCGATGCTCTCGAAATAATAGAGCAGATAGAGGAACAGCACATTGCCGGCGATCTGCACGAGAAGCCGCGCGCCCCACACGGTCATCAGGTCGCGGCGGAGCATGACGATGGCCGGGCGCGCCGCGGTCGGGGCCGGAACCGGGCGTGCCCGCGCCAGGAGCAAAGGAGCGGTGCACGCGAAGATCGCCAGTGACACGAAGGCAAAACGCGATGCTTCGTCGAGCGCGCTCATGCTCACCAGGATCGCCGAGACCGCCGACGCGACCGGATTTGCCAGCGAGAGCAGCCCGCCGGCCACGCCCTTTTGCGCGTCGGGAATCTCATCCGCCATGATCGCGAGGAGCGGCGCCAGCAAGGCGTTCACCGCCGACTGGAAAAAGATGATCGAGAGGATGATCGCGGCCGGGGACGCCGCGCTCACCACGCAGGCAAAGGACAGGACGGTCGCGACGATGCCGATCGCCATCCATCGGCGGCGCCCCCCGCCGCGCGTGACGGAGCGATCGCTGAGCCAGCCGAACAGGATATTGGACAGGCTGGCGGCGATTGCGCCAGCGATCACGGTCGCGGTGAACAGGTCGATCCGTGCCTCCCCCGCGACCGCTTCGATCTTCATTGGCAGCAGCAAGGTGAGCAGCGGCAGATAGGCGATCACCCCACCGGCATTGGCGAGCGCAAAGATCAGCAGAAAGCCGATGGAGCGGTGGGCCGGCGCAACCTCGATGCCCTGACGGGACGGTCGTGCCGCCCACGGCAGGGCGAAGCGGAATGGCATCAGCGATCCATCAGGTTCTGCCCGTTCCGGCCGTAATCGGCAACAGTGCGCAAGAAGGATATTTGACGGGGAATCCGATTTGGGGGTCGACAGCGTCTGGCGCGCCCAAATTTCCGCGCGTTCCGTATCTCCGCGGCGGCCAAAGGTAATTATATGAGATTAAGTATCTGATATATAAGTAATTATATGATCTTCCCGCTGAGGTGGCGATAGAAAAGATATGGCACAACTGGTGTCCCATATCTCCCCGCAGCCCTGCCGCCGGCAAGGTTTCAACCATGACGCGGGATCGGGCATGACATCCGGTGCCGGGCTGATACCGGCATGCTCTTTCTCAGTGTCGAAAGCAGGATTGGCGCAGTACCGCAGCACAGAGCTCGCGGTTATGGCTTCATGGTCGCGGGGTCGAGCGTTGTGGTGGACACCAAAGTCCGATCGGTCGCGTCGCGCGCGAGCGCGACACGGTAGCGGCCACCGGCAATGCGCCAGCCGGGCAGTTTGGTATCGTAATCCGCAATGATGCGCGGTTCGGCGGTGAGCGTCACGCGGCGCGATTCGCCCGGCTTCAGGCTGACGCGCGTGAAGGCGGCAAGCCGCATCGGCGCCGCCGACCCGTCGCGCCCGACATAGATTTGCGGCACGTCCACGCCCGCCCTGCGCCCGGTATTGACCACCTCGAACGAAATGCTGAGCGCCTTGCCGCCCTGCACGACCGGGTTGCGATAGGCGAAGCCGGTATAGCTGAGGCCATGGCCGAACGCGAACATCGGTCGCTGCTTCTTCAGCTCATACCAGCGATAGCCGACATCCGCGCCCTCGACATAATCGACCGGATAGCTTTTGAGCTGGTACTGCGCCGCATTCGCCGGGTTGGCCGCGGCCAGCGCCTCGAGCGATGTCAGCGTGTCGAGACCGACGGGTGCCGCGCGCGGTGCCTGCGCCGCCGCGGCAGGGAAGGTGATCGGCAAGCGGCCGGATGGATTGACCCGGCCGGTCAGGATATTGGCGATCGCCGGGCCGCCACGCTGGCCGGGATACCAGGCCTGGACCACCGCCGGGACCTGATCGAGCCATGGCATCAGCACCGGGCCGCCGGTCTCGAGCACCGTGATCGTCCTGGGCTGGGCCGCAGCAATCGCGGCGATCAGCGCATCCTGGCCGTAAGGGAGCGACAGGTCGGGAACATCCTGTGCCTCGGTCGTCCACTGCGTGGCGAAGATGATCGCGACGTCGGCGCTGCGTGCCGCTTCCGCCGCCGCCGCCACATCACGGCCATCGATGAAGGTCACTTTTGCCCGGGGCATGGCGGCGCGGATCGCCTTGAGCGGCGAAGAGGCGTGATAGGTGATCCGCGCAAAGGACGATGCCGCGCCCGAACTGAGCGGGATTTCGATCGGCGCGCCGCCAACCGAGCGCACCTGGCTCGATCCGCCGCCCGAGAGAACGCCGACATCGGCGCCCCATCCGATCACCGCGATGCGTTTTGCCGTGCGCGCGAGCGGCAGCGCCCCGCCTTCATTCTTGAGCAGCACGATACCGGCCTCGGCCGCGCGTTGCGCGACATCGGCATGACGGGCGTACGGGATCGCCTGTGGCTTGGTCGACATCGGCGTATCATAGGCGCCGGTTTCGATCAGGCCGGTCAGATAGCGCACGACCATGTCGTCAAGCCGCGCCATCGACACCTTGCCGGCCTCGACATCGGCCTTGAGCGGCTCGCCGAAAAAGATCGCCGTGTCGAGCTCCTGGCCGGATTGCTGGTCGAGCCCGGCATTGGCGGCCTTGGCGGTCGAATGGACCGCGCCCCAGTCACTCATCACCCAGCCGCGATAGCCCCAGTCGCGCTTCAGCACATCGTTCATCAGATGCGCATTCTCGCACGCCCAGTCGCCGTTGATCTTGTTGTAGGCGCACATCACTGATCCCGGGCGCCCCTTCTCGATTGCGATCTGGAAGGCAAGCAGGTCGCTCTCGCGCAGGCTTGCCTCATCGATCCGCGCATCGAGCACCATGCGCCCGGTCTCCTGCGCGTTGAGCGCGAAATGCTTGATGGTGGAGGTGATGCGGTTCGACTGGACGCCGGCGATATGCGCGCCGGCCATTTCGCCGGCGAGCAACGGATCTTCGCCGAGATATTCGAAGTTGCGGCCGTTCCACGGATCGCGCGTCAGGTTGACGCCGCCCGCCAGCAGCACGTTGAAGCGCTTGGCGCGCGCCTCCGCACCGATCATCACGCCTCCGGCATGGGCGATCTCAGGATCGAAGGTCGCCGCGGTGGCCAGGCTGGACGGCAGCGCGGTTGCGACATCGCCCTTGCGTTGCTCGACTTGGTTGGCGACGCCGAGCGACGCGTCGCTTTCGCGGACCAGCGGCACGCCGAGACGCGGAATGCCGTCGATATGTCCAGCCGACGGAATCAGTTCATTGGCCGTCTTGCCCTTGGCCCGCGGCGGGAACAAGCCATGGACCAGCGCGATCTTCTCGTCGAGAGTCATGCGGGCGACGAACGCTTCCGCGCGCGTTCGCGCGTCAGCTCGGGCAGCGCTTGATGGCGTTTCGCGTGCGAACACGCCAGCCGCCGTGCTCATGCCGGCCAAAAGCGATGCGCCCAGCAGCGCGAGCTGAAATCCTCTCCACATCCTCATCCCCCTTCTTATTCAGTCCACCCTGCTGATGTGGTGTCTGCCGATCTTGTCGTCGGCACCGAGTCCTGACGGGACAAACCGCAGGCGGCACCAGTTCCGCCACCGCCGCGCACTTCAGCGGTGCAGCGTCGCAACGGACCAGTTACTTAAACAGCATATTTTGATAACGTTCACAACTATTGGTGTCATATGTTACCAGGCAGTGGCTGCTTGGCGAACTGGCTTGACAAAATTCGTCAAAACCAGCAAGTGAACGTTATCAACAACGGCGTGGGGAACAGCGCCGGTGACAAAGGGGATGACGATGGGGGGCTTCAACAGCCGCTTGGCTTCGCGATTGGCGCTTGGCGTATCGACGCTGGCGCTCATGGCTATACCGGGCATTGCCGCCGCGCAGGACGCGGCCGCCGGTGGTTCAGGCTCTTCCGAATCCCAACAACTGCCGGCCGATCCCGCCGCGGATCAGGGCGATGACATCATCGTCACCGGTATCCGCGCCAGCTTGCGGGCATCGGCGGACATCAAGCGCGATGCGCAAGGTGTCGTCGACGCGATCTCGGCCGAGGATATCGGCAAGTTCCCCGACACCAACCTTGCCGAATCGCTCCAGCGCATCACCGGCGTCTCGATCGACCGGTCGAACGGCGAAGGCTCGCTGGTTACCGTCCGCGGCTTCGGTCCTGAATTCAACTTGGTGACGCTCAACGGCCGCCAGATGCCGACCGCGTTGATCGGCGACGGTGGCAGTGCGCCGTCGTCACGATCGTTCGACTTCGCTAATCTCGCCTCTGAAGGCGTTGCCGCAGTCGAGGTCTATAAAAGCGGTCGCGCAACGCTCGAATCCGGCGGCATCGGCTCGACCATCAACATCCGCAGCCCGCGGCCGTTCGACCGGCCCGGCACGCGTGGCAGCCTCTCCGTCAAGGGGGTGATCGACACGTCTCAGCGCGGCAAGAACGACATCACGCCGGAAATCTCAGGCATTTTCAGCACGACGTTGGCGGACGATCGCATCGGCATCGCTCTCATTGGTTCCTACCAGAAGCGCAAGGCGGGCACGAACCAGGCGAACGTCGGCTGGCGCGACGGGTTGCTCGGCAGCGCGGACAGGACGAACCCTAACGAGAACAACTGGGGCGCGCTGGCGCTGCCCGGCCAGTCAGGCTTCGGCAACATCACCAACCGGCCGGATGCGAATGACGTCTATCAAGTCCCGCAAAATGCGTCGTACGAGTTCAACGACATCGATCGCGAACGCATCAATGGCCAGGCCATCCTGCAATTCCGTCCGACCGACGCGCTGACCGCGACGATTGACTACACCTATTCACGCAACACTGTCGAAGCCCGCAACAGCAATGTCGGCGTCTGGTTCAACCACGGCGATACGGTGAGCGCCTGGACCGACGGTCCGGTCGCCGGCCCGATCTTCTATACCGAGCGATTCAGCCCGCCGGATCCCGGTTGCCAGGCACCGGCCCCGCTGTGCAGCGTTGGAAAGGACCTGTCTTATAGCGGGTCGCTCACCGCAAACCGCGCGGAGAACAAGTCGCTTGGCGGCAACCTGGTCTGGAAGGCGCCGGGTGGCGTGACGGTAACCCTCGATGCGCATCATTCAACGGCGGAAGTGAAGCCGACCAACAAATATGGCTCAAGCATGTCGGTCGGCACCGCGATCTTCGGTGTCCAGAACCAGACGATCAACTTCGACCATGACCTGCCGGTCATCTCCTATGATATGGCCCCCGGCATCGATCCGCTCAATAAGGCGCTGATCACGCCGACCGGCAACGCGTTCCGCAACGCCTATTTCAAGGACACGATCAACCAGGTCCAGCTGAGTGGTCACTACGACCATGACGGCGGACTGCTCGACAGCCTCGATTTCGGCGTTTCCTATGTGGAGAACAAGGTCCGCTCGGCCTTCGGCACCATCCAGAATGACACTTGGGGTGGTATCGGCCCGGCGTCGTCGCTTCCCACTGACATGTTTACGCTTGCGACACTGCCAGACTTATTCCCCGGGCTTGCCCAGCCGGGCATGGCGCAGAAATTCTACACGTTTAACTTCGAGCGGATGGCCGACCTGCTCGAGGACAAGTTCCAGGCATGCAGCAATCCGCGAACGGGCACTTTGGGTGTTCCGGGCACGTGCCTTGCCAAGTTCAACACCGACCGGCGCATCACAGAAAAGACGCTGGCGCCCTATCTGCAGGTGGCAACCAAGTTCGATGCCTTTGACAATCCGGCACACCTCGTTGCCGGTCTGCGCTACGAGGTGACCGACATATCGTCGGTGGCGCAGGTGCCGTTACCGTTGCGCACGCAGTGGGTGGCGGAGAATGAACTCAACGTCGTCTTCTCCGAGGAGGACACGACGTTTACCCAGTTCAAGGGCAGCTACCAGAATTGGCTGCCATCGGTCGATTTCGACATCTCGCCGTTCGAGAACATCAAGCTGCGCGCATCGTACAGCCATACGATCACGCGTGCGCCCTATGACCTCATGCAGGGTGGGCGAACGCTGGATACATTGTTCCGCGTTGGCGGCGGCACAGGCGCGCAAGGCAATCCCGGCCTGATCCCGTTCAAGTCGAAGAATATCGATCTGTCGGCGGAGTGGTATTATGCCCCCGGCAGCTATGTGTCGGTGGGCTATTTCCACAAGAGTGTCGCAAACTTCATCGCGAGCACGCGCATCGACACCACTGCGTTCGGTTTGAAGACCCCCGTGGGAGGGCCGCGTTATCAGACGGCATTCGCAGCAATTACGGCTGCGGGGCTGGAGCCGACCACCGCCAGAATCCGACAGTATATCTTTGCCAATTATCCGGCCTCTTCAAACCCGGTGAGCGGCTTGATCTTCACTCTGCCCGAGGATCCGGCACTCAACTTCCAGATCGCGACGCCAGTGAACAGCGATCAGACCGCATCGCTCCATGGCTGGGAATTCGCTGTCCAGCACAGCTTCTGGAATACCGGTTTCGGGGCAATCCTGAACTATACGATCGTCGACGGCAGCGCAAAGTACGACAATACCCAGCCTGCCAAGGTCACCCAGTTTGCGCTGACCGGCCTCAGCAACAGCGCGAATGCGGTGGCGTTCTTCGACAAATACGGAATCCAGGCGCGTGTCGCGTATAATTGGCGCGACAAGTTCCTGAATTCGACAGGGCCGAACCCGACCTATACCGAGGCTTATGGCCAGGTGGACGCGAGCGCGAGCTATGAGTTCATCAAGGGGATCAGCGTCTTCGCCGAGGGCATCAACCTGACCGGTTCGAGCCGGCGCCAGCATATGCGATCGGAACGCAACGTGACTGTGGTTGCGCCGGGTTATGCCCGCTACTCGTTCGGCGTTCGGGCATCATTCTGATCCGACCCTGTCGGGAGAGTATAGAGACCGGAAAAGCCACTGTCGAACGAGGGTGGCTTTTCCTCTCCCGGCGCGGCAAGCTGCCGATCGTGGATGAAGGCGCGTAGCGTGGATGGGGCAATCTCCCGGATCGTGATCGTCGGCGGCGGCACCGCCGGCTGGCTCGCCGCCTGCCTCATCGCGGCCCGAGCCAATCCGGCTGCCCGCGCGCCGATCGAGGTGACGCTCATCGAATCGCCCGACATTCCCACGATCGGCGTGGGAGAGGGCACCTGGCCGACGATGCGCCGAACGCTTGAGCGCATCGGGATCAGCGAAGTCGAGTTCCTGCTCGCCTGCGACGCCTCGTTCAAACAGGGGTCGCGCTTCATCGGCTGGCGTACCGGTGCCGATGGCGACGAGTATCTCCATCCCTTTGGCGCCCCGATCGATGGCGATCCGCACGATGTGGTGGCGGCATGGCGCGACCATGCTGCTGACCGCCGCTTCTCCGATATTGTCACGCCCCAGGCGCGTCCCTGTGCGCTCGACCTGGCGCCGCGCCAGCGGGCGATGCCGGATTATGCCGGCGCGCTTAATTATGCCTATCACCTCGACGCCGCGAAGCTCGCGGCGCTGCTCGCCCGACATGCCACCGAGCGACTCGGCGTGCGTCACGTGCACGACCATGTCGTCGCGGTCGAGCGGACGGAGGACGGGGATATCGCGGCCGTCGGCACACGGGTTTCGGGCGAGATCGCGGGCGACCTGTTCATCGATTGCTCCGGCCATGCCGCGCTGCTCATCGGCGAGAATTTTGGCGTCGACTTCCTCGACCGCAGCGGCGAGCTGTTCAACGATCGCGCGCTGGCGGTGCAGGTGCCGATTGCACCCGATAGCGCAATCGCTTCGCAGACCAATGCCACTGCGCACGCCGCCGGCTGGATCTGGGATATCGGCTTGCCGACCCGGCGCGGCATCGGCTGCGTCTATTCATCGCGGCATATGGACGACGATGCGGCCGCGGCAATTCTCGCTGCCTATCTGCGCCGCGCCCAGCCCGATGCCGATCGCCTGCCGTTCCGTCAGCTTGCCTTCCGCTCGGGTCATCGCGAGCGCTTCTGGGAGCGCAATTGCCTCGCAGTCGGCCTGTCGGCGGGTTTTCTCGAACCGCTTGAGGCATCGGCGATCGTGCTGATCGAGCTGTCGCTGGAGGCACTGCTCGACAATTTTCCGGCGACCCGCGACGTGATGGACATTCATGCGGGCCGGTTCAACACGCTGTTCCGCTATCGCTGGGACCGGATCGTCGAGTTCCTCAAGCTCCATTATGTGCTGAGTGAGCGCAACGAGCCCTATTGGCGCGATCATCGCGATCCGGCGTCGATTCCGCCGCGGCTGGCTGAACTGCTTCGCCTCTGGCGCGATCAGCCGCCGTCGCGCGCCGACCTGCCGGCAGCGGAGGAAATCTTTCCGGCGGCGAGTTATCAATATGTGCTCTACGGCATGGGCTTTCCCGCCCCGCCCGTCGGTGCGATACGGGGAGCGCCCGGCGACGGCGTGACCCATCAGCTTAGCCAGGTCGAGCAGCGGACCCGCGTGCTCGCCTCCAGCCTGCCCACCAACCGTGCCTATCTCGATGCGCTGCGCGCGGGGCACCGCGCGGCGCCCTCCACGGAAAATATTCGCTGACATGTCCGGACACGCACTTCTCACCATCGAAGACCATCGCGATCTCCGCGTACGTGCGGAGCGCGGTGCGCAGCTGGGCGACGCCGTGATGTGCAGCATCGTGGTGCCGACCGAATTCCGCCGCGTACAGGACGAGTATCCGATCCTGTTTCGCCTCAATGCTGAGCGCGACCGCTTTACCGCGCTGGCGATGTTCGGGTTCGAGACCGGCGAGAATCTGTTCCTCGAGGGCGGCAGATGGGATGCGCGCTATCTGCCGCTGGCGATCGACATTCAGCCGTTCCTGATCGGCGGCGCGCCGTCGCAGAGCGGCGACAAGCAGGTTCATATCGACCTTGCCAGCCCGCGCATCGGCGCGGACGGCGTGCGACTGTTCGACGAGGACGGGCGACCGTCTCCGTATTTGGAATCGATCACCGACAAGCTCGGCGCACTCGACGCGGGCTATCAGGCATCCGGCGACTTCTTTGCCGCATTGAGCCGGCACGACTTGCTCGAACCATTGAGCCTGGAGATCACGCTCGACGATGGATCGATTAACCGGCTGGTTGGCTTCCATGCGATCAACGAGGAGCGGCTGCAGGACCTCAATGCTGCAACGCTTGGTGAGCTGCATGTCGAGGATCATCTGATGCCGATCTTCATGGCGCTTGCCTCGCTCGGCAATCTCACTGAGCTGATCGCACGCAAGAATCGGCGAACGAGCGGTGGCTGAGGCGGATCCCGGAATCTTCGGCGCGCTTGCCGCAATCCCGGAGGTCATTGTTTCGGGGCCGGAAGCGCTCGACCGGCAACTGCGCACGGCGGATCGCCCGTTCATTGTTCGTGGCCTGGTGTCGCACTGGCCGCTGGTCGAGGCGGGGCGCCAATCGGCACGCGGTGCGCGCGATTACCTGCTAAGGCGGCGACGGGAGCGTCCCTTCACCGTTTCGGTGGGCACGCCCGGCAGTGACGGCCGGCTCTTCTACGACCACGCGATGGGGATGAATTTCCGCACGCTGCGCGCCAAGCTGCCGGAAATCTTCGCGCAGATAGACGCGCTCGAAGGAAAGGCGGATGCGCCGCCAATCTATCTCGCCTCGATCGACATGCATGAATTCTTCGCCGGACTGCATGAAGCAAACCATGTCGATCTCGGTGATCGCGGGCCGCTTGCCAGCATCTGGATCGGCACGCGCACGCGCATTGCGGCGCACAATGACATTCCCGACAATCTCGCCTGTGTGGCGGTCGGCCGCCGCCGCTTCACGCTTTTCCCGCGCGAGCAGTTCCGGAACCTCTATCTGGGACCGGTAGACAATACGCCGGCGGGCCGCGCCGTCAGCATGGTCGATTTCCACGACCCGGATTTCAGCGCGCATCCGCGCTTTCGTGACGCATTGGTCCATGCGCAGGTCGCCGAGCTGGAGGCCGGCGATGCGCTCTATATTCCCGCCATGTGGTGGCATCATGTCGAGGGGCTGGAGCCGTTCAACGTTCTGGTCAATTACTGGTGGCGTGAAACGCCGCGCTGGCTCGGCCAGCCGCAGGATGCGCTCAACCACGCATTGCTGGCGATCCGCGACCTGCCCGAAGATCAGAAGCGTTATTGGCGCGACATGTTCGACTATTATGTCTTCGGCAATGATGAGGACGTGGTCGCGCATATTCCCGAAAACGGACGCAGCATCCTCGCGCCGCTGACCCCCGAAAGCGCCGGCCGCATCCGCGCCTTTCTACTAAGGGCGCTCAGCCAATGACGGATGAAGCACGGCATCCGCGCCGTATCGTGATCGCCGGCGGCGGCACCGCCGGCTGGATGGCTGCGGCGGCGATCGCGCGGACCATGGGGCGTACGGTCGACCTGACCCTGGTCGAATCCGATGCGATCGGCACGATCGGGGTGGGTGAATCCACCATCCCGCCATTGGCTATTTACAACCGGCTGCTCGGCATCAACGAGGCCGAGTTCATGCGTGCGACTCAGGCGACGTTCAAGCTCGGCATCCTGTTCGACAATTGGAAGGAGCCCGGGCACCGCTATTTCCATTCGTTCGGTTATACCGGCAAGGATCACTGGTCGGCCGGCTTCCAGCATTTCTGGCTCTACGCTCGTGAGAAGGGATATGAGCAATCCTATGACGATTACTGCCTGGAAGTGATCGCGGCCTTGCAGGGCAAGTTCGCACATCTGCCCGACGATGCGATGAATTATGCCTATCAGCTCGATTCGACACTCTACGCCAAATTCCTGCGCACCATGGCCGAGACGGACGGGACCAAGCGCGTCGAGGGCAGGATTTCACAAGTCGAACTCGACGGCGAACGCGGCGACATCGCTGCGCTGGTGCTCGATTCCGGTACGCGGATCGAGGGCGATCTGTTTGTGGATTGCACAGGATTCCGCGCACTGCTGATCGAACAGACGTTGCACGCCGGCTATGACGACTGGACGCACTATCTGCCGTGTGATTCCGCGATCGCGCTACAGACCGAAAATGTCGGGCCGGCGGTCCCTTATACCCGTGCGATGGCGCATGATGCCGGCTGGCAATGGCGTATCCCGCTGCAGCATCGTTCCGGCAATGGGCTGGTCTATTGCAGCCGCTATCTGAGCCGTGAAGACGCGCTCGAACGGCTGCTCGGCAATATCGAGGGTGAGGTGCTGACCGAGCCGAATTTCCTGCGCTTCCAGGCCGGGGCCCGGCGGCGGCAATGGCATCGCAATTGCGTCGCCATCGGCCTGTCGAGCGGCTTTATGGAGCCGCTGGAATCCACCAGTATCCATTTGATCCAACGCGCGGTACTGCGCCTGCTGAGAATGATGCCGCAGGGCAATATCAGCGAGCGTGACATTGCGGAATTCAACGATCAGCAAAATGACGACATGCTGCAGATTCGCGATTTCCTCGTCCTGCACTATAAAGCGACCGACCGGCGCGACAGCCCCTTCTGGCGCTACTGTGCGACCATGCCGATTCCCGATACGCTGGCGCAGAAGATCGAGCTGTTCCGCGAAACCGGCCGCGTGTTCCGCAAGAATGAGGAATTGTTCGCCGAAAACAGCTGGGTGCAGGTGATGATGGGCCAGGGGATCATGCCGCGCGCCTATCACCCGATCGCCGAAAAATTGCGCGATGATGAGCTGGAGAAATTCCTCGGCACCCTGCGCAGTAATGTCACCCGGACCGTCGCGACGCTGCCCGCGCATGCCGATTATGTCGCGCGCTATTGCGGCGCGGCGCAAGCGGCGCCTGCGGCAGCGCAGGGCTGAACGGGATGGCGCGGCGGCGGCAAACGGTCACGATCAAGCATGTCGCCGCCGATGCGGGCGTGTCGCTGCAGACCGTCAGCCGGGTGATCAACAAGGAGCCGAATGTCCGCCCGGAGATGAAGCTTCGGGTGCAGGAATCGATCGACCGGCTCGGCTATGTGCCCTCGATCGCGGCGCAGCGGATGAGCGGATCGCGATCCTATCTGATCCTCGCGCTCAATGATCGGGAGCGCACGATTGCCGATTGGCGCGGGCGGCAGGGGACCGACTGGGTCGACCAGATGCTGCTGGGCGGCATGCTCACCTGCGCCGAGCATGGCTATCGCATGATCATTGAACTGGTCGACACGCATAGCGACCATATCGAGCGCGAGCTGCTCGGCGCGATCGCCGCGTTGCAGCCGGACGGGGTGATCCTGACACCGCCGCATTCGGAAAATCCGCTGATCATCAACTTGCTCCACGATCACAAGATCAGCTTCGCACGGATCGGTTCGCTGACCGCTGGTCCCGGTTTTGCCCTGACGATGGACGATGAGCGCGCCGCGCGGCTGGCGACCGAGCATCTGATCGACCTCGGCCACCGCAGGATCGGCTTCATCGCTGGCCCGGCCGATTATGAGCTCAGCGCGTGGCGTGTCGATGGCTGGCGCGCGTCGATGGCCGCGGCCGGGCTGGAAACCGATGGTCTGTTGGCACAGGGTGATTTCAGCTTCGCCTCGGGCAAACGAGCGGCACACCAGCTACTCGACCAGGATGCGCCGCCCAGCGCGATCGTCGCGAGCAATGACCAGATGGCGCTGGCGACGCTGGAGGTGGGGCGGGAGCGTGGCATTGAGGTACCGCGCGATTTGTCGCTGATCAGCTTCGACGATACGCCGATCGTGCGTTTCACCCATCCGTCGCTGACCGCCGTGGTCCAACCGATCGCGGAAGTCGCCGCGCGTGCGGTCGAGCTGATCATTGCCGATAAGGCCGGGCGCGAGGTACCCGACACGCCAATCGTGGTGCCGGCGACATTGGAGCTGCGCAGCTCGACGACTGCGCCCCGGCACGACTGAACCGAAATATGCGATCTGGCCTGGCTCGTCGTTCGCCAGAATCCTAGTAGCCGGTAAAGGCCACCAGATCCCCATCGAGCGGCAGCCATGATGGCCGCGCTCTGGTGATCGCCGTGGTGATCGTTGTGTCGACAGTTACCTTGATATGCGGATCGAGCGTATCGTCGATCCTGGCCGATCCAAGCCGCGTCACCCCATCGATCTGGAACGGCAGCCCTTCCGACCCCTCGAACGTTGCGCGGTCGCTAATGTGAAAATGCAGATGAGGTCCGCCCGCCTGACCGGTCTGGCCAAGGGCACCAATCACGTCGCCACGATGGACATGGTCCCCAATATGGACCTTGACGCTGCCGTTACGCAAATGAGCGTAATGGGCAAACACGCCCGGTGCGATTTCGATCACAACGAAATTGCCGTAGAGTGAGCGGCTGGTCAGGTTGTCGGGCTGTCTTTGCGGTGCGAGCGGCCTGCCATCCGCGAGGCCGTCGCGCGCGTCGCGCACTACCCCCTCGCCAACCGCCAGCACATCGGCGCCGAACCCTACCCAATCCGCATCGGATGAAGCGGCGAGCTGGTCGCGCGGCACCTTGGAGACGTGACCGGTGGCGTCCAGGCCGAACCAGTCGATGGCGAAGCGTTGCGGGATCGTCACCTGGCCATCGATTGCGACCACGCCGCCCCAATGGTGCGATAAATGATTGCCTGGCCCTTCATCGGCCAGCCAGGGACCTCCTTTTAATGGTGGTGTGATATGTATCGGCGGTCGATCGTTGACGGCGACGCGGACATTGTCCGCGACCTCGACCTTGCCATCCCTGGTTTCGAATTCGAATCTATGACGCAGATAGGCGGCATGTGGCGCTGATGTCGGTTGTGTCAGCCAGACGAACAGCAATACGCGGCGGCCGCCTTCGATGACAATGCCGTCGAGTACCGACACGTCTTCAGTATTCTGCGAGAGCAGCTCCTTCAGCTCCGTGCCGCTGAACGTTGCGAGCGGCGTTGTCGCGCTGTCGGCATAGATGCTGACCCGTTTCAGACGCAACGCCCCCGTTCCGGCGTAGAAATTCGTAACATGAAGTTCGTAGCCGAGGTGGCGCTTTGCGTCGCTACCCATGACTGGCCGGGGTAGCGTGGGAATGCGTATTTCCACTTCGGCTTGGCGTGGGATTTGCGCCGACAGGGGCAAGGGGAGAATGGCGGTCGACCAAGCGAGCGCCGGTAAGATAGATCGCCAACCCGAAGCACCCATGTTCAAATCCACCATCCGATCGCCAACATCGCAGGCTCGCGCCACGCGACGATTCAGTCCTCGTGCACCTGAAGGAGATGACGGATAGAGCCGTAGTGGCGCAACATTTGTTTTGTACGATAGGGCGTCGGGACGTATCCGTAACGACATGACTCCGAGCAGAACCACGTCGGGCATGTACGTCACGGAAATTCCGGCTTCTGGAACAATCACGGGCGTTCCGACCGCAGTCCCGGTTTTTATCGGCTATACGCAATGTGCTGGTGATCCGGCGACTGGCGCGGCGCTTTACGGCATTCCCGTCGCGATCACCTCGATGGCACAGTTCATCGCCTGTTTCGGCAGTGCTGCGCCGCGACCCTATGCCGTGTCGGTTGCCGCCGCGGAGGCGACGCCGGACTTGCTGGCCAATTTCACCCTGGCCGGCACCGGCCCGGATGAGTTTACCGTCGCGACGACGGGCTTCAGTCTGAAGTCGGTATCGCCCGATACCGCGGGGCCATTCTGCCTGTATTCGCATCTGTGCCTGTTCTTCGCCAATGGCGGAGGCCCTTGTTATGTCGTTTCGGTCGGTAGCTATTGGCGCGGCCAGTCGCCGGTCGCCCCGCCCGATCCGGTGCCGTCGGCCTGGATTCCGGCCGCCATTGTTGTGGGGGATCCGGCAACCGGTGCGCACGGCCTGCTGACCGGCCTCGCTGCGGCCGCCGGGATAAGCGGGCCGACAATGATCGTCATTCCCGAAGCCTGTCAGTTGAACCTGGCCGATTATGGACGTGTCGCCTGCGCCATGCTTGCCCAGGCAGGCACTTTGCAGGACCGTATGGCGATCCTCGATCTGCCCGGATGCCTGGCGGCCAATACGGTCGCCGGTCTTCAGGCGTGCCAGGATGATTTCATCGCCGCGATCGCGCCGCAGGCCGCCCATGTCGGTTATGGTGTGGCCTATGCGCCTGCGCTCAATAGCTCGATCGTCGCGCCGGGCGATATTCTCTATACCAACCTGGTGGCCGCGAACGGCGACAATTCGGTCGTCAACAACATCCTGACCACCCAGGCCAATATGCTCTATTCGGGCGCGCAACTGGCCAATGTGCAAATCGCGATCGCCGCCGCCTTTCCGGTCACCCAGAGCAGCATCAACACTGCGCAATATTCGGGATCGACCACAAGCGCCGCCACGCCACCAATTGCCTATCCAACACCGGGCACCGATCTGCCGGCATGGCAATTGACGCTCGACCGGCTGTTGCTCGATGCCCTGCCGGTATTCCAGCAGATCGTGCAGCTGATCGCCGCCGACATGAACGTGATGGCGCCCAGTGCTAGCCTGGCCGGCCTATGGGCCATGAACGACAACAAAAATGGGGTATGGGATGCCCCGGCGAATGTCGCGCTCGCCGGCGTGACATCGCTGCTTTGCGACATGAGCGACGCGCAACAGGGCGGTTTCAACACGCCATTGAATGGCGAGGCGATCAACATCATCCGCAGCCAGCCGAACCGCGGATCGGTGGTCTGGGGTGCGCGGACGCTCGACGGCAACAACCAGGACTATCGCTACATCCACGCGCGCCGGACGCTCATCTATATCGATCAGTCGATCAGGATGGCGCTGCAATCTTACGTTTTCGCCGCCAATGATGCGCTGACCTGGACAACAGTAACAGCCTCGGTTTCCGCGTTCCTGACCGGCGTCTGGCAAGCGGGCGGATTGATGGGGTCGACGGCGAGCCAGGCCTTTACCGTGACTTGCGGCATCGGCTCGAGCATGACCGCGCAGGATATGCTGAAGGGTGATATGATCGTTTCGGTCACGCTGCAGATGGTGCATCCGGCCGAATTCATCGAGTTGACCATCGCCCAGGCGATGCAGGGGTGAGTGTGGCCGTATAGGGGCTGGATCGCGCTATGTCGCCCACCTGATCGCTGACCGCGCGCCGCCGATCAGGCGCGACATGATCAATTCCTCGACTCCGGTATAACCGAGCCCAAGGTGGTCGGGCCGCACCGCGATGGCATCGCCGAGCCCAATGGTACCGGTCCGCAGCGCCGCCCGGCCGACCCGGCTCCAGCGTCGCGCGGTTTCCCAGCGAATCAGCGTCAGGCTCTCCGCATCGACGCTGCGTGTCGCCAGGAAATCCTCCTGCAACCGCGCGAGTGCCGTGCCGAGCTGAATCAGCGCGGCTCGGTGCGGCACTGGTTCCTGCCCCATGATATGCTGCACGACGAGCTGCGCGATCTGCTGCGCCTCCTCGCCGAACAGCGCGGCATAGGCCTCGGCCAGCACCAGCCTGGCATGGGCGCGCATCGTGTCGACAAAACATTGCGATGCCCCGCCGCAGTGTCGGCGATAGACGAGTAGTTCGTCATCGAGCCGCGCGATCCGGCCAAGCGCTGCCAGCCGGTGATACAGGTCGAAATCCTCAGCATAGAGCATTGCCGGGCGCGTGAAGGGGGAAAGCTGGCGCGCGGCGTCGGCGCGGATCATCACCGACGACCAGACCAGCGGATTTTCAATCCGCAACAGCCATTCAATCAGCAGTGGCGTGGATGCTGGCGCGTGACCGGTCGCCGACAACCGTCCGTCTTCCAGCGCTGTCGCGGCGGTGCCGAGCAGGACGGTGTCGGGATGCGCCTCCAGATAGGCGACCTGCCGGGCGAGCCGTTCCGGCCGGCACAGGTCATCCTGGTCGAGTCCGGCGATATAGCGGCCGCGCGCTTCCGCCACGGCGCGATTGCGCGCCCGCACCGGCCCCTGATTGGCCGCGCTTTCGATCACGCGGAGCCGCGGGTCATCGATCTCGCGCAGGACGGTGAGCGTATCATCGGTCGAACGGTCGTCGACCACGACGATCTCGAAATCGCTGAGGGTCTGCGCCTGCAAGCTGGCGATCGTCTCGCCGACCAGAGCGGCGCCATTATACGCCGCCATGATCACGCTGACGACCGGAATCGTCATGCGACCGCCCGCTCCCGTTCGCCATCGGCGTCGCCCAGAATCTGGTCGACGATCATTTGCCCGATATCATTCTGCCACAGCCACAGCCCGTTGGCCTGGCCCGAGAAGCTCGCTTCGCCGCCAAGTGGGCCCCAGGGCACGAAGCCGGCTGCCAGGCCGATGCCATAAACACCGGGGACCGGCGCGCCGCTCGCATCGATCACGCGGCAGTGCGGATCGACCATCGCACCGCCCTGCTGCGCGGAGAGGATGATCGGATTGCCATGCTGGTCGCTGATCGGCAGCGCATATGGGCGATAGCCCAGCGCCGCGACGACCAGATCGGCACGGCCGAGATGATCGCGCGCCAACTGATCGTCCGCGCCGGTGATGCGGTGCAGCGCGATGCGCGGATCAGGTGCGCGGCCATCGACGCCGAGCATGCGCAGCACCAGCTCGCGTGCTTCAAGCCGAAAGCCCGCCAGGCGATAGACGAAGCCGCTGACCGGGCAAATGTCATCGGGGCCGAAATCGGTGAAGCCCTCGGCATGCGCCGCCTCGACCGAAGGATAGAAAGGGCGCAGTGGGCGGCGGTGGAGCAAGGTGATGCCGCCCGCGCCGAACGGCAAAGCGGGAATGCCCTTGAGCAGCAGCGCGATGCTGGTCAGTGCGCTGGTCGACCCGCCAACCACTGCGATGCGCGGCGCGCGCTTGCCCGCGAGCAGATCGGCGACCTTGGCGAAGCCGCCGAGCGACAGAACCTCGTCGGATTGCAGCAGCTTGCCGCCGGCATGATCGACCAGCGAGATGCCGGCGACATTCTGCTGCACCAGCCGGTCGAGCGGCTGATGGCCACCGGTGGCGATGACGATCTGATGCGAAAGCTGGTCGAATTCGACGCCGTCGGCGCGGCGGCGGATCCGCGTGCACCACAAGCCATCGGCGGTACGCCGACTGCCCAGCACGTCATGCGCGGTCAGAACCGATCCGCCATTGGCGGTGACGATATCGGTGAGCCGGTCGCCAGTCGCGCGCAGCAGCGGCCCGGCCTCGACCAGCGGCACACCCAGCGCATCGGCATAGCGTTCGACCGCGCGGCCGGCCGGATGCGCCATGATCGCGGCGAGTTCGGGGTGGGGGTTGTCCTTGACTGCGGTCAGGAACGTCTGCGCGGTGCTGTCGGAATTGATCGCATAGCGCCCCAGCCGGCCGCCGCCGATTGCATCGTCGCGCTCGACCATGACCAGCCCGGTGCGGGCGAGATCGGCCAGCCGGCCCTTCTTGCTCGCCGCAGTGAGCAGCGCAGTCCCCGCTGGCCCGCCGCCGACGATCAACGTCGCGGCAATCGCGCGGCGTTTCGGTTCGGCTGGGACGCGCGCGGCTTCCGCGGCGCAGATTGCGGTGAAGGTCGCGGCGATCTGGTGCGCATCCTCGGGCGTCATCGCATCGGTGATCGGTAACGACAGCATGCGTGCCGCGACACGGTCGGCGACCGGCGTCGGCTCGATCAGCGCGCTGGTCTGGAACAAGAGCTGTTCGGCGAGGTGCGGGCTGAAATAGCGACCGACGCCGACGCCGGCCGCTTGCAGGTCGGTCACGATCCGGTCACGATAGGGCGCCAGCGCATCAGGCAGCAGCACCGGCATGAACTGCATCGCCCGCCGCTGGCCAGAGACCGCCTGCAAAGTGAAATCGCTCAACGTCTCGCGGTACGCCGCCTCGACCGCGGCGCGTGCCTCGCACACGGCTTCGATCTCGCCGAGCTTGGCGCGCGCCAGTACGGCAATCACTTCGGGTAGTTTGGCGTTGATGCCGGGCAGGGTTGCGCTGCGCCCGCCTTCAAATCCGAAATTGATCATTGCGCGCAACCGGTCGATCAGCCCCGCATCGCCGCTATGGATCAGCCCGCCCTCGGCCACTGCGAAGGTCTTGGTCGCGTGCATCGAGTAAACCACGGCGAACGGGGCATCATGGCCGAAGCCGTCACCCGCGCCGTCGCGCGTGCCGAGCGAGGATGCAGCGTCGATCACCACACCGACGCCGAAGCGCCGCTGCAGCCAGGCATAGCGATCTAGGTCGATCGCATTGCCAAAGGTCGCATAGGGGATGATCGCGCTGACGCGGTCGCCATAATGGTGGAGCATCCGCTCCTCGGCCTCCGGGCAGGCGCTCCATTCGTCCGGATCCACATCGCAGATCAGCGGTGTCAGGCCCGACCACAAAGCTGCCTGGCCGGTCGCGGCGAAGGTCAGGCTGGGTATCAGGGCGAGCCCCTCGAGCCGTCCGGCCTCAATCGCGGCTTGCTTGATTGCGACCATCAGGCCGAGCGTCGCATTGGCGACCGCCAGGCTCGCGCCGCGGCCGCCGAACAGCGCCTCCGTGATCTCGGCCTCGAACGCGCGGACTTCTGGCCCGTTATTGCTGAACACGCCCGACTCTTCGACCCGACGCAGCGCATCGAGCTGCTCGCTCAGGCGCGGCGGATTGGGGGCGATAAGAGGAAAGTGACGCATCGTCCGCCTTATGCCGACCGCCGCCTAAAAAGCCGTTACGACCCATCAGTTGCGATTCGGGACGTTTCCGGTTGCCTGCGTGCCGCCGCGCGCCGTATCATCGCGGAGGGTACGAAAAGGGAGACGCTGGATGGCGACCGAGTTCCTTCTCAACGGGGCGAAAGCGACGTTCGACGGTGACCCCGATACACCCTTGCTATGGGTGCTGCGCGATCATCTCGAACTGACCGGCACCAAATATGGCTGCGGCATCGCGCAGTGCGGCGCGTGCACCGTGCATCTCGACGGCAAGAACCGTCGCTCATGCGTGACGCCGGTCGGCACCATCGCCGGACGCAGCGTCACCACGATCGAGGGTGTGAAGGGCAAGACGGCGGATGCGGTCAAGGCGGCTTGGGTCGCGATCGACGTGCCGCAATGCGGCTTCTGCCAGTCGGGCCAGGTGATGTCGGCGATCGGCCTGCTCTCGATCAAGCCCGACCCGAGCGACGAGGATATCGATCACGGCATGGCTGGCAATATCTGCCGCTGCGCGACCTATGTTCGCGTCCGCCAGGCGATAAAGGATGCGGCCAGATCCGCGGGAGCGGCGGCATGAACGCGCCCTTCGATGCCAAGGGCACAAGCCGCCGCGAATTCCTCGGCACGTCGGGCCTGGTGCTTGGCCTCGCATTGCCGCTGGGTGGTCGCGCTGCCGCGGCACCGGCCAAGGCTGCCGCGCCGTTCGCGCCCAATGCGTTCGTGCGCATCGCCGCCGACAATAGCGTCACGGTGATCATCAAGCATGTCGAATTCGGCCAGGGCCCGGCGACCGGCCTGACCACGATCGTCGCCGACGAGCTGGATGCCGACTGGTCGCAGATGCGGATCGACTTCGCACCCGCCAATGACCCGCTCTACAAGAATCTCATCTTCGGCACGATGGGCACCGGCGGATCGACCGCAATGGCCAATAGCTGGATGCAGCTGCGCAATGCCGGAGCCGCCGCGCGCGCGATGCTGGTCGAGGCTGCGGCGCGGAAATGGAAAGTGCCCGCCGCCGAGATCAAGGTCTCGAAGGGCGTGGTCAGCCATGGCAAGCGCAAGGCGCGCTTCGGTGAGCTTGCCGCCAATGCGGCGCTGCTCCCGGTGCCGGAAAAGCCGGTGCTCAAGACCCCCGACCAGTTCACCCTGATCGGTACCGACGTCCCCAAGATCGATACGCTGGCCAAGACCACCGGCACCGCGCAATTCACCATGGACACGCGCCGCCCCGGCATGGTGATCAGCGTGATCCAGCATCCGCCCGCATTCGGCGGCACGGTCAAGGCAGTGCGCGATGCCGCTGCGTTGAAAGTGCCCGGCGTGGTCGCAGTCAAGGCGATACCGCATGGCGTGGTGGTCTATGCCAAGGACACGTTCGCCGCGATCAAGGGCCGTGCCGCGCTCGACGTGGACTGGGACCTGTCCAAGGCCGAGACCCGCTCAACCGAGACGATGATCAAAACCTATGCCGAAGCGGCCGCGACGCCGGGCAAACAGGCCGAGGCGAAGGGCGATGCCGCTGCCGCGATCAACAGTGCTGCCAAGACGCTCGATGCGACCTATGTCTTCCCTTATCTCGCGCACGCCCCGATGGAGCCGCTCGACGTCGTGATCGAACCGCGCGACGGCGGCGCGGATGTCTGGATGGGCAGCCAGTTCCAGGTCGGCGAGACGGCGGCGATCGCCGGCGTGCTCGGCGTGCCCTTTGCCGGCATGACGCTGCACGAACTTTATGCCGGCGGCAGCTTCGGCCGGCGCGCGACGCCGGCGATGGAATTCGCGGTCGAGGCCGCGACTGCGGTCAAGGCATTGGGCGGCAAGACGCCGGTCAAGCATGTCTGGACACGCGAGACCGACTTGCTCGGCGGCCGTTATCGCCCGCTCGTCGTCCACCGCGCGCGCGGCGGGGTCGATGCCAAGGGCGAGATCGTTGGCTGGGACTCGGTCATCGCTGCCCAGTCCTTCATGATCGGCACCCCGTTCGAGGACAAGTCCAAGGGCTATGACGATTCGATGATGGAGGGCGTCACCGAAAGCTCCTATGATTTCCCCGCCTTCCGCGCCGGTTTCCACGTCATGCAGAACGGCGTGCCGACGCTCTGGTGGCGCTCGGTCGGCAACACTCACACAGCTTATGCGGTCGAAACCTTTCTCGACCAGCTGCTCGAGCTGGGCGGTCAGGACCGCATCGCCGGCCGCCTGAAACTGATGAAGGATGACCGCGCCAAGGCAGTGCTCAACCGCGTCGCCGAACTGGCCGGCGGACTCGACGCGAAAACCGGCCGTGCCCGCGGTGTCGCCTTCCACAAGAGCTTCGGCAGCTATGTCGCGCAGATCGCCGAACTGTCGAAGGGCGCGGATGGTTTGCCGAAGGTGCACAAGATGTGGTGCGCGATCGATTGCGGCATCGCGATCAACACCAATGTCATCCGCGCGCAGATCGAGGGCGGGATCGGTTATGGTCTCGGCCATGCCCTCTACAGCGAGATCACGCTGGGTGAGGGCGGGGTGGTGCAGCAGAGCAATTTCGACAGCTATCGCTCACTGCGCATCGGCGAGATGCCGGAGGTCGAGGTGGCGATCATCAAATCGGGCGCCAATCCGACCGGCGTCGGCGAACCCGGCCTGCCGCCGACCGCCCCCGCCATCGCCAATGCGTGGCGCAAGCTGACCGGCAAGGCCGTGCGCCGATTACCCTTCGCGCATGGAGACAATGCATGATCATGCCCCGTCATGTCGTGCTCGCGATGAGCGCGCTCGCCCTTCCCGTTGCCGTGCTGGCCGGCGGTGGGGGCGGCGGGCAGGCGCTGCGCCTGCCCGCCTCAAGCGTCGAAGGCGGACCGGCCGATGGCGATGCGCGCTCCGCCGCTTTGTTCGTTGAAATGGGCAAGGTCATTCAAAGCCCGCGCTGCCTCAACTGCCATCCCCGCACCGATCGTCCCAATCAGGGCGATGCGATGACTCAGCATAATCCGCCGGTGGTACGCGGCCCCGACGGGCACGGTGCGGCCGGGCTGGAATGCGCGACCTGCCATGGCCCCGCCAATGTCGCGTTCGCCAATGGCTCGGGCAGCATTCCGGGACATCCCAAATGGCACCTCGCGCCGATCGCCATGGCATGGGAGGGCAAGACGCTTCGCCAGATCTGCGAACAGATCAAGGATCCGAAGCGCAATGACGGCAAGACGCTCGAGCAGCTGATCGAGCATAACAGCCATGACAGCCTGGTCGGCTGGGCGTGGAATCCCGGCAAGGGCCGCACGCCGGCGCCGGGCACTCAGGCCGAGTTCGGCGCGCTGACCCGGGCATGGGTGGAGAGCGGCGCGAAATGCCCGGCATGACCCGCAGTTTCGATACCATCACGCTCGGCGTCGATGACGGCATCGCCACCATCACGCTCAACCGGCCCGACAAGCTCAACGCCTTCAACAAGGCGATGATGGAGGAACTCGTCGCGGCATTCGATGCGACCGATGCCGATGACGATGTGCGCTGCGTGATCGTCACCGGCGCGGGGCGCGGCTTTTGCGCCGGGGCAGACCTGTCGGCCGGCACCGCGACCTTCGACTATGACAAGCGCGGCGGGTGGAATGGCGCAGAATCGCCGACCCGCGCCGATGGCAGCATCGATTATGCCCATCCCGCGGTCCGTGACGGCGGCGGCATTCTGGGCCTGCGCATCTTCGCCTCTAAAAAGCCGGTGATCGGCGCCATCAACGGCCCGGCGGTCGGCATCGGCGCGACCATGACCCTGCCGATGGATTTCCGCCTGGCGAGCGATACGGCGCGCTTCGGCTTCGTCTTCGCACGGCGCGGCATCGTGAACGAGGCATCGTCGAGCTGGTTCCTGCCGCGGCTGGTCGGCATCGGCCAGGCGCTCGAATGGTGCTATTCGGGTCGCGTATTCGGCGCGGAAGAGGCGCTGAAAGGCGGGCTGGTGCGCAGCCTGCATGCGCCCGACGATCTCCTGCCCGCGGCGCGTGCGCTGGCGCAGGAATTGACCGGCAACAGCGCGCCGGTCTCGGTCTCATTGCTGCGCAAGATGCTGTGGACCGGGCTCGGCATGGGACACCCGATGGAGGCGCACCGCATCGAAAGCCGCGCGGTCTGGGCGCGCGGCGCGAGCGGCGACGCGGCGGAAGGCGTGGCAAGCTTTCTCGAAAAGCGCGAACCCGTCTTCCCTGATCGCGTGTCGACGGCGTGGAATGACTTCGCCGACTGGTTCGACGACCCGCCTTACGATTGAGAAGGCCGCCCCGGCCGAAGCCGGGGCGCCCGCCGTCAGAACTTGGTGCCGGCGCGAACGCCGATCGTGCGCGGCGTGTTGGTCACGATATAGCCGCGCTGGCCGCAATTGCCGCATGCCTGGAACCGCGACAGCTCGGCGCGCTCGTCGAATGCGTTCTGCACGAACAGTTCAAGCGAGTAGGAGCCGAACTGCCCGCCCACCGCGAAATCGGCGGTGGTGTAGGATTTGAGGCGTCCCAGCGCGGTGGCCGCGTTGAAGAAACTTGCCGGATCGGCAACGGTCGCCGGATCGGTCGGGTCGAGGAAGGTGCCAATAAACACCTTGTTGCGAATGTCCGACGTTGCCGAACTCTGATGCGCGACGACGGCCTGGACATAGGCCTTGCCCGATCCGACAGGGGCCGTGTAGCGCGCCGTGCCGTTGATCTTGAAGCGCGGCGTGATCGGCAGGCGCGTCCCCTTGGCCGCCGAGATATAGTTGATCTGCCCCGTTGGCCCCGCGGTCGCGCAAGTGAAGGTCGGGTCGTCATAGCCGCACAGATTCTGCAGCGTCTTGGCATCGGTATAGGATCCGGCGGCCGTCAGGCTGAGCCCGCCGGTCGACAGGTTCGCGTCCATTTCAATGCCCCGGATACGGGCATTGGGGCCGTTATGGATTTCGGTGAAGCTGTTCGCGCCGAGGAAGGAGAACTGGAATTTCTTCCATTCCTGCTGATAGACCGCGCCGTTCAGCCGGAGCAGCCCGCCGAACAAGGTGGTTTTCGCACCGACCTCGTAATTGGTCAGATAATCGGCGGCATAGGGTTGCACATCGGCACGCCGGTTGATGCCGCCGGGCCGGAAACCGCGCGACCAGGTGCCGTAGAGCAGGATGTCCTCAGTCGGCTTCCAGGTCAGGTTGAGCCGGTGAGTCACGCCCTGACCCTCGGCCTCGACCGGATCGACCCCGCCAGTGCGGGTGTTATAGACGCCAAGGTTGGTACAGGGGCCGCCATCGACTGCGGGCGGCAACAGCGTTGTTCCCGCACCGGCCAGCTGGGCGTCGCGCAGCCTCAGCCCCTGATTGGTGAAGCATCCGGCGACGCCGGTGCGCGAGCTGCCTGCTGCGTTTGGCGGCGGGTTACCCGTCCCACCCTGGATATAGGCGGGATTCCGCCCGAAGCCGAAAAAGCCGATCAGCGAATTGTCGTAGATGAAGGCGCGCGCGCCCGCGGTCAGCGTCAGATTGGGCAGGATGTCGTAGCTTGCCTCGCCGAACATCGCGTAATCCTTGTCGACCCGGTGCTGCTGGGTCAGCCACAGCGTGCCCGGCGCCCCGTTGACCGACAGCAGCGGCGCAAGGTTGGCCACCTGATAGTCCTGATGGATCAAATTGCTCTGGCGCTGATAGAATAGCCCTGCGACGACGCGGAACCGTTCGTCCTGCGGCGATGCGACGCGGAACTCCTGGCTCATTTTCTTGAAGTGATCGGACGCGATCACATACTGGCGCGGGTCGATCGTCAGCCCGGCCGCGTTGTGGAAATAGAAATAGCTCGAGATGCCGTTGTGCGTCGCATAAAGCGAATCATAGGCTTCCGAATAATCGGTATAATCGGTCGCCGAATGGGCCGTACGGTCGAGATAGGCGCCGGCATAGGTCGCGTCCCAATTGCCGATCTTGCCCTCGATCGTCAGCGCGGCCTGGACGAAGCGCTCGCGGCGGCTGTCGGCATTGAAGCGCTGCACCTTCAGGTCGCCGACCCGCGGATCATATCCGAACAGGCCCTTGCTGCGCTGTTCCTGGTAAATCACTGATGGCGTGACCGTCCAGTTATCGTCGAGATCGACCTTCAGTGCCGCACGCCCGCCATAGGTTTCGTTGGTGTTGAAATTCTTCTTCACCAGCGCTGCGTTGGTGACCGTACCGGTATAGCCGGGCGCCAGCGGCGCTGCCGGTGCCGATACGTTGAAGTTCCGCGTGCCGGCGACATTGTCGATATAGCCGGCGTCGCGCTGGTAGAATCCGACCACGCGCAGCGCCGCCATGTCCGATAGTGGAATATTGACAAAGCCTTCCGCCTTGCCGCCCACGCCGCCCTTGGCAACGGTATTGACCTCCGCATCGACCGCGCCGGAAAAGCCGGTCGTATCGGGCTTGTTGGTGATGATGCGGATCGTGCCGGCCTGCGACGAGGCGCCGTACAGCGTGCCCTGCGGCCCGGCGAGACTCTCGATCCGCGCCACGTCATAGACATGGACGTCGAGCGTGCCGCCGATCGTCGTCACCGGCTGTTCGTCGAGATACACGCCGACCGAGGGCAGCGAGCCCGAATGATTCCCGTCGCCGCCCGATGCGACGCCGCGCATATAGACGGTGGTCACGCCTGGCTGGGAGCTCTGGAACGCGACCGAGGGGAGGAGCTGCGAATATTCGGCGAAATTGCTGATGTTGAGCTGGTCGAGCTTTTTCGTGCCGAGCGCCTGGATGCTGATCGGCACGTTCTGGAGATTTTCCTCGCGCTTCTGCGCGGTGACGATGATGTCGTCTGAATCGTCGATCGCGGGGCGGGTGTCCGCCGGTGCCTGATCCTGCGCCAGGGCAGGGCAGGCGGTGACCGCCGCGGTGGCCAGCATGGCGGCCAATATGGTGCGGCGCTTAGTGACGTGCATGACGATCCCCCGAAACGACATTCTGTTTCGACAGACTGTTCGCGCCCGCAACAATCGTCAACGGTCCGATATGGACCTTCTCATTTCATGGCGGGAACGTGACAGTTTTGCCACGCCCGAGGGAGAGATCAGGCGAAGCGGGGCGTGTCCGGATAGTGATCAAGCACCTCGCCCAGCGCCGCCTTGAGCGGATCGAGCCATGGCTCGAACGGTTTCCACGCCTCGGTCCCTTCGCGGAAGATCGGCTGGCGCACCTGTTCGGAGCTTGCGGTACGCACCGCGCGGTCGGTCTTGTGGAATTCAAGGCACGCCTGCTCGAAGTCGAGCCCGCATGCGGCGAGCAGGGCGCGGACCTCGGCCTCGGTATTATCGACCATGTTTTCGTAGGTCACTCGGTGCACCCGTCCCGGCAACGCCGTATCCACATGCGCCATCAGCCGCACATAGCCGCGATAGTAACGGCCCATATCGTCGAGCGAATAGCTGAACGCCTGGCCTCGCGCGAAATGCTGTTTGTAGTTGGAAAAGCAGCAGCCGAGCGGATGACGGCGCGCGTCGATGATCGTCGCATTGGGCAGGATCAGGTGGATCAGCGGAACATGCGCCCAGTTGTTGGGCAGCTTGTCGATGAACAGGGGCCGGTCGGTGCGGCGCTGAATGCGGGTGCGCTGGAGATATTCCTCGCCCAGCGCGCGCAGCCGGTCATGCGGTACCCCGCCAAGCCGATCGGGATAATCGGCCCAGCGCCGCGCAAGGATCGGAATATCGGGAAGCTCGGAGGTTCCTTCGACCCGGCTATGGCTCGACAGGATCTGCTCGACCAGCGTCGATCCCGCGCGCGGCATGCCGAGGATGAAGATCGGGTCGGGCGCATCATAGCCCGCCGCAACGCGCGCGGCGAAGAAATCGGGCGTGAAAAGCTGAATGCTGCGATCGACCAATGCCTCGGTCTCGTCGGCGTCATAGACGATTCTGGTCCGCCGCAACCTGTTGCCGGCCGCATAATGCGCGAACGCCGCCGCTGCCTGTCTGCGGTCCTCGAACGCCTTGCCCAGCGCGAAATCGAGATGGAATCGGTCCTCGTCCGAAATATCGGCCCGGGCCAATGCCGCTTCCATTGCCGCGATATCATCATCGTCGAACTTCACGGTCTTCAGATTGGCGAGGCTCCACCATGCCTCGCCCAGTTCCGGCATCAGCGCAATCGACCGGCGATAGGCGGCGACGCCGTCCGCCTGGCGCCCGACCGTCTTCAGCATATGGCCGTACGACATCCACACTTTGGGCTGGCGCGGCGCGGATTTCAGCACCTCTTCGTACAGTGCGATCGCGTCGTCGAAGCCGCCGATCCGCGCCAGCGCCGCGGCCTTCAGATTGGCATGGCCGGGATTGTCGGGTTCTTCCTCAAGCACCAGGTCGAGTTCGGCGATCGCTTCGTCCGGCCGGTTCTGGCGATACAGCACGATGGCAAGGTTGGCGCGCGCGGCGGTGAAACCCGGCGACAGTTCGACCGCTCGGCGCAACAGATTCTCCGCATCCCTGTAGCGCCCGATCCGCCCGGCCAGTTCGGCGAGCATGCGGATCGCCTGCACATCGAACGGATCTTCCTTGAGGTGCGTCTTCAGCAGCGGTTCGGCCTCGGACAGACGATTGTCGTGCAGCGCCAGCGCGGCGTCGATCAGGCGCTGCGGCCAGCGGGGTGTTGGAACGGCGGCAAAGGTCATCGGCATTGAGCTTTAGCCTCGTTCAACCATCTTCGTCACCCCGGACTTGTTCCGGGGGCCCTGGTGAAGCAAACCGGGGCGGTAGAATTTGCGGACTGGCGGATGCCGGAACAAGGTTCTCCTGAGCGAAGTCGAAGGGACCGGCATGACGGTGGGGGTTAAATGACCAAGGTATCACGTCGCGCGCTGGGGTTCTGGACCTGCCTCGCGCTGGTCATGGGCAACATGATCGGGTCGGGCGTCTATCTGCTCCCCGCGACGCTTGCGCCGCTTGGCTGGAACGGCATGATCGGCTGGATCGTGACGATCGGCGGTGCGCTGTGCCTCGCCTTCGTGTTCGCGCGACTGGGCGCAAAGCTGCCGATCGCCGGCGGTCCCTATGCCTTTACTCAGGCGGCGTTCGGCCCGGGGGCGGGATTCGCCGTCGCGTGGAGCTATTGGGTGCTGATCTGGGCGGGCAATGCGGCGATCGCGGTCGCGGTGGTCAGCGCGCTCAGCCTGATCTTCCCGATCCTCGGCAAGCTGCCGGCGCTGGCCGCGCTGGCGATCATCTGGGGGCTGATCGCGGTCAATATCCGCGGCGTCGGTCTGGCCGGGCGCGTACAGTTCGTGACCATGGCGCTGAAACTGGTGCCGCTGGTCGGCGTTATCGCGCTGGCGATCTGGCTGTTGCTGCGCGACGGGTCGGGGGCGATCGCCGCCAATCCGCCGGTGCCGATCGGCGCCGGAGCGATCGCGGGGGCGGCGGCGATCACCTTTTGGGGCTTTCTCGGCGTGGAATCTGCGACCGTGCCGGCCGACAAGATCGACAATGCCGCCCATGTCGTGCCGCGCGTGACGCTGATCGGCACCGCGCTGACCGGTCTCGTCTATCTGCTCGTCTCGGCGGCGACCGCGTTCCTGATGCCCGCCGCGGTCACCGCCGCCTCGCCCGCGCCGATCGCTGAATTCCTTGGTCGCGAGCTCGGATCGGGGACGGCCGATCTCGCCGCGCTGTTCGCCGCGATCAGCGCGTTCGGCGCGCTCAACGGATTCATTCTGCTACAGGGCGAAGTGCCGCGCGCGATGGCGCAGGGCGGTGTGTTCCCGGCCTGGTTCGGCAAGGAGGGCGCGCGCGGCACACCGGTCCGCGCGCATCTCGTCTCCGGCGTGCTCGTCACGCTGGTCGCGCTGTCCAATTATGCGCGCGGCATGGGGGAACTGTTCACCTTCATCGCCTCGGTGTCGCTCGCGGCGGGCATGCTTGCCTATCTCGCCAGCGCACTCGCCGCGATCAGGCTTCTGCCGGACGATCTGCCGCTCAAGATCGCGTCGCTGTTCGCGGCGGCGTTCGTGCTGTGGATGGTCTATGGCCTTGGGCTGGAGGCGGACCTTTGGGGACTGGCGCTGCTCATCGCTGGCCTGCCGGTCTATCTCTGGGTCCGCCACAGCCGCGCCGCACCGGCCTCATAGGCCCAGCCTTATAGGCCCAGCGACATCAGCCGGGCGACCGCGTGCGCGCGGTTGACCGCGCCCAGCTTGCGCCGCGCATTGTCGACATGGAAACGGGCGGTGGTCTCGGCGACGCCCATGATTGTCGCGATCTCCCAGTCGGTCTTGCCGTCGGCGACCAGGCCGATCGCATCGCGTTCGCGCACGCTGAGCGATGCGGTGCCGGGCTCGCCCTCGGCCAGCGGTGCGCGCAGCAGCCGTTCGGTCAGGATCGCGCCGGCGACGTACAGCGCTTCGGCGGTCTCGTCCTCGATCGCCGGGTCGGCAAAGCCGATATGGAGTGATGCGACCGCGCCGTCATAGCCATAGGCGGTCACGCCAAGCGCGTCGCCAATCCGCCCCTCGCTCATCGCGTCCCAATAGTCGCCGAAGCGGCGGTCCCGGCGCGGCGCGAAGTCGCTGAAGCGATAGCGCGTCATGCCGCGCGCGATCGGCTCGACCAGCGGATTGACCTCGAAGCAGATATAGCGGTGGCTGGTCCCGCCGATCCAGCCGCTCACGCAGCGCCGCTCGACCAGCCCGCCCGCCGCCCAGTGGCGCGCCGCGGTCAGCTGTCCGGGCGGTCGGCGATAATGCCGTGCCTGGAAATAGCTCACGCCGAGCGCCTGGGTTGCGTTGGAAAAATCGCGCGCCGCCTGCGCTGCATCGCGTGCGGCGACAATCGGTTCGATCAGCGACATCATCTCGCCAGGCATCGGCTCCTCCGGGCCATGCGGACGGCCTGCCAATGACTAGGCAGCGGTCCGACCGGCGGCAATGGCTTTCCGATCCAGAACCGATCGGTTCCCACCCCCTCGATTCCGTGAGGTGACCGCATCGCGACCGCTCGGTTACGCCCGGTGCACCGAGCAGCGGCAAGGGGGGTGATCGATCATGGCGGAAATCAAATGTCCAAACCGGGACTGCGTCCATGGGCAGGTACCCTGTCACGACTGTTCCTATGGCGAAATCACTTGCCCCGGTTGCCGGGGAAACCGGGACATGGACTGTCCTGAATGCCGCGGTGCCGGCTATTTCGCGCGCGGCGCAGAATATGAAGCCTGCACGCATTGCGGCGGCCGGGGATCCGGATTGCAGTTTGGCGACTTCACCAAGGGAAGCGGGCGCGTTTCCTGCCCCGATTGCAAGGGCAGCGGAAAAATGACCTGCCCGCGCTGCCACGGGCGTCAGAAATTCACCTGCCATGTTTGCGACGGGACCGGGCATGTGCCCGATCCGAACGGCTGAGGATCGAAAAATGGGCGCTGCACCGCTCTCCGATGAGCAACGCGCTCTGGTACAATCCGGTATCGATGCGCACCTCGCGCGGCTCGCCGATCTCAAGCCGCGCTACGACGCCGATCTCGCGACCCTTTATGACCGGATGCTCGCCGTGCCGGATCCTCGTGCCGATATCCATGCCCTGATGCTCGACGAACTCGGCCGCTGGGGGGCGGTGTGGCGGACCGAGGTCACCATGCTGGTCAATCGCTGCGCCCTGCTGGACTCGGACGCGGCGACACCGTGGCGCGACCTGCTTGCCGGGCATGACCGGCTGGCGGCCGAGATCGGGCAGCGCGGGGCCGAGTTCGGCAAACAGGCGCATAAGGCCGATCACGACATAGGCATGAAGCGGCTCGACCTGCAGCGGCAAACGATGGAGCGCCTCAACCGCCTGCGCCAGCGCTTCTGGTGACCGCGGCCTATCCGAACAGCCGGCCCAGCACGCTCTTGTCGCGCAGGATTTCGTGCGCCGCATTATGCCCCGGCGCGCCGGTCACGCCGCCACCCGGATGCGTGCCCGCGCCGCACATATACAGGCCCTTGATCGGCGCGCGGTAGTCGCCATGCCCAAGCACCGGCCGCGCCGCCCAGAGCTGGTCGAGTGACATATGGCCATGCATGATGTCGCCGCCGATCAGCCCGAACTTGCGCTCCAGATCAAGTGGCGAATGGATCTGCCGCGCGATGATCGATCCCTTGAAATTGGGCGCATGTTTGGTGACGGTATCGACGATCAGGTCCGCCGCAGCCTCGCGCTCATCGTCCCAGTTGCGGCCGTCTGGCAGCACCGGCGCGAACTGCTGGCAGAACAGGCTGGCGATATGCTGTCCCGGCGGGGCCAGGCTGTCATCGACTGAGGTCGGGATCTTCATCTCGACGATCGGCTCATCCGACCAGCCCTTGGCCTTCGCATCGGTGAACGCCTTGTCCATGTAATCGAGCGTCGGCGAAATGATGATGCCGCAGGTATGATGCTCGGCCACTTCCTTGCCCGGCAGGACCGAAAAATCCGGCAGTTCGGACAGAGCGACATTCATCCGGAACGTGCCGGAGCCGGCCTTGAAATTGTCCATCCGCCGCGCGAACTCGGGCGTCATATCGGCGCGGTCGACCAGCTGGCGATAGAGCAGGGCCGGGCCGACATTGGCCGCGACCACCTTGGCGGCGATCTCCTCGCCGCTTTCCAGCTTCACGCCGGTCACGCGGTTGCCGTCGACCAGCACCTTGGCGACCGGCGCTTCCAGGCTGATCTCGACGCCCAGCTCAGTGCACGCTTCCGCCATATATTTGGTGATCGCGCCCATGCCGCCGACGCTATGGCCCCAGGCGCCCTTCTTGCCGTTCACTTCGCCGAACACATGGTGGAGCAGGACATAGGCCGATCCGGGCGTGTCGACGCTGGCGTAATTGCCGACCACCGCGTCGAACCCGAACGCGGCCTTCACATAGTCATTCTCGTACCAGCTATCGAGGAAGCTGCGCGCCGATTTGACGAACAAATCCATCACGTCGCGCTGCGCCTCGATATTCATGCCAGTAAGCTTGCGGCCCTGTGCCGCCGCGGCGATCAGCGCGCGCACGCCGCCGCCGGCATTGGGCGGGGTCTTCAGCGCCATGTCGCGCAGCACCTCGGCGACGCGCTCCAGCGCTTCCTCATATTTCGGGAAGGTCTCGGCATCCTTGGGCGAAAAGCGCGCGAACTCGGCCTGAGTCCGTGCCGTGCCGCCGCCAAGCTTGAGATAGCCATCGTCATGCGGGAAGAAATTGGAAATGGTCCGCTCGATGATCTTCCAGCCGCGCTCGTGCAGCCGCATGTCCTTGATCACCTTGGGACGCAGCAGGCTGACCGTATAGCTCGCGGTCGAGTTGCGGAAACCGGGATGGAATTCCTCGGTGACGCACGCCCCGCCAATCACGTCGCGCCGTTCGAGCACGCGGACCTTCATGCCCGCCTTGGCGAGATAGAAAGCGCAGACCAGGCCGTTATGCCCGCCGCCGATGATCAGTGCGTCGTAGGATTTGGTCATTCTGCTTCCCCCATCCATCATTCCGCCTCGCGCGGAGATGACGGTTGTTATTCGGTTACGGCACGCGGCCGGCGGCTCCAGCCCGGCGCGGGCGCGCGGTGCTGGCGCGCCTCCGGGATGATGCGGCGGATCTTCTTGGCAAAGCTGCGCAGGCACACTTCGCTCGCGCCGATCGGGCCGGCGGTATAGGTCTGCGACGCCATGCCGCGCTGCACGCGCTCGATCAGCCAGGTGTCCTCGGCATTGACCGTGCGGTTGATCCGCCAATTGGCATAGCGCACCAGCTTCATTTCCCGCCGGTCATCCGGCAACGCAAAGCACATCTCGCGCAGCAGGGTCGTGGTCGGCGTCAGCGGCAGCCACTGCATGAAATCGATCTGGTCGGCATACAGGTCGAACGCCATGTTCGGCCACAGCTTGAAATAGAGCCAGAGCCGCTGATTCTCCTCGGGCAGATGATCCACCTCGGGCAGATGCTTCTGGTAGAAGCGCTCCCATGGATTGGCCGAGGGGCGATCGACCAGCCGGCCCGACATCTTGTCGACATAAGGCTCGGCCTCGATCGCATAGCTTTTGCCGAACAACCGGGTCAGCCCGTCATGCGCGACCGGGATGTGGAGATTGTCGGAATAATTGTCGCCGACATTCTTCCAGTTCACCGCCCGCTCGCGCGCCCGCACCGGGCTGATCGTCTCCATCTCCTCGAACCGGTACGGCGCGACCTGATCGTCATAAGGCGCCATCATCTCGGAGACCGCCGGCCCGCCATCATCCTCCAGCCGCACGAACACGAAGCCGCGCCAGATCTCGACCCCGATCGGGACGAGCCCGTTCTTCGCCATGTCGAGCGCCGGATAATCGCCGCGCATCGGCACGCCGCTCAGGCGCCCGTCAAGCTCATAGGCCCAGGCATGATAGGGGCAGACCAGCTTCTTCGCGCAGCCCTGCGGCCCTTCGACCAGCCGCATCGCGCGGTGACGGCAGACATTGGCGAAGGCGCGGACCTGGCCATCGTCGCCGCGCACCGCCAAGACGCTTTCGCCGATATAATCGAGCGTGTGGTAATCGCCCGCCTTGGGAATATCGCCGACATGGCACACGATCTGCCAGCTCGGGCGGATGACGCGCGCCACCTCGACGTCGAAATATTCCGCATCGGTATAGAGCCAGCCGGGCAGGCTCCAGTCCGCATCGGGGTCATGCGCTTCCATATCGGCAAAACGATGCGCCATCCCGGCCTCCCGCTTCTGGGTGATCCTTGTTGAACGATCGTACAACAGGCTGCGCGGCAACGCAATTGCTGTTATGACGGGGCGATGACCCAGCCTGCCTTCTCCCGCGCCGAACCCGATGCGCGCCGTCTCAGCCTGATCGAGGCGACGGCTCGCGTGCTTGCGTCGCATGGCGCGGCAGGAGCGTCTGTAAGAGTGATCGCGGTCGAGGCCGGCGTGTCGCCCGGGCTGGTCAGCCATTATTTCGACGGCGTCGATGCGCTGGTCGCCGCGACCTATGTGCATGTCGGTGAGCGGGTCAGCACCGCGCTCGATGCCGGTGTCGCGGCCGCCGGCCCGGATCCGCGCGCGCGGCTCGACGCCTATGTCACCGCCAGCTTCCACCCGCCGATTGCCGATCCTGGCCTGCTCGCGACCTGGCTGGCCTTCTGGAGCCTGGTCAAGGCGCGGCCGGGGATCGCCGCGCTGCACGACGATATCTACGCCGCCTATCGCCGCGACCTGGAGGCGTTGCTGGCGGAATGCGGTGTCGCCCCCGCCGACCTGCGCCTGACCGCGATCGCGATCACGGCTTTGGTCGACGGGCTATGGCTCGAACTCTGCTTGTCGCCGACCACCTTCACTGCCGATGAGGCGCGCGGCATCGCCGGGCGCCAGATCGCGGCGCTGTTGGGTTAAGAGATCGAGCCCGAAATCCATTATGATCGTATAACCATCTGATATACAACGATATTATACTGAAATAGCTGAAGCGGCGGCGAGAAAGTTTGACACAAACCGGTGTCCCATATCTCCTGCCGCCGATCGGGGCGCTCGACCCTATTTCGACAGGTCAGTGATCAGCGATTTCCAATAGGCCATGGATGGCTTGAGATTGGCCAGCGGCGTTCGTTCATTGAGGCCGTGGCTGAACGAATCCGAATCCTTGATGAAGGTCGGGCTGACCCCGTAGCTCGGGATGCCGCGGCTGCGGAACCACATCGAATCGCTCGCCCCGGCCGACATGCCGGGAATGATCGGTACGCCCTTGTAGCCGATGTCGAGCGCCTTCCTGACCGCCTTCATCACATCGGCGCGCATCGGTGACGCGTCATTGGGGATGGTGCCCATTTCGACATATTTGATCGTCATCGCCGGGTCGGCCGCGACCTCGACCAGCTTCGCCTGGACATCCTCGACCTTCACGCCGGGAAAGATGCGGCAATTGATCAAGGCGGTGGCGCGCTGCGGCAGCGCGTTGATCGCATGGCCGCCGCTCAGCATCGTCGCGACACAGGTCGTGCCGATCTGACCGATATAGGAGGGGTTGGCGGTCAGGGTCGCGATCGCCGCCTTGTCGGTCTGGTCGGCGGCAAAGGCGCGCATCGCCGCCGCGGTCTCGCCGGTCTGCTGCTTGGCGGCTTCGGTGAAGAAGGCCTTGGTCAGCGCATCGGCCTGCGGCGTGAACTGATAGGCGCCGATCCGGTCGAGCACGGCGGACAGCTGATAGATCGGGTTGAGCTTGCGCGGCGCGCTCGAATGGCCGCCGGGATTGGTGAATTCGAGCTGGAAATCGGCATAGGTCTTCTCCGCGCCCTGCAGCGTGAAGAATTGCGGATGGCCGTCCTCGGCCAGCGACCCGCCGCCGCCATCGGCATTCAGCACCAGCTCGGCATGGGCGAATTGCGCCGCCAGTGCCTGAGTGGTCTTCATCGTCGTTTCCTCATCGCCCGAATAGGCGATGACGATGTCGCGGCGCGGCTTGAACCCGTCGCGCTTGAGCTGCAGCAGCGTCGCGACCACTTCCGCCCCGTCGAGCTTCATGTCGGTCGCGCCGCGCCCGAACAGATAGCCATTCTCGATCACCGGCGTGAACGGGTCGCGCTGCCAGTCGGCGGGCTTGGCCTCGACCACGTCCATATGGCCGGACAGGACCAGCGGCTTGGCCGCGCTGTCGGTGCCGCGATAATAAGCGACAAGCATCGCAGTATCGTCGACTTTGGTCACCGTCACATCGTCGGCGGCAAACCCGCCCGCGACCAGCAGGCCCTTCAGATACTCGGCATAATCGGGGGTCTGGTTGCCGGGGCCCTGCACGGTGCGAAAGGCGATCGCGCGCTTGGTGATCTCCAGCGCTTGCGCTTCAGCCTGGCTATTGTCGGCGCCCTTGGCCTGTGCCGTCCCCGTCATCAGCGCAAGCGCCGCCACCATCGAACCCAAATGCCGCATCTGCATGACCCCTTATCGTTGAGCGCGCGATGCTAGGGGGCGACGCGCGCACGTCAACGGGGGCAGCCTACCCGTCATGGGTGGGGCTCGGAAGGCGCCGGGCGGGCATCATGGCGGCCCCCGGGTGCGGCGTTACTTGCTCTGGCTGTTCGTCACGGGCGCGGTGTCGTCAGCGGCCGGCTCGCCGCGCGAGGTGCGCGCTGTCATGCCGGTGGCGGAGGCATCGTCGAGCATCTGCTCGTCGGGCGCGACGGCGGCAGGCTCCGGTGCGGCTTCGGCGGTGGCGTTGGTTTCAATGACCGGCGAGGCTTCCGGGGTCGGCGACGCGCTTGGCTCGGGTGTCGGTTCGCTGATCGCTTCGCTGTTCTCGGTCGGTGCCGGGGCTGGTTCGGATCCTGAGCAGGCCGTCAGTCCGGCGGCCAGCAACGCAGTGCTGGCGACAAGCAGGGCTTTGCGGATGGTCTTCATCGTCATTCCTCGAAAAACAGTATCAGAATATCAGGTTTTAGCGCGCGGCGAGCGCCTGGGTGGCCGATCGTGCCTCGATCTTGCTCGCCAGCGTCCCGTCCCATTTATACGGGTCGTCGCGGAAGCTCACCACCCCGTTCGCATTGGCGAACGCGGTCCAGTACAGCAGATAGACCGCGACCTGATCGGTCAGTTTCGCGCGCACGGTCTTGCCCTCGGCGATCGTCGCGTCGATCGCGTCCGGCGTCCATTCGGGCGTCGTCCGCATCAGCAACTTGGCGAGGTCGGCCGGCTTTTCGAGCCGGACGCAGCCATGGCTCGCCAGCCGGTCGAAGCGCGAGAAACCCGCCTGCGCCGGCGTGTCGTGGAGATACACCGCGAACTGATTGTCGAAATCGAACTTGAACTTGCCCAGCGCGCTCTTTTCCGACGATTGCTGGAGCCGCTTGCTGCCATCGCCATTGTCGATGATGCGGAAGCCATTGGCCTTGAGATAACCCGGCTTCTTCTTTTCCTTGGGCCAAAGCTCGCGATTGGCGATCGAGGAGGGTACATTCCACGGCGGATTGAGCACCACGCTGTGAATCCGCGACACCAGCATCGGCGTTTCGTCACCGGGCCGGCCAGTCACTGCCTTCATCGACATCACCGGCGCATCGCCGTCGAACACGGTCAGCACGGCTGCTGCGATATTCACCTGGACGCGGTTCTTCTCGATTTCACCCGGCAGCCAGCGCCACCGTTCCATATTGGCCATGATCTGGCGAATGCGCGCGTCGACCGGCACGTTGAGCGCGGCGATCGTCTGACTGCCGACGACGCCGGCCGGGTTGAGACCATAACGACGCTGTGCGCGGCTCACTGCCTCCGTCAGTGCGGCATCGAACTTATCACCTTTGGCGTCGAGCTGCGGATCCTCGACCGCAAGGCGCTGGCGCAGCGCCAGCACTTGCTTGCCGCTTGATCCCAGTTTCAGCTCGGGGCCGGCGGTCAGCGCCGACCAGCCGCCGGCATCGGCAATGGCATGATAGCGGGCGAGCCCCGCGGCAAGCGCATCATAACCGGCATAAGGCGGCGGCAGCGAAGCGATCCACGCCGCCAGCCGGTCGCGCTTCAGCGCGTCGATAAAGCCCGGGCGCGGGTCATAGGCTTGCGGCCGGATGCCCCATTGAAGCTGGAAGTCGGCGGTGTCGAGCCGCCCGGCATGCACGGCCTTGGCATGGTCGAGCGCGGCGCCGATCAGCGCATCGCGATCGAGCTTGGTCGCATGCGGCGCGGAATCGGCGCGCAGCCCCTGTGCGACCGAATCCTTGTCGAGCAGCACGGCGAGCTGTTCCGCCTGCGCATCGGTCAGGTCGGGAAGCACCATCGGCGGCTGGACCGGCACAGTCGGCACCACCGGCGGCGGGGCGACCCGCTGCGGCAGCGGCACCTGCTGGGCCGTGGCGGGCGCCGCCACGAGCGATACGGCCAGCGCAGCCGTCAAAAAACGGCGGCCGGCGGTGGAAGCCAGGATACATCCCTGATCGTAAAGCATATACATGTCCGAACCTCTGCCAAGGAACGCGCGATATAGAAAGCTCATACTGCGGCAGGATGAACGGACGAAGGTAAATCACGTGCGATGCGCATACCTCGGCCAGCGTGATCGCAGCGCCGGCAACCAGGACAGCCGACGCCAGACGAGACGCTGACGCTGTCCCGGTGCCGGCGTCGCTCATATGCTGGCGCCGTTGTCGATCGTCCAGGCGGCGCCCGTCACTGACCGCGCGGCGTCCGAGGCGAGATAGGCGACGATATCGGCGACCTCGCCCGGGTCGGCAAAGCCGGTGGGATTGGCCATCAACTCGGTCTGGTGCGTCGCGCCGGGCCCGTCCTTCGGGTTCATGTCGGTATTGGTCGACCCCGGATGCACGACATTGACGGTGATCCGCCGCGGCCCGAGTTCGCGCGCCAGGGCGATGGTCAGGCCGCCGATCGCCGCCTTGCTCGCGGTATAGAGGCTGAGCCCCGGGTGCGGCGCGCGCAGTGCCAGATTGCTGCCGATCGACACGATACGCCCGCCATCCGGCATCGCCGCCAGCGCCGCACGCGACGCGACAAAGGCGGCGCGGACATTGACTGCCATGGTGTCGTCGAAATCGCTCGCGGTCAGTTCGGCGATCGGCGCGGCGTGGAAGATGCCGGCATTATTGACCAGGATATCGATCCGGCCAAAGGCCCGCGCGACCTCCGCCACGGCGGCTTCAACAGCGACGGGGTCACGATTGTCGCTATGTATCGCCAGCGCCCGGCCGCCCGCTTCCTCGATCGCGCGTACCACCGCCTGCGCCTGATCGGCGCCCTGAACATAGGTGAGGGCAACGATCGCGCCGTCCCGCGCCAGCCGCCTGGCGATCGCGGCGCCGATGCCGCGGCTGCCGCCAGTGACCAGTGCCACCTTTCCTTCGAGGGTCTGCATGGTAAATCCCTTTCTGTGTTGATCAATACAGAATTCCTGCAACGCCTTGCAAGCTTGCGTCAACCGATTATTGTAACGAGTGGCACAAAAAGAGATTGACGATGGAAAAGCGTGGCCGCCCCCGGGCCTTTGACCGCGATGCGGCGTTGCAACGGGCGATGGAGCTGTTCTGGGAGAATGGCTTCGAAGAGACGTCGATGACGGACCTGACCGATGCTATGGGTATCGCATCGCCCAGCCTCTACGCTGCGTTCGGCAGCAAGGAGGCGCTGTTTCGCGAGGCGGTCGATCGTTACAAGGGCCGTGTCGGCGTCGAGATCTGGAAGGCGCTGGAGAGCGAGCCCGACATCGTCGACGCGATCGGCGCCTTCCTGATGAACACCGCGCGCTCCTACAGCGATGAAGCGACGCCCCGGGGCTGCATGATCGTGCTTGGCGCGCGATCGACCGGCCCATCGAGCCATCCGGTGTGCGATACGTTGAGGCGTCATCGCGCGATGAACCTGGACCAGCTGCAGCAGCGATTCGAGCGCGCCGTGGCCGATGGGCAATTGCCGCCGCACTTCGATTGCGCCGCTGCCGCTGCCTTTTACGCCTCGCTCCAGCACGGCATGTCGATCATTGCCCGCGACGGCGCGGACGCTGCCACGCTCGAATCGATCGCCATTGGCGGGCGGCAATCCTGCGCCGCATTGCGGGATGCGCGCGGATGATCTTCGAGAGCAGGCTGGAGACCCCGCGCCTGATCATCCGGCCCTTCATTCCGGCGGACGCATCGACGCTGGTGGCATTGTTCGCCGATCCGCAGGTGGCGCGATTCGTCGACGACGGCACTGCATTGTCGGCCGACAATGCGGCCTTATGGGTGCTCAGATCGGCCGAGAATCTCGCCCGCCACGGCTATGGCACCGGGGCGGTGGAGCGAAAGGAAGACGGGCTGATGATCGGCTGGGCCGGGGTCGCGCGGCCAGCGGACGGATCGCAGGAGATCATCTATGGGCTGGCGCGCGCTTTCTGGCGGCGGGGCTATGGCGGCGAAATCCTCTCGGCACTGGTCGAATTCGCGGCCGGGCGCGGCATCGATCCGGTTCGCGCGACGGTCGATCCGCGCAACCTGGTCTCGGTCCGGCTGCTGACCGGGCACGGATTCGCGCTCGCGGCGCGCGGCTATAACGGCGATGCGGATTCCGACCTGTACCAGCTCGGATCGTGACGTGTGACGGCACCAGGGGAAAATGGTGCCCGAGGGCGGGTTCGAACCACCGACACCACGATTTTCAATCGTGTGCTCTACCAACTGAGCTACTCGGGCACTGCCGGACATGTCCGGCGAGAGGCGGCCTCTTAGTCGTCGTTATCGGCGGTGTCCAGTCCGGTTGAGGAAGCATTTTCAGCTTCCGGATCGGCCGGGCCGACCGGGATGCGATACCCCTCGCCGAGCCATTGCAGCAGGTCGCGGTCGCGGCACCCCTGGCTGCAGAACGGCTTGTGCGAGTCGCTCGGGGGCTTGCCGCAGATCGGGCAGGCGATTTTCTTCATATCTCTCTCGTCTCGAATATCGGCTCGACGCCGGTACGGCGGGCCAGCGCCTCGCGCCAGTCACGCCGCGTCGCCAGCAGGTCGCTGACGCGTCGGGACACGATATGGTGTCGCGGGGCCGGCGGGGGAATACGCTCGATCATGCGCAGCAGCGCGCGTGCCTCGGCCCCGGCAGGGTCGGCGCGCAGCCGCTCGGGCAGCGAGGCGCGGGTGCGCGGGCGGACGATCTGCAGGAAACCGAAGCCGTTCATCGCGGTGCGCTCGAACGGCAGCGGCAGCGCTTCGTCGATCGCGGCGGCGACAGCCTGGCGCGCGGCTTTGCCCGCCAGCGTTGGAAAGTCGATGCCGATCGATCCGCCGATATCATGGCGCAGGATCGCGGCGGCGACGGCATGCGCCGCGGCAATGGCAAGCGGCTCAAGCGCGCCGCCACGATCCTTGGCACCATCGACATCGAACAGGGTCATCGCCGGCGTCGGCGTCATGCGCAGCGCGCCGCCGGCAAAGGCGATCTCTCCGCCGGTCGCTTCTTCCAGTATTTCGGACCAGCCCGCCGCTTCGAAATGATCGGCCTCATGCGCGCGGCACTGCCGCACCGGGTGGCCGGTGGCGGTGATCCGAGCAAGCAGGTCTGCGCCCGTGACGGGCGGCGAATCACTCGGGACGCAGCGGGCAAGCTTGGCGCGGCCGGGTTCGGGAATGGCCTCGCGGATGATCTCGACGCTCAGCCTGGCGCCCTGGGTGATGCCGGCGGGAAGCGGGGAGAGCAGGGCCTCTGCGCCATCGTCGAACATGACCCGGCCTTCGCGGCCCTTGACCGTGATATCGACCAGGCGCGTAACCGCGACGGTGCCGACCAGCGGGCCGATCGTGTCGGGCTCGATCCGCGCCATGATGATCGTGTCGTCTTCGACCAGCGCAGCGCGGCACTCGCCGATGCCCGCTTCGTAAAGCCATTCAGCCAAGGGGGAGGCCGGCGCTGGTCAGCAGCGCGCGCGTTTCGAACAAGGGTAGCCCAACCACGCCCGAATGGCTGCCCGACAGGAAGCGCACCCAGCTCTCCGCCCGACCCTGAATCGCATAGCCCCCGGCCTTGCCCATGCCTTCGCCGCTCGCGACATAGGCATCGATATCCAGGGGGCCGAGCGGCTTGAAGGCGACGATCGTGTCGGACAGGCGCGTGCGCGCCTTGCCCGTCCTGTCGATTACGCACACGGCGGAGAGGCAATGATGGCGCCGGCCGGAGAGCAGGCCGAGCATGCGGCGCAGATCGGCCTCGTCCTCGGGCTTGCCGAGAATGCGCTGGCCGACCGTGATCGTCGTGTCGCCGGCCAGGATGACCTCAGCCGGTGCACGATCGACCGCATGCGCCTTGGCGGCCGCGATGCGCTCGACATAGACGCGGGCCCCTTCGCCTTTGACCGGGTCTTCATCGATATCGGGCGCAGCGATGCGATCGGGCACGATGCCGATACGGGCCAGCAACTCCAGCCGGCGCGGGCTGGTCGATGCAAGGACGAGACGGGGCACGCTATCGGGCACAAGATCGGGCTCGGGGGCCATGCCCTCGGCTCCGTTACTTGAAGCGATAAGTGATGCGGCCCTTGGTCAGGTCATAGGGCGTGAGTTCGACGAGCACTTCGTCGCCGACCAGCACGCGGATGCGGTTCTTGCGCATCTTGCCGGCAGTGTGACCAAGAATTTCATGGTCATTCTCAAGCTTCACGCGGAACATGGCGTTGGGCAAAAGCTCCACCACCTGGCCGCGCATTTCGAGCAGTTCTTCCTTGGCCAAACAAACCTCTGGTGATTTCGGGGAATTCTTGAACGCGGGCCTTTAGCCGAAGACGCGCGAGAAGGGAAGCGGGGGACTTCATGGCAGAGATTGAAGCGTGTCGCCGTGCAGGGGCGGATCGATTCAACCACCATAGCGATCATGCCAGAGTCGCGGCGGTCGGGATCTTCACCAGGTGCCGGCCGGCTCTTTCTCATGATGAATATAAAAAACGATCGGCACCGCTGTTCCGGTGAACGGCGACCCCTGTTCCACCCCTGTTATGCCGCAATCCACCCCTGTTATTCATAACAAGGGTGGACAGACGTAAGATACTGAAAAAAGGGAGTAATTCTGTTCGCAAAATCCAACTTAACAGGGGTGGCTTTTTTTATTTCTCGGAAACAGGGGTGGTTACCCGCGCGAGGCGGTCCGCGCACGCAACAGCGAATCCTTGCGTGCGGTGCGTTCGCTGAGCGCCCAGCGCAGCGCCATGCCGATGCTTGCGGTGCCGGCGCGGACCAGATGGCGCTGCCCGCGCGATCGGGTCAGGCCGTGCATCGCCGCGGCCCAGGGTGGCAGCAGGTCGATCCCCGCTGCCATGGTCAGCGATTGCATCGGCTTGACCGCCAGCGTGTCGGCGGGCGGGTTGAACAGGGCATGGGCGATGGTGCGGGTGCGCTCGTCGCTGCGCAATTGCGGACGCATCGCCTGCAGATAGGCGTCGACCGCCGCGCGTGTCCGCGGGATGTCGGTCGCGCCGAGCCGCTCTGCGACCACTGCGACCTCACTGAAATAGCGGTCCTGTCGCGCCACCGGCATCGCCGGGTCGCGATAGCGGCGATAGGCGGCCAGGAAGCTCGCCGATTCGGCGACATGCACCCAGGTGAGCAATACCGGGTCGGTCGCGGAATAGGGCGTGCCGTCCGGCAAAGTGCCGCTGACCCGGTCATGGATGCGGCGCACCCGGTCGATCATCGCCTCGGCCTGTTCGGTCGAGGCATAGGTGGTGCCGCCGACGAAACGCGCAGTGCGGCGCAACCGTCCGCGCATGTCGCGGCGGAAATCGCTATGGTCCCATACACCGGCCAGCGCCGCGGGGTGGAGCATCTGCAGCAGCAGCGCCGCGACGCCGCCGACCATCATCGTCGCGAAATCGCCATGCACCTCCCACGCGACCGACCCGGGGCCGAACAGGCCGTCATCGCCGGTCGACAGGTCGAACGGAATATCATTGGGCGACGGACCGACCAGGCTGTCGATCTGGCGTTCGACCAGGGCGCGGACCGGGTTCATGCCGGTGATGTGGGCCAGCGGACCCGCAATCGCAATCCTCCCTCGGCGGGACGCGGTCTATTTGACGAATCGTGTGATCGGCGCGGGCGGCTTGCTGCCCTTCTTTCCCGCTGCAAACGCACGATGCGTGCCGTTGCGCAGCCGTTGCAGGATTGCGGTGATGGCGGCGGCATCGAGCTTTCCGTCGTGCATCTCGGTGAGCGAGTCTGTTTTCGTATCGCGCAGCGCGAAATAGGTCAGCGGCTGCCGCAACGACAGGCCGTCGGGCGCCTCCTTCTCGATGGCCGTGATGGCTTGCGGCGGGAAAACAACGCGCACAGCGCTGACAGTCAATCCGTCACCGGGCGAACATTGTGCAGCCACCCAGATGGGGTCGGCCAAGCCGTTTTCCTTGGTCTTTGCGGGCGTGACGATGTCGGCGTTGAGCCGGTTGGGGTCACATGGCTCCACCTTTGCGGCAAACACATCCGGCAGCTTGCTGTTCAGCATCGATACCAGCATCTCCGGGATATATGCATGGACGGGGAGCGGGCGATCGACCTGGCAGGCGGTGGCCGAACATGTGTTGTCAAGCGCCAGGCTTTGCCACGGAAGCGCGCGCACGAACGAATCCGGCACTGTGAAATCATTGTCCTGCAACGTCACACGAACCTTGATCCGCCATTTGCCGGTTTCGAAATAATAGAGGTTGGTTTGCCAGCTCTGCGGTCCGAGGCCGATCTTGTAAAAGGCCTTTTCGCCCACCAGCGGCCGGGCGGTGCCGACGCGGAATGGCCCCTCCGACCAGAGCTGCGACAGGAGCTGGTCCTTCAACCCGGCGACAATGGCGGCTTCGGCGCCCTGAAAATCCGCATCGGCTGCGCTTGATGTTGATGGATAGACATAGACCGAGGCAATGGTCCGCTTGCCCCCGTCGACGCGTTCATAATCGACCGCGACATCGCCCTGCGGTGCCAGAACCTTGGCGTCGCTGGTGCGCTGAAATCCCTCCACGGACGGCGGGAATATCCATCCGCTTTCGGCATGGCGAATGTCCGTCGCGGGGGCCGTCTTGCCGTCGGCTGTCTGGGCGGATCCCGGTGCTGCAAGTAGAAAAATGGCCGCGATGGCCAGCAACCGATATGCCTTGGTCATTTCTGCGTCCCCCTGGTCGTTGATCCAAGCATCACATGATGACGCAATCGGCAACTCACTCCGGCGGTCCGTTGCCGGCCGCGTGGAAAGCCGCTCACGCCGGATTATGCTCCTTCAGAAACGCCTCGAGCTCGGTCAGGAACTGGACGCGATCGGCCTGGCGCGAGAAATGATGGTCGCCGAGCGGCTGTTCGACATAGCGATAGGGTTTGCCCGCCGCTTTCAGCTTCTCGGCCATCTCGCGCGACTGGCGAACCTGCACGACGCGGTCGAGCTTGCCATGTATGATCAGGATCGGGGTGCTGAACTGGGCGGCGTAGTTGATCGGCGACACGCTTTTCAGGTCAGGCGCAAAGCTCCGGAAATAGTCGTTGGTCTGCCCGCCATTCAGGAAACCCCTGTCGTAACGCTGCATCGCCGGCATGTCGGAGACGCCGGCGAAGGATACGGCGCAGCGATAAATCCCCGTATCGCGCTGCGCCGCGCGGAATGCGGCATAGCCGCCATATGACCCCCCGACGATGCACACGCGCTTTGCATCGGCCAGGCCGGAGCTGGCCGCCCATTTGACCGCATCGACCAGGTCGTCCTGCATCGCCAGGCCCCATTGGCCCTGGCCCTTTTCGTTGAATGCGGTGCCGAAGCCGGTCGAGCCGCGATAATTTGGCTGCAACACGGCATAGCCACGACTGGCAAGGAACTGGGCCTGCCAGTCCCAGCTCTCATCGTCGCGTACGGCCGGGCCGCCATGTGGCATCATGATCAGCGGCAGGTCCTTTGCCGCCTTGCCTTTGGGCAAAGTGAGGACTGCGGAAATCTCCAGTCCGTCGCGCGCCTTGTACTTGATCGTGCTGACCGGCGACTGGGCGTCGGTGCCCAGTGCTTCATTGACTTTGGCCAGGATACGCAATCGGCCTTCGTCCGGGCGATAGACATAATAGGCGCCGGGGCGGTCGGCGCCGGCGACCTTGACGATCAGCACGCTGAAATCATTGCTCCAGGAGGTAATCTGCGCGTGCCGCGCGCCGATTGCCTGGTCGATATCGGCCTGGATCTTCGCCAGCACCGGGTCGAACCAGTGTGTCCGCGCGCGCGTGTCGGTATATCGCACGCCGATGACCCGGGTGCCGGTGGCGTCAGGTATGATCTCCCCGATGTCATAGCCCGGCTTGCCGAACACTTTCTCGCCGATCTTCAACGTGGCGAGGTCGAAGGCGTAGAGCGCGTTGAAACCATCGTCGTCATCGAACGCGAGAGCCTTGCCGGGTTCGGGCAGGAACATCGCGGGCAGGCTGCCGAGCGAGGCGCCGCGGCCGCGCACCTTGCTGACGGTGTGGAACGATTTGGTCGGGTCGGTGCGATAGAGCAGGCGATAGGACCGGCGGTCGTCATCATAGGCAACGCCCATCCGTACCGCGCCTGAGGCATCGGTGAACCAGCTCGATACCTTGTCGGTCGAAGGGACGACCCGGACACTCTTGCCCGTGCTGACATCGAAATCGCGCACCTCGGGCCAGAGACCCACATCGTTCGAATAGATCGAGGTTTGCATGGCGAGCAGGATGTGCGGCGATCCGTCGCGTGCCGTCCACAACACGTTGCCGGCATGCTGCGCCGCGGTCTTCGCGCCAAGTATGGAGATCTTCTTGCCGTCCGCGCTGACCGAGGCGATGCGGGTGAGGTACCAGTCGTCGCCCTCCACTTTCTCGGTCGAGCCGATATTGGCGATCAGCCAGTCGTTATTGACCCATTGCCAGTTGTTGAGATCACTGTCTCCCATCCCGAGCATGATCATCTTCTTCACATCGGCAAGCGGCACGATCGCCAGGCGCAGCTGCCCCGCGATCGCGATCCGCGCGGCGATTCTGGTACCGTCGGGCGACAGTTCCGGTGCGGTCAGGAACGGCAGGCTGGCGAAATGATCGATCGGTATCGGCGCCGTCGGCGCAGCTGTTGAGGAGATCGTTGGCGGGGCCGGCGACTGCCCTGCGGTCGGGCCGACGGCCATGGCGACGGCAAATGCCCCAATCAATGTCCGAATCATGTTCCCCCTGCCCCGATCCCATACCCCAATGGCCTGTGTTGATATCGTGTCGCGCAGCCGCTTGAAAGCATTGCCGAAAGAGAGCGTATTCATGGCGGGCAAAACGGAAACGGCCCGCGCGGATATCCCCGCGCGGGCCGCTCCTGCGACCATAGGATCGGGCCTGTCAGGCCGCGTGCGCGAGCGCCGCGAGCAGCAGCAAGGCCACGATGTTGGTGATCTTGATCATCGGGTTGACCGCGGGACCCGCGGTATCCTTGTACGGATCGCCGACGGTGTCGCCGGTCACCGCGGCCTTATGGGCCTCGCTACCCTTGCCGCCGTGATTGCCGTCCTCGATATACTTTTTGGCATTGTCCCACGCGCCGCCGCCCGAGGTCATCGAGATGGCGACGAACAGGCCCGACACGATCACGCCAAGCAGCAGCGCGCCGAGTGCCGCGAAGCCGCTCGCCTGGTCCGATACCGCGGTGATGATGAAATACACCGCGATCGGTGCGAGCACCGGCAGCAGCGACGGGATGATCATCTCCTTGATCGCCGCCTTAGTGACGAGATCGACGGTGCGGGCATAGTCGGGACGGCTAGTCCCTTCCATGATGCCGGGATTGTCGCGGAACTGAGCGCGGACATCCTCGACCACCGAACCCGCCGCGCGGCCGACCGCGGTCATGCCGAACGCGCCGAAGCTGAACGGCAGCAGCGCGCCGAGCAAAAGGCCGACGATGACATAAGGATTGGAGAGCGAGAAATCGACATTGAGATCGGGGAAGTAGATTCCGAGATCAGTCGTATACGCGCCGAACAGCACCAGTGCAGCGAGTGCGGCCGAGCCGATCGCATAGCCCTTGGTCACCGCCTTGGTGGTGTTGCCGACCGCATCGAGCGCGTCGGTGCGGTGACGGACATCGTCAGGCAGGCCGGCCATTTCGGCGATGCCGCCGGCATTGTCGGTGACCGGACCATAGGCGTCGAGCGCCACGACCATGCCGGCCAGCGCCAGCATCGAGGTTGCGCCGAACGCGATGCCGATCACGCCGGCCAGCTGATAGGCGGCGATCACCGCGATCGAGATGACGATCGTGGGCAGTGCCGGGCTCTCAAGGCTGACCGCGAGACCCTGGATGACGTTGGTGCCATGGCCGGTTTCCGATGCCTTGGCGATCGACTTGACCGGGCGGTAGTTGGTGCCGGTGTAATATTCGGTGATCCACACCAGCGCGCCAGTCAGCGCGAGGCCGATCATCATGCACCAGAACAGCTTCATGCCGGTGAAGCCGGCATTGGCCGCGCCGGGATCGAGGAACGACGCGCCGCCGATCACGGTATTCATGTCGCCGAGCGTATATTGCGTGGCGAAATAGATTGCCGGGATCGACAGGATGACCGTGGTCCAGAAGCCCTTGTAGAGCGCGCCCATGATCGAGTTGTTGCTGCCGAGACGCACCATATAGGTGCCGATGATCGAGGTGATGATGCACACGCCGCCAACGATCAGTGGCAGGCCCATAAGGGCGAGCAGCTCACTGGCCGAGGCCTGGACGAGCAGGGCGATCGACACCATCGTCACGCCGAGCGTCACGACATAGGTTTCGAACAGATCGGCCGCCATGCCGGCGCAGTCGCCGACATTGTCGCCGACATTATCGGCGATGGTCGCGGGGTTGCGGGGGTCGTCTTCGGGAATGCCCGCCTCGACCTTGCCGACCAGGTCGGCGCCGACGTCAGCGGCCTTGGTGAAGATGCCGCCGCCGAGACGCGCGAAGATCGAGATCAGCGACGCGCCGAACGCCAGCGCGACAAGCGAGTCGATCACGATGCGCGATGTCGGCGCATGGCCGCCGGGGCCGGTCAGGTACCAGAAGAAGCCGGCGATCGCGAGCAGGCCAAGGCCGGCGACGAGCATGCCGGTGACCGCGCCCGAACGGAACGCCATGGTCAGGCCGCCCTGCAGCGAAGTGCGCGCGGCCTCCGCGGTGCGGACGTTCGCCTTGACCGACACGTTCATGCCGATGAAGCCGGTCACGCCCGACAGGATCGCGCCGATCGCAAAGCCGATCGCGGAGACATAGCCGAGGAAATAAGTGACCAGCGCAGCGACAACGATGCCGACAACGGCGATGGTGCGGTACTGACGGCCGAGATAGGCCTTGGCGCCTTCGGCGATCGCCGCGGCGATATCCTGCATCTTTTCATTGCCTGGACTCGCAGCGAGCACCTGGCGGCTGGTGATGATGCCGTACACTACGGCAATCAGGCCGCAGATTATGGCGGCATAGACAATCGTCATGCTGATCCTTCCCCTTTATGTCGCTTGGGACGGATGGTCAGGTTGACCGCGTCCCCTACGGTTTGGCGAAAGGTATAAGGCGGGTAACGCGGAGCGCAACCCGGTCAGATGTCGTGCTGAAATCCGAGATGGCCGGGAAGCGGCAGCACGTCGCCGCCGTCATGCAGGATCAGGCCGGCGCCAGGATCGAAGCGGCCGATCGGCGTTGCGGTTGCCGGTGGGGCATGGCCGGGTGGCGCGGCGAACAGCAGCTCGTAATCGTCGCCCGCGGTCGCGGCGGCAAGGCGCGCGTCGCGGGTGCGGCCGGCAAAATCGAGATAGGCGGGGGAGAGCGGTACGGCGCCAAGATCGATCGTCACCGCCAGCCCCGACGTCTCGGCCATGCGGCGCGCGTCGATCAGCAGGCCGTCCGACACGTCCATCATCGCATGGACATGCGGCGCCAGCGCGCGGCCTTCGGCGAGACGGGGATGGGGACGGCGATAGGCGTCAAGCAGTTCGTCGGATCCCGGCTTGCCCCGCGCGATGGCGAGGCCGGCACCGGCATTGCCGATCGTGCCGGTGACATAGAGCAGGTCGCCCGGCCTGGCGCCCGATCGCAGCGGCGTCGCGGCGGCGGCGCTGCCGATCGCGGTGAGCGTCAGGACACGGCGCGCGCCCTGCGGCAGCGACACCGTGTCGCCACCAAGCAGCGGCGTGTCGAAGCTCTTCAGTACATGGGCGAAGCCGGCAAGGAACGCCGTGTCCCAGGCGCCGCTGCTCAGCGGGTAGTTGAGCAGCACGCCGAGAGGTGTCGCTCCTTTGGCGGCAAGATCGGACAGATTGGCCACGACGAGCTTCCAGGCCACGTCCCCGGGCAGGTCGCCGGGCAGGAAGTGGATCGTCTCGACGATCGTGTCGGTGGTGAGGATAAATTGGCCGAGGCTCGCGCTGTCGTCGGACAGGCCGTTTGCCCCGGGATGGAGCGGCAGGGTGCGCAACGCGGCGAGAAACTCGGCCTCGGTCACTTAACTCCTGACATCTTTCGCGATTCCGTCGAGCAGTCCATTGACGAAGCCCGCCTCGCGCTTGTCAAAAAAGGCGTGGGCGACATCGACATATTCGGTGATCACCGTGCCGACCGGCACGTCTGGCCGCGCAAGCAGCTCATATGTCCCGGCGCGCAGGATCGCGCGCATCGCCTTGTCGAGGCGGGTCAGGCTCCAGCCCTTGGCGAGCTTGGCCGCGACGATCGTGTCGATCTCGGCCAGCCGGGCATGCGTGCCCTTGACCACATCGTCGAAGAAATCGACCTCCGCCTCCGCATATTCTGCGTCCTCGATCGTCGCGCCGAGCCGATGATTGTGGAACTCATGGAGCAGCGACGGGATCGCCGTGCCCTCCATCTCATGCTGATACAGTGCTTGTATGGCGGCGAGACGCGCAGCGGCGCGGGCTTTGGAGCGGGAGGCGGTACGATTGGACATTGGCCCGCTCTTAACGCGGCTGAATGAAAAACCCCACCCCGTTTCCAGGCTTATTTGGTCAACCGTACAGCCACAGACCTGGCATGCGCCGGCAAACCCTCGGCTTCGGCCAGCGCCACTGCCGCCGGACCGATCGCGGCGAGCGCCGCTTCGTCGCATTGCAGGAAGCTGGTGCGCTTCATGAAATCGAGCACCGACAGGCCGGACGCGAAGCGCGCGCGGCGGCCGGTGGGGAGCACATGATTGGGTCCGGCGACATAATCGCCGATCGCCTCGGGCGTGTGGCGGCCGAGAAAGACCGATCCGGCATGGCGGACGCGGTCGAACAGCGCCTGTGGGTCGTCGCACGCCAACTCGAGATGCTCGGGCGCAAGGCGGTCGACCAAGGGCATCGCCTCCATCAGGTCGGCGGTGACGATGATCGCGCCGTTCGCATCCCAGCTCTCGCGTGCGACGCGAGCAGTGGAAAGCTGGCCGATCTGCAGGTCGACCGCATCAGCGACACGTTCGGCAAAAGCGGCATTGTCAGTGAACAGGATCGATTGACTGGTGGGATCGTGTTCGGACTGGCTGAGCAGATCGGCGGCGATCCACTCGGGATCGTTCCTGCCATCGGCGACGACCACAATCTCGGACGGGCCGGCGACCATGTCGATTCCGACCACGCCGTAGAGTTGGCGCTTGGCCTCGGCGACCCAGGCATTGCCCGGCCCGGTGATCACATCAACCGCCGCGATGCGGCCGGTGCCGTAGGCGAGCGCGGCGATCGCCTGCGCGCCGCCGATGCGCCAGATCTCGTCGACTCCGGCGATATGCGCGGCGGCGAGCACCAGCGGATTGATCTCGCCCTTGGGGGTCGGCGTGACCATGACGAGGCGCTCGACACCGGCGACCTTGGCGGGGATCGCGTTCATCAATACCGAGGAGGGATAGGCCGCGCGGCCGCCGGGGATATAGATGCCGGCATGCTGGATCGCGTTCCAGCGCGCACCGAGCCGGACGCCGGCGCTGTCGGTCGTGTCGCTGTCCGCCGGTTTCTGCTTCTCGTGATAGGCGGCGATGCGTGCGGCGGCGAGCTCGAGTGCATCGCGCAAGACCGGGTCGAGACCCTCATAGGCCGCGATCCAGTCGGCCTTCTCGATCCGCCAGCCGGTTTCGTTCAGATCGTGCTGGTCGAACTTCTTGGTGAACGCGGCAATCGCCGAGTCGCCTTCATCCCGCACGCTGGCAATGATGGTGCGGACGTCACGCGCGACATCAGCATCGGATTCGCGCCGCGCATTCACCAGAGCGGCGAAGTCGCGCTCGAATCCGGGATCCGATGTGGAGAGCTTCAGCACGAGATCAATGCCCGACTGAGGGAGGGGGAAATGGTGTCAGGCCGCACGCGCATCACCCACCGCGCGCCGGAATGCCTCGACCAGCGGCACGATCTCGCCCCGCGTCTTGAACGCGGCGCGGTTGACGATCAGGCGCGAGGTCACTTCGGCGATCACCTCGACCTCGACCAGGCCATTCTCCTTCAGCGTGCGCCCCGACGATACCAGGTCGACGATGCGCGGCGCGAGGCCAAGCAGCGGTGCCAGCTCCATCGCGCCGTTCAGCTTGACGCATTCGGCCTGCACGCCGCGCGCCTCGAAATGCGCCCGGGTGATGTGCGGATATTTGGTCGCGATGCGCACATGGCTCCAGCCGCGCGGATCGTCGGTCGCGGCCAGCGCCGCCGGCTCGGCGACCGACAGACGGCAATGGCCGATGCCGAGATCGACCGGGGCATAGAGTTCGGAATAGTCGAATTCGGCCAGCACATCCGACCCGACAATGCCGAGCTGTGCCGCGCCGTGCGCGACGAAGGTCGCGACATCGAATGCGCGGACCCGGATCAGGTCGATGCCGGGATTGTTCGTCGCGAAGCGCAGCGCGCGGCCGTCCTCGTCGGAAAACGCCGCTTCAGGCTCGATTCCGGCACGCTGCAGCAGCGGCACCGCCTCGGCCAGGATGCGTCCCTTGGGGACGGCGATAATGATTGGGTCGGCCATGATCGAGCGGGGCTTTACTTGGGGCTGTTCGCGGGCGCAACAACGCCGCCAAAATGGAGGCCGATATGGCGGACGAGCAGAATAATCGCGGCGCGTTCCTGATCCAGGAGCATTTCTGCACCGTGATGGGTGCGCCGATCACCGCGCGGATCTGCGCTGGCCTCGCAATCAGCCTCGACCGCGACACGCGCACCGGCCGACGGGTACTCGACTGGCCGGGCGAGCCGACCACCGACGCCTTGCCGTTGCGGCTGGTTGGCGGGCTGCATGCGCTCGACCTGGCGGGCGTCGCACCCGGCCTCTCTGCTTTATTCGGCGGACGGATCACAGATCCTGAAGAGGTCCAGCAGGTGCTGCGCGACAGCTTCATCACGCATGACGCGGCGATCTATCCCTGGCTCGACGGCCCGCCCCAGACCAATGAGGCGGGGCGATCGGCGGCACTGATGACCGGCCTGATCGAGGTCGCACGGCAGCATGGGCCGAGGCTTGAACTGCTCGAGATCGGGTCGAGCGCCGGCCTCAACCTGCTGATCGATCGCTTCCGCTTCGATCTTGGCGGCACGATGGTCGGGCCGGCCGATTCGCCGGTGACGATCCGTCCTGAATGGCGCGGTGCGCCGCCGCCGCAGGTGCCGGTCGAGATCGTGTCGGTGCGCGGCGTCGAGATCCAGCCGGTCGATGTGACCGACCCGAAAGCGGCGGACCGGCTGCGCGCCTATATCTGGGCCGACAATCCCGAACGCACCGAACGCCTGTCGCGCGCGATCGCGATGATCGAAGCCCGGCCGGTCGATATGATACTGGGCGATGCCGCAGACTGGATCGAAGCACGGCTGGCCGAGCCGCAGGCGGCGGGCGTCACCCGCGTGCTGATGCATTCGGTGGTGTGGCAATATCTCGGTACCGAGCGCCAGGGGCGGATCGAAGCGGCGGTGCAGGCGGCGGGCACGGCGGCGACCGCGGAGCGGCCGCTCGCCTGGGTGCGGATGGAACCGAACCGTAACACCGCGCAGCAGCAGGTGTGGGTGCAGAGCTGGCCGAGGTTCGGGGAAGCCGTGCAACTGGCGAATGTGCAGGCGCACGGGGCGTGGGTGGAGCCCTTAAATCCTCCCCGGCACGGGGAGGGAAACCATGCGAAGCATGGTGGAGGGGGTGGACCGGCGGCATAACGCTGCTTGGCACGTCCCCTCCACCACCCGCCTTCGGCTCGCGGTTCCCTCCCTGTTCCGGGGAGGATTAGTTCAGCCACTCCTGAATCGCCTTCGTCACTGCCTCGGGCGCTTCCCAGGGTACGAAATGGCCCGCATCGACCTTGACCAGGGTCATGTCGGGCACCAGCGTATCAAGCCCTTCGAGCTGGCTCGGCAGCAGTGCTGCGTCCCTCAGGCCCCAGATGACGAGGGTCGGCTGCTTCAGTGGTGGGAAGGGAGCGTTGAGAAAGGCCGGGCGCTCCGGCGTCTCGTCCATTTCAGGCACGACGATCGCGCTGGCGCGGTACCAGTTGAGCATGGCGGTCATTGCCCCGGGCTGGCCCCATTGGTCGAGATAGATCGGCTTTTCATCGGCGACTTTGGCGAAGTCGGTGTGGCGCAGGAAGCTGCTGTCGAAAAAGGCGCTGAGACCGATGCTCTCGATATGCTTCTCGAACGCCGGGTTGCGAAAGGCGCGGATATACTGGCTCGCCTCGCGCTGGCGAAGGTCTTCGAACATTGTCTTCTGGAAGACATAGGGGTGCGGCGCATTGACGATGATCAGCCGCGCGACGCGGTCGGGGCGGGTCAGCGCCGCCATCCAGGCGATCGCGCCGCCCCAATCGTGCCCTACCAGGATGAAGGTCGCGATCCCGAAATGATCGGCCAGCGCCGCCAGATCGCCGACCATCTTGTCGGGGGTATAATCGCTCACCTCGGCCGGCTTGGACGAGCGGGCAAAGCCGCGCTGGTCGGGAGCGAGCACGAAATGGGTCTTGGCCAGTTCCGGAATCTGATGGCGCCAGGTGCGGTGCGATTCGGGAAAGCCATGGAGCAGGATGATCGCCGGGCTGGCCGGATCGCCCGCCACCGCGACGTCGAGCGTGACACCGGTTGGCAGCGTGATGGACTGGAGGTCGAATGCTTCGGTCATCTTCTCTTCCTCTTGCGTCTGGACCGTACGTGCCGTGTCCGATCAACAGGGTTCAGCATAAGCAAGGGGCCGGCCGGGGCAATCCCGAGCCGCTCGCGCAAGGCGCCGGTCTTCTATGAAATGCATTTCTTGCAGGGTGGCGATTTCGCGCTAAGGTCTATTTCAAGGTTCGCGTGACGGATCGGACAGGATAATGGATGGGCGGGGAATGGCGATGGGCACACAGACGCGCGCGGTCATTGCGCTGATCCTGACATATGCGGTGCTCGGCATGCTGATGAACAGTGTCGGCGTCGTTATCCTGCAATCGATCCGCCATTATGGGGTGACCAAGACGCATGCCTCGTCGCTGGAGGCATGCAAGGACCTCTCGGTCGTCATTGCCTCGTTCCTGCTTGCCACGCGCTTGCCGAAATTCGGGTTCCGCCGCGCGCTGATCGCATCGATGACCCTTGTCGGTATCGGCGCGCTCCTCATGTCGGTCGCCAATGCCTTTTGGATGACTCAGCTTTTCTTCGTCCTCACCGGCATCTGCTTCGGCACCGGCAAGGTCGCGACCTATGCCTCGATCGGCCTGCTCCGCCCCGATCGCGCCGGGCACGCCAGCCTGACCGGGCTGGTCGAGGGGGTGTTCATGGTCGGCGTGCTGATCGGCGTCTGGATGTTCTCCTGGTTCATCGGTGCCGATGCGACCGGGACCGAGTGGCTGCGCGTCTATTGGCTGATCGCCGGCCTGTGCGCGGTCGCGGCGGGATTGTGGGCAATCACGCCGATCGACGAGAGCAAGGCTGAGCCGGAAAGCGCGGCGGCGAAAAGCGCGGGCTGGCAGCAGATGCTGCGGCTGCTCGCTTTGCCTACCGCAATCGCGTTTCTGGTCTCGATCTTCTTCTATGTGCTGATCGAACAGAGCATCGGCACCTGGCTGCCGACGTTCAATAACGAGATCCTCCATCTGCCGCCCGAGATGAGCGTGCAGGCATCGAGCATCTTCGTTGCCGCAATCGCGATCGGCCGGCTCGGCGCAAGCGCGCTGCTGCGGCGGATCCACTGGCTGAAGCTGATGCTGGCCTGTATCGTCTGCATCGCTGCCCTCGTGCTGCTGACCCTGCCGACTACTCAGGGGCTGACGCTGCGCCCCGGTGTCGGCTGGCTCAATGCGCCGATCGCGGCCTATGTCTTTCCGTTGATCGGGGTGTTCATGGCGCCGATCTACCCGACCCTGTGCTCGGTCATGCTCACGTCGCTCCCGCAGGAACGGCATGCGGCGATGGTCGGGCTGATGGTGATCTTCTCGGCGCTGGGTGGTACGATCGGCTCGTTCCTGACCGGCATGATCTTCCAGCATTTGTCGGGGCAGAACGCCTTCTACATGACATTGGTCCCGCTGACGCTGATTGCGATCGCGCTGATCCGCTTCGACCGGATGATCGGGCGCGGGGCGGGGAGCGCAATGCCGGCGGCGGCATAGCGTATCGAGCGCGACATCGGGCATATCGGCAGCCATTGGAAACGGACGGCCGGAGATATGTTACACCAGGGATGTAACATATCTCCTCCGCCGTCGTGTCAGTGAGATTGTCTGTAATTTCATTTATATCAGATACTTATGTCGTAAGTTGAGTGTCGGGACCATCAAGCCTGGCGTGCCATGCCGACCCCTTCGGCGGCCGCGACTGCCACGAGCATCAACAGCGTGAGCAGCGCGATGGCGATGCCCAGCCCGGCCCAGCCCCACAGGCCAACGACCAGGCCGCCCAGCGGCGGCCCGATCAGCGCACCGCCCGCACCGAATTGCGTCAGCAGGCCATTCGCGGTGGCGATGCGCGGATCGTGCGGGCTTTGCGCACCCGCCAGGATCGGCAGCCGCGCGAACATCAGCGGCGAGACGAGGCCGCTCAGCAGGATCGCGACCACAAGGATCGTTGCCGTCGCGGTCAAGCCGGTCACCTGGCCGCCCAGGGCGACGGGAACCAGCAAGGCGGCCGCGACAAGGGCAGGGACGGTCACGACGAGAAGGCGGCGTGCCGACAGCGTGCCGCCGCGCATTGCCAGGATCGCCAACCCGGAGGCCGGCAAGGCGGACAGCGAGGCGACCGCCGCGATCATCCCGGCCGCGCCCAATGTCGCGGATCGCTGCTCGATCAGGAAGGTCGGCAGCAACATGGTCAGCGCGCAGAGGAACAAGGTGTAGACGCCGAACGCCAGGGTCGAGATCCAGGCGGCGGGCGCGGGCAGCGCGATCCTCTGGCTGTCGCCGCCGCCGATCGGCAGGCGCAGTACCGGCACAATCGCCGCCGCAAGCAATGCCGCCCATAGCAGCATGATGCCGCGCACGCCGATTGGCGTCGTCGCCACGCTGGTGATCGCGCTGCCGATCGCGATCCCGACCGGGACGAAGCTGCTCCACAGCGCCAGCGCGCGCGGCCGGCTGCGGTCATCGGCAATGCCGGCGATCGCAGTCGGCGCGGCGATGACAGCGAGGAGATAGCCGATCCCTTCGAAGGCGCGCACCGCGAAGAGCGCGCCGACGCTGGTGACCAGCGCTTCCAGCAGGCTGGTCAGGGTGAGAATCACCATGCCAGCGAGCAGCGAGCGCCGGCAGCCGATCCTGCCCAGCGCGAGCCCCGCGACGAAACCGAACAGTCCGCCCCCAACCTCCAGCAGCGAGATCAGCAAGCCCGTTGCCGGCAGCGACAGGCCGAATTGTGCGCGAAGCAGCGGCGCGATGACCGAGAATTTGGCGAGCTGCGCGGCGGCAAGCACGCCGATCAGCCAGAGCGTGATGATGGTGGGCCAGCGTCCGAGCATGGGCAGCGGCTAGCCGCTACGCGGCGGTTAGAACACGAATAAAATATGCATCAGCCGATTGTCGTGGTGAGCCGGCCGGTGCGGCCGTCCGCCAGCGGGATCGTCTCCCACTCCATCAGGCTCGGCAGCACTTCGACGATGGGGCTGTGATTGGCGCCGGTGTGGAAGCGCAACTGCTGGCAGGGGCGGTCGAACCAGCCGCGATCATGAAGGCTTTCCTGGGCCATGACGATCTCGGGGCTGGCGAAACGCCACAGCGACTGGCCAATGAGTGTATCCGCATTCGCTGCCCAGCTTGCCGCGCGGGCCGGTGACGCGGCGAGCAGCCGGTGAGTCGCGTCGCACACCAGATGCACCGGCAGCGTCGAACTGGCGACGAGTCGTTTCAGCGCCGCATCGGCATCATTGTTCGCCTGTGCCGCGATCCATTCGATGATGCGGTCGCGGTGACAGGCCTCGGGCTCATGCGCACCACTTTCCCAGCGTGAGATGCTGCCCTGCGAAACGCCAAGCAGCTCGGCGGCATGGCCTTGTTTGATGCCGTTGAGACGGCGGAAGCGGCGCAGGGCTCTTCCGACAGGCAGATCGCACGTCATGGGCGGCGGTATAGCGGGATGGAGCGATCCGGTCATCCGCCGGTGTCGCGAAACTCTATGCCGACCGATATTCGCCGAGCCGGAACTCGCCGATTGCGGCAATTACCCGGTCGGCTTCGGCGAGTATCGCCGGTGACCCGATCCCGAGCGATGCCATGCCGGCGGCGCGGATCGCGGTGATCCCGGCCTCGGCATCCTCAACGCCGAGGCACAGCGCCGGCGCGACGTCGACTGCGCGCGCGGCGGCGAGAAAGATGTCGGGCGCGGGCTTGCCCACCGCGACGGCGGCCGGGTCGGCCACCGCGTCGAACAGGGCGGCGATGCCGAGCCGTTCGAGCAACAGCGGCGCATTGCGGCTGGCCGAGGCGAGGGCGATCTTCAGCCCGGCGCCGCGCGCTTCCTTCAGCACGGCGCTGGCGCCGGGAAACAGGTCGGTAGGGGTGAAGCCGGCGATTTCCTCAAGATACCAGCCATTCTTGACCGTCGCGAGCCGGGTGCGTTCGGTGGCGTCGAAGCCGGGCCGGTCGCCGATGATGCGGTCAAGCGAGCCCATCCGGTCAATGCCCTTCAACTGCTCATTGGCGGCATGGTCGAACGGCACGCCGATGCTGTCCGCGAGCCGTTTCCAGGCGCGGAAATGTGCTTCGGCCGTGTCGGTCAGCACCCCGTCCAGATCGAAGATGATCGCGTCCAATGGGCGCGGGAAGGCGCTCATGCGTCGAACCGCCGCGTCTCGCCGGGGGCGAGCGTGACGCTCTGGTCGCGGCGCGCGAAGGTCACCGCCGGACCGTCGAGGTTGCGATAGGTCACGCCGCTCGCGTCCACATCGACCCTGAGCCGCGACCCGCGCCACAGCATGGCGAAGCCATAGCCGCGCCACGCCGCGGGCAACGCCGGTGCGAAGCTCGGAACACCCTCGCGCAGCCGGAACCCGCCAAAACCCCAGGCAAAGGCAAGCCAGCTGCCGGCCATCGCCGCCATATGTACGCCGTGATCGGTATTGTGGTGCAGATCGTCGACATCGACGAACGCCGTGCTGCAGAAATGCCGCCACGCCTCGTCGCTGTGTCCGACATCGCTCGCCAATATGCTGAAGCTGCACGCCGACAGCGTCGAATCATGCGCGGTGACCGAATCATAATGGTCATAGGCGCGGCGCTTGCGTTCCACATCGATGCCGTCGCCGCCAAGCACCAGGCCAAGCACCAGATCGGCCTGTTTGGCGACCTGATGCCGGTACAATGTCATCGGGTGATAATGCAGCAGCAGCGGGAATTTGTCGGCCGGGGTGCCGGCCAGGTCCCAGCGCGGCTTGTCGAGAAAGCTGTCGTCCTGCGCGTCAATGCGCAGCTTCTCGTCATAGGGCAGGCGCATCGCATCGGCGGCGGCGGTCCAGGCGGCGGCCTCGGCCGGGGCATAGCTGATCCGCGCGGCGGTCTTGGCCCAGGCGTCGGGCGCGGCGGCGGTGACGCGGTCGACCACCTCGACCGCGAGACGCAGATGCGCCTGCGCCATGCGGTTGGTGTACCAGTTATTGTCGATCAGCGCGGTATATTCGTCCGGACCGGTGACGCCGCGGATGCAGAACTGGCCGGTGCGCTCCTCATGCGCGCCAAGTGCGATCCACAGCCGTGCGGTCTGCACCAGCATCTCGGCGCCCATCTTGATCAGGAAGCCGGTGTCGCCGGTCGCCTTGTCATAAAAGCCGATCGCATAGGCGATCGCGGCGTTGATATGATATTCGGCCGAACCACTGGGATAATGCGCCGAACATTCGCGCCCGGCGATGGTGCGCCAGGCGTAGAGCGCGCCCTGATCATGGTTGAGCGCACGGGCATTGGCGATCGCCGCGTCGAGCGTGGCATAGCGATAGGCCAGCATCGCCCGCGCGATCTCCGGCGCCGACACCGCCAGCACCGGCAGCATGAACACTTCGGTGTCCCAGAAATAATGGCCTTCATAGCCCTGGCCGGTCAGCCCCTTGGCGGCGGCACTGCCCTGGCCGTCGCGCCCGGCCGACTGGAACAGATGGAACAGGTTGAGCCGCAGCGTGGCCATCGCCGCTTCATCGCCGTCAATCTCTACCACTGCGTTCTGCCAGAAGGCGTCCAGCGCAGATTGCTGGCGCTCGACCAGCGCATTGAAACCGGTATCGGCCAGAGCGGCAGCGGTCGTCGCCGCGTTATCGCCCAGACGCTGCGGATCGCCCGCATTGGCCGCAACCGCATAGCCGGTGACGATCTCGATCGAGATACTGCCATCCGCTGCGACCTGCGCCTTAGTCGCGCCGCGCACGGCCTGAGTCGCGGCAACGGCGATACCACTGCCGCGCAGCTTTTCGACCACCATGTCCGGTCGCGGCTCGCCGAACGGTGCGAAGCCGTGTGCGTGGAGGTTGACGCCGAGCCGGGGGTCGTCGGCCTGTCCTGCCGCGGTCGGGGCGGCGAGCAGGCGCGGGGTGAGTGCGATCTCGGCTGTAAAGCCGATCGGCGATACGGCGATGCGCCGCGCATAGCCGGTTGTGCCGTCAAGCGGCACGAGCCGTTCCGCCCGCACCGCGATGTGGCGGCCATCGGCCAGCCGCCAGCGCGTCTCACGGGTCAGCACGCCCGAGCGCAGGTCCAGCCTGCGTTGTGTGCGCTCCGCCGACGCCGTGGTGAAATCGATCGCCGCACCGTCGATCGCTATGTCCAGCCCGATCGCCTCGGCGACCGGCACGCGGGTGTCGGTGGTTTCGGCAAAGCCGCGGAATCGCTCATGATAGGCGATCGGGCTGACTTCATAGGCGGCGGTCAAAAAGGTCGATCCGTCACCCCCGCCAAGCTCGTCGATGCTCGCGCGGACGCCGATTGCGCCATTGGCCAGCGCGAAGATCGTCTCGGCCCAGCGCTCCTGTTCGGGCGCCGGCCCATCGATCGACAGCGTCCAGCCGCCCTCGCCAATCGCCATGCGCGACTCGCTTGCCGGTTCGGCCCGCTCCAGCTTCGCGTCCATCGTCACCCTCTGCCTCATGCCGCGCGCAATCGACCGCTTTCCAACGATGCTGCGCGATGATATCGATTTCAGTAATGGCGTCCGGATTGAGATGCCGCAAGGAGAAATGTCATGAATAGGGTGCTGCCGGTCCTGATTGCCGCCTTTGCTTCACTCGTGCCGATGCTTGCTCATGGGCAAAGCGCGCCACCGGCGAAACAGGCCGGCGAAGTCGCTGTGCCCGCCTTTACCGCACCCTATTCGGCTTTCGCCTCGGATGAGGCGCGGCGGCTGTTCGTGCGCGACGTGCTGCAGCCGGGGCTGCCGGCCGGCACCGAAATTGCCGCTGCGCGCGCCCATTATGACCGGATCAATTCGGACCGCGTGACGCGGCTGCGTGCGCTCTATCCGGTCGATATCAAGGAAACCACGATCGGCGGCGTCGGCGCGCAGATCGTCACCCCGCGCGGCGGCCCGAGCAAGGCGAATGCGCAACGCGTGCTGATCAATCTGCATGGCGGCGCGTTCCTCTGGGGGGCGGGGTCGGGCGCGCTGGTCGAGGCGATCCCAGTTGCATCGGTCTCGGGTATCACCGTCATCACGCTCGATTATCGCATGGCGCCCGAGGCGCGCTTTCCCGCCGCGAGCGAGGATGTGGCGGCAGCCTATCGCGCGCTACTCAAGACGCACAAGTCAGGGCAGATCGGCATTTATGGCTGCTCGGCGGGCGGCATGCTGACCGCTGAATCGGTCGCCTGGATCGCTCATCAGGGCCTGCCGCGCCCGGCCGCGATTGGCATGTTCTGTGCGGGCGCCACCGAGTTGTCGGGCGATTCGGCGGTGATCGCTCCGGCGCTGACCGGCCAGCCGGTGACTGGCCCGGTCACCATGGCCTCATTGCCCTATTTCATGGGCGCGAGAGCCGATGACCCGCTGGTTGCGCCGGTGCGCGATGCGAAAGTGCTGGCGGCGTTTCCGCCGTCGCTGCTGATCTCCGGCACGCGCGATTTCGCCATGAGCGCGGTGCTGAAGACGCATCAGGAGCTGGTGCGGCTTGGCGTTGAGGCCGAACTGCACGTCTGGGACGGGATGTGGCACGCCTTTTTCTCCGATCCCGAACCGGCGGAATCGAAGGAATCCTATGCGGTGATGGCGCGCTTCTTCGACCGACACCTGGCGCATTGAGTCAATTCACTTCATCCGCTTGCCCAGAGCTCGTCGAAGGGCCGTTCCTCCTCTTTGGCAAAGTAAGAGCGGTGCTTCGACAAGCTCAGCACGAATGGGGAGAGAGGATTCCCTCAACCTCGATCGGTTTTCAGGTGTCGCGCACGATCAGCCGGGTCGGCAGCATCACCGATTTGGGCCGCGTGCCGTCGATCAGCTGCATCAGTTTCTCGACCAGGATCGCGCCGGCAATGCCGGTCTCCTGCTCGATCGTGGTGATGCCTGGGGTGAAATGCGCGGCGGGCGGGATGTTGTTGTAGCCGACCAGCGCATAATCCTGCGGCGTCTGGTGCCCGGCGGCGCGGAATGCGCCGATCACGGCCATCGCGGCGGTGTCGGAAAAGGCGAACACCGCGTCGGGCCGCGCATGATCGCGGATATAATCGGCGGCGCGCTGAAAGGTCAGCGCATAGGCCATGGAATCGATCGCCAGATGATCAATCACGATATCCTGCCCACTGTCGCGCGCCGCCTGTTGCAGCCCCTTGAAGCGCAGGTCGATCTCGGCATGGTCGATATTGCCGACGAACAGCCAGCGCTTCGCACCGCGCGCCAGGAAACGCTCGCCAGCGAGACGTCCCCCGGCAAGATTGTCGCTGCCGACCGCGCAATAGGGCCCGCCGGGATCGACCGCACCCCATACCACCAGCGGCAGGCCGGCCTTGGCGAGCGTGGTCAGCAACACATGGCGCGTGCCCTGGCCGAGGATGATGAAGCCGTCGGTCGCGCGGGCGCGGTACAAATCCTGGAACCCGCGTGCGTCGCTCAGGCCGGGTGGTGAAAGCAACAGGTCCTGATCGCGCACTGACAATGCTTCCGACACGCCGGCGAGCAGTTCGAAGATGAACGGGTCGCCGATCGCGCCGGCACGGTGCGATCCGAAATCGAGCACCACGGTGACGGTGTTGGCGCGCGACTGGCGCAGTTTCTGGGCGTTGCGGTTGACGGCATAGCCATTGGCGCGCGCCACTTCGAGCACGCGGTCGCGCGTCTCCGCAGTGACCAAAGGGCTACCGTTGAGCACACGCGACACGGTCGGTTTCGACACTTGGGCGAGTCGCGCAATGTCGCTCATGGTCAGCGTGCCGCCGGCCGTATCGGCCGCCCGCGCGCGTTTCTGTTTCACTCCTTCGGCCATCGCCCCACCCTAGGATGAGCACGCAGTAGCGGCAAGACGGCATGAAGAGCGGTGGATGCAATAGTTCTTGAAATGCATTTCATGATTAGATACCAATGTGGCTCGAAGGCGCCGCGAGATGCGCCTGACCGGGAGGATGGACATGGCATTTCAGATCAACCGTACGCTGCTGCTCGGCACGGCTCCGCTGGCCCTGGCGATCGCCTGCGCCGCGCCGGCTTATGCGCAGGACGCGGCACAAGCAGCCGCGCCTGCTGCTGACCAGGCCGCCGCACCGGCTGACGAGCAGATCGATACCAGCACCGACGACATCATCGTGGTCGGCACCGCCGGCGGCGGCACGCGGCGTCAGGATGCGGCCTTTGCCGTGACCTCGATCAATGCCGAGGATATTTCGCGGCTCGCCCCGTCAAGCACCGCCGACCTGCTGCACTCGGTTCCCGGGGTCAGCGCGGAAAGTTCGGGCGGCCAGAACGGCGCCAACATCTTCGTGCGTGGCTTTCCCTCGGGCGGCGACGCGGAATTCGTGACGCTCCAGTCTTCCGGCGTCCCGATTTTCCCACCGCCCACTTTGTCTTTCCTCGAAAATACCCAGCTGTTCCGCATTGATGATACGATCGCCCGGGTCGAGGCGGTGCGTGGCGGCACCGGCGCGCTGTTCTCGTCGGGCCAGCCCGGTTTGACGGTCAACTTCGTTCAGCGCGAAGGCAGCCAGACGGCCAAGGGATCGGTTCGGATCAGCGCGACCGATTTCGGCGAGGTGCGCGGCGATGCCTGGGTCTCGGGTCCGCTCGGTGCGAATACCACGGCGATGATCGGCGGCTATTATGCGCAGTCGAACGGCATCCGCGACCCGCAGTTCCGCGCCGAAAAGGGCGGGCAGATCACCGCCAATATCCGGCATGACTTCGGCCAGGGCTCGCTGCTCGTCTATGGCCGCTATCTCAATGATCATGGCCAGTGGCTGTTGCCGGTACCGATTGCCCAGAACGGCAGTTCGCTCAGCGACTTTCCCGGTTTCGACGCGCAGACCGGCGTGCTCGCCGGGCGCGAGACGCGCTTCTCGACCATCAATACCGGCCGCGTGGTTGACCTGGCCGATGGCCGCGGCGCGAAGATCTTCAATGGCGGGGTGAATTTCGACTATGAAATCGCCGATGGCCTGAAGATCCGCGAACGCGCCAGCTATATGAAGGGCAGCGCCGACACGGTCGGCCTGGTGCCTGCCGGCGCGCCGATGACCGCTGCCGCCTTTGCAGCGGGCTATACGCTGGCTAACAGCCCGACCGCGACCATCGGGTCGCTGACTTATGTCGATGGCGGCGGCGCGGTATCGGGGTCGACTCAGGTGATCCAGGCCGGCGTCTGGGAAGTCCGCAAGCAGATCGAATCCTTCGTCAACGACCTGTCGCTGGAATTCAAGAGCGGCGACAACACGTTGACCGTCGGCGGCTATTTCGCCGCCTATTCGTCGGACGATCGCTGGAATCTCGGCAATGGCCAGTTGCTGACCGCCGAGGAACATGGCCGCCGCCTCAACCTGACGCTCGCCGATGGTCGTCAGGCGACTCGTGCCGGTTTCGTCCAGGGCGCGACCTTCAACGTCAATGCGCAATATGACGGGCGGGATTATGCCGCCTATGCGGTTGACGAATATCAGATCACGCCGGAATTGCGCATCGATGGCGGCATTCGCTGGCAGCGTCACACGGTGACCGGCCGGCTCGAGAACAACACCTTTGGGGTCGATACCGACAGCAATCCGAACACGCTGTACAATAACGGCACGGCAGTGCTGAACGGCACGTTTTCGGCCCTGCCCACTCCCACGGGAGATTATCGCGGTTCGAAGCTGTCATGGACGGCGGGCGTCAATTATGACTTCTCCAGCCAGATTGGCGCGTTCGCGCGCTACAGCCGCGGCAACAGCTTCCCGTTCTTCGATGCGCTCCGCGACGGCGTGACAATCGCGCCAAGGGTCGACAGCTACGAACTGGGCCTGAAGGTATCGACTCCGCTGGTCAGCGCCTATGCGACGCTGTTCCACAACGACTTTACCGGACTGGCCGTCAGCCGCATCATCAATGACCTTCCGGTGACCTCGATCGGGGGCGCGCGGACGACCGGTATCGAGTTCGAAGGATCGATCCGGCCCTTCCAGGGCTTCAGCATCGATCTCGGCGCGACCTATCTCGATTCGAAATATCGCAACTTCTTCACCAGCATCGATGTCAGCGGCTTGCAGGTACAGCGCCAGCCCAAATGGCAATGGCGCGTGACGCCGACCTATGAGCATGATTTCGGCGGCGCCAAGGCAGCAGTCTTCACCACGCTCAGCTATATCGGCGACCGTTTCTCCGACCCCGAGAACAAGCAGGTGCTGCCGAAATATTACAAGCTTGATGCCGGCGTGTCGCTGACGGTGTCGGAGAAGATCAAGCTGCAGGTCACCGGTGACAATCTGACCAACCGGATCGGCCTGACCGAGGGCAATCCGCGGATCATTGGCGCGCAGGGGGCCGGTACGATCCTCGCCCGACCGATCCTGGGCCGGTCGTTCCGCTTCTCGGTCGGCTATAGCTTCTGATCCCCGGGACGCGGGGTGCCTTGCCCGGGCACCCCGCGAATCCGCTCAGGGATAGCTGACCGTCAGGGGCACGTCCGGGATTGGGATCCATTCCTTGTCGTCTCCCGGCACTTTGGGGAAATTCCCCGCGGTCCAGTCGCGCTTCGCCTGCTCGATGCGGTCGCGGTCGGATGACACGAAATTCCACCAGACATGGCGCGGGGTCGCAAACGCTTGGCCGCCGCACAGCATGATCCGGCCGCCATTCGCCGAACGCAGGGTCGCGGTGACGCCGGGCCGGAGCACATAGAGCGTCATCGGCTCGAGCGTCATGCCGTCGAGGCTCGCCTCGCCCAGCGCGACATAGAGTGCGCGTTCGTCGGCCCCGGCGTCGATCGGCACGCTGCCGCCCGCATCGAGCACGATATCGGCATAGATGGTCTCGGCATAGGTTGTGGTCGGCGCCGCTGCGCCCCACAGGTTGCCCATGATGATCCGCGCGCGGGCACCTGACGCCTCGACCACCGGCAAGGCGGCCTTGCCGACATGCTCGAACGCCGGATCCATCTCCTCATCCTTTTCGGGCAGCGCGATCCAGGTCTGGATGCCAGACAGTTCCGGCCCGATCGCGCGCTCGGCGCTGGGCGAGCGTTCGGAATGGACGATGCCGTGGCCCGCGGTCATCAGATTGACCGCGCCGGGCTCGATCGTCGCGACGCTGCCGATCGAATCGCGGTGGTCGATCGCGCCGCCGAACAGATAGGTTACGGTGGCAAGGTTGATATGCGGGTGCGGGCGCACGTCGATGCCCTGGCCGACACTGAGATGCGCCGGGCCCATCTGGTCGAAGAACAGGAACGGTCCGACCATGGTGCGCGGCCGGGAGGGCAAAGTGCGATGAACCTTGAACCCGCCCAGGTCGTGCGTGACCGGGGTAATGATCTGCAGGATCAGATCGTCATTAGTCATCGCTATGCTCCAGGATCGCGCTCAGATCCTCGGGGAAGATCGTTTCGGGCCAACCGGCCAGTTCGTCGCGGGCGAACCAGCGATGCTCCTGCATGACGCGGCGTTCGAGCTCGGTATGGCCGGCGGTGTCGATCGCACAGGCGCCGGCGGAGACGCGGAAATAGCACTCCTCGGCAATCACCGGCACATCCTCCAGCGTGGTGAAAGTGACGGTGCGGCGATGCACTTCCGGTCCGCAGTCAAGGTCAAGACCGGTTTCCTCGCGCAACTCGCGCCGCGCCGCCGCGGCAAAGCTCTCGCCCGGATCGATCGCCCCGCCCGGCGTCGCCCAGAAGGGGGGCCGGTCGCCAGCGTCGAAGCGGAACAGCAGCACGCGGTCCTGGTCATCAGTCAGCAGGATGCGTGCGGCGGGGCGTTTGGCGAGTGCGGTCATTCGCCATCCAGTTCGGGATAATGACGGAAAATGCCTTCCCGGTTGAAGGCGAGGCGCCGGTCGCTTTTCAGATAGGCCTGGATGCCGGGCAGTTGCGCGACCTGGTCGTGGAGGCGGATCAGGCGGAGATAATCGCCTTCGATCGCAGCCATGCGCCGGGGAAACATGTAGCGCAGGCCCTCGACGATCTGGAACAGCGAGGTGTCGGCGCAGGTCCAGCGATCGTCGATCAGCCAGTCGCCCGGATTGGCGGTCAGCGCCTCTTCGAACCAGCCGAGGAATTTGGGCATGCGGCCGTCGCGGAACTGCTTCGCCGCGCGCGCCGCTTCGGGCTTCTGGTCGTGATAATAGGCCCGCATATCGACCGGGTGATGCACATTATGCACTTCCGCGACGAGGTCGGTGACGGTCAGCTGGATTTGATGGATCCAGTAGCGATCGGCAGCGGCGCTCGGCACAAGGTCGTGACGGTCGCCAAGATAGAGCAGGATGTCGGCGACCTGCGCGATGACGAGGCCATCGGTCTCGAGATAGGGCGGTGCGAACGGTGCGCGGCCCTTGCGCGCCTCCATATCCGCGATCAGGCGCTCTTCGCCATCCTCGCCGCGCGCGCAATCCTCATACTCGATCCCGGCGGCCTCGAGCGCGAGACGCACGAATTCGCCGCGTCCCTGGATCGTCGGCCAGTACCAGAGCTTGTACGCCATCATCACTCTCCCGGCGCGCGTGCCTTGATCGCCAGCGCATGGATGCTGGTCTGCAGCAGATCGGACAGCGCGGTGTTGATCAGCCGCTGCCGCTGAACGCGCGACAGGCCGACAAAGGCCGGGCTTTCGACGATCACGGTGAAATGCGATTCGCCGCTGCCGTCATCGCCCATATGGCCGGCATGGTGCGCACTGTCGTTGATCACATCGAGATGCGACGGGGCGAGGTCCGCGGTCAGTCGGGCGGCGATGGCGGCGGCAACAGGGCCGGTGGCAGGGTTGGTCATCGTCACTATATAAGCCGCTTTTGGGTTTCGGGGAGCCGCGTGTCGCTGTGAGTGAGAAGAAGGCGGACGAAAGTGAAAAAAGGGACCGGCCAGGCGCACGCTTTCACGGCCGGGTCGAGGGAACGGGCCGGGAATGCGCCGAGCCGGGCTGCCACGAGCCTGGCGAATTCCGCGCGCCGGCGCTCGACGGGCCGAATGGCGGCGACGGACCGCGCCCGTATCGCTGGTTCTGTCTCGACCACGTCCGCGCGTTCAATGCACGCTACAATTTCTTCAACGGCATGAGTGCCGACGAAATCCACGAGGCGCAGCGTCCCTTTGCCGGCTGGGAACGCGAGACGCGTGCCTTTGCCCATTCCGGTGCCGATCGCCCGCCGACCTGGGCCGATTTCCGCGACCCGCTCGATGCCATCGGCGCGCGGTTCAAGCGCGCGACCGAAGCGCCCCGCGCCGATGGCCGTATGCTGTCGGAGGGCGACCGGCGCGCGTTGAAAGTGCTGGGTCTGGCGACCGATGTCGATCGCCGCGGCCTCAGAACGCGCTATGCCGAGCTGGTGCGGAAATATCATCCCGACCGCAACGGCGGCGACCGCAGTTATGAGAAAGCGCTGCAGGAAGTCATTGCGGCGTACACCCAACTGAAGAGCGCAGCAGCGTTCGCGTGACGTAATCATTCCCCCGCTTCGCGAGGAAGGATATGATCACCCCTCGCGCTTCATCCGTTCCTGCCGCGCGCGCTCGAGTTCATTCGGCTCGGGCATCTGGAACGAGCCGATCGGCACCGGCCCGGCGGGTTCATAGGTCGCGATGATCACGCCGGTGGTCGACACCTTGTGATCGATCAGTTTCAGCGCGCCGGGCGTGACGCCCTCAGCGAACAGGCGCTTGCCGCCGCCCACCACCACCGGAAAGGTCATCACGAACAACCGGTCGATCAGGCCTGCCTTGAGTAGTGCGGGGTAGAGCTTGGTGCTGCCCTGGATCAGCAGGTCGGGCCCGTCGCTCGCCTTGAGCGCGGCGATGCTGGCCGCTGCGTCGCCGTTGATCGCATGCGAATTGTTCCAGCCAAGCGGTTCGGTCGAGGACGTGACGACATATTTGGCGATCCTGTCGAATTTCTCGCCGATCGGGTCGTCGGTCATGAACGGCCAGTGCGCGGCGAAGATCTCATAGGTCTTGCGGCCGAGCAGCAGGTCGTATTCGCCGCCGATCACGCCGCCCATATGTTCGCCCATCACCTCGTCCCAATAGGTGAAGGACCAGCCGCCAAGGGTGAAGCCGCCGGTGGGATCCTCGCTTGGCCCGCCCGGGGCCTGCATGACGCCGTCGAGCGACTGGAAGGCGCCGGCAATGATCTTTCGCATGGGAATACCTTTTCTAAAGGATGTTGAGGGACGCGTCGGCCCTGCCTTCCCCGCGCTTACGGGGGAGGGGGACGGCGCGGCGGGACGCTATCGTCCGATATATTTATGCGACCGCTTCTCCGGCGATTGCGCGTTCGACCGCCGCGATGTCGATCTTCCTCATCGTCATCATCACATCCATCGCGCGCTTGGCGGCGGCCCGGTCCGGACTGCTTATCGCCTCCATCAGCGCGCGCGGCGTGATCTGCCAGGACAGGCCGAACCGATCCCTGCACCATCCACAGGCGCTCTCCTCGCCGCCGCCATCGACGATCGCATTCCAGTAGCGGTCGGTTTCTTCCTGGTTGTCGGTGTGGACCTGGAACGACACGGCCTCGTCGAACTTGAACGCGTCGCCGCCATTCAGGCCGAGGAACTTCATGCCGAGCACGGTGAACTCGACCGTCAGCACGCTGCCCTCCTTGCTGGAAGGGTTATCGCCCGGCGCGAGAGTAATGGCGCCGACGCTCGAATCAGGGAAGGTTGCGGCATAGAATTCCGCCGCCTCTTCGGCATTGTGGTTGAACCACAGACATGGTGCGATCTTGTGCATTGTCTCTCTCCTGACTGATCCCGCTCTTAGTTTCCCGGCCCGACCACGCCGAACATTACGCCGTGTGGGTCGCTCGCCACGATGATGCGGTCACCGCCGGGGACTTCCATCGGGCCCATATGGACGGTGCCGCCATTGTCCTTCACCTTCTGCGCCGCGACTTCAATATCGGGGGCGCGGAAATAGAATTGCCAGGCCGGCGGCGGGCTGTCGGGCTGTCGGTTCATGGTCGCGCCGATGATCTGCTCGCCGACCGCGACGAAGACGTAATCGCCAGAGCCCGGCATCGCCATCTTGTCGGGATAGGTCCAGCCGAACACCGTCGCGTAAAAGACGTTCGCTGCGTCCTGGTCAGTCGTGGCGAGTTCGTTCCAGTTACATTTGCCCATGCCCATCCGGTCATAGGCAGTGCTGTCCTCGCTGCTCGTGCCGCGCATCACATAGAAGGGGATGCCCTGCGGATCGGCGACCATCGCGATGCGGCCGATATCGGGAATGTCCCAGGCGGGCATCAGCACGCTGCCGCCGGCCGCCTTGATCTTCTCGACCGTGGCATCGACATCATTGACGCCGATATAGAAGAGCCAGGTCGGCCTGGCGCCGCCCGCGATCATTTCAGGCGTCAGGCGCAATACGCCGCCGACCTGGCCGCCACCCGAGTCCGGGCTGACGTTGATCATGCAGTAATCCTGGCCGCCCGGCGGCGGGTCGCCCACCGACCAGCCGATCACAGTGTCGTAGAATGCCTTTGACGCATCGGGGTCGGCGGTCATCAGTTCGTACCAGATCGGCGTACCTTCAGGATTGGTCATCGTCTCGCTCCTATGGGTGTTGATGTTCTGGTTGGTTGGTCGGCCGCGTCACTTGTCGAGGATAGGGGCGAAGCCACCATAGACCATGCGCTTGCCGTCGAACGGCATCTCGGAGCTGGCGTCCGGCTTCATGCGCGGGTCCTCCATGACCTTGGCCATGCCGGCGTCGCGTGCATCCTTCGAGGGCCATTCCACCCAGGAGAAGACGACATGCTCGTCGCCCGACGCCTGCACCGCGCGCTTGTAATCGGTGACTGTGCCGTCGGGCACGTCGTCGCCCCACGCCTCGACCACGCGCGTCGCGCCATGATCGCGGAACACGGTCGATGCCTTGCTCGCCAGGCCGCGATAGGCATCCTTGTTGTCGCCCTGGACCGGCACGAGATAGCCGTCGACATAGCCGACCGATCCACCCGGGCCGTCGTCGAGCAGCGGCTCGAACCCGCCATAGATCATGCGCTGGCCGTCGAACGGACACTCGCCCATCTCGGCCATGCGCGGATCTTCCATCATTCGCGCGATGCCGTCCTGATAGACCTGCCGGGATGGCCATTCGAGCCAGCTGAACAGGACGGTTTCATCGTCCTTCGCCTGCACCGCGCGCTTGAAATCGGTGACCGTCCCGTCGGGGACTTCGTCGCCCCAATTCTCGACCATGCGGGTCATGCCATAATCGCGGAACAGCGCGATCGATTTGCTCGCATGGTCGATATAGGCCTGCTTGTTCGCCGCGGGCACCGCGAGCACGAAACCTTGAATATAGCTCATCATCGCTCTCCTTGTTTTATAAATGCTCGAATGGCTCAGGCCGCTTCGCGGTCGTCGAAATCGGCCAATTGCTCGGCCAGCGCCTGCTGGAACGCGGGCCGCGCCTCGCACCGTGCGAGATAAGCGGTGAGATTGGCATGTTCGGCGACCAGGTCGGTGTGGCGCAGATTGCGCAACACCGTGGCCATGATCAGGTCACCCGCGGTGAAGCGACCCTGGAGATATTCCTGCTCGCCGAGCCAGTCCGACAGACGCGACAGACGCTCGCGCACCTTCTGCTCCGCCTCGGGCCGGCGCAGCGCCGCCCATTGCTCGCCGGCATTGAAGATATCGATATTGACCAGCTCGAAGATCATCGGCTCGATGCTGTTGAGCGCCGCGATCAGCCAGCAGGTGGCGCGTGCCCGCTCCCCCGCGTCGGTGGGGAGCAGTGCTTCGCTGCGCGCGCCGACATGCAGCACGATCGCGCCGCTTTCGAACAGGCCGAGATCGCCTTCGACGAACACCGGCACCTGGCCGAAGGGCTGTTCGTGAAAATAATCCGCCGGACGCTGCGTGGTCGCATCGAGGAGGCGGACCCGATAGGGCAGGCCGGCCTCGGCCAGCGCCCAGCGCACCCGGATGTCGCGCACCAGGCCGCGGGCAAAGTCCGGTACCCAGCGAAAAGCGGTGATTTCGATTGAAGGGGAGGTCATCGTCCTGCTCCTTGGCTCTCGGTTTTCCGACTTCTTAATTGTCTTATTGCGCGATCGGCAGCAGCGCCCGGACGCGCAGGTCGCGCAGCCACAGCCCGGCCCAGGCGACCAGCCCGATATAGATGCCGAACAGCGTGTTGCTGAATAACGGCATATCGGCGCGAAGGTTCACCGCGACGGCCCCACCGAGAAAGGCGGTGATCAGCAGCGCACCGAGAAAGGCGGTGCGTGGCCAGGCATAAAGGGCGACGCTGATCAGCAGGATCGCACCGATCGTGCGATATAGGCCGGGGGCGGGCGCCAGGCCCAAAGGCGGGCTGTTGTCGATCATCAACTGCGGCGTGGCGAGCTTGAACACGGCGTCCGCGCCGAGCGCGAGGATCGCCAACCCACTCAGCACGCGGCCGATCCATAGAGTCTTGGTGTTGATTGGGGAGGACATCGGGGTTCCTTTGCGAGTCAGGCGAACAGGGGCGCGCCGGTCATCACGCCGTGCACGAGGATGGCGACCACGGTGACGGCGAAGCCGCCGGCACCGGAGATGAAGGGGACGAATTTACGCATGACACTGTCCTTTGCAGGCGCGCGCCGTCAGGCGGCGGGGGCTTCGGCGAAGGCTTCGGGGCCGGCAGTGACTGCGGCGGGATCCATCCACATCACTTCCCAGATGTGACCATCGGGGTCGGCGAAGCTGCGGCTGAACATGAAGCCGAAATCCTGCGACGGCGTGGCATCGGCGCTGCCGCCCGCAGTCGCGGCCTTGTCGACCACCGCGTTGACCGCGTCCTTGCTCGGCTGCGCGATGCAGATCAGCATGCCAACCGCGCTCTTCGCGTCCGCAATGGCCCGGCCGGGGATGAACGAAGCGAACTTCTCATGGCTCAGCAGCATTGCGTGGATCTGGTCTGAAAAGACGATGCACGACGCGGTCTCGTCACTGAACATCGGGTTCTTCGTCGCGCCGATCGATTCATAGAATGCGGTCGCCTTGGCCACGTCGCTGACGGGCAGGTTCACGAAGATCATGTTGGTCAGGCTCATGGTGGTTCTCCTTTTTGGAAACACTGGGTTGCGAATCACTGTTTGACCCTGATGCCCCTTTCGGTTATTAAAAGCAACCATGAAGTTAGAAAAAGTAACCGATTCGACGAAAACGGCGGAAAAGCGTTGGTATGACGACGCTTGCGGCACGGCTTTGGCGATGGAGCTGGTCGGCGAGCGCTGGTCCTTGCTGATTGTGCGCGAGCTTATGTTCGGCCCGCGACGCTTTGGTGAACTGCGCGCCGGCCTGCCCGGAATCAGCGCCAATGTGCTCACCCAGCGGCTCGAGGGCATGGAACTGGCCGGCATTGTCGAGCGGCAGAAACTGCCGCCGCCGGCCTCGGTGCAGGTCTACGGCCTGACCGTCTGGGGCTATCAGAGCGAGATCGCGATCCAGGAACTGGGGCGCTGGGCAGTCCGCTCGCCCGCGCATGATCCGACGCTGCCGCTCAGCGCGGCGTCGATCATGATGTCGTTCCGCACCATGTATGCGCGCGAACGCGCTGCGGGTCTCGACGCAACGATCGGCTTCCGCTTCGGCGCTGAGACGTTCGTGGCGGAGCTGAGCCCGGACGGCATCCCGATCCGGCGCGCTGATCCATCGGACGCAGACCTGATTCTCTCGACCACGCCGATGATGATGGCGGCGACCGTCTATGGCGGATTGCCGGTCGCCGATGCCGAGGCGGCGGGCGCGATGAGCGTGCAGGGCGACCGGGCGTTGCTTGACCGGTTCCTGACATTGTTCCCGCTGCCACCGAAAAATTCCCCACCAGCGGAGTGAAGCCGATGGCCGCAGCAAAGCCGAACCGCATCGCGATCGAGAATGTCATTCAGCCGGGCAAGACCTACACTGTCGATGCCGAAAAATTCGCCGCGATGCGCGACGCCGTGCTCGCCAGCCTGCCCAGCAGTCCGCCGGGAATGACCGTGCCCGAATTGAAGGCGGCGGTGCTGCCGCGCCTGCCCGACTCGCTGTTTCCGGGCGGCGAGAAGGCCGGCTGGTGGCTCAAGGCGGCCCAGCTCGACCAGGAGGCGAAACAGGTAATTGCACGCGCGACCGGGTCTCCAGTACGATTATACAGGATTTAAAGAATAGAAGTTGTTCAGGAACTGTTGAGTCGGAAGCCGCCATTGGCTGAGGGTCCAAACCCGTTCATCGCAATGGTTGAGATCGCCCGGAGCAAGCCGCTGGCAAGGAGCGCAGCGCAGACGCGTAGCTTGAGCTACGCGCAAGCAAGCGACGTAGCCAGCGGCTTGCTCCGGGCGACCGCTGCGCGGCGGGCGGCTTTAGGCGCACAGCGGCGTCGCGCGTCGGTCACGATGGATAGCCATCGCTCCCTCCTTGCTCCTGGCCGTGCGCCTAAATCCGCTCCGTCTCGACCGTTGCGATGAACGGGTTTGGACCCTAAGGCGTTAGGCCAGACGTGAGGCAATAATGACCGACATCCCCAATACTCAGCCCGACAGCCGCGAAACGACGATCATGGAAGCGCCCGACAAGATGCTCAGCGTCCGTGAGGCGTTCGGTATCGATTCGGACATGCAGGTCCCCGCTTTCAGCGAAGCGGACGAGCGCGTGCCCGATCTCGACCCGGCTTATGTGTTCGACGCCGATACCACGCTCGCGATCTGCGCCGGCTTCGCGCACAATCGCCGCGTGATGGTGCAGGGCTATCACGGCACCGGCAAATCGACTCATATCGAACAGGTCGCGGCGCGCCTGAAATGGCCGTGCATCCGCATCAACCTTGATGCGCATATCAGCCGTATCGACCTGGTCGGCCGCGATGCGATCGTGCTCAAGGACGGCAAGCAAGTCACTGAATTCCGCGAAGGCCTGCTGCCCTGGGCACTGCAGACGCCGACCGCCCTGGTGTTCGACGAATATGACGCCGGTCGTCCCGACGTGATGTTCGTGATCCAGCGCGTGCTGGAGACCGAGGGCAAGCTGACGTTGCTCGACCAGAACCGCGTGATCCGGCCGAACCCGTGGTTCCGTCTGTTCTCCACCGCCAACACGGTCGGCCTCGGCGATACCAGCGGCCTGTATCATGGGACGCAGCAGATCAACCAGGGCCAGATGGACCGCTGGAACATCGTCGTCACGCTCAACTATCTGCCCGCCGCTGTCGAGGCGCAGATCGTGCTCGCCAAGTCGGGTGAGTATGACAAGCCGGAGGGCAAGAAGGCGGTCGAGGACATGGTCCGCGTCGCCGACCTGACCCGGCGCGGCTTCATCAATGGCGACATCTCGACCGTGATGAGCCCGCGCACCGTGATCACCTGGGCGCAGAACGCGCTGATCTTCGGTGACATCGGCTTCGCGTTCCGCCTGTCGTTCCTCAACAAGTGCGACGAATCGGAACGCGCGCTGGTCGCGGAATATTATCAGCGCGTGTTCGGCAAGGATTTGCCCGAGAGCGTTGTCGGCAAGAGCTGACGGCCGGGTCTCTCCGGCGGTGGAGTAACGATCGATGACTGACCATGGGCGCCGTTGGCGGTCGATCGTGATGCTCGCCGCCGTGCCGCTGCTGCTCGCTGCCGCGCCCGCAGACTATAAGATCGGCGCGCCGCCGCTGCGTTTGCTGCCCTCGACCACCCCGGCGGGCGAGCAGAAGGTGCTGCCCGGCACGATCGTCGCGATCAGTACGCTAGGCCGGCCAGACTCGGCGATCATCGTCACGCCGGTCGCACTGGACCAGTCGGGCGAGAAGCGCGCGTTCGAGCGCGGTACGGTGATCGCGGCGGCGAGCGTGCCCGGCCTGCCCGGCGATCCGCAACGGGTGTTCTGCGAGGAAGGCAAGGAAGGGTCGATCGGCAAGCAGATGACCGGGCAGATGCTGTTCGGGATGGTCGGCGTGCTGCGGTCGACCAAGCTCGACACGCGCTATTGCCTGATCGATGCCGATGGCGATTCCTTCTTCGACCATGCCTTTCTGGTCGGCGCCAAGGGCAAGAGCAAATTGCCCTATGCTATTCCAAAGGCGGAATATGGCCTGATCGAAGGACTGCCGATCGGTGGCGAGAGCGTAATCCGGTTGCGCTATGCCGGCAGCGGCGGCGAAAAGGGCAGCGTCTTCTTCGACCTTGAGGCATCGGGCTTCGGCCGCATGCGTGCACTGCCCGGTGCACGGCACACGCTGTCGACCGTAAAACTGCCGGCGCATGACATCATCGCCGGCGCGGTGATCACCCTGCTTGCCTATGATGCGAAATCGGGCGAAGCGACGGTGATCATGAACCGTGATTTCGCCCCCGGGCATATTGTGCTGCCAGAGCTGAGCCAATGACCACTGAAACGCCCCTCGACCAGTTCAAGGCCGTACTCGGCGGCACATCGCGCGCGCTCGCTGACGAGCCGGAGGTCGAACTCGCCTTCACCGCCGACGCGCCGACTCAGTCGGGCAAGCATATCAAGGTGCCGATGCCGGCGCGCACCCTGCCGGCCGACCAGGTCGCCGAAGCGCGTGGTTTTGCGGATGGCTTCGCGCTCCGGCTCAAGCATCACGACGCGGCGCTGCACGCGAAGACAGCACCGGGGGACGCGGTGGCGCGTTCGGTGTTCGATGCGGTGGAGGGCGCGCGGGTCGAGGCGCTTGGCTCGCGCGGCTATGCCGGGATCGCCGCCAATCTGGCGACCGCGCTCGACATGAAGCTGCGCGCCGACCCGATCACCCGTGCGCGCAGCCGCGAGGAAGTACCGCTGTCGACCGCGCTCGGCCTGATGGTGCGCGAACGGCTGACCGGGCAGGAGGCACCCGCCACCACCGCAATGGGCATGGCGCTGATCCGCGATTGGATCGAGGACAAGGCCGGCCACGACCTCGACGCGCTGGCGCTGGCGATCGACGATCAGCGCGCGTTCGCGACGCTGGCGACGCGGCTGCTCGAGGATCTCGAACTGGTCGAGGGGGATATGATCCCGGACGACAGCGAGGAAGGCGGCAGCGATGACGAGGGCACCGAGGACCAGCAGTCTGACGAGGGCGAGGACGGCGAGAACGAGGGTGACGAGGGCCAAAGCGAGATCGAGGCGCGGGGCCAGGACCGCGATGCCGAATCGCAGGATGGCGAGTCGAGCGAGCAGGGCGACGACCAGTATGACGATATGGACGGCGAGCCCGGCGACGAGGGCGAAGAGGGCATGCTCCCGGTCCGCCCCAACCGGCCGCTGCAGGATTTCGGCGCGCAATTCGACTACAAGGCCTGGACCACCGCCTATGACGAGGTGATCGCCGCGACCGAGCTGTGCGACGCTGACGAACTGGCGCGGCTGCGTTCCTATCTCGACCAGCAGCTGGTGCATCTGCAGGGTGTGGTGACCAAGCTCGCCAACCGGCTGCAGCGCCGCCTGATGGCGCAGCAGAACCGCAGCTGGGATTTCGACCAGGAGGAAGGGATTCTCGACGCCGCGCGGCTGGCGCGGATCGTGGTCAACCCGATGCTGTCGCTGAGCTACAAGGTCGAGCGCGAGACCGATTTCCGCGACACGGTCGTGACGCTGCTGATCGACAATAGCGGTTCGATGCGCGGCCGCCCGATCTCGATCGCCGCGATCAGCGCCGACATTCTTGCGCGCACGCTGGAACGTTGCGGGGTCAAGACCGAGATTCTCGGCTTCACCACCCGCGCCTGGAAGGGCGGGCAGGCACGCGAGACCTGGCTTGCCGCGGGGCGCCCGCCCCAGCCGGGCCGGCTCAACGACGTGCGACACATCGTCTACAAAAAGGCCGATGAACCGTGGCGCCGTGCGAAAACGTCGCTCGGGCTGATGATGCGCGAAGGGCTGCTGAAAGAGAATATCGACGGCGAAGCGTTGCTCTGGGCGCATGGCCGGCTGATCGGGCGACCGGAGGAGCGCAAGATCCTGATGGTCATCTCGGACGGTGCGCCGGTCGACGATTCCACCCTCAGCGTCAATTCGGGCAGCTATCTCGAACGTCATCTGCGCCAGGTGATCGGCTGGATCGAGACCAAGTCGCCGGTCGAGCTGGTCGCGATCGGTATCGGCCATGACGTGACGCGCTATTACCAGCGCGCGGTGACGATCATGGATGCCGATCAGCTCGGCGGCACGATCATCGAACAGCTCGCCGCGCTGTTCGATTCGGAGTGATGGGATGGGGCGGTCATTTAATTCCTCCCCGGCACGGGGAGGGGGACCGCGCGCTTCTTCAGCGCGTGGTGGAGGCGGCGTGCCAAGCAGCGTAACGTTGCCGGCCTACCCCCTCCACCGGCTGCGCTGGTCCCCCTCCCCGTGCCGGGGAGGAATTTAAATGATCACCGCACCCCCAACCGGCTTCCACGGCCCGATCAAACGCTCCGTCACCATTGCCGGCCACCAGACCTCGATCAGCCTGGAGCCCGTTTTTTGGGCTGGGCTTGAAGCGGCGGCGGCCAAACACGCCCTACCGCTCAATGCGCTGATCGCCGAGATCGACGCGATCCGCATTCGCGCCGATGCCCCGCCCAATCTCGCCAGTGCTCTGCGCAGTTGGCTTTTCTCCAACATGGATGAGAATTACTCTCAGTAGCGTTGACAATGAGAGTGACTCGCAATAGCCGCCCCTTCACCATCTAAGGGGATTACCGTCATGCGCCGTCCGGGCACCGTTTCACGCAGCGCCGCTGTGCCTGCTTTCCTTGCCTTGTCGTGCGTCGGCGCGTTCGCGACTGCCCCGGCCATGGCCAAGGACGGTACCGATACGGCGTCCGCCGATGCCGCCGATGCCGCGCAACGCCGCGACGACGACATCCTCGTCACTGACCGCCGCGATCTGCCCAATGCGTCGCCCAAGGATGTCGCGGCACCCGTCGATACGCCGCGCTCGGTCGTGATCCTGCCGCGTGACGTGATCGATCAGACCGGCTCGGCCAGCCTCGCCGATGCCTTGCGCACCGTTCCGGGCATCACCTTTGGCGCGGCCGAGGGCGGCAACCCGATCGGCGACCGCCCCTTTATCCGCGGCTTCGACAGCCAGGGCAGCACCTATGTCGATGGCGTGCGCGACTTCGCGGCGCAGACGCGCGAGATATTCGCGGTCGATTCGATCCAGATCGTACGCGGGTCGGATTCGACACTCGGCGGCCGCGGCAGTGCGGGCGGATCGATCAACATCCTGTCGAAACTGCCGCGCGCAGCCGATTTCGTGAACGCGGCGATCAGCTACGGCACCGCCGATTATAAGCGCGCGACGATCGATGTGAACCACAAGATCAGCGACACGGTGGCCGTCCGCCTCGAGGGCATGTGGCATGACCAGGACGTCGCCGGCCGCGATGCGATCTGGCAGAAGCGCTGGGGCTTTGCCCCGTCGGTGACGATCGGCCTCGGCACGCCGACCCGGCTGACCGCATCCTATTATTATCTCGAAAGCCATGAGCTGCCCGACAGTGGCATTCCGTTTCTCTACACCATCGCCAATGCGCCGCTCGGCAACAGCTACTCGGAGCCAGCGCTCGGCAGGATTACCACCGCCGGTGGCCGCACCGGCACGGTCGATCGCTCGACCTTCTACGGCCTCAAGAACCGTGATTTCCGCGATGCGACGACGCAGCAGGCGACGATCCGGGTCGAACATGACTTTGGCGGCGTCACGCTGCGCAACACGTCGCGCTACACGCATAATGATCAGGCCTATATTTTCCTGCTGCCCGACGACAGCCAGGGCAATGTGTTCGGCACCCGCGCGACCAATCCTGGCAACGGCGATGTGCTGACCGGCGGCTATGTGTGGACACGCGCCAACACGCGCTATGGCTATACCAAGAGCATCGTCAACCAGACCGACCTGTACGGTGAATTCGACACCGGCGGGATCAAGCACAGCTTCTCGGTCGGCGCGGAATTCTCCTGGGAAAAGGCGCGGCGCGGCGCGTTCGTGACGCGCGGCTTCGTCAACGCCTCCAACACCGAATTGCTCTCGACCGGGTCGACGATCTCGCCACGCTGTAATGCCGCGTCGATCGCGCGCTTCTATTGCGTCGATCTGTTCAATCCCAACCCCGACGCAAACTGGGTCAATTACGCCAATGACACGTCGACCGTCGCCGCGCCGATCGTGCGCAATCTGCCGATCGCCGAGACTCAGAATGATGCCAGCACGCAGAGCGTCTATGGTTTCGATTCGATCACGCTCGCCGAGCCGCTGATCCTCAATATCGGGCTGCGCTATGACCGCTTCACCACCAGGTTGCGTCCGGGACAGCCGATCACCGCGACCAGCGTGGTCGAGTTCGAACGCACCGACGAGATCTTCAATTACCAGGCCGGCCTGGTCTTCAAGCCGACCAAGAACACCAGCCTCTATGCCAGCTACGCCACCTCGGCGACGCCGCCCAACTCGCTGCTCGGCGAAGGCCAGGAGCAGAACGCGCTCCCGACAAGCGTGGCCGGCGCGGTCACCACGCCGCTTGATGCGCTGAAGGTCGAAAAGACCAAGTCCGCGGAAGTCGGCGCCAAGGCCGACCTGTTCGACGGTAAGCTCAATCTGAGCCTCGCTGTGTTCCAGACCAAGACCGAAAATGCCCGTGTCACCGGCCCGAACAACAATATCGAATATATCGGCAAGCGCCGCATTCGCGGTGTCGAATTCGGCGTCAACGGCACGATCCTGCCTGGCTGGACGGTGTTCGGCGGCTATACCTATCTTGACCCCAAGATCACCGATGGCGGCTTCACCGCGTTGACGGTCGCAGCGGTTGGTGCAGCCAAGGCCACGACGGTGCAGGTGGTGTCGGTCAATACCGGCAAGCAGGCGCCACAGACCGCCAAGCACAGCGCCACGTTGTGGAGCAATCTGGACGTCGGCAAATTCTCCTTCGGCGGTGGCGCCTTCTACACCAGCCGCGTGTTCGGCGGCTATCAGGACAACCGGTCCGCGGCGCAGACCTCCGCTGGCGTGATCACAATCACTTCGGCAACCCGGGTCATCTCGCGCACCGTGCCCGGATATGTGCGCTTCGATGCGCGGGTCGCCTATAAATTCACCGACAAGGTGCAGTTGGCGGTCAATGTGCAGAACCTGACCGACAAGACCTATTTCAGCCAGGTCTATACCTCGCATTATGCTGCGATCGCTCCCGGCCGCTCGGCCTTCGCGACGCTGAGCTTCGGCTTTTAAGACTGGCTCCCGTCCCGGCCGTGTTGCTCGACACGACCGGGACGAGGTGGTTAGCTAGCGTCATGGATCGCGCAACTCTCGACACGCTGACGCCCGACGACATCGCTGCACGCCTTTCCGCATCGCCGGAGGAGCGGGCGGCGTTCGTGCTTCAGGCGGCCGAAGCTGGGGTTGCCGAGGCGCAGGCGGTGTACGGCCAGATGCTGCTCGACGGCACCGGCGTCGCACCCGATCCGCGCGCTGCGCTCGGCTGGTTCACCAAGGCGGCGGCGCAGCATCATGTCATGGGGCTCAACATGGTCGGGCGCTGCTACGACCTTGGCTGGGGCACTGCACCGGACAAGACCCGAGCGGCGGAATGCTACCGTATCGCCGCCGAACAGGGCCTGGACTGGGCGATGTACAATTATGCGACTCTGCTCGCGCTTGGCGACGGCGTGGTCGAGGACAAGGCGGCGGCGCTTGGCTGGCTGCAAAAGGCAGCGGCGATGGGCAATGCCAAGGCGATCAATTTCGTCGGCAGCTTTCATGAGGATGGCTGGGTGGTTGAACGCGACATGGGCGTCGCTGCCAATTGCTACGCAAAGGCGGCCGAGGGCGGCGATTTTCGCGGCCAGTTCAACCATGCTCGACTGCTCGGTGATGCGGGCCGGATTGACGAGGCGCTGGGCTGGCTTGGCCGGGTCGGCGAGACGGCGACTCCGGCGTTCATCGACAAGGCGGCGGCATGGCTCGCTGCCTCGCCTGTACCGGATTTCCCCACCCGCGGCGTCGCGGCATTGCGGAGCGGTGTGAGATGATGATCGCCATTCCCGATGTATTGGACCCGGGCCAGGTCGCCGAGATCCGCGCGCTGATCGATGCGGCGCACTGGATCGACGGCAATGCCACCTCGGGCGCGCAATCGGCGCTGGCCAAGCGCAACGAGCAATTGCCCGAGGAGTCGGATGCGGCGAAGCGCGCCGGCAATCTGGTGCTCGATGCGCTCGCCGCGTCACCGCTGTTCGTCGCCGCCGCTTTGCCGCTCAAGGTCTTTCCGCCTCTGTTCAACCGCTATGCAGGGGGACAGGCATTCGGCCTGCACGTCGACAATGCGATCCGCATCCGCCGCGGCAGCGATTTCCGCATCCGCAGCGACTTGTCGGCGACGCTCTTCCTTGAAGAGCCCGAGGAATATGACGGCGGCGAGCTGGTGGTCGAGGACCAGTTCGGCCGCCAGTCGGTCAAGCTGCCCGCTGGCCATATGCTGCTTTATCCCGCCTCGAGCCTGCACAAGGTCGAGCCCGTGACGCGCGGCACGCGTACCGCGTCCTTCTTCTGGATCCAGTCGATGGTGCGCGACGACGGCGCGCGGCGCATCCTGTTCGAACTCGACCAGGGCGTACAGTCGGTCGCTGCGGCGCAGGGGCAGGACGATGCGGCGGTGATCCGGTTGACCGGGGTGTATCACAACCTCCTGCGCCGCTGGGCCGAGGCCTGAGGATAGTCCCTCCCCGCTGCACGAGGGAGGAATTAGGCAGAATGATTCAAGTCAGGCGTCCGCAATGACAGAGTGGAGCTGGACAGGATGCCTCCCGGCATCCGTCCGCGCTCTTTCTCATGACGATAAAAACCACACGGACAGTCCAGGCTGTTCCGGCAAAAGCGCATGCTGTTATATGCTGCTATCTGCTGTTTTCATGCTGTTATTGAATAACAGCATCGGAGGTACCCATCTTGCTGAAAAGAAAGCGGAAATTTCCTCTGAAAATCCAACTTAACAGCATCGGAAAAATTTGGCGCAAATAACAGCATGAAACAGCACCGCGGCTCCCTAATCGAGCATTGCCTGCAACGGGCTCGACAGCAGTTCGCGATGCTCGGCCCCGTCGCGCAGCACGATCCGCGCCGCCAGTCCTTCGCGCTCGGCCAGCGCCATGCCGTCCTCCGCGCCGAGCACCATCAGTGCCGTGGCCCAGGCATCGGCCATCATGCACTCAGCATGGATCACGCTCGCCGATGCCACGTCATTGACCAGCGGTGCGCGCGTGCGCGGGTCGATCACATGGGCGTAGCGTGTGCCGTCGGCATCGAAGAAGCGGCGATAATCGCCCGAGGTCGCGACCGAGACACCGTGCAGCGCAAGCCGGATCGGGGTCAGGCGCGCGCCGGGCGGCGGTTCGAGATCGACCCACCAGGGCTGGGCGTCGGGCTTCGTCCCCTCGCCGCGCAGCTCGCCGCCGATCTCGACCAGGAAATCGCGTATGCCGAGCGCAAGCAGCGCGCGGGCCAGCGCATCGACCGCAAAGCCCTTGGCGATGCCCGACAGGTCGATCCGCACATCGGCGGTGCGGCGGACGCGGTTGCCCTGCCGCTCGATCGCGGCTCGGCCCGAGGCTGTCGCGGCGATCTCTTCGTCACTCGGTCGCCCGGTGCGCGCACCGGCCGGGCCGAAGCCCCACAGGTCGACCAGCGTCCCGGCGGCGGGATCAAACGCGACACCGCTCGCGTCCGCCACGGCGAGGCCGGCATCGAGGACATAAGCGAGATCGGCGCGCAGGCTGTGCCACTCGCCGACCGGCGCGGCATTCACCCGCGAGAGAAGCGAGCCCGCTTCCCAATGGCTCATCTCATCGATGACATCGTCCAGCGCGCGTTCGATGGCTCCGTTCAGCTCGGCCGCCGGGCGTGGCGAAACGATCCGGGCGCTCCAGGTCGTGCCCATCGTCGCACCGCCCAGCGCGATCACGCCTGCGCCGGGGTCGCGCCGCCGGAATGCGTCGGCGGATACCGCCGGCGGAATGGCAATGCGAGGCTGGTACATGTTCAGGGCTGATGCACCTCGAGCACGGCGGTGTAGCTCATGCGCTTGCTCGCATTGGGGATGGCAGTGCTCGGCGCGGTGGCGGTGGCGTTGATCCAGTACATGCCCGCTGCCGGCCAACTGATCGCGACCTGTCCTGCCGCATCGGTGGTGAAGGTCTTCTCATCGACTGACTTGCGATAGCGGCTGCCGCCGGGAATGACGGTGACGGTCAGCTGCGCGGCGGGCTTGCCGTCGGCGGTGAAGCGGAACGTCGCCGGCTCGCCGGTGACGAGATCGTTCGGATGGGTCACCGGGACCAGCTCAAGGCCGACACCGGTCGGTTTCAGCACCGTTTCGGTCGGCGCGCCGGCCGTTACGAACACTTCGTTGCGGTTGACGGATTCGGTCAGCTTCACATCGGTCGCGCCGGCCGGGATCGCGGTGGCGAGCTGGTCCGGCCTGGTGCCGCGCGGCAGGCGTTGCTCGACGCCGCCAACCTTGAAGCTGCCCATCACGCCGCCATTCTGCACCACCAGCTTGTACGTGCCCTTCTGCACCATGTGCAGGTCGAAGGTCGCGCGGTACTGGCCGATATTGACATGCTCGACCTTCCCCGGCGTGCCGTCGGGCTGGATCACGGCTGGTTCGGCACGAAGCGGCTGATGATCGGGGAAGAACAGGTCGTTCGATGCGGCGGCATCGAAGGTGATCCAGTCGTCGTCACCCGACACGATCGTGGTCGAGGGCAGCAGCCACAGGCGGTGCGCCTGCAGCGGGGCGGCGATTGCGACGGTGCCGAGAGCGGCGAGGAGCGTTGCACGGAGCTTGGTCATGGAAGCGATCCTCTTGGTTACGGCTTGAAGGTGGCGGAAACGGCGCCGAGCTCGGTCGTGCCCGCGGCCTGGATCGTCTGGCCCGGCTTGAGCGGCCAGGAGAAGGGCAGGCGGATCACCTCGCGCCCGCCGACTTCGCGCGCGGCCTCGACCACCAGCGTGTACTGGCCGGGCTTGAGCCCGCCGAGCCGCGCGGCGTTGATGCTGATCTTCTGCACGCCCGGCGCGCGTGTCGCGCCCGAGCTGCCGTCGGCGATATAGCTGCCCGACCGGCCCGAAGCGCGCCACCAGCCGCGCACTTCATTGAGCCATTTGCGGCCTTCGTCCTTTGCCTTGGCGACATCGTACCAGATCGACAGCGTCTTGGCGGGCGCGCCGGTCGCCTCGAGATACACCGCGACATAGGGCTTGTGATACTCGGCGACCGACAGCCGCGGGACGGTGATCGACACGTCGACCGACTGTGCTGCGGCAGGGCCGGTGGCGATCAGCCCGGCGGCGGTTCCGGTCAGGATGAGATGGTGGCGAAGCTGCATCGATAGGCTCCCTTAATGGATGAAGATGACGGCGATGATTGCCGGAATGGCGAAACCCAGCGCGACCAGCGGCCAGGTGACCGGGCGCTTGGCGGCGTGCAGCCAGAGCAGCACCAGCCCGGTCAGCGCGAAGATCAGGCAGGCAAAGGCGAAGATGTCGATGAACCAGCTCCACGCCTTGCCCGCGTTGCGGCCCTTGTGGAGATCGTTGAGATAGCTGATCCAGCCGCGATCGGTGAATTCGGACGTCACCGCGCCGGTCGCCCGCTCGATCGTTACCCAGCCATCGCCGCCGGGGCGCGGTAGCGGCAGATAGACCTCATCGGCCGACCATTCCGCCTCGCCGCCCGCGCCGACCGAGAAGGTCTGTTCGACCCAGCGCGCGACCGGCACGGGCAGTGGTTTCTTGGTGTCGGGCGCATCATTGGGAGCAATCTGCGGCAACAGGGCCTTGGGGAGCTGGGCGGCGTGCTCCGCGACCACCGGTTTCGCCTCGATATCGGCGGCATGGTTGAGCGTGAAGCCGGTGACCGCGAACAGCAACAGCCCGATCAGGCTGACCGCCGAACTGATCCAGTGCCAGGTGTGGAGCTGTTTGAGCCAGAAGGTCTTGCGCCGTGGCTTTTGCCGCGCGGCCGGGCTGTTCATGGGTGGAGGCGCATCCCGACTCATATTGAGAATGACTCGCGATAACGCGAACGATTCTCAATTGCAAAGGGTATCCTCCCCGGCTCGGGGAGGGGGACCATTTGCTCTTCAGCAAATGGTGGAGGGGGCGTGTCAAGCAGCGTATCGCTTATGGAGAGCCCCCTCCACCACCCGCTTGAAGTAAGCGGGCGGTTCCCAGCGTCGGGTCGATCATGCTCCTAGCATGATCTTGGACTGCCGGGGGGCAGTCCAACCCGACACTTCGTGCCGGGGAGGATCAGGAAGTCACCGCCCCAGCAGCACCCGCGCCTGGCCGGCGATCTGCGCCAGCATCGCCGCGTTCGGCGCCGGCGCGTTGCGGGCACGGTCGACCACCGCCTTGAACTGCGCCACGCGCTGGGCATTGGCGGTCAGCCAGCTCTCGACCAGCGCCTGCGGATCGCGCTCGCTGCGGCCGAGGAAATCGAGCCGCAATTGCTGGAAGTCGCGCGCCAGACCGGCGATCAGCAGCCGCTCCCACGGATCGCTCGGGCTGATCCGCGCGGCATTGGTCTGCGCCCAGTCGAGACCGAGCGCCTGGCCGAGCCGGGTAAAGGCATGAGTCAGCACTGTCTCGTCGAGCTTCAGCCGGTTGCCGAGATCGGCAAGGCCGACCGCGCCGTCGAGCTCGAACAGCCGCACGACCTTCTGCACCAGCTTCTTCGGCGCCCCGGCCTCTTCGAGCCGGCCCGCGATCCGCGCGCTCTGTGCATTGGCTTCGTCGCGCAGCAGCGCCTTGTGCTGCTTGTCGAGCTCGCCAATGCCTTTGGCGATCCGCGCCAGCACCTCGCCGGGGCCGGTGCCGGGATGGGTAATGCGCAGCAGGTCGGCGATCTGCGCCCGGGTCGCCACCGCGACCTCATCGAACAATGCGATGCGTGCCACTTCGGGCATCGCCGCAGTCTCGATCTCCTTCCATAGGGCAGGCAGGTCGAAAAGCCGCTCGGCCACGACGAACATCGCCGCGATGTCGCTCATCGCCGCGCCTTCCTCCTCGGCGAGCTCGAACGGATAGAGCACGCCCATGCGGTTGATGATGCGGTTGGCGAGCTTGGTCGCCACGATCTCACCACGCAGCCGGTGGCTGTCGATCGCCGCGCCGAACTTCTTGCGCATCGCCGGCGGGAAGGCGGCATGGAGATCGGGCGCAAGCGCCGGATCGGCACCGAGCTCGCCATGCTCGATCGAATCCTGCAGCGCGAGCTTCGCGGTCGCCAGCAGCACGGCGAGCTCAGGCCGGGTCAGGCCGCGATTCTCTTGCACGCGGCGCAGCAGGTCATCGTTCGACGCCAGTCCCTCGACCAGGCGGTCGAGCCGGCCGCCATCCTCGAAGATCTCGATCACGCGGACATAGCTGGGCACCGCTTGCGGCCCGTCATGCTCCATCACTGACAGGGCAAGCGTTTGCAGCCGGTTATCCTCAAGCACGAGATGCGCGACATCGTCGGTCATGCTGGCGAGCAGCACGTTGCGCTTCTCATAGGCGAGGCGGCCCTCGATCATCTCGCGGTTGAGCGCGATCTTGATGTTGACCTCATTATCCGAGCAATCGACACCGGCCGAATTGTCGATGAAGTCGGTGTTGATCCGCCCGCCGCGCGCGGCAAAGGCAATGCGCCCGGCCTGAGTGACGCCGAGATTGGCGCCCTCGCCGATCGCGGTCGCGCGCAGCTCCTCGGCATTGACGCGCAGCCGGTCATTGGCAGGATCGCCGACCTGGATGTTGTTCTCCGCCGCTGCCTTCACATAAGTGCCGATGCCGCCGAACCAGATCAGGTCGACCCGACTTTTCAGAATCGCGGAGATCAGCGCGGTCGGCTCCATCTCGGCCGCGTCGAGGCCGAGCGCGGCGCGGATTTGTTTCGACAGCTTGATCGTCTTGTCGGTGCGCGGGAACACGCCGCCGCCCTTGGAGATCAGCTTGGCGTCGTAATCCGCCCAGCTCGACCGCGGCAGCGCGAACATGCGGTTGCGCTCCTCCCAGCTCGCTGCGGGATCGGGATCGGGATCGAGGAAGATGTGGCGATGGTCAAACGCGGCGAGGATCTTCAGCGTCTTCGACAACAGCATGCCGTTGCCGAACACGTCGCCCGACATGTCGCCGCAGCCGACCACGGTGATCGGATCGGTCTGCACATCGACGCCGCGCTCGGCGAAGTGGCGCTGTACCGAGAGCCAGGCGCCCTTGGCGGTGATGCCCATCGCCTTATGGTCATAGCCGACCGAGCCGCCGCTGGCGAAGGCATCGCCGAGCCAGAAATTATGCTCGAGCGCGATCGCATTGGCGACGTCGCTGAAGGTCGCGGTGCCCTTGTCGGCGGCGACCACGAAATAGGGGTCCTCGCCGTCATGAACCACGACCGAGCGGGGATGGACGACCTTGTTCTCGACGATATTGTCGGTGATCGATAGCAGCGAGCGAATGAACACGCGGTAGCTTTCCGTCCCCTCGGCCAGCCAGGCGTCGCGGTTCGACGATGCCGGTAGCTGCTTGGGATAGAAGCCGCCCTTGGCGCCGGTCGGCACGATCACCGCGTTCTTGACGCGCTGCGCCTTCATCAGGCCGAGGATCTCGGTGCGGAAGTCGTCGCGCCGGTCGGACCAGCGCAGGCCACCGCGTGCGACCGGACCGGCGCGCAGATGGATGCCCTCGACGCGCGGGGAATAGACCCAGATCTCACGCCACGGCACCGGCGCGGGCAGGCCGGGGACGAGATGGCTGTCGAGCTTGAAGGCGAGGGCGACCTGGCCGGCCGGCGCAAAGGCGTTGGTGCGCAGCGTCGCGGCGATCACGCTGTACAGCGCGCGCAGGATGCGGTCGTCGTCGATCGCCGACACGGCGTCGAGCCCGCGCTCGATCGCGCCGTCAGCGGTTTCGATCGCGGCGGCCGCCTTGGCGGTGCGGGCCGGATCATGCGCTGCGTTGAACCGGTCGATCAGCGAGGCGGCGACCTTCGGCGCGCGGCGCAGCGCGTCGACCACCGTGACCAGGCCGTAGGTCATCCCGGCCTGGCGCAGATAGCGGAACCAGGCGCGGAACAGCACGACCGCGCCCGGCGCCATGCCGGCATCGACGATCAGCCGGTTGAACGCGTCATTCTCCGCCTTGTTCTCAAGCACTGCGGCGATCGCATTCTCGAGGATCGCGGGGTCGCCGCCGAACGCGTCGCGCGCTGCCCCGAGTCCGATCTCGATCAGGAATTCATGGACAAAGGCCTGGGCGTCGTCGGCCAGCGCAGTCGGGATTTCCTCGATCACGCGGAAGCCGAAATTCTCCAGCACCGGCACCGCATCGGACAAAGCGAGCGCCCCGCCGAGGCGGTAGATCTTGAGCCGCGCCTGCCCGGCGCCGTCGCGGTACAGCCGCACCGAACGGTCGTCGGGTGTCTCCAGCCGCGACAGCCGCACGATATCGCGCGCGGCCTCTTCGGGCGGGTTGGCGGTGCGATAACCCTGCGGGAAGCAATTGGCGTAGCGTAGCGCCATGCGCGCGGCACGCGCGGGCTCGACGCTGTCGGGCCGTGTCGTGTCGGTCAGGGCCGCCTCGATCGCCGGGACCCAGCCGCGCACCATGCGGCCGAGCCGGGCATCGAGCGGGGCGGCATCGGGCATATGGCCGTCGCCACGCAGGTCGAGGGTGAAGCGCATCATCGCCACGACGCCGTCCTCAAGCGCGATCGACCAGTTGAGCAGGCTGGCATTGGCCGCCTCGGCAAGCATTTCGCCGATCGCGACGCGCCGCGCGGTGGTCAAATCGTCGCGCGGCAACCACACGAACGCGAACAGATGCCGGCCGAGCGTGGAGCGCACCAGCACCAGCTTGGGCCGCGGCCGGTCGGCCAGCGACATGGCGGTCAGCGCAAGCTCTTCGAGCTGTTCGGTGTCGAACGCGGTGACCAGATCGTGCGGGAGCGCGGCGAGCGCATGAGTCAGCGCCTTGCCGGTATGGCCCTTGGGATCGAAACCGAACTTCGCCTCCAGCGCGGTCAGCCGTGCGCGCAGCACCGGCACTTCCTGCGGCGGCGCGCCAAGTGCGGCACTGGTCCACAATCCGGCATGGATCGACAGGCCGGTGACTTTCTTGCCGGCCATGACCGGAACCAGCACCAGGTCGAGCGGCACATGGCGGTGCACGCCCGAAATCTGGTTGGACTTGAGCAGCAGCGGCGCTTCACCGCCCTTTTCGAACCATTTGATCGCCAGCAGGCGCGACGCATCGGCGAGCACCGGCACGTCATGCTGGTGACGGCTGATGCCGAGCTGCGCATCGCACTTGCCGTCGACATGCCATTTCTCATGGCCGAGCAGGGTCATGTTGCCGTCGAGGAGCCATTGCAGCAGCGCCGCGCCCTCATTCTGGCCGAGCCGGGCGATATCCTCACCCAGCGCGCCCTGCAGCGCGGGCCAGTCGGCCACTGCCGAGCGCACGTCACGCAGGTTGCGTTCCAATGCGGTGAGCAGGTCGCGGCGTTCGCGCGCATCGGCGCGCTCCATCTCGATATAGATCATCGATTCGGGCGCCCCGCCGGCGCTGTCATCGACCTTGCTCAGCACGCCGTCCGCGCCGCGCGTCACCCGGACGACGGGATGGATGATCCGGTCGATGACGACGTTGTGCGCACCGATCGTCGCGGCGATCGAATCGACCAGGAAGGGCATGTCGTCATTGACGATGGCGAGTCGCATGCGGCGGCGCGGGTCGGTGCCGGCCATCGCCTCAAGCGAGAGGGTGGGGACGCCGGGGGCCCGGGTTTCCGCGGTCGCCGCCATGAACATGGCGGCCTCCGCCCGTTCGGCCTTGCCGAACCCCTGCAACTCGCCCGGAAGCGCGCCTTTGGTCAGCCGGACGGCAAGCGCATCCGACAGCGATTTGAGCATAGTCTTGGCCATGCGGCGACCTATGCGCCGGTCGCGTTTCGACCTCAACCCTTATGGCAATGCACAATCGCAAAGAGGGTGGGGATGCCGCGAAAATCCTTCCCCGGTCTCCGGGGGAGGGATCGGAGGGTCAGCTCGCCGCGCGCATCGCGCGGTGCGTCAGGACGCTGTCGTCGTCGATTGCGGCCACGATATCGAGCGTGTCGCCGGAACCCGCACGGGCCAGCAGCACGACATAATCGCCGGTCGCGACATGCGTATCGATCGACACGCTCGCCAGAGTCGGCCGGCTGCGCAGCGCGTCCGCCGGATCGGCCTGCGCCTTGGATGCTGGCTGGCGCAGCGCGCGTTCGGCCTTGACCACGCCCTTGATGCCGCCCTCGAACCCGTCGAGGAACACGCCCAGCCCACCGGTCGCGACACCTGCGCGGCGTGCGTGCGACAGGACAGTGGCGAATTCGGTCAGGCGCGTCTTGTCGTAATCGGCACCGAACACGAGCTTGACGATCGGAGTCATCGGCGCGCGCAGCTGCACGGCAATCCCGGCATCGTCGAGCAACGCCTGGTACCCGGCCGGATCGGCATCGGCACAGGCGGCAAAGTCATGCGCGCGGCCCAGCGCGCGGTACAGCGTCGCGCGGCTGCGCGTGTCGTGCGCGCGGACCGCGGCGGCGGTCTGCTGCGCCAGCATCAGCTGGTCGGACAGGCTGGCGCCGAGCATCGGTGAACCGTCATCGACCGTCATACCCGTATCGCTGATCTCCGGCTCGGGGGCGGCACCGTCGAATCCCCCGCTGGGACCATCGGCCCAGACCGGCGCGTTGGCCGGCGTGCGCGGCGCGGCGCGGACCGATTCGGCGACCTCGGCATCGAGCTTCGCCTGTGTCTCGGCATCGACGAGCTCTTTCCAGTTGATCACGCCATAGATGAAATCGATCGTATCCTCGTCGGACGAGAAGGGCATCAATATGCCGCGGTACATGGTGTTGTGGCCGCGCGTGGCGATGAACTCGGCCTCGAAGCCGATTGGCGCGCGATTCGCGATGATCTGCAGATAATGGTCGGTCAGGCGCGACAGCAGCGATCGGCTCGGCACCTGGGAAATCTGCGTGACCGACGAATCGAGCCCGCATTCCTCGCGCAGCGCGCTGCCCAGAAAGGCGATGATCGGGTCCTCGATCCCGCGCGAGAAATCGAGCAGCACGCTGTGCGGGCCGAAATCGGCGATGCTGGCGGGGTCGAGATCCTCGATCGAGGGATAGGCGCGGCCCTGCAGCAGCGACACCCAGTGATTATAGGCGCGGACATGCATCCGGCGCTCATCGCTGCCGATGTCGAGCACGGGTTCGGTGCCGCCGGCATAGGCGGCCTCGTCATCCGTACCGGTCCGATCCTCGTCGAAGCCGCGAACATTATCCATTACGCAAAAGACCCTCACCGAACGAATAACCGCCCATCACCCGGCCGTTGTGCACCGGATGTGGTAAACGTTGCGTAAAGGCATTGTGCGCCCAACTGCTTCCGGCGGGCGCTCCGGTTGGACGGTCGGCGCAGGCGGTGCGCGCGGCGCTTGTCAGGCCCGGGAGGACCTGCTAACCGCCGCGACCTTGCCGGGGCTCGTTGCGGGCCCCGCCGGTATGCCGCTTTAGCTCAGTTGGTAGAGCATCGCATTCGTAATGCGGGGGTCACAGGTTCGAGTCCTGTAAGCGGCACCAGACCATACCGAGAACAAGGCTAGAAAACCGCAGAAATCTGCGATATATTGGCTCTCGTCGGTCCCACGAAATCTCATTATGTTCCGTCGTGGTCCACTCAAAATGGACCACGAATCGGTGGACCACGAACGAGCCAAGGAGGCGTGGTCCACCATGCTTACGAATGTGCAGATTCGCGCGTTGAAACCCCAAGCGCGGCCCTACAAGGTGCCTGACGCCGACGGGCTGTTTCTATTGGTCCAGCCAACCGGTGCCCTCCTGTGGAGATTTCGCTTCAAGGTCTTCGGTACCGAGCGAAAGCTTTCGCTCGGTACCTTTCCCTCCGTGACGGTCCAGCAAGCGCGCAAGAAGCGCGACGAGGCGCGCGCGCAGCTCATCGACGGCATCGATCCCGTTCAGGAAAAGCAGGAGAAGCGGCTCGAGGCTGAACTCGCCGCCAAAACCACCTTCAAGCTGGTGGCAGAGGAATTCATCGAGAAGATGGAGCGGGAGGGAAAATCTCCTGCCACCATCAAGAAGGCGCGCTGGTTTCTCGAGTTGTTGGGCGGCATCGCCGGCCGGCCCATCGCTTCGATAACTCCACATGAACTGCTCGACGTATTGAAGCGGGTCGAGCGTCGCGGGCACCACGAGACCGCGCTGAGACTTCGAGCGTTTGCCGGCCGCGTTTTTCGATATGGCTTCGCCACGCTGCGCGCCGACCGCAATCCGGCGGACATTTTGCGCGGGGCCCTTACGGTACCCAAGGTCAAGCATCACGCCGCGATCGTTGAGCCGAAAAAGGTCGGCGATCTGTTGCGAGCGATCGAGGATTATAAGGGGCGTCCGGAGACGCTGTTTGCATTGCGGATAGCACCGCACGTGTTCCTGCGCCCCGGCGAATTGCGACAGGCGAAGTGGAGCGAAATCGATTTTGCGGACAAGGTCTGGCGTGTGCCAGCTGAGCGCATGAAAATGAAGCAGCCACATGCCGTGCCGTTGTCACGTCAGACGGTCTATCTGCTCCAGGAATTGCGGTCGCTCGCGAGACCGAGCGAGTTTCTGTTCCCAGCTCTGCATACGACCAAGCGCTCGATCTGTGAGAATACGTTGAACACCGCACTCCGGCGGCTGGGCTTTGACCATGATGAGATGACCAGTCACGGCTTTCGAGCGATGGCGAGCACCTTGCTCAACGAATCCGGTCTTTGGCATCCTGACGCAATCGAGCGGGCACTAGCGCACGGCGAGAGAGATCGGGTTCGAGCAGCGTATAACCGAGGGGCGCACTGGGCTGAGCGCGTCCGCATGGCGCAGTGGTGGTCGGATTATCTCGATCAGCTTCGCGTCGGAGGCAAAGTGATCAAGGGAAAATTCCGGAAGCGAGCCTAGGCGGCTATTGGGCCGATTGCGGAATGGCAGCTTGAAGCGCCAGTATAGCAGGAAATGGACATCTCTGTGCCATCGCGGCTTTCTTCTCCACGCTGACGATTGCCGCTGCGTGGGCTTTTCACGGCGGGATCCCGTCGTCTTGGCGATTTCTGCCACGACGCGGACAGTTTGTAATGTCGCGCGCTCCCTGGTGTGCAGAACATGCCGCACCTAGCGAGTCTTCCGTCGAAGCCGACTAACGTCACGCTGTGGATCGCCGATCGCAGCAGGTCGAAGATGAAGCCGCGGGAAAAGAGCATGAGCGCTGTGGCGCCGCAGTGCAGTCGTTCGGTGAGAGCACTCGTGGCGAATTATACGGCCTGAACACTAGAGACGCGCAGGCGGCGCGGGTCTCACCCTAGCGCGCACTCCGAGTGGATGTCGGCCCCAACCACGGAGCGGGCGATCGAGGCGAGGTGGGGATGGTGGGTGAAGAAGAGGACCTGCGTCGACCTGGCGAGCTCCGCCAGCACGCGGAAGCCCGCTTCGGACCGGTCGTCGTCGAAGTTGACGAAGAGGTCGTCGGCGAGGAACGGCAGGCGCACGCCCGCGGCGACGGACTGCTCGACGGCGGCCAGGCGCAATGCGAGGAACAGCTGGTCGGTGGTACCCTCGCTCATGGCGCCGACCTCGACGACGGTCCTGCCGTCGTCACGGAGTCCGAGGAGGCGCGGCGAAGCGGCGTCGCTGTCGATCCGCAGCGCGGCGTATCGCCCGATCGTCAGGGCCGAGAAGAGCTCCGAGGCGCGAAGCAGCATCGGATCCTGGTGTTGCTCGCGATATCTCTCGATCGCCCAACGCAGCGTCACCGCCTGCGCCCGCTTCAGGATGTATTGCTCCGAAAGGACCGCCAGCTCCGCGCGAGCCTGCCCCGCGTCCGTGGCAGCGTCGATGGCGCTGTCTCCCTCCTGCTCGAGATTAGCGAATGCCCTCCGTGCATCCCCGAGCACCCCGGCTGCGGCATCCACCTCGGCGTTGAGGTCCGCCAGTTGGGACGCGAGCGTCTGCGTCCTGGCCGCCAGGCCGTCCGGATCGACGCCGTCGAGGGATCCGAGGAGTTCCACGAGACCCTTGCCATCGCCGGCCGATGTGATCGCCGTCTCGGCATCCGCGACCGCTTCTCGGAGTGCCCTGACCGCGCGGGAGCGCGCGATGGCGACGGCGAGCTCGTCGACGCCCTCCGAGCCCGTCTCCGCCATCAGGCTCCTGAGGGAATCCATGGCCGCCCTCAACCTGGCCTCCTCGGCCGCCACCTCTTCGTTGCGGGCCTTCATGGTGGCCTTCAGGGCGTCCATGACCTTGGCCGTGGCGCGCGCGGAGGTCAGGCGGCTGCGGAGCGCCGTCAGCCGCTCCTCCGGGTCCCCCGACGAGGGGACGCCGAGGGCGGCGGCGGCCGCGTGGACCCGGGCGCCGTGATCCGCCGCGTCCCTTTCCATCCCGTCGAGCCGTCCCTGCAGGTCCGACAGCGCCTCGATCTCGACGCGCAGCTCCTCGAGTATGTCGAGCGCGGCGGGCGCGTTCCCGAGCTCGAGGTCGAGCCCGGTCTGGTCGAGCTGCTCGCGCCACTGAGCTTCGCGGACGGCCACCGCGTCTTCGAGCCGCTTCCTACGCCGTCCGAGGGTGTCGGCGTCCTGTTCGATGCGGGCTGCGGCGGCTTCGTCGAGCCGTCTCTGCTGCTCGGCCGCCTCGAGGTCGGCCCGCAGTCGCTCGGCGATCGCCAGGATGGTCGCAATCTCGGCGGCGTCCAGCGGCGCGGCGCCCTCGGGGAGGCATGATGCGAGTGCCTGGCGCACCTTTGCCCGGCGGACGTTGGCCGCCTCGACTTCTGCCATCGCCGCGACGGATGCGGCGTGCGCCGCTTCGGCGACGTCCCTTGCGGCGTTCCAGGCGACGAGGCGCGTCGGCTCCATGTCGACATGGCCCGCCGCTTCCAGCCTCTCCCGCCAGGCGCCGCGTTCGGTGTTGACGCGCTGCTCGGCGCCCTTCGCGCGGAGCTCCGCCTGCTCCGCGTCGAGCGTGAGCTTTGCGATCCGGTCCTGCATGTCGGCGAGACGGCTCGACTCGTCGGCCGCCGCGAACCGCAGGTCGCTGAGCTGGTCCGCCTCCGCCAGCGTGGCTTCGAAGACAGTGACGGCTTCGCTCGGCGCGGCGACCGGCGCGGCGGCCAGGATGTGGTCGCGGAGTGGGCGCCAGTGTTCGTTGCGGGCGGTGCGCGCGCTCTGGATGTCCTCCGCGGCAACCGCGCTCCCGGAGGCGAGCTGCTCCATCTGGAGGGAGAGGGCCGCGGCCTCCTCCCGGGCACGGCCGGCGGCGGCGGCCTCCCGCTCGGCTTCGGCCGAGAGGTTCGCCATGGCCGTGCGCGCCTCGTCGATCTCCGCCTGTCCGATCCGGGGAAGCTCCAGGAGCGCCACGTCGTCGCCGCGCCACGGCGCCAGCCGCGAAAGCGACCGCGCCAAGGTCGTCGAGGCTGCGTCGGCCGCGCTCCGCAGCGACTGGCAGCGGGCGTCGATGTCGGCACCGAGCGCTCGCGCGGCGTCGACGGCGGCGATGACCGAACCCAAGTCGATCTTCGGGTTGTCGTCGGCCTTGCGCGGGAGACCGGACGCTGCCTTCCGCCGTTCGTCGAGCTCCTCCTCGCTCTGCGCGATCTGGGCGATCGCCGACCTGTCCTCGACGTGCGCGAGCGCGAGTTCGCGCAGCCTCGCGCTGACAATGCGTGATGGTGGATCGGCGGCCAGCGCGCCGGCCTCCTCTCGCAGGCGTTCGATCCGGCCGGTCCGGGTGGCGTGCTCGGTCCTGAGCCGCACCATGTCGCTGCTCGCCTTCGCGACCGCTCCCGAGGCGGTCACGAGCGCGTCGACAAGGTCCGCCTGGGCCAGTATCGCCTCGTCCGCCACGAGCGCATTCACGCGCTCGCCCGCTTCCTCGGCCAGGTTCGCCGCGGCGGCCTTCGCGCGGCCGGCGGACGCGGCCTCGGCCATCGCGGTTTCCGCCGCCTCCTCGCGCTGGGCAGCCAGCTCGATGGTCGCGCCGTGTGCCTTGAGTGCGGCCAGATGTTCCGCCCGCAGGCGCGCCGACGGCGCTATCCGGCGGATCCGTTCCGCGCGGCTCATCTCGGCGAGCAGCTCGTCGCGCCGGCGTTGGGCGTCGTCCAACGCGGCCTGCGCGGTCGCCACCGCCGCCCTCGCGTCGGTCCAGATCCTCGGTCGGAGCGACCGGTCGCGGATGGAGCGCAGACCCGCCTCCAGTTCGCGCTGCGCGACGGTGAAGGAGCGTTTGTTGGACGCGCGTGGACCCCAGATGGCGTCCGCCTCCTCCTCCAGCCGCGCCAGCTCGTCCGAGACTCCGGTCAGGCCGGAGCCTGCCGCGAACAGCGCCCGGCCGAGATCGTTGCGGGCCTCGACCATCGCCTTGCCGCCGGCCCGTAGGCCCTCCTGGTCCAGGCTGAACGAGAGGCCGAAGGTCTCCCTCGTCTGTCCCCTGAGCATTGTGAGGAGCGGTCCCTCGTCGATCGGCCGGTCGTCCGGACCCAGTAGCGACGCGTTCGGAGCCTTCTTGCGGCGGCAGGCCAGCGTCGCGCCCTCGTCCTCGAGCACGGCGCCGACCCGCAGGAGCGCATAGTCGTACATGAAGTTGTATGGCGATCGGACGGGGAAGCCGAACAGGAGGTCCGACACTGCGGCGAGCGACGTGGTCTTGCCGGCCTCGTTCGCGCCGTAGATGACGTGCAGGTCCGGTTGGCCGCTGCGGAACGAGAGCGTGCAGTCCTCGAAGTGCCCGTACCGCTCGAGCGACAGGTTGACGAAGCGCACCTACGCCTCCCCGGTCAGGCGAGATCGCAGCGCGAGCGTTGCCGTCTGAAGCACCGCCGTCCAGTCGCCATCGCCCGCGGATCGCCACAGGCCCTCGTCGTCGGCGTCGTCCGGCGACTGGCCGAACGCGGCCTGCGTGGCGAGCAGGAACGGGGCCAGGTCCTCGGCGAGGAGGGCTGCGAGTTTCGGGTCGGTAGCCGCCTGTTCGATCAGGGACGATAGGTCGTCCCCGATCCGGATCTGCTTCGGTTGCGCGAGTGGCTCGACCAGCACCTTCACCCTTTCGATGAACAGGTCCGGCGATATCGACGCGGCGACCGCGCGCGCGTCGTCGCGGATCGACGAGACGCCGTCGTGCAGTGCGCCGGCGTCCGCCGTCTCGCCCGTGAGCGATACCCGCGCGACGAGGGGTAGGCCCGCCGCATAGGCCTGCCAGGTGGAGAGGAGCGATTCGCGCATGAGCGAGGCCACCGTGTCCGCCGCCGCCCCGGTGCAGTCGACCCCAACGTGCGCCCAGCGCAGCACGTCCAGCTCGATATGCTCGATGGAGACGACTTGGGCGTCTTCCACCGTCACCATCACCGCGCCCTTGGGCCCGGTCTCGCGGATCGTGCGTCCCTGCGTGTTGCCCGGGAAGATGACGTATGGGTCCTCGGAGACGATCTCGTGCTCGTGGACGTGGCCAAGCGCCCAGTAGTCATAATGCTTGGATCTGAGGTCCTCCAGGCTGCACGGAGCGTACGCGGCATGGCCCTGGCGGCCGGCCAGCGCGGTGTGGAGCACGCCGATGTTGAAGTGGTGCTCGACGGCGTCGGGATAGGCGAGGACGAGGTTGTCGGTCACGGCCGGCGTCGCGAAGCTCTGGCCGTGCACGGCGACGGCGAGTTCGGGCAGGACATGGGTTTCCGGGCGCCTCGTCCCGAACAGCTTCACGTTGGCGGGCCAGGGGATGCTGCGCGTAAGCACCGACTCCGCATCGTGGTTGCCGGACAGCAGGAAGACGGGGACGTCGGCCTGGGCGAGCCGCCCCATCGCGCGTGCGAAGTAGAGGCCGGTCCCCATGTCCTTCCAGTCGCCGTCGAACAGGTCGCCGGCGATCACCACGAAGTCGACCTCCTCGTCGAGGGCCCGCTGGACGAGGTTGTCGAATGCCGCCCGGGTTGCACCGCGGATGTCTTCCTCCGGTAGTCCCTCGTATCTCGACAGGCCGCGCAGCGGGCTGTCGAGGTGGATGTCGGCGGCATGCAGGAAACGGAAGTCTGTAATGGCTCACCCCCCACGCGCGGCCGCGCATTCTTCATCATCACATCGCGCGCGCCAACATGTAGCACAGTTTTGATGCCGACAACTCGGTGGGGTTGCACGCGCCCCTATGAGCAAACGTTGTCGATAGCCGCTCAGATCTTCGGTCTGTGTTCCCATCATTCCTCGGCGCCCTACGGCGGAATGCCGCAGGCTTTCGACGGCCGGAAGGCATCAGGTGCAGAGGCCCTTCAGCCGTTTCAGGTGGTTCCCGTCGACGTGTTCCATCATGGCGAAGAGCGCAGCGGCCGCTCCGCGCGTCTCCTCAAGGGTCATCGTCGAGAAGGACAGCAGGTCGTCGAGGTTGTCAGAGTGGGATTCGACCTGGGTGAGCCGTTCGAGCGACGCCAACCTCTCCCTGTCGAGATCCGGATAGTCGGCGCACAGTTTGTCGAGTTGACCGGGCAGGCCTCCGCCACCCGGACTCTTGAAGGCGAGGAACACGTCGAGCACGCGGCGGATCACGTTGGGCATCATGTAGCCATGGTCGTCGTATGCGTCGGGCTGCTCGACGAAGCGCAGCACGTGGCTGAAGAGGAAGTGGTACTCCGAGTCGTACTCGCGGAGCAGCTTCGACATCTCGATGATCCTGGAGCAGCGGCGGTGCTCTCCCTCGGGGATCGTGACGTCGATATAGAGGAACGTGGCGGTCGGATCCTTGCCGGCCGGAGGCCGGGCCTTGCCCTTCCAGGCCTTCCTGAACTCGTTCATACACTGGAGGTTGTGCGTGAGGATGAAGACCTGCGCGGCCTTTTCGAGCCGCGTCCTCACGAGGGAGCAGGCGAAGTTCAGCGCCTTGGTGTCTAGGCTCGAGACCGGATCGTCCACCACCACGATGACGTCCTTCAGCTTTCGGTTGTCCGCCTCGATCGAGGAGAGGAAGTAGGAGATCGCGATGGCTGTCTTCTCGCCCTCGCTCGGTACGCCGCTAATCGGCGTGCCGTGGCGGTGCAGTTCGTAGCCTTCGTCGACGGGGTTGATGGTCAGCTCGCCGTGGCCCAGGTAGGCTGCGATCAGCTTGTTGATGACGGCGGCCGCCGGCCCGTGCGTTCGGATGCGCTGGCGCAGCTCGCGTGCCTCCTCCCGCAGGGCGGCCAGTGCATCGGTCTCGACCTTCAGCCTGGCGGTGGCGTCGCCGAGGTCCTTCGCCGTCTTGGCGTATTCCTCGCGGCAGTCGACGATGAAGTGGCGGCGGATGGACGCCTCCGCATCCTCCTTTCGCTTCGCGAAGTCGGCGATGCCCTGGTTGTGTGCCGCGATCGTCTCGTTGACGCTCGCGACGCTCGCCGCGAGGCGCTCCGCGGTGGCGAGCACATCCGCCTCGGCGGCGACGTCCTTTATGTCAGCGGGAGAGGCGGGCCGCTCCAGCTTTACGGACAGCACGCCCTGCAGTGTTCGCAACTGGTCGGCGAGGTCGCGCGTGTGCTTCGAGGCTTCCTGCCTCAGGTCCCTGAAGCCGGGCCGCAGTTCGCTGGCCAGGTCGTCCACCGCGGGCAGCTGAGCGGCCAGTTGGCCGATCGACCCGAGGAGGCCCTCGAGCCGTTCGGCGGTTCTCTTCAGGCGGGCGACGAACTGGTCGACCCTGTCGTCGAGCGCCGCCGCCAGCAAGGCGCGGCGTTCCGCTGGGATCGCGTTCCCGCACAGAAGGCAGTCGGCCAGCCCGTGGGCGTCGTGGTATTCGTTGCCTTGCTTCAGCCAGAGGAGCATGTCCGGGTGCCGCTGCACCTCCTCGAGCGCGACGGTCGCGAGCGACTGGCCGCAGACCTCGGCGATGAACCGGTAGGCCGTCTCGATGGTGCCCTTTTCGAACGACAGCGGGTCGAGGCGGGGCATCGGCTCGTCCAGCCTGCGGGTATCCTCGGCGGCCTTCAGCTCGTCATCCGTCAGCCTGGGTCCGTCATGGTCCTTCCAGGTGTCGAAGTCCCTGGCGAGCGCCGGCGCCTCGTACTTGCGGCTGCCGAGATGGAGGCGCGACGCGACCGACTTGGCGCGCTCGCGCTTGTAGCTGGCGAAGGTCTTGTCCGCGGCTCTCTCGGTCGCGGCCGCCGCCTCGCTCTTCGCTTCCGCCTTGACGATGTCGCCTTCGATCCTCGTCAGCTCCGCGGCGGCTCCCGCCTGGTCCGCGCCGATGTAGAACACCGGTCTCGCGCGCCCGGCGGCCCATTGGAGGTTCTGCTCGATGTAGTCCGAGTTGAACACGAGCATCCGTTGCTCGAACCCTTTGGGATTGATTGGGCACCCGAACGCCGTCCCGTCGTCCAGTGTCACCTCGAACGTGCCGCCCTCCGGGAGCTTCGGGTGCGGTTCACCCGACTCGAGGCTCGCGAACAGTCGCGACAGCGTGCTCTTCCCCGAACCGTTGAACCCGTAGATCAGGTTGTGGCGTCGGAAGTTCAGGGACGGCGATCGCGCGCCGCGGTCGGCGTAAATCCCCATCCCCTGCAGCGACTTTATGTTGGTGAGGATCCCCATCGCAGGAGTTCATGCCTCGCCGCGATCGTTGTCAATCTCGGAGCGACTTCGAAATCAATCGCATTTGAAAGTGGCGCTACGCTCGAACGTGGCGACAACCTGTTTGATGTGATCGCGATACTCGCCGTTGAACATGATCCGCCACCCATTGCGACTGAGTACGCGCTGGGCTTGGCCATGTCGGGAAAACTGGTCGCGCGGAACGGTTGAGGCAGCTTCTCTGTCTTACTCGCCCCGATTGATGCCGCGTAACGCCATTGGCCTAACCCCGCAGATCGACAGTTTTTGGGGTCGCCGACGAGTCAAGTGAACGACCGAAATTGGGGCGCATTTCCAACCGACGGCTCATGTTGAAACCAGTCCCGTAGTTTTTTGAGCCGAAGCAGGAAGCAGACTGTCAGATTTCAGATCGGCGCCAAGCCAAGCTGACATGTTGGTCGACCAACCGATCAACCGCAATTGGACCGGGACTGACTGGTAACTATTAGCGGCGCGAGTTACTCACTGCTAGCCTATATAGGCTGGTAGACGGGCAATTGGGGAAGATTGATGGGGGAAAGCGCACACATCCTGAATCGAATGAATGGCGAACGATTGGCTTCGCGCCAGATCGATGAGCTCATTGGGCTTGCGCATGGACTTGCCGCCGACGGATCGATCAACCAGACTGAGGTTGAATTTCTACAGAAGTGGCTCGCCGCGAATGCCGACATTAGTGATCAACCGGTGATCCGAACGCTCTACGACCATGTCAACGGCATCATGAGAGATGGAATTGCGGACGCCGATGAGTGCGCCGATTTGCTGTCCACTTTGACTGCACTCTCTGCCGGGGATTTCGAATTGGGCGAGGTACTGAAGCCCTCGACGCTTCCGCTTTGCATACCCGAGCCGACATTGACGTTTGCGGGCCAGACCTACTGCTTCACCGGCACCTTCAGCTACGGACGCCGGCAAGATTGCGAGGCGGCCATTCAGGAGCGCGGAGGTGAGGCCGCAAGCCTCACGAAAAAGACCCACGTGCTAGTCATTGGCGCTTACGCGACGGACTCGTGGAAGCATTCCACCTTTGGCAACAAAATCCTGAAGGCTGTAGACATGCGAGATAGCGGTATCCCGATCTCGATTGTCGCCGAGAAGCACTGGGCGCGCTTTCTCTGAACTCCCTGGTAACTGTCGACCAAGCGGCAGATAACCCATGCGTTGCTCAACCATGCCCCGACCGCTGCCTTCTGTCCGGCGGCGATCTATTCACCTCCTCAATGCGGTGTTGGAGCCTTCCATTTCCACTTTCTCGTCGAAAACGTTCGTTCGCAGTAAGCGACTGCTGCCCCTTACGGAGCCTGTGGAAGCTGCTTGGAGGCTTTTCCAACGACCGGTTATTCCGACTCGCTTCAATAGCATAGGTGCGCCAGAACGAGGACGGGGGACGTTCCAATGAGTGACGGTGAAACAACGACATCCGTGCGCGATCGGCTGCTGAGGGACCGCCGCTCGCTGCTAGATTTAAGCACTCGAAACCGGCTACTCAATGTGCCGATGCGGACGCGCAACGTGCGCACTGTGGAGCTCGTCGACGAGCGGTCTTCCGAAGTCTACCGTCTCCTTCAAGAGGGCAAGGGACTTAGCTTCCTTCCCGGGCGCAACCTGACGGACGACGAGCGCGCAGAACTCGCCGAGGATGACGTCGAGACGGGCGGAATACCGCAACCCGAGGACGACACCTCCGACGACCGCGGAATCGCCAAGCGTCACTCCGATTTGAAACTGCAAACCCGCCTAACCAGCGAGGGGCTGCAGAAGCGGCTGTTCGACATATGGTACGACGCGCGCACGCTTGAGGAGGAACAGGGTGTCAACATTCTGTTCCTGGGTCTCGGCTTGCTCCGCTGGTATGACGCGGACACCTCCGAGGTGGCGCGGCACGCGCCACTTATTCTTCTGCCCGTGCAGCTAGACCGCACTAGCGCTGCGGAACGGTTTAAGTTGAAAGGTCGGGGGGAGCCCGCGTCGCCCAACCTGTCACTGCAGGCCAAGATGAAGGCCGAGTTCGGTCTCGTCATCGAGGATTTCGCCGACGAGGACGAGCTGGACGTGGCGGGCTACTGCTCCAAAGTATCGGAGACCGTATCAGCGATGCCGCGCTGGGAAGTGCTTCCCGACGCGATGGTGCTCGGCTTTTTCAGCTTCGCCAAGTTCCTAATGTATCGCGACCTCGATCCGGACAATTGGCCAACCGAGACGCCGATTGACCAGCACGGGATGATCACGGCGCTTCTGCGCGACGGATTCCCGCAGGTTGAACCGATCGTCCCCGACGAGCGCTCGCCGATTGATCCCGTGATACCGCCGGCCTCACTCAACCATGTCGTCGATGCGGACAGCAGCCAGGCGCTCGTCGTCGAGGAAGCGGCTCGCGGCCGGACGATCGTCGTGAAGGGGCCGCCCGGCACTGGCAAGAGCCAGACGATTACCAACATCATCGCCGCCGTCGCGGCACAGGGGAAGCGCGTTCTGTTTGTCGCCGAGAAGATGGCGGCCCTAGAGGTCGTGCACCGCCGGCTGCAGACGGTCGGCCTCGGTCCGCTGACTCTTGAGCTCCACTCGAGCAAGGCCAACAAGCGCGCTGTCCTCGATGAGCTGAAGCGCACCAAGGAGATGGTGCTGGCACCGCGTCGCACCGATCCTGCGGTTGTCGAGGCGCTGGGCGCGACGCGGGACCTGCTGAATGCGCACGCCGACATCCTGCACGTCGCGCAGCAGCCATACGGTCTGACCGCTTTCCAGATTCTGGGGCAGGTGATGCGGACGGGCGGCGGCACTGCCGATTTCGAACTCGACACGGCCGCCAGCTGGACGCCCGCCGAGCGCGCCGAACGTCTCGATCTGGCGGCTGAGATCTCCGATCGCTTGGCGGCGATCGGCGACCCGTCGGCGCATCCGTGGCGCGGGGTCCGCTGTCGCCCGCTCGATCCGGCAGAGCAGCGCGCCCTCGAGACGCGCGTCGCGACGCTGGCGACCCACCTGCGCGGGGCGATCGACGCGGCGACTCTCGCGCAAGGGCTTGGCGTTCCTTCTGCGGTGACGATTGCCGACCTCGATCCATCGGCGCTGGCGCTGGCCACGGCCGCCGCGCTTCCGGAGGCGGACCGCGCCGCCCTCGCGGCGCAGGGCTGGCGCGATGCGCCCGACAAGGTGCTGTCGCTGCCAGATGCCGGGCGTCGGCACGTGGCCGCCTCTGCGTTGGCGGAAGCGGCCTTCCTGCCCGCGGCCAAGGACGCGGACCTGTCCGGAATCCGGATCGCGATCGCGACGAAGGGCCGCAAGCTGTTCCGCTTCCTAGACGGCGGATACCGGGCGCAGATCGCGCTGCTTAGGTCGTATCTGAGGGACAAGCCGCCGTCCGATCCCAATGAGCGGATCGCGCTCATCGACGTGATGATCGATGCCCAAGACGCGAGGGCCGCCTTCGAGCGTTCGTCGGAGGCGGCGCCTGCCTACGGATCGTCCTGGCGCGGCGAGACGTCGGACTGGTCTTCAATGGCGGCGCTCGCGGACTGGCGTCGCGGCCAGACGGTGTCGCAGCTGCCACCCAACTTCCTCTCATGTGTGGCCGGGCTCGGCGGCTTGGCCGAGGTGCGCGAGGCGAGCTCTGTCCTGTCGCGCGAGCTGCCCGCGCTGCGTCAGGCGCTTGCCAACATTGTGGACGTTCTCGACCTAGACCTCGAGAGTGCGTTCGGCGTGGCGAAAACCGACAACGTCCCGCTGGCTGAGCTTGGCGAGCGACTGGAGGGGTGGGCTGGAGCCATCGAGGCTATCACGCGGTGGATCGCCTTCGCCGGCCGCATCGGCCATGCCCAGTCGTGCGGACTGGCTCCGCTCGCCGCGGGCGTCCTCTCCGGTCGGATCGGCGCGCCTGCCATCGTCCCATCCTTTGAACGCGCCTACTACGAGGCCGTCCGCCGCGACGTCTTCGCGCGAATACCCGAGTTGAAGTCCTTTGACGGCGAGCTGCAGGATCGGACAGTCGCCCGGTTCCGGGATCTCGACCTCGCCCGGATCGAACTCGCGCGCGAAGACATCGCGCACCGCCACTGGCAGGCCATGCCGCGCGGCGGCAGCGGCATCGGGCCCCTCGGCGTCGTCAACGGGGAGCTCGCCAAGCGGCGCAACCTGCTGCCTATACGTCAGCTCGTCGAGAAGGGTGGCCCGGCTATACAGGCTCTCAAGCCGATCTTCATGATGAGCCCGATGTCGGTGGCCCAGTTCCTCAAGCCGGGCGCGATCTCGTTCGACGTGCTTGTCATGGACGAGGCGTCGCAGATCGAGCCGGTCGATGCGCTCGGGGCAATCGCACGCGCCGCGCAGATCGTCATTGTCGGCGACGAGCGCCAGCTGCCGCCGACTCGGTTCTTCGCGAAGCTGACGGGCGATGACACCGAGGAAGACGAGGAGTCGGAGGAGTATCTGCTACGTGCGAGTTCGGTCGAGAGCGTGCTAGACCTATGCTTGGCGAAAGGCATGCCCGACCGGATGCTCAACTGGCACTACCGCTCGAAGCACCAGTCCTTGATCGCCGTATCGAACCGCGAGTTCTACGACAACAGGCTGTTCATCGTGCCGAGTCCCTACGACGCCGTCGCGGGGATGGGGCTGAAATTTCACCACCTGCCTGACGCCCATTACGACCGCGGCAACACTCGGACGAACACGATCGAGGCGAAGGCAGTCGCCGATGCCGTCGTCGCCCACGCCCGCGAGCATCCCGAGCAGTCGATCGGTGTCGCGACCTTCTCGACCGCGCAACGCCAGGCGGTCCAAAAGGAACTCGAGCTGCTGCGCCGCGCCGACCCGTCGCTTGAGGAGTTCTTTGGCCGTGGTGGTCCCGAACCGTTCTTCGTCAAGAACCTCGAGAACATTCAGGGCGACGAGCGGGATGTGATTCTGATCTCCGTTGGATACGGACGGACGTCGACTGGCTACCTCGCGATGAGCTTCGGGCCGCTCAACGGCGAGGGCGGAGAACGTAGGCTGAACGTCCTCATCTCCCGTGCCAAATTGAGGTGCGAGGTCTATTCGAACATCACCGGCGACGATATCGACCTCGAGCGTGCGAGGTCGCGCGGCGTCGCTGCGCTGAAGATGTTCCTAACCTTCGCCCAGACCGGCCGGCTCGGTTTTGCCGAGGAGACTGGGCGCGGCCCGGACTCCATTTTCGAGGAGCAGGTCGCCGACCGGCTGCGTGGCCTAGGCTACGACGTCCGCACCCAGATCGGCACCGCCGGTTTCTTCGTCGACCTCGCCGTCGCCGATCCCGCGAAGCCGGGCCGCTTCGTCATCGGCATCGAGTGCGACGGCGCGCAATACCACTCCTCGCGTTCGGCACGAGATCGCGACCGGCTTCGCCAGCAAGTGCTGGAAAGCCATGGCTGGATCATCCACCGAATTTGGGGGACCGACTGGTATCTCCGACCCGACGAGGAGCTGGCGAAGACGCGTGCCGCGATCGACGCCGCGATCCTCGAGTGGCGCGAGCGCGACGAAGGCGCTGCGGTTGCGGCCAAGCCGGTTCCGATCAGGTTCACCGCGCACGCCCAGGATCAGGACCTCGACGTCGTCGTCGCCCATATCGGCGACGCGCAGACCGCGTCGGAGCCGGTCTCGACTCCTTATCGAGAGGCTGCTGGGATTGCGGTGCCGATAGGTGTCGAGCCCCATCTCGCATCCGCTCGCGACATGATGCGGGTCGTGACCGAGATCGTGTCCATTGAAGGCCCGGTCCACATCGACGAGGTCGTCGCGCGAATCCGCATCCTCTGGGGACTGGGTCGCGCCGGTTCACGCATTCGCGCGGCGGTTGCGTCGGCCGTCAGGCTAGCGGGCGGGTCGGGGGACATAGTAGCGGCCGGCGATTTCTGGTCCCCCCGGGCTGGCACGCTTGAGGTCAGGGACCGCGCCCAGGTTGGCTCGGCCAGCCTCCGCCGCCCCGAGGCCCTGCCGCCAGCCGAGATCGACGCGGCGCTAAAAGTCATCGTCGAGCGCAACTACGGCGCGACGAGGGACCAGCTGGTAATGGCCGCGTCGCGCGCGTTCGGATTCGCGTCGACGAGTGTCCAGCTGAGGGGCGTGCTTAGCGCCGGGATCGACAGGATGCTGGCCAGCGGGGCGCTTGTCGAGAGGTCGGGGTTGCTAATGACGACATGATTCGCTCACGGTCTAGTTTGATGTCGTCATCACTCTTCGGCGTCGACGCTGTAGAACATCGGGTTCTTCATCCATTCGGCGATCGCGGACTCGCGCCAGCCGGCGCAGCGCTCGCTGATCTTGATGCTCTTGGGGAAGGTGCCCTTGTCCATCTTGCGGTACATGGTCGCGCGGCTGAGGCCGGTGCGGGCAAGCACGGTCTTGATACGGAGGATTCGGTCGGGGGTGTCGGTCTGCATTGGTATCACCTTGCGTGGAATGATGTTTGGTGGTGCTCCCTGGGCAAGGTTGAGCAGGATTTTCCGGGAGAAAAGGGCCTCTCGGGGGTCCCTGGGGGACTTTGCGGCAATCGGCGGCATAAACGCATCCTGGCGTAGGCGACCTGAAATGAGGTGGTCGTGTCAGGGCGTCTCACGCTGCGCGTGAGCGCGCTCTACGCCGCGAATCGCGTCGCCGAGTCGCTCTCGCGTCTCGGCCCGTTCGAGTGACGATCGCATGACGCGAGCCGGGCGATGCCCGGCAGCGGAACGCGACGGCTGATGGGCGTGCTCTGGCGGACTTCTGCGAAGCCGCCAGGGTCCGCAGTGTCTTTGCTCTCCGCGTGGCACACTCGATCCGACCGGAAGGCGCGGCGGCGGCTGTCGCACGGTTGCGCGCGCACGCCGCCACGACGGCCGACCGGATTCGAGAGTGCTGCCTTGTGCAGCTCCGCGGGAGCTGGGGCAGCGCTGCGCGCTGGTTGCTGCGGTCGCCGCGCGTTGCGCGCGGCGGCGTTTGGCCTCCGGCACTCGATCTGGCGGGGGTGGGCGTCGCTACCCTCTAGTCCCGCCGCGGCATGCCGCAAGCTGGCTTTGCCAGCTCCTCCTCTTCGTTGCGGCCCTTCGGGTGCGGCCCGCCTCTGCCGGCGGGACTGCCGGTCCGCTCCTGCCGCCCACCCCCGCCATTCCGGCGCCGGTTGCGGTGGTTTTGGAGTGAGGAAGATGGAACTCAAGCATATCCACATCACCAATCTCTCCGTTTCGGCTGCCAACATGCGCGCCAAGGGAGCTAGGCCGGACATCGCCAACATCCTGCCGTCGATCCGGGCGCGGGGCGTGCTGGTCCCGCTGATCGTGCGGGCGAACGGAAGCCCCGACACCTATGAGATCGTGGCGGGCAGGCGGCGCTATCATGCGGCGCTCGCGGTGGCGGAGGAGAGCGGCGGTATCGACGAACTGCCGTGCGCGGTCATGGAAGCCGGTGACGATGCGGCGGCGCTGGAGGCGTCGCTGATCGAGAACGTAGCGCGGCTGGACCCCGATGAAGTGACCCGCTGGGAAAGCTTCACGCGGCTGGTGAGGGAGGGGCGATCTCCCGAGGATATCGCGCTCACTTTCGGTCTGACCGAATTGCAGGTGAAGCGCACGCTGGCGCTGGGCAACTTGTTGCCCCGCATCCGCAGCCTCTATCGCAAGGGTGAGATCGACGCTTCGACCGTGCGGCACCTGACCCTGGCATCCAAGGCACGACAGCGCGAATGGCTGGGCTTACTCGACGACCCCGAGACATATTGCCCGACGGGCCATCTGCTCAAGGCGTGGCTGTTCGGCGGCGCATCGATCCCGGTGAGTGCAGCGCTGTTCGACTTGGCGGACTATCCCGGCGAGGTGGTGTCGGACCTGTTCGGGGATGAGCGCTACTTTGCCGACATCGCTTCCTTCTGGACAGCGCAGACCGTCGCCATCGAGGCCAAGGCCGAGAGCTACCGCGAAGCCGGATGGCGCGAGGTCGTCGTGCTGCCCACCGGCGAGGCGTTCCATAGCTGGGAACATGAGCGTTGCCCCAAGCGGAAGGGGGGCAAGGTGTTAATCGTCGTGGGTTCGCGCGGCGATGTGGCGGTCCACGAAGGGTACGTGTCGCTCAGGGAGGCGCGGAAGCGTGAGCAGGGCGAGCCGGTCGAGAAGCCGGTGCGGCCCGAGGTCAGCGCCCCGATCCAGAACTATGTTGATCTGCACCGGCATGCGGCGGTGCGCGCCGACCTTGCCAGCCAGCCTTCGGTCGCGCTGCGCTTGATGGTGGCCCACGTCATTGTCGGTTCGTCCCTCTGGAATGTCAGGGTGGAGGCGCAGCGGGCGCACAGCGATGCGATTGCCGAGAGCGTCGAGGGATGTGCGGCGGAAGCCCGGTTCGACGAGAAACGGCGGGCGGTGCTGGCGCTGCTCGGTTTCGATCCCGAGACGCCAACCGTCTACGGCGGCTATGACGGCGAGCATGGGCTGGCCGGTCTGTTCGTCCGTCTGCTCCAGCTTCCCGATCCGGCGGTTTTCGACGTGGCGGCAATCGTCATGGGCGAGACTCTGGAATCCGGAAGCGCCCTCATCGAAGTGCTGGGGCCGCTGCTCAAGACCGAAATGGCAAAGGTCTGGTACGCCGACGAGGCGCTGCTCGACCTGATCCGTGACCGCGAGGTGATCGGTTGCGTCCTGACCGATGTCGCAGGCGAGGCGGTTGCCAGCGCCAACGAGGCCGCGACCGGCAAGGTCAAGCGCAGGATCGTGCGCGATTGCCTCACCGGCGAGAATGGCCGCGCCAAGGTCGAAGGCTGGGTGCCCAAGTGGATGGCGTTTCCACCCGCTGCCTACACCGAGCGGGGAGGGGTTCCGACCGTCGCCCGCGCTGGGGAGGTGGCGAGCCTGGCCGTCACGCCCGAGCCGCTGCCGCTGCGTCAGGCGGCGTGACCCCGATGCTGGCGGCCGCAAGGCCGCCAGCTTCCCGCATTTGTGGGAGACTTCCCATGACCGATCATCCCGACCCCAAGCAGTTGAAGCGGCTCGAACGTGCGATCCGCAAGCTGCCCCGCCGCCAGCGCGAAATCTTCTGCGCGATCCGCTTCGATGACCTGAGCTATGAGGAGATTGCCGCACGTACCGGCCTCACCGTGGCGGAAGTGGAGCGCCTGTTCGCAGAGGCGCTGCTGAACTTCATGCGTCGCCTCGATTGGAAGCCGAAGCGGTGGTGGCGCTTCTGGTGAACGGCCAAGCCTCGCGGGGCTTGCCCCGCGAGGCTTCGCTTTGTCGACCCGCTCGGATAGGATCACTGCATAATGCGCACCGACCTCGATCATCTGCCCCCGGCCAAGCAGCGCGAGCTGGAGCGCGTCGTCGAGATTCTTTTCGAGGAATTCGACGACGCGAAGGCGATCGCGACATCGGACTGGAAGAAGCAGGCGCGTATCCTCAAGGTGATCCTCTACGGCAGCTACGCGCGCGGCGGCTGGGTGGACGAGCCGCACACCGCCAAGGGATACCAGTCGGATTTCGATCTGCTCGTCATCGTCAACAACGACAAGCTAACCGACCGCATCGAGTTCTGGGCGACGGCCGAGGAGCGCCTAAACCGCGAACTCGCGGTGACAAAGACGCTGCGGACACCGGTAAACTTCATCGTGCACACGCTCGCCGAGGTGAATGACGGACTGGCGCACGGGCGCTATTTCTTCATGGACATAGCTCGCGACGGGATCGCGCTTTATCAAAGCGAAGATACCGAGTTTCACCAGCCAAAGCCGAAGACGCCCGAGCAGGCGCTCGGGATGGCGCGCGAGTATTTCGAGGAGTGGTTTCCGAGCGCCAGCAAGCGGTTTGATGGCGCGAAGTTCCATTTAGGTCAGGGCAACCTCAAAGACGCGGCCTTTGACCTTCACCAAACAGCAGAGCGCCTCTACCACTGCGTGTTGCTGGTCTGCACGTTCTACACGCCGCACGTTCACAATCTCGGGTTTCTGCGGACACAAGCGGAGCGGATCGATCCACGCTTGATTGACGCATGGCCGCGCGACAATCGCACCGACCGGAGGCGCTTCGAGAAGCTGAAGGAGGCCTATGTGAAGGCGCGCTACTCCAAGCACTATCGGATCAGCGAAGAAGAACTGGCTTGGCTTAGTGACCGCGTCGAGGCGCTCGGCCAAGCGGTTCAGGTAGTCTGTGAAGAGCGCATCGCCGCGCTTGAGCGCAGCGCCGCCGCCTGATCGTCAGGAACGTCCGGCGTCCTTCAGTGCACCGGCAATCATCGCGCCGAGCGCCTCCTCGGCACGGGCGCGGGTGCTCTTCTCCTTCGACAGCAGTTCCTGCCGAATCCAGTCGGGCGCCCGCGCGATGATGGCGGTGATGGTCGCCTGCAGATCCTCAGTCATTGCGGCGCTATGGCTCCCCTTCGGTGTCCGCGGCAAGCGCGAAGGCGCGTTTGCCCCGACGGCGCCATAGCGCGAGCGCTTCCTCGCGCCGTTGGCTCCGCAATGTGGCTGCGCCTTCGGCCATCAGGCCAAAGATTACGGCGCGGTCATCGTCGGCAAGCTCGATCAGCCCCGCCTTGGCAACGAGACCGCCAAGCTCGATCAGTTGGCGCGTTCGCTCGCGGCGTTTCACCACCCATTCCCGCTTGTCATCACGCGCGATCCTGGCCTGTAGCCGGTGCCGGGCCACTGTCGCTCGCCTGAGCGCCGCGCGCGTTCGGGCGAGCGCCGCCGCCAGTGTGACGTGAGCCTTGAAAGAACGCCGCGCCTCGCTTGCGCCAAGCCTCCTTCTCGGCGGGATCCTTGTTGTCGACCGCGCTCAGCAAGGTGCCGGCAAGCTGCTCGATCGGCAGCGCATCGGCGCCGGTCGCGGTGACCAGCTCCCCGAACTGCTGCACCTTGCGTTCCTTGAGCTGCCTCGCCTTATGGCCGAGTGCCTTTAGCTCCGAATCATAGTCGCGGGGTTTACGCATCGCGCCGTCCTCAGTTACATGTGGAGAATGCCTCAGTTAGTAACTGCGTCGATCAGCGTAAATACAGTGAAACATCATGGGACGGACGCGTCCCGAGATAGATGAATTCTTTCGAGGGCGCGCTTATACGTCGTGCCGACGTAGCTTGCGTAGTGTAAGTGGATTGCCGTCATGGCCATCTACCACTTCTCCGCCAAAGTCATCTCGCGCGCAGCTGGTTCCTCGGCGCTGGCGTCCGCTGCATACCGCTCTGCTTCGCGGCTGCACGACCAGCGTCTCGATCGCCACCACGACTTCTCGAACAAGGCGGGCGTCATCCATTCCGAAGTGATGCTGCCGGACGGTGCGCCGGGGCATCTCGGTGAGCGCGAAAGACTGTGGAACGAGGTCGAAGCGGTCGAGAAGCGGTTCGATGCCCAGCTTGCCCGCGAAATCGAGTTCGCGATCCCGCGCGAGCTGACCAATGAGCAGGGGATCGAGCTTGCCCGCGACTTCGTGCGGGCCGAGTTCGTCGAGCGCGGCATGATCGCCGATCTCAATGTCCATTGGGATATCGGCCCAGATGACATGCCCAAGCCGCACGCGCACGTAATGCTGACGATGCGCCAGGTTGGCGAGGATGGGTTCGCCAAGAAGAACCGAGACTGGAACCGCACCGAGCTTTTGGAGAAATGGCGCGAGCGCTGGGCTGAGCACGCCAACCAACGGCTCGCGGAACTCGATATCGACGCGCGCATCGATCACCGCTCCTTGCAAGCGCAGGGGATCGAGCTGGAGCCGCAGCACAAGATCGGCCCCGCGGCATTGCGCATGGCCGCAGAGGGTCTCCAGCTGGAGCGCGTCGACGAGCATCGCGAGATCGCGCGCTCGAACGGCGCGAAGATCATCGCTGAGCCGCGCATTGCGCTTGATGCGATCACGCGGACACAAGCGACCTTCACGAGGCGGGACCTGGCGATGTTTGTGCACCGACATAGCGACGGCAAGGATCAGTTCGATCAGGCGATGGCTGCGGTGCGCGGCTCGCCGGAGCTTGTCGCGCTCGGCAAGGATGGTCGCAGCGAGGACCGGTTCACGAGCCGCGACATGATCGAAACCGAGCAAAGACTTGCGCGCCAAACGCAGGCCCTGTCGGACCGCGAGCAGCATCGCGTCGCCGAGCACTATCGCGATCGCGCTATCACCGCTGCCGAGCGGCGCGGCCTCCTGCTTTCGGCCGAGCAGCGCTCGGCCTTCGAGCACGTCACCGATGCCAAGGATATTGGTGTCGTCGTCGGCTATGCCGGGACCGGCAAGTCCGCCATGCTCGGCGTCGCGCGTGAGGCTTGGGAGAGCGCCGGCTATCAGGTGCAGGGGCTTGCGCTGTCCGGCATTGCCGCCGAGAATCTGGAGAGCGGCTCGGGCATCGCCTCGCGAACGATCGCGAGCCTCGAGCATCAATGGTCGCAGGGCCGGGAGCTGCTGACACCCGACCACGTGCTGGTGATCGACGAGGCGGGGATGATCGGCTCGCGGCAGATGGAGCGGGTGATCGCCGAAACTGAGAAGCGCGGTGCGAAGGTGGTACTGGTCGGCGATCCCGAGCAGCTCCAGGCGATCGAGGCAGGCGCCGCGTTCCGCTCGGTCGCCGAGCGACACTGCAGCGTCGAGATCACCGACATTCGCCGCCAGCGCGCAGACTGGCAACGCGATGCGACCCGCGAGCTCGCCACCGGCCGAACCGGTGAGGCATTCCACGCCTATGAAGAGCGGGGGCATGTCCACGCCGCCGAGACTCGCGGAGAAGCCCGCGCCGAATTGATCGATGGCTGGGATCGCGACCGTTCCGCCGCGCCGCAGGCATCGCGCATCATCCTTACCCACACCAATGATGAAGTGCAGGTACTGAACGAGGCGGCACGTGAGCGGCTTCGCATCGCGGAACAACTCGGCGAAGATGTGAGGACCGGCACGGAACGAGGGCAACGGCTGTTTGCCACCGGCGACCGGATCATGTTCCTCAAGAACGAGCGCAGCATGGGCGTGAAGAACGGCTCCCTCGGGATCGTGCAGAGCGTCACCAGCGCACGGATGGCCGTGTTGCTCGATGATGGTCGCGCCGTGACGTTCGACCTCAAGGATTACGCTCAGATCGATCACGGCTACGCCGCGACGATCCACAAGGCGCAAGGTGTGACGGTAGATCGGGTGCATGTGCTGGCAACGCCGGGACTGGATCGTCACGCCGCCTATGTCGCGCTCTCGCGCCATCGCGACCACGTCGATGTCCATTATGGCCGCGACGATTTTGCCGATCAGTCGAAACTGGTACGCACGCTGTCGCGTGAGCGAGCCAAGGACATGGCGTCGGATTATGCTCGCGACTTCGCCAATCAGCGGCAGATACGTCTGCCCGAACCTGTGGCGGAGAAAGCGACGCGCACCCCGGCACGCGATCCCTTCGCCGGCCTCGACTTGCGGCCAGTGGCGCCGCCGCCCGCACGTGGCATGTTCGACGGACTGGCACTCAGGCCACCGCAACCGACGCGACCGGCGGCACCGATGGATTTGGGCTCCGCCGTGCAACGGTTCGCGCGCGCGACCGCCGACATCATGCGAATGCGCAAGGATGGCTATACCGAGCTGCCGCATCAGCGCATCGCCTATGACAAGGCGGGCCAGTCGTTGGACGCCATGCGTCCTGATGCTGCCCGCGATCTTCGTGCAGTATTCTCCCGCGATATTGGCCTGATCGAGGAAGCCGCCAAAGGACGGACCAACACCGCCATCCGTGCGATGGCGTTGGAGGCGGAACTGCGTGCCAGCCCGGAACGGCGCGCCGATCGGTTCGTGGAAGACTGGCAGAAGCTCGCCAAGGCCCACCGTTCGCTTCGCCATGCCGGGCAGGAAGCTGGCGCTCGCGCCATCGGGCAGCAGATGAGCGCGCTCGGCAAGAGCGTGGAGCGCGATGCGCAGGCCGAGTCGCTGATCAGAAAGCGGCTCCCCGAGCTTGGGATCGGAATGCGAGAGGGCGCGTCGATATCCCACAGCATCCAGGAATGGCTCGGCCCCTCGCGTGGGCGCGGGCTTGGACGGTAGATACTGCGAAATGGATCAGGACAGCACCCCCGGCGTGGACACCAGCCTCGCAGCCCACGCCTTCGACGAGTTGCGTGCCGAGATCAGTTTGCTTCGCCGCGCGGTCGAGCGGCTGACGGACGAGCGGACCTCACTGCCCGATTACGCCCCGAGCCTGGAGGCTATCGCAAAGCGGCTGGAGGACGTGTGCGCCTGGGCGCGGCGGGTTTCGGAGAAGCCGGCGATGCGGCTCACGCCCGAAAGCCTCAGCCGGGAGATCGCCGCGGCGGCGGCAGTCAGCCGCGCCCAGGATCATCAGCATCTGGAGCGAGCCGCCAGCGCGATGGAAGCGGCAGGGAACCGCATCGACGCGATGATCGCCCGTTCCCGAACGGTGGCCGAACAGGATCGCGAGTTGCTCCGGAATCGCATCGCGTTTGCAGTAGCCGGGATGGTGTCGTTCGCAATTCTCCCAGGCGCGATCGCCCGCTCTCTGCCGGTCAGTTGGGCCGTACCGGAGCGGATGGCGGCTCGAATGCTCGGGACTGACATGTGGAATGCCGGCCAGAACATGATGGCAAAAGTCGATCCGGAGCGATGGAGCAAGATAGTCGCCCTTGAACGCGATCGGGTGGCTCGGGCTCGGAACTAGCGGCAGCTACGCGCCCCCAATCGTCGAGGGCGATATTCTCGACGATCCCGTCATAGGCGACCGTGGCGCCCTCATGCTCGAGAGTCGTCACCACATAAGCGATAGTGAAGCTGTTGGCGCTGCGGCGACATCGACCCAGCGCTTGAGCCAGCCAAAGGTTGTGGTCTCGCGCATGTCACGTACCCAGTTCCAGCCGCTCGCCCAATAAGCGAGGTCGCCGACGAAGATCGCCGGTAGCAGCAGCGCCACTCCAAGCGTGTGACACCATGCCGCGTGCAGTAGGAATTGCGCCGACATTAGAACATGTCCGATGAGCGCACCGAACACGATTACCAGCAGGCTGAAGGTCGATCCCGGTTTCTCGGGTGCTTGGGAAATCAGCTCCGAGCGCCCGCTCGCCCGCAGGCCCGCCCAGACGCTCAGTCACGGCGCAAGCAGCAGCGGCAGAAACAGAGTATATCTGCAGCTCACTCAGGCCTTGGCGCCCGGCTCCGCAGCAGAATGCAGGATTTGGCCATTGGCGCTGCTGCGAACCACAAACTTGCCGTCCTTGAAGTCAGACCACGCCTTGGCTGCCTTCCAGCTGCCGAACCGGCTATGGACCGAATTTGCGGTCCTGATCGAACTGGCGGTGTTCCAGCGCATGCAGGCCTCCTGGAGGACAGATAGTCGCACGCGTGCGTCACAACCGGCGCTCGTGCGGCACGCTTCGCCTTCATTCGTCGAGCGCCGACAATCTGAACTGTAGCGCCGCGACACTGACCTTGATCTGCTTGGCGCATCTGGCGAGCTGGTCCTCGTCGTCGAGGTCGAGGGTGCCGGCTAGCGCGACGATCTGATCGCGCGGCATCAGCAGTTCCGAACCGAAGACATTGGCCTGGATCTCGAAATCGTCGGTGCCGGTGGCGGACAGCACGTCACGGCGCATGACCATCTTGTCGACATGAATCCCCTCCCGCAGCTTCTCGGCATGCAGGACATGGTGGCCGATCTCATGTGCGATCGTAAAGCGCTGGCGGTTGGCATGGTGGAAGGAATTGACCGCGACGACCTTGGCATCGCCTTTGACGAACGCCATGCCGGAGAGATCGCCCTCGAGCGGCTCGTAGCGCACGCTGATCCCCATCTTCTTCGCCAGCTTGTCGACAGGCACTGGCAGCGTCAGCATACCGTGTTCCTTCAATATGTCCCGTGCCCGGGACCTGATGATCCGCTTGTCCAGATATGCCACGTCCACCCCCTTAGCTGACCGCCCGGTATATCTCGCCGATCTGATCCAGCTGCTTGTCGCTCACCCCTCCCGACGGGCCGAACACCCTGATCTCGTTATCGACCATCGCGTCGGTCAAACCGCTCGACGGCAGCAGCGCCGCCAGGCCATCGAGCTTGAGCACCCGCGCGAAGGTCAGCGCGACGTGCAGCGGCAAACGCTGTCCGCCGCGTTCGATGCTCGCCAGCCGCGGCCGCGACATGCCCATCGTCGCAGCGAGCGCTTCCTGCGTCAGGCCGGTGCTTTTGCGCCGCGCCGCGATGCGCCGGCCCACCTCTGCATAGAACTGATCCGGGTTCATGGCGCCGTAGTGACAATCCCGAGCGGCGCTGTCAAGAATCCTGACATGTCAAAAAAACAATCAAAAAAGATCACAAACTTGCCATTTAGGATATTTCACCGCATATGAGGGTTAGGCGAGTCGTTCGCCGACGTTGATGAGGTGATGCATGTATCCCAACCGACCCGACCGCCCCGGCTTTCCGATGCCGCCGCGTCCGAGCGAATTTCCCCGGCCTGCACCGGGCGACTTTCCGCCGCAGCGCCCGAACCGCTTCGACCCGCTCCACCATCGCTAAGGACAAGAGAATGGCTACCAACACCGGGAATGGTTTCCGCCGCGGCGCCGTAACGGGCCGCACCCAGTTCCAGCGCCCCGACGGCAACTGGCAGAAGCGCGATGAGCGCAACGGCCAGCTGATGGGCGTCAAGGACGACGGCAATCCCTTCAAGGGTGTCGCGCGCGAGCCCGATGGCCGCGACACGCCGAACGCCTGACATGACCGCCGTCACCGACAAGCCGGTCGCGCGCTTCATCGAGCGCTATCTCGCGGAGATTGAGGCGGGCAACGCCGCAATCTTCGCGGGGGCCGGCTTGTCGGCCCCCGCCGGGTTCGTCGACTGGCGCGAATTGCTGCGCGATATCGCCGACGAACTCGACTTGCGCATCGACTGGGAGCATGACCTGATCGCGGTCGCCCAGTTTCACCTGAACAAGACCAAGAACCGCCACCGGCTCAACCAGGCGATCATCGATGCCCTGTCATCGACGCCGGCGCCGACTGCCAATCATCGCCGTCTGGCCCGTCTGCCGATCCGGACCTGGTGGACGACCAATTATGATGGGCTGATCGAACGCGCGCTGGAAGATGCGGGCAAGATCGTCGATGTGAAGTCAGCAGTGTCGCAGCTGGCCAATACCCGGCGGGGCCGCGATGCCGTCCTCTACAAGATGCATGGCGATGTGTCGCGGCCCGACGAAGCTGTCGTCACGCGCAACGACTATGAGCGCTACGCGCTCGATCGCGGTCCGTTCGTCAGCGCGTTGACTGGCGATCTCTTGTCCAAGACCTTCCTGTTCGTCGGGTTCAGCTTCACCGACCCCAATCTCGAACAGGTGCTGGCCCGGCTGCGGCTCCATGTCGGAGTCAATCAGCGCGAGCATTTCGCGTTCCTGCGCCGGCGTACCCGCTTGGCCAATGAGAGCGACGACGAGTTCGCTCACAATCTCGCCCGCCACCGGTTGATGGTCGACGATCTCCAGCGCTTCAACGTCCAGGTCATCCTCGTCGATGAATATGCCGATGTCGAACTGATCCTAGCCGAGATCGAACGGCGTCACCGCCGCCAGACTGCCTTTGTCTCCGCCAGCGCCGATGATTTCGAACCATGGGGCCGGCCGGCAGTAGAGAATTTCATGCGCCGCCTCGGTCACGCGATCGTGGCAAAGGACGCGCGGCTGCTGACCGGCCTTGGCCTCGGCGTCGGCAACGCCTTGTTCACCGGCGCCGTCGAACGCGTGCTGGAAGGCGGGCGCGGCCGGATCGAGGACACGCTGATCCTTCGCCCCTTTCCGCAGCATATCGACGACCAAGCCCGGCGCGAACGCGTGTGGGAAGACTATCGCCAGCGCATCATCCCCGATGCCGGGGTCGCGCTTTTCCTGTTCGGCAACAAACGTGCCGGTGACGAGATCGTGCTGGCAAACGGCATGGTCCGGGAATGGGAAATCGCGTTGCAGCATGGCCTGACCCTGGTTCCCATCGGGGCGACGGGATCGATCGCGCGGGACCTTGCGGCGCAAGCGCTGGCGGATCCCGACCGGCTGCTGGCCGGCCTTGACCAGGGTCAGCGCGACATCGTGGCGCGGTTGGCCGAGCCCGTCGCCGACCTGGCAGAACTTATCGAACCGATCGCACGCCTCATCGCCGACCTGCGCGGCGGCCGTTGAGCCCAATTGATATCAGGAGATTGCACGATGGCGCATAAATGTTTTCTCAGCTTCCACTACAAGCCCGACAATTGGCGGGTCCAGAAGGTCAAGCAGATGGGCGCGATCGAGGGCCAGGCGCTGCTCGACTCGAATGGCTGGGAATCGGTCAAGCGCGGCGGCGATGCGGCGATCCAGAAGTGGATCGACGACAATATGAAGGGCCGCGATTGCCTCGTCGTGCTGGTCGGGGAGAAGACCGCCGGCCGCCGCTGGGTAAATTATGAGATCAAGAAGGCATGGGGCAAGGGCATGGGCGTCCTCGCCATCCATATTCATAATCTCGAGGATCGCGACGGCAATCAGGCCAAGAAGGGCGGCGACCCGTTCACCGGCCTGACCGTCGATGGCAAGGCGGTGACCGGCAAGGTCTATGATCCGCCCTATTCGATCAGCAAGAATGTCTACAACCACATCTCCGAGAATATCGAAGACTGGGTGAAGGCGGCGGTCAAGGCGCGTGGCTGAAGCTGCCGCCCGGGTTAGTCGATGCCCGGGTCAGCCGCCGGCGGCAATCCGCGCCTGGAGATAGGTCTGATATGCGTCGAGCATCGCCATTTGCTCCTCGTCGCAGCCGACCCGCGTCTCGCCAATCGCCGCCAGCGCGGCGAACAGCGTATTCCATTTCGCCCTGCCGGTCATGTCCATCAGGCGGCCGCCATCATGGGTGCGGTAGAAGTCGCGCAGCTCAGCGGTCAGATATTCGGGGTGGCGCTCGTGGATCAGGCGGTAGCCATGATAGCGAAGCCGGTCATCCTCGAACGCATCGACGATCGCGACCCGGTTCTCCCACGGCAGGAGATGGAACATGTCCATCCGCGCCCGGTCGCCGTCCGGGATGAAACCGGCATATATTTGTTCCTCGACATGCGGCGAAGGCTCTATCTCGTCGCGGCTGGCGACCACCGCTGCGATCAGGCGCTCGCGCAGTGCCGCGTCCTGCTCCACCCTGTCCACCGCCGCAGCGATCGCCGCTTCGTCCAGCGCGCCAAGAAAGGCCTGGGGGACCTCGTCGACCGGGGCAATCGACGGCGCGGCGTTGGTGCGAACCTTGCGCACCGGCTTCGGGCTCTTGCCGACCCAGACTGCCAGTTGCGCATCGCTCATCGCCGCAACCCAGTCGAGATCGTGCCGCAGATCTAGGCAGAGCAGCGCTGCGGGGTTATCCGGGTCGGCGCCGAGCGGAGCGATGACGAAGTGATAGGGGCGGTTGAAATAGAATTCGGTCAGCACGAAAGCGCTCTCGCTCTCGACGAACGCATTAACTCCGGCCTTTGAGGAGAAGCGGACGAACCGGCTCCAGCATTCCGGCTCGCGCTCGCGGATGCACTGCGCCATATGGATGGTCGCCTCGACGTCGGCGAGTGCGTCATGCGCATGGTCATGGGCAAACCCGTTGGCCGGGGCGAGCTGGTCGAGCTTGAAGACGGCATTGCCCTTAGGACCGGTTGGCACGACCAGGCAATCGGGCGCGAACTGCGACGCTGCCTGGACCAGCGTCATCGCATCGGCTCGGCAATTGCCGTTGGTGTTGGTCAGATACGGGGCATGCAGCGTCCGGAACAGCGCCTGGCGCAGAAGATGCTCGTCGAAGTTCAGCGAATTATAGCCGACGAATATCGCCGGCGACCATTCCGCCATCTTGGCTTGGATCGCCCGGAGCATTTCGTAATGACAGGGCAGGCTCGGATCGGTCACGCGGGCGATGGTCATGCCGGTAACCTTGAGCGCCGCCGGATGTGGGATGACGTGCGGTAGCAGCCGGCACCGCACCTCGAACCGCCCGATCTCGTTAAGATCGGCATCGGTCCGGATCGCTGCGAATTGCAGGATCTGGTCAAAGTCGGTCGATATGCCTGTCGTTTCGGTATCGTAGAACACGAACGCCAATTGCCATCCCCCCGTTTAAAAGCCCGCGGATATTTCCGGATCGGGCTACCAATCATTCGAGCCGTCGCGTGAAATTGTCCGGGCTCCGAGTAGGATTCGAATCTACGGCCCGTTCAATTAACAGTCGAGCGCTCGATTTGTGAACGACGGCTTTTGCCGATCTCGTGCCCAAAGCTGACACACTGCAGCCTGCCCAACTTCAGCCACTAAGCCCCTCGGTTCAATACTTGGAGGATCGCCGCAAAGCGGCAGCCAGAGCGGCGCTTGTTCAAGCGAATGGGATTGTAGCGAATCGGCTCAGGAAATGCCTTTGTGTCGCGGGTTCGAGTCCGAGCGACGGACCAATTTTTGGGGTGGACCACGAGTGGACCACGAAATTCAACTGGCCCAGAAACTGACGCTTTTCTGCGCCTTACGCGAACGAGTGTGAGTCCTGTAAGCGCACCAGTACATAGAGAGAGCGCCTCTATAAAGCCGCAGAAATCTGCGGTAAACTGCCTCTCGGCGGTCCCATGAAATCTCATTATGTTCCGCCGTGGCCCACTCAAAAGGGGCCACGGAACGTGGGGCCACGAGCAGTTCAGGAGGCGTGGCCCCATGCTTACGGTTACACGGATTCGGGCGCTTAAACCCGCCCAGCGTCCCTTCAAGGTTTTTGATTCCGACGGGCTCTTTCTGCTGGTCCAGCCATCCGGGGCCCTGTTCTGGCGTTTCCGCTACAGAAAGTTCGGCGTGGAGCGCAACCTA
>NZ_JBOHHW010000006.1:0-182567 GCF_050725575.1 Sphingomonas sp. | reverse complement strand
TGGCGGCACTTCCCGTGCTTCTGCCGCAGGAAGCGGGCGAAAGGCGCGGGTCGGTGCCGCTGTCGCAGGTGGCAAAGTTCCGCTTCAGCGAAGGGCTGAACCAGATCAGCCGCGAGAATGGCAAGAGGCGCGTGGTGATCCAGGCCAATGTGCGCGGCCGCGATGTGGGATCGTTCGTGCTCGACGCCCGGGCCAAGGTGGACCAGGTCGCGCTGCCAGCCGGATCCTATCTCGAATGGGGCGGCCAGTTCCAGAATCTCCAGGCCGCGTCACAACGTCTCGCGATTGTCGTGCCGTTGTGCTTCCTGGCGATCTTCGGCCTGCTCTACATGGCGCTGGGCGGGTTCGCACGGGCGGCGTCGGTGTTCCTCGCCGTGCCATTGGGGCTTGCCGGGGGCGTGTTCACGCTGTGGCTCACCGGCATCTCCTTCTCCGTCTCGGCGGCGGTCGGGTTTATCTGCCTGGCCGGGGTGGCGGTGCTCAACGGCCTGGTGGTGATGACCGCGATCCGTGAGAAGCTGGAGGCCGGGATCGAGCTTGGGCGGGCGATTACCGAGGGCATGTTCGAAAAGGTGCGGCCGGTGATCATGACGGGCTTCGTGCCGGCGATCGGCTTCGTGCCGATGGCGCTCGCCACCGGCACCGGCGCGGAGGTGCAGAAGCCGCTCGCCACGGTGGTGATCGGCGGGCTGATCGCAGCGACGATCCTGACGCTATTGGTGCTGCCTGCCATATCGAAAGTGGTGCTGGGCCTGGGCGAACGCGCCGCGCGCCGCAATCCACCATATCATGCCGCACCGGCGATGGCCTGAGAGAAGGAGCAACGACATGCACGATCACGCAGCGGGCGGTCACGCCCATGATCATACCGCCGGCGCCAATGCCACCAGGCTGAAATGGGCGCTGGCGCTGACCTCGACCTATCTCGTCGCCGAGGTGATTGGCGGCTTCTACTTCAACAGCCTGGCATTGCTGTCCGACGCCGCGCACATGATGACCGATGTCGCGGCACTGGTCATCGCGCTGCTGGCGATCAGCTTCGGCCAGAAGCCCGCCGACAGCCGCCGCACCTTCGGCTATCGCCGCTTCGAGATACTCGCGGCGGCGTTCAACGCGGTGCTGCTGTTCGCGATCGCGATCTATGTGCTGGTCGAGGCGATCAGGCGCTTCTCCGACCCGGAGCCGGTCCAGTCGACCGGCATGATGATCGTCGCGGCGATCGGCCTCGTCGTGAACCTCGTTTCGATGCGGCTGCTCATGTCGGGCAAGGACAAGAGCTTCAACGTCAAGGGCGCCTATCTCGAAGTCTGGGCCGACATGATCGGATCGGTCGGCGTGATCGCCGGGGCGATCGCGATCCGCTTTACCGGATGGACCTGGGTCGATCCGATCGTGGCGGTCGGCATCGGGCTCTGGGTGCTGCCGCGCACCTGGATCCTGCTGCGCGATACGACCAATGTCCTGCTCGAAGGCGTCCCGAGCGGCATCGACCTGAACGAGGTGCGCACCGCGATCGCCGCGGTGCCCGGCGTTACCGATGTCCATGACCTGCATATCTGGTCGATGAGCAATGACGACATATCCTGCACCGCGCATGTCACGCTTAGCCGGGGTGCCGCGCCCGACGAAGTGCGGGGCCGGGTGGTCGCGCTGCTCGATCAGCAGTTCGAGATCGGCCATGCGACCGTCCAGACTGAAGGGCCGGGCGAGGAGTGCGTTGGCGGGCAGGTGCATCCCTAGGGCTGGTGGATGTGGCTGCGATGCGAGTCGCGGCCGTATTGCATCCGGTTTTCCGCTGTTATTTCGGGAATAAAAAACGACCCCTGTTATGTTGGATTTGAGGCGGCGATTTCAGATTTGTTTACAGTATCTTGGACCCTGCCACCCCTGTTATCCATAACAGGGGTGGCAAAGCGCCATAACAGGGGTGAGCTGACCGCTGTTCTTGCCGAAACAGCGGTCGCGCACGCCAAATATTATCCAGTCATGTCAAAGAGCGGGGCGGGACGCCGGCTGGCATTCCGTCCGTCGCTACACTGTCAGGACTGGCTGCAGAGTTGAATCGGCCGGGCCAACCGCGACGTCCGGCACCGATGGCGTTAGGGTGCAGTGCAATAGCGTGGTAGACGAGGCCATCACCAACTCCGCCGAGCAGGCTTTGCGTGACAGAGAGACGATTGTGCTCCCGCCTGCCAGCGAGAGACTCGTCGTGCCCCTTTCCTGTCCAATATCATGACCGTCGCGTTGATCGACCCGATCCGCAGCCTCGAAGATGCGCAGATTCTCGCCCAGGCGATCGTCAACACCATCCCGGAACCGTTCCTGGTGCTCGACGAGGAGTTTCGCGTGCTTTCGGCGAGCCGGTCCTTCTACGATATCTTCCAGGTCGATCCGGTCGATACGCAGGGGCGGCTGCTGTTCGCGCTGGGCGACGGGCAATGGAATATCCCGGCGCTGCGCCATCTGCTCGAAACGATCATTCCCGACCGCGCGGAGATGGACAATTTCGAGGTCGGGCACGACTTCCCGACGATCGGCCCGCGCATCATGCTGCTCAATGCGCGCAAGGTGCTGTATGACGACAACCCGGCGATCACCATCCTGCTCGCCTTTCGCGACATTACCGCGCGCCGCGCGATCGAGCGCAGTCAGGCCGCTCTGTTTGAACAGGCCGAGGAGTTGCTGCGCCAGAAACAGGTACTGTTCCAGGAAATGCAGCACCGCGTCGCCAACAGCCTGCAGATCATCGCCAGCATCCTGCTGCTCAAGGCGCGCGCAGTGTCATCGGAGGAAACCCGCTATCATCTGAACGACGCGCATCAGCGCGTCATGTCCGTCGCGGCGGTGCAGCAGTCGCTCCATGCGGCAGACGGTATCGATCAGATCGAGGTCGCAGTCTATCTCGAGAAACTGTCCGCCGGCCTGTCATCGTCAATGGTCGGGGAAAGCCGCCCGATCGCGATCAGCGCAACGGCTGACAGCGGCATGATCGACTCGTCGGTCGCGGTCAGCATGGGGCTGATCGTCACCGAGCTGGTGATCAACGCGATCAAATATGCCTTTCCAGAGGACAAGGCGGATGCCGCGATCCGGATCAGCTACGAGATCGACGGCGCGGACTGGCGGCTGGCGGTGTCGGACAATGGCGTCGGGCTTCGCGAAGCGTCCGGCAGCCTGCCTGGCGACCGGGGGCTGGGTACATCGATCATCAATGCCCTGACCAAGCAGCTTGATGCGCGGGTCGAACGGACCAGCGATGCGGAGGGGCTGACCATTTCGATCACGCGCGCGCGCTTTACACCACGGGTGCGCGCGGCGGCGTGAACGGAGCAGGGAGAGTCGTTCTAGACGAACAGCCCGGCCACCAGATACGTCCCCGCACCGACCAGGGCCGCAGCCGGAAGGGTGACGGTCCAGGCGACAATGATGTTGGTCGCAACGTTCCAGCGCACCGCCGAAAGCCGTCGCGCCGCGCCGACGCCGACGATCGCGCCGGTGATGGTGTGAGTCGAGGACACCGGGATGCCCCAGAAATTCGCCGCGAACAATGTGATCGCCCCGCCGGTCTCCGCGCAGAAACCCTGGGCCGGGGTCAGCCGGGTGATCTTCGACCCCATGGTGTGGACAATGCGCCAGCCGCCCGACAGCGTGCCGAGCGCCATTGCCGCCTGGCAGGTCAGCACGACCCAGAAGGGAATGTGGAACCCGCCATGCAGCAGCCCCTGCGAATAGAGCAAAACCGCGATGATCCCCATCGTCTTCTGCGCGTCATTGCCGCCATGGCCGAGCGAATAGAGCGCGGCCGAGACCAGCTGCAGCTTGCGGAAGCGCTTGTCGACGCCCAGCGGGGTCAGCCTCAGGCTGGTCCAGGCGACCAGCAGCACCAGCACCAGGGCGAGCCCCAGCCCGATCGCCGGCGACAGGAAGATCGCAGCGACAGTCTTGATCACCCCGCTCCACACGATCGCGCCAAAGCCGATCTTGGCGATGCCCGCGCCAAGCAGCCCGCCGATCAGCGCATGGCTGCTGCTTGACGGGATACCCAGGATCCAGGTGGTGACGTTCCAGAAGATCGCGCCGACCAAGGCGGCGAAGATCACTTGCGGGTCGATCACCTCAGCTTCGACGATGCCGGTGCCGATGGTCTGCGCGACATGCAGCCCGAACACGGCAAAGGCGATGAAATTGAAGAACGCCGCCCACAGTACCGCATATTGCGGCTTCAGCACGCGCGTGGAGACCACGGTCGCGATCGAGTTCGCAGCATCATGCAGGCCGTTCAGGAAATCGAACAGCAAGGCGATGCCGATCAAGCCGATCAGCAGGGGCAAGGACAAGGTCACGCGGCGATCCTACGCATGGTCGATCACGAGGCCCTGAATCTCATTGGCGACATCCTCGAACCGGTCGACGATCTTTTCCAGGCTGGAATAGATTTCGCGCCCAGCGATGAACGCCATCGGATCGCCGCCATTTTGCGACGCCTTGAACAGCGCCTGCACGCCGCTGTCGTGGATATCGTCGGCATGTCCCTCGAGCTGGATCAGGCGTGAAGTCAGTTCGTGGAGCCGCCCGCCATTGCTGGCGACCGAGCGCAGCAGCGGGATCGCCTCGGCCGTGACACGCGCGGCCTCGACGACAATGCCGGACATGTCGCGCATTTGCGGGGTGAAATCGGTCACTTCGTAGAGCTGGATCGCTTTGGCGGTGCCGTTCATCTGGTCGATCGCATCGTCCATCACCCCGATCAAATCGGTGATCGCGCTGCGGTCGAACGGCGTCACGAACACGCGGCGCACATCCTGCAGCACGTCGCGGGTGATATCGTCGGCCTCATGCTCGCGGCGGATAATCTCTGCCACCTGGTCGGCGATCGAGCCTTCGCCATGGAGCAATTTGGCCAGCGCGTCGGCGCCGGCGACCAGGGTTGTGGCATGTGCCTCGAACAATTCGAAGAAGCGGCCCTGTTTCGGCATCAGCGACTGGAACCAGCCCAGCATCGGTACTCTCCTTCTTGCGCCGGTACGGACGACGGGCAGCATGCGTTCGGCAAAGCTTGCCGGAATAGGGGGTTCGCGGAAAGCGGCGATGATCGCCTTCAGTCCGGGCTCGTCGACTGCCGCCGCGGCCTGGTCGAGCGGGAACCAGCGCGTGTCGCGCTGATCCTGCTCCGGCCAGTCGCCGGCCTGTTCGACAAAGGCGAGCGGGAAGACGGTGACGGTGATGTCGCGCGAACGGCCGGCACGGCGATGCTTGCGGTAGACGAAGTCGCCGACCGGTGTGGGGCAGGGATAGCCGCGAATCCCGGCTTCCTCATAGGCTTCCTGCGCGGCTGCCTCATGCGAGGCCAGACCTTTGATGGGATTGCCCTTGGGGATGACCCAGCGCCGTGTCTCGCGTGAAGTGATCAGCATGATCTCGGCGGCGCCCGATGCGTCGATTCTATAGGGGAGTGCGCCGATCTGACGGATGGTCTGGGTCCTTAGAGTGTCGCTTGGGAGTTTGCCGGATGTCCTGCCCGGGCGGGCAGCGGCGCCTCTATGGCGAGATTGGCGCCGGACCGCAAATCGGGGGACGAGCGTTGCGGGTCGCGCGCGGGGCTCGTAAAGGACCGGGGCGACCGCGCATCGCTGAGCGGCGTCGCCCCGGAAGGATCATCGTGACGATTGAATTGACCGCGCCCCCTATCGCGGACCCCGTAGCGTCCGAGACCGCACGGGGGCCGGACCGGCCGATCAGCGTGGCCGACATGTTCACGGTCGGGATCGGGCCGTCCAGTTCGCACACCGTCGGGCCGATGCGTGCGGCGCTGGCCTTTGCGCGCGAAGCCGCGGCGTTCGATGTGCAGCGCGTGCTGGTCGAAATCTATGGTTCGCTCGCGCTGACCGGCAAGGGCCATGCGACCGACAATGCGCTGATCCTGGGCCTGGCCGGGCATGATCCGGGCACGATCGACCCCGATGCCGTCACCAGCGAAGTGGCGCGGATCCGCGCAACCGGACGGATGGCGCTGGCGGGCGAGCGCGAGATCGGTTTCGACGAAGCGAGTGACCTGCTGTTCAAAATGGGCGAGTTCCTGCCGCGCCATCCCAATGCGCTGCGCTTCCGCGCACGCTGCGCCGATGGGGTGGAGTTCAGCCAGACCTGGTATTCGGTCGGCGGCGGGGTGATCGTGCTGGAGGATGCGGCACCCGCTCTGCTCAACACCGCCATTCCCTATGGCTTCGGGTCGGCCGCCGAACTGCTCGCGATCGGGAAGGAGCGCGGCATGTCGATTGCCGAGATCGTCATCGCCAATGAGGTCGCGTGGCGATCGCCAGAGGAGCTGGACGGATTCCTCGACACGGTGCGCGCGGCGATGGCGGCGTCGATCGATCGCGGCAGCATGCAGGAAGGCATATTGCCCGGCGGCCTGAAGGTGAAGCGCCGCGCCGCCGGGGTGTATCAGCGGCTGGTGGCGCAATTGCCGCGCGTCCACCCCTCGATGGTGTTCGACTGGGTCAGCCTGTGGGCGCTGGCGGTGAATGAGGAGAATGCCGCCGGCGGCCGCGTGGTGACCGCGCCGACCAATGGCGCGGCGGGGGTGATCCCGGCGGTGCTGCGTTACTATCAGCGCTTCACCGACGCGCCGACCGAGGCGGGCGAGCGCGTCCTGCTGATCACTGCTGCAGCGATCGGCATGCTGTACAAGAAGCGTGCGTCGATCTCCGCCGCCGAGATGGGCTGCCAGGGTGAAGTCGGGGTCGCCTGTTCGATGGCGGCGGCGGGGCTCGCCGCAGCGCTGGGCGGGACCAACGAGCAAGTCGAGAATGCCGCCGAGATCGGCATGGAGCATAATCTCGGTCTGACCTGCGACCCGATCGGCGGGCTGGTGCAGATCCCGTGCATCGAGCGCAACGCGATGGGGGCGATCAAGGCGATCAACGCCGCGCATCTCGCGCTGCAGGGCGACGGCACGCATATCGTGTCGCTCGATGCCGTGATCGAGACGATGCGCCAGACCGGCGAGGACATGCGCACCAAATATAAGGAAACGAGCCTCGGCGGCCTGGCGGTGAACGTGGTGGAGTGTTGAGGGCGCTGGCCGGATTGCAATCCTAGCCGCCAGCGGCGGCGTCGAACGTCAGCTTCATCACCCGCAGGCCCTCGCCGATCATCGCACCAATCTGATCGCGGGCCGTGTCGGGCAGCAGATCGGCGATCCACACCACGCGACTGCCGCCGTCGCCATCGGCAAAGACCTGGCACGAGGCGTTGTAATGGGTAAGCGGCCCGCCGGCCGCGCCCCACACCAGCCGCCGGGTGCGATCGTCGCGGTCGATGATCGGTTCCACCACCTCCATGCCGTTGCCGAAGCGCACGGCCCGGCTCACTCCGGCGATCGAGGCATCGGCATCCGCAATCGGAATGCCATCGCGCTCGAGGCGCGTGGCGACGACGAAGCCCGGTACGAGCCGCGAGTGTAGTGCGCCGATATCGCGGACCGCGTCCCAAGCCTGTTCCGGCGCCAGCGCCGTCCTGATTTCGCCGGTCACCGAGGCCATATGTGTCTCCCTGTCCTGTCCATGCCCAATAGGGCGTGGCGCCGCATCGTGCCCGGACGATGCGGCGTCGGTGCGGCGAACGCGAACGGCGTGCCGCCTAGCGGCCGGAATTTCCCCCCGATCGTCTCTTACTCAGCGCTGGGCGGTGGCGATCAAAGCGGTCGAGGGTATCGGCAGCACCATTGTCTCGCCGGCCTGTGCGGCCAGCGCGCGGATCAGGCGGATCGCGTCGGCACGGCGATCCGGCGAGAGCTCGGCCCAGAGCGGCTGCATGGCAAAGAGCCGGTCGGCATCGTCGAGCGCGTCGAGCCGCAGCCCGAAATCATGCGTGTGCCGTTCGATCACCGGCGCGGTGAAGCCAGCGGCGATCAGCTCGGCGGCAAAGGCCTCCGGCGTGCGCAATACGGCCATGCCCGCCGGCGGGGCGGGCGGGGTGATATCGGGAAAGAGCGTGGCGCATACTGTGTCGAGCAGCAAATTGGTCGCCGCCCCCGCCGGCGCCTCCCAGGTGGCGACCACCGTCCGGCCGCCGGGCCGGGTCACCCGTGCCATCTCTCGCAGGCCCTGGCGCCAGTCAGGAAACAGCATCACGCCGAAGATCGACAAGGTCATGTCGAAGCTTGCATCGGGCAGGTCAAGCGATTGCCCGTCCATCTGCAGTGCGATGATATTGGGCCGGGCATGCGCTGCGACCCGGCCGACCATGCCGGCGGAAAAGTCGATCGCGACAACCCGCGCGCCGCGCGCGGCGGCGGCCAGCGCGGCAGCACCAGTGCCGGTCGCGACATCCAGCACATCGGTCGCGGCGGTTATCTCCAGCCCGGCCAGTGCATCGGCGGCGAACAGGCCGGTAAAGGGTTCGGCCTGTTGTTCATACAGGTCGATCATCGCGTCCCAGCGGGCGGGGTCGGCGAGCATGGTGTTGAAGCGGGTGTCGGTCATGCGAATCTCCTTGTGACGGGCGGGGTGACGGGCGGGGTGATGGGCCGGGTAACAGATTGGCGGATATCATGTAACATCATAAGTGTCGAATCTGTTCCGGCGCTTGCGTTGTCACGGGGAACAGGAGAGATGGGCGGGTGAGACAGGACAGCCGCTTATCCCGCATGCTCCATGTGCTGCTGCACATGGCACGGCACGACGGGCCAATGACGTCGGAGACGATCGCGCAGATGCTCGGCACCAATCCGGTGGTGGTGCGCCGGACGATGGCCGGCCTGCGCGAGGCGGGCTATGTCCGCTCGGTCAAGGGGCATGGCGGCGGCTGGACGCTGGCGAGCGACCTGAGCGACGTGTCGCTGCTCGACATTCACCGCGCGGTCGGGGGGCCGAGGATCTTTGCGATCGGCAATGAAAGCGATCATCCGGCGTGCGCCGTCGAACAGTCGGTCAACCGTGCGCTGGACGACGCGCTGCGCGAGGCGGAGGCCTTGCTGACCGCGCGGCTGGCGGCGGTCACGCTGGCCGAGCTGGCGGAGGATTTCGACGCGTTATGCCGGTCGCGGGGGACGGGCGCGGCGGGCTAGTGCGGTTTCAGGCTGGGTTGATTCCAGCCCATCCGATCATGCCGGAGCGGCAGTCAGTCGAAGATCGCCGCAAGCGTGAGCAGCGCGATATGATTCAGTGCCGCGGCGAGATTGCCGCGTCGCAGCGCCACCCGGGCCAATCCCCAATGAGCGGAGAGATGAAGCCGCTTGTCATCATGGCAAGCGCCGTGAGCCCGACCGAAATGACGCCGCGCCTCGATCAGATCCCCCGCCGCATAGGCTGAACGGGCCAACATCATTTCCTGTGCGCAATCCATGCTGCTCTCCATCGACAGACCGTGTCGCGAGTCCCGGATTGCAGTGTGCCGCGAGCGACCGGCGAGCGCAAACGGCGCCCTCAGTGCCGGTCGAAGGCGGTGATGATCGGGCAGGGCGCCGGATGGGTCTCGGCCGCCGCCGCGCCGCATTGCGCGGCGAGCCGGGCGAGCGCCGCGCGTGCTTCCTGCATCTCGGCGATGCGCGCGTCGAGCGCGGCGATGCGTTCCTCGGCCAGTGCGCGCGCCGCATCATGGTCGTGGCGCGCATCAAGCGCGAGCAATTGCCCGATCTGGTCGAGCGTGAAGCCGGCGCGCTGGCCGGCGCGGATGAAGCGCAGCCGGTCGGCATGGCCGGCATCGTAGCGCCGGATGCCGCCGCTCAGGCCATTGCCGCCGCTGCGGTCGGGCAAGTCGATCAGGCCGAGCCGCTGATAATAGCGGATCGTTTCGATCCCCACGCCGCCGCTGCGCGCCAGTCCTGAAATGGTCATCGGTTTCATCGCTTGACTCCGGACTATGGTACGGACCCCATTTGGGGCGGGTCCGACCATAAACAAGGAAATGCAATGCCAGCGCGCCCGGCCCCGACTGCTACTCTCTACCGCATGATGATGCCCGACCATGTCTGCCCCTATGGCCTGAAGGCGCAGCATCTGCTGCGCAGCAAAGGCTATGAGGTGGAGGATCACTGGCTGACCAGCCGCGCCGAAATCGACGCGTTCAAGGCGCAGCAGGGCGTCGCGACCACGCCGCAGACCTTTATCGATGGCCGGCGGATCGGCGGCTATGACGATCTGCGCCGCCATCTCGGGCTGCATGTGCGCGATCCCAAGGCGCTGACCTATACACCGGTCGTCGCGGTGTTCGCGATCACGGCGCTGATGGCGCTGGCCACCAGCCAGGCGGTGTCCGGCACGCCGTTCACAGTGCAGGCGGTGCAATGGTTCATTGCCTTCAGCATGTGTGTGCTGGCGATGCTCAAGCTGCGCGATCTCGACGGTTTCTCGTCGATGTTCCTGGGTTATGACCTGCTTGCGCGGCGCTGGGTGCCCTATGCGCGGCTCTATCCCTTTGCCGAGGGGCTGGCGGGGGTGCTGATGATCGCGGGGACCTTGCGCTGGCTGTCGATCCCGGTCGCCTTGTTCATCGGCACGATCGGCGCGGTGTCGGTGTTCAAGGCGGTCTATATCGAGCGGCGCACGCTGAAATGCGCCTGTGTCGGCGGCGACAGCAATGTGCCGCTCGGCTTTATCTCGCTGACCGAGAATGTGATGATGGTCGCGATGGCACTGTGGATGCTGGCGATGCCGGCGATGTGACGCGATGAATGCGCCTCATGACGGGCGGGGAAGCTGTGGCTGCTTCCCCACCCTGATGCGTCAGGCGATGGTGTTGACCAGGCCGCCCTCGGCGCGCAGCGCGGCGCCGTTGGTGGCGGAGGCGCGCGGGCTGGCGACATAGGCGACCAGATCGGCGATCTCCTTGGCCTCGATCATGCGCTGGATGATCGATGAGGCGCGCGCGGTGGCGAAGAATTCCGCTTCGATCTCGGCGATCGGCAGGCTTGGGTCGCTGGCCTGGCTGCGCAGGAAATCCTCGATCCCGGCCGAGCGGGTCGGCCCCGGCATCACCGAATTGACCGTGACATTGGTGCCGCGGGTCAATTGCGCGAGACCGCGGGCGATCGACAGCTGAGCGGTCTTGCTGGTGCCGTAATGGATCATGTCGTGCGGCACGGCGAGGCCGGATTCGCTGGAGATGAAGATGATCCGGCCCCAGTTGCGATCAAGCATGCCAGGCAGATAGCTGCGCGACAGGCGCACGCCGCTCATCACATTGACGTCGAACATGTTGGCCCAGTCGGCGTCGCTGATCTCGCCGAACGGCTTGCTTTCATAAATGCCGAGATTGTTGATCAGGATATCGACCTGCGGGATTTCGCGGGCAAGCAGAGCGGCGCCTTCGGCTGTTGCCACATCGGCGGCGATGCCGGTCACTGGTGTGCCGCCCGAGCCGGCGAGATCGGCGATCGCTTCGTCGAGCTTCGCCTGAGTGCGGCCGGTGATGGTGACGCGTGCGCCCTCAAGCGACAGCGCGCGCGCGATTTCGAGCCCGATGCCGCCGGTGCCGCCAGTGACGATGGCGGTCTTGTCGGTGAGTTGGAGATCCATGATGTGCCTCTTTGCTGAACTGAAGGGCGGGATATGGAATGCGATGGGCGATGCCGCTATGCGCTGCCGCCGCTCAGCTGTTGTGAGCGCAGCGCATCAATCATGCCAGCCCGTTCCTGTGTCTCCAGTGCGCATGAATCCATTTCATGGCTGTGCCGAGAGAAGATGCTTTGAGCGTCCGGCGCTTTTCGATCAGTTTCGCGACGAATGACGAGGAGGTGGACGATGAAGCGAGTGATGATCGGGGCGATGCTGGCGGTGCTGGCTGCGGGTAGTGGCGGCGCGCAGGCGCCGAAGGAGGACCCGCTGACCCGGCCGATCGCGCCGGGCTATGCGGATCGCTGGCTCAAGCCGCAGCCGCCGATGCGGGTGTACGGAAATACCTATCTGGTCGGTTTCACTGAGCTGAATGTCGCGCTGATCCGCACCAAAGCCGGGCTGATCCTGATCGATACCGGCGTGCCGCAAGGCGTGGCGATGGTCGAGGCGAATATCCGCCGGCTCGGTTTCGATGTCCGGCAGGTGAAATATATCCTCAGCACCGAACCGCATTATGATCATGGCGGCGGGTTCGCGGCAATGGTGCGCGACAGCGGCGCGACGGTGATTGCGGGGCAGGATGGGGCGACCTCGCTGCGGCTCGGGCGCGCGCTGCCCGAGGATCCGCAGGCCGCGCATCTCGATGCCTTCCCCGCGGTGCCGAAGGTGCGCGCGGTCGCCGATGGCGGGACGATCCGGCTTGGCGATGTGGTGGTCACCGCGCGCGCCACGCCCGGGCATACTTCGGGCAGCATGAGCTGGACGTGGAAATCGTGCGAAGGCGGCAAGTGCATCGACATGGTGTTCGCGTCGAGCCTGAACCCGGTCTCGGCCGAGGGCTATCGCTTCACCGATCCGGCGCATGCCGGGATCGTGGCCTCGTACCGCCGCAGCTTCGCGACGATGGCGGCGCTGCCCTGTGGGGTGCTGATCACCGCGCATCCCGACCAGTCAGGCGGCGACGAGAAGTTCGCGAAGCTCAGTGCCGGCGCGAAGCCCAACCCGTTCCTCGATCCCGACGCCTGCCGTGCCTATGCGGCGAAATTCTCCGCCGCGCTTGACGCGCGGCTGGCGAAGGAAGGCGTGCGGTAGAGCTCACGCCGGCGCGAGTTTGAGCAGCACAATGCCGGCGAGGACGAGCAGGATACCGCCGAAGCGCCACAGGCTCATGCTCTCGCCGAACAGCCAGATGCCGAGCAAGGCGGTGCCGGCGGCGCCGATGCCGGTCCATACCGCATAGGCGGTACCGACCGGCAGCACCGCCAGCGCGCGGCCGAGGAGGTAGACAAAGGCCGCGAGCAGCAGCAGCGAGGCGAGGCTCCAGCCGAGCCGGCTATAGCCCTGGGCATATTTCATCGACACCGCCCAGGCGACATCGAGCAGCCCGGCTGTGACCAGCATGGTCCATGCGAAGCCCTGGCCCACCATCTTACGCCGCGACCTTCATGCCCTCGGCGTGCATCGCCGCGCGCACCTGCGGCCGCGCGCCGACCCGGGCGAGAAAGTCGCGCAGCTGCGGAAAGGGGGCGAGATCGACATTGGTGAAGGCGGACCAGCCGACAATGGTGAAGAGATAGGCGTCGGCGGCAGTGAAGCCAGTGCCAAGGAGGTATGGGCCCGATGCCGCGAGATGGCGGTCGATATAGGCGAGCCGCTCGGCGATCTTGCTGCGCGCAACCTCCTGCGCCTGTGCGCCATATTCGGGATGGAACAGCCAGGGGCTGTACATCTTGTGCAGCTCGGTCGCGATGAAGTTGAGCCAGGACTGCAAGCGGTAGCGTTCCACCGTGCCGGCGGGCGGAGCGAGGCGCGCGCCGGGGGCGAGATCGGCGAGATACTGGACCATCGCCGCCCCTTCGGTGAGCAGCGAGCCGTCATCCAGTTCCAGCGCCGGGACATAGCCATTGGCGTGACGCGTGGTGAAATCCACGCCCGTCTCAGTGCGGTGCGGGGTGGTGCGGATATCGACGCGTTCCAGTTCGAGCGCGATGCCGGCTTCGAGCGCGACGATGTGCGGCGAGAGTGAGCAAGTGCCGGTGGCGTAGTAGAGTTTCATGATCGGATCCTTGGTTAGGCGGGCGGGTCGCTGTCCGGGCCGATCTGGGGCTTGGGTATTCGCAATGCACGTTGGGATTATGCCAGTCAGTCTTGCATGACTGCAAGCTGGGGCACTGCTATATGCGGGGCATGAAGGACTGGAACGACCTGCAACTGGTGCTGGCGGTACAGCGCGCCGGCGGGCTGACCGTGGCCGCGAAATTGCTCGGCATCGACCATTCGACCGCGTTTCGCCGGCTCAACGCGATCGAGGCGCGGCTTGGCGCGCGAGTGTTCGAGCGACTGCCGGGCGGCGCGTATCGCGCGACTCAGGCGGGCGAGCGCATGGCGGCGGCGGCCGAGCGGATGGAGGATGAGGCACTGGCGCTCGACCGCGACATTGCCGGGCGCGACCACCGGCTGACCGGGCGGCTGCGCGTCACATCGTCGGAGACACTCGCCTATAGCCGGCTGACCGATCACCTTGCCGCGTTTCGCCGCCGGCATCCCGGGATCATGGTCGAGCTGGCGATCGACAACCGTGTGCTGAGCCTGTCGCGGCGCGAGGCGGATATCGCGCTGCGCCCGATCCGTCCGAAAGAAACCGATCTGTGGGGACGCAAGCTCGCCGCGGTGGCGTGGAGCCTGTACGCCGCGCCCACCTATCTCGCGGCGAATGGGCCGCTCGCGGTCGGCGTCGGACTGGAGGATCATGCGCTGATCGGCTGGGAGGAGACGGCAGCGGGGATCATGGCGGCCGATTGGCTCACGCGCCAGGTCCCGGCCGAAGCGTTCGCCTATCGCACCAACAGCCTGGTCAATCAGCTGGTCGCGGCGAAAGCCGGTCTGGGGATCGCGCTGCTGCCCTGCTATCTCGGCGACCGCGACGGCGATGTGGTGCGCGCGACGGCAGCGCCGATTGCCGAACTGGCCGGCGAGCTGTGGATCATTACCCATGCCGACCTGAAGGCGACCGCGCGGGTGCGGGCCTTTTTCGACCTGGTCGGCGATGCGTTGATCGGCGACCGCGACCTGTTCGAGGGGCGGCGGGCGGGATAAGCTGACGACGTGCGGTTGCCGGTCTCGCGCTTTGCTGCTAAGGGCGTTTTCGTTCCGGCTTCGAGAAAAGGAGGGCCAGTGATGATGACATCGACCGTTGCATGCCCGCCTTCCGCCGCCATGGGCCTCGGCAAACACCGCCATTAGGTCCTGAGGCCGCCCCGATCGGGCGCCCTTCCGCGACATCTCTCGACATTGCTAAAGGAGCCGGTGCGCGTGCGCACCGCGTCACACATCCATGACTCATGTTCGCAAGAAGAGCCGCGCCGGCGTGATCGGTGCCGTGCTCGCTTTCACCTTCGCGCATTGGGCGCGGCAGCGCGGCCGGGCGCTGTTCATCGGGCTTGCCATCTCGGCGGCGACGGTGACCGAAATCTTCGTGCCGGTCGCCGCCGGCAAGCTGGTCGACGCGCTCGCTGCCGGGACGCGCGACACCGCGCTGTGGCTGTTCGCGGTGATGGCCGCGCTTGGCCTCGCCATGCTCGTGCTGCGCCACTTTGCCTGGATGAATGTGGTGCCGTTCACGCTGCGGCTGATGGGCGACGTTGCCGAAGACGCGTTCGCGCGAGTGCAGCGTTTCTCGTCCGACTGGCACGCCAATGGCTTTGCGGGCTCCACGGTGCGGAAAATTTCGCGCGGCATGTGGGCGCTCGACACGCTTGACGATGTGCTGCTGCTTGCGCTGCTGCCCTGCTTCGTCGTGCTGACCGGTACGATGGTGCTGCTCGGCTGGCACTGGCCGCTGCTTGGGCTGGTGATGGGCGCCGGCGCGGTGATCTATATCGCGCTGACGCTCATACTCTCGACCAAATGGGTCGCGCCGGCCGCGTCGCTCTCCAATGGCTGGGACACGCGGATCGGCGGACTGTTGTCCGACGCGGTCGGCGGCAATGCAGTGGTCAAGTCGTTCGGCGCCGAGGCGCGCGAGGAAGCGCGGCTGACGCGGGTGGTTGCCAAATGGCGCCGCCGCACCACCCGGACCTGGGTGCGCAGCACCTGGTCGGGCTCGCTGCAGATTGGCCTGTTGTGGATCGTGCGCACCGTCCTGGTCGGCAGTGCCTTGTGGCTGTGGTCGCAGGGGCAGGCGACGCCGGGCGACATCACCTATGTGCTGACCAGCTATTTCATCCTGCACGGCTATCTCGTCGATATCGGCCATTATGTGCATCAGCTGCAGCGCGCGGTGAACGAGCTGGAGGAGCTGGTCGAGCTGCATGGCGAGCCGCTCGGCATCGAGGATGCGCCGGGCGCGAAGCCAGTGGCGATCGCGGCGGGCGAGATCCGCTTCGACCATGTCACCTTTCGCTATGGCGGGCATGAAACGCCGCTGTACGACGATCTGTCAGTGACGATCCGCGCCGGCGAGCGAGTGGGGCTGGTCGGTCATTCGGGCTCGGGCAAGACCAGCTTCGTCAAGCTGATCCAGCGGCTGCACGATGTGACCGGTGGCCGGGTGCTGATCGACGGGCAGGATGTGCGCGACGTGACTCAGCGGTCGCTGCGCGCGCAGATCGCAATCGTGCAGCAGGAGCCGATCCTGTTCCACCGCAGCCTGGCGGAGAACATCGCCTATGCCCGGCCGGAGGCGACGCTGGCCGAGATCGAGCATGCCGCACGGCTCGCCAATGCCGATGCGTTCATCGCCCGGCTGCCGCGCGGCTATGCGACTTTGGTCGGCGAACGCGGCGTGAAGCTGTCGGGCGGCGAGCGGCAGCGCGTGGCGCTGGCGCGCGCATTCCTGGCCGATGCGCCGATCCTGATCCTCGACGAGGCGACCTCGAGCCTGGACTCGGAATCGGAAAGCCTGATCCAGCAGGCGATGGACCGGCTGATGACCGGGCGCACCGCGATCGTCATTGCCCACCGCCTGTCGACGGTGCGCACGCTCGACCGCATCCTGGTGTTCGACCAGGGGCGGGTGGTCGAGGATGGCGATCACGAGGCGCTGCTCGCCAACCCGGCCGGCATCTATCGCCGCTTGTTCGACCGGCAGTCGGGGCTGATCGGCGACGTGGCGGAAAGCAAGCGGGCGGATGATGATGCGGCGGACGAGTCGCTGTTCATCGACGCATAATGGCGTGATCCTCCTCTCCGGCATCGGGGAGGAGGATCATTGCCGCCATTCATGCTATGCTGCCGGCCTCGCTCGACGACCCTGGAGTCCTGTCATGCGCGGTGCCGCTATCCTGGCGCTTCTGCTCGCCCTGTGGGGGCTGGGCTATGGCTGGTTTGCGCTTGGCTGGGATGCGGGCACTGGCCGCGCCTTTGCCGATCATGTCCTGATGGGCGCGTCCGTGCTGCTCGGCATCGCGGCGTCCTGGATCATCGTGCGGCGCGGGTCGGGCAAGGCCGTGCCCGTGCTCGCCGGGGTGTTCGCCGCGCTGGTCCTGTTTATCCTGTTCTTCGGACAGCCCTGAAGACCCACCGCCCGACAATAGGCCTCCAGCGCGCCGATCTCAGCGGTCGAGACGATCGCTCCGACATAGCCGTCGGGACGGATCAGCACCCACTCCCCCGCCGCCAGCGCATAGGCATCGCGCAGATGACAGCCATCATCGATGATGTCGCCGCGTGAGCCGAGGCTATGGATGTGCAGACCGGCGCGCGGCGGCATGAGAGCGCGATCGACGTCATGGCCGATCAAGGTCCAGTGCGTGCCGCGAAGCAAGTCGAACAGCCGTAGCGGATGCCCGGCCGCCCCACGTATCGGGGCATCGGGCGCGCGGTCGCCGGCAACCAGATCGCCGCCGCGTACCGGTTTTTCCAACGCGAGCGACGAGTTGGGATAGCCGAGGTCGAGCTGCTGCACATCGCGACCGCGCCGGATGTCGCCGCGCTTGGCGGCGTCGAGCAGCCTGGTCGACAGGCCGAGCATTTCCGCCGCGATCGGCCGGCGTTCCTCCTCATAGCTGTCGAGCAAGGCATCGGGGGCGCCGGCGATGACCGCCGCCAGCTTCCAGCCAAGATTATAGGCATCCTGGATACTGGTATTGAGCCCCTGGCCGCCGGTCGGCGGATGGATATGCGCGGCGTCGCCGGCGAGGAACACGCGGCCGACCCGGTAGTGATCGGCAAGCCGTGCATTCATGCCATAGGCCGATGCCCAGGAGACCGAATGAACCCGGATATCGTCCCGGCCGGTGCGGTCCGCCACCATCGCCGACAGCCCTTCGGCCGACAGGTCGACCTCGCCCTCAAGCGGGATCGGCGCCTGGATCTGGAACAGCTCGGTCCCGGCGAGCGGGCAGATCGCGATCTGCCGCTCCATCGATCCTTCGCCGAAGCGATGCCACGCATCCCGGCCCAGGCCGGTCAGCATGACATCAGCGGCGACCGCGCGGATGCCCAGCGTCTTGCCCGGAAAGCCGATATCGAGCGCATGGCGCACCACGCTGCGGCCGCCATCCGTGCCGACCAGGTAGCGGACGCGGATCGTTTCCTCACCGCCGTGTCGGCGCAGTCGCGCGGTCACGCCGGTATCATCCTGGTCGAATCCGATCAGTTCGCAGCCGAATTCCGCCCGGTGCCCGAGTTCGGCGAGGCGATCGCGCATCACCGCTTCGGTCAGGAATTGCGGTACCATCAACGGGGCCTGCCAGGGCTCGGCGGGCGTAAGGCCATGCGTTTCGATGATGGGCGAATCTGCATGGCTGCCATCGGCACGGTATTGGCGTTGCGGCGGATAGGGATCGCCGATCGCGGCAATCCGGTCGATGATGCCGAGATCCTCGAAAATCTCCAGCGTGCGCGGCTGAACGCCTTTGCCGCGCGATCCCGGAAACGGGGCATCGATCTTGTCGATCAGGCGAAACGGAACGCCGCGGCGGGCCAGCTCGATCGCCAGCGTCAGACCGGCTGCGCCCGCGCCGCAGATCAGGATCCCGGTTGCGAATTCTTCTGTCATCACTGACTCCTTGTGTGTAATATGCACATAATTGGAGGGCAGGCATGGCGTCAAGAAAAAATGTGCAATATACACATAATTCCGGTCGGATCAGGATGCTGCATGGCGCGCTGATCGATATCGTCAGCGCGATGAACCGCCCGCAGCGCGATGAGCAGATGGTACGCGAAGCGGGCATTTCGCTCGACCGCGCGCTGTTTCCGCTGCTGGTCGGGATTGAGCGGCTCGGCCCGATCGGGGTGGTCGATATCGCCGACCGGGTTGGCCGCGATTACACCACGGTCAGCCGGCAGGTTGCCAGGCTGGAGAGCCTCGGCCTGGTCGCGCGCGAAGCCAGCGCTGCCGACCGCCGCGTGCGGGAGGCAGTGGTGACGCCAAAGGGCAAGGCGATGACCGACGCGGTGGACCTGGCGCGCGAACGCATCGGGGCGGCGATCTTCGCGCGCTGGGACGACCATGATGTCGAGGAACTGGTCCGGCTGATGCGCAAATTCGCCGATGCGGTGAATGAGGTGCCGGACGGGCCTGCTGCCGGCTCCTGAACCCTAGTCGCCGGCCTTGACCAGTTCGAGGTCGAACCCGCCTTCCTCCTTCACTGCGCCGTGCACCTGTTTGAGGAGCGTTGCGCGATCGGCGAAGAAGCAGCTCGCTCCCGTTTGCGGATCGCGAGTGACATGGCCGCCGCTGCGTTCCGCCGCATCCTTCGCATCGCCGTCGCAACGCGGCGAGGAAACGCGCCAATTGCCGCTGCGGGCGTCAAGCAGGACGAAGCCGGCGCTGGCCGCAGGGAGGGCGGAGGCTTCCTGCAGCTGCACCAGGAAGCGGCCCGGTTGCGCGGCATCGATCGGCACGATGATGGCCCGCCACGGCGTATCCGGACCCGTGATGCGCACGCTGTTGTCGGCCTGGCGGGTAAGAGTCAGTATATCGCCGCTATTCGGCGGACCACCCGTTTCGACGAGGCGGTAACGGCCATCGGGAATCGCCGCCACGCCATCCGATGCGGTGAACCAGGCAGGCCCCGACCAGCAGCCGGACAGGAGCAGTGCAGCGAATGCCGGGACGAGCCACGAAGCGCTGCGCCACATTGTCATATCGCCTTCTTCCCTTATCGACGGCCGGACGGTCCTAATAGCGTATCGTTGCAGGATGCGCATGGCCGGTTCCCGGCCGCCGCGCACGGATCGGCGGATCTATCGACCGGTTCGCGGCATGGGCCGGCGGCTATGCCTTCAGCCGAAGCGATACGGGTCGAAGCACGCGGCATCGGGATCGGGCGTGCCGGACAGCGCGGCGGCGATCAGTTCGGCACCGAGGGCGGCGAAGCTGACGCCGTTGCCGCCGAATCCGGCGGCCAGCCATAGCCGGTCATGATGCGCCGCGCGGCCGATTGCGGGCAGGCCGTCGGGCGAAGCGCCGAACGCCGCCGCCCAGGCGCAATCGACCGATACGTCCGCGACATCGATCATTGTCGCGAGCTTTGCCGCGATCGTGCCGCTCTTCGTACCGATCAGCGCGTCGCGCCGCCGGGCATCGGCGAAATCCTCATCCTCGCCGCCGGCGATGATCCGGCCGTCCGCCGTCGCGCGGGTATAGAGATAGGGTGACGAGGCTTCCCAGATCATCGCATTGTCGCGCCATAGCGGTGCGGTGCCCGGCGCAGTGGCGATGGCGTAGCTGGCGCCGACCGTGAACGCGGCCGGCAGGAACCAGGTCGCGCGTTCATAGCCCGAGGCGATGATCACGTCGCGCGCGCGCAGCGACCGGCCATCGGCAAGGTGCAGCGTCAGTGCCACGTCCCCGGGTTCGATCCGGATCACATCGGCGGGAAAACAGGCGCGCGCCCCGGCACCGCGTGCCCGGGCGAGCAGGCCGAGCGTCAGGCGTACCGGATCGACCTCGAAACAGCCTTCCGACAGCAGCGCGGATCGCGCGGCGATGCCGAACCGCGCTGCCACGTCGGCGGCGTCGATCCAGAGGGAGGGCAGGCCGGCGCGGCGCCGCGCCGCGCCCTCCGCGGCGAGCGCGGTATCGTCGAGCAAGGTGCCGGCGAGATAGAGCTCAGGCCGGTCGATCCGTCCGCAGTCGATGCCGCTCGCATCGATATGATCGGCGAGCCGCCGCACTGTGGCGAAGACCCGCGTCCAGCGCCGTGCGGCTTCATCGGCCCCAATCCGCGCGGCGAGGTGAGTCAGCGGCACATCCGCCCCCCACATCACCAACGCGGTCGAGGCGGCCGTGCTGCCATGCGCGGGCGGACGACGGTCAAGCAGCACCACTTGCCGTCCCGCCGCCGTGAGTCGGTCGGCGAGCATCGCCCCCATCACGCCCGCGCCGATGATCGCGATCTCCGCCTCGCCAGCGGGGAAGGAGTCAGGCGTGAGGGTGTTGTCGCCGGCGGCGACCCAGCAGGGTCGGCCGCCGCGCAGATCGCGGTGTTCGGTCAGTTCCATGGCTCGTTCCTGACGCGAAGCCCCGATACAGGGTGCGTGCTTTCAGGAGGGAGAACGCGTCGCGGTCCGGACGTGTCCCACCGCCGGATCAGTCCTGTGCGCCGCAATAGGTGCGCCAGGCCATCGCCACCGTGCCGGCCTCTTCGGCCAGCGCATCGCGGCGGTCATGTTTCTCGTCCGACCAGTTCCACGGCGCAAACCCCTCGGCCACCAATTGTTCATCGATCCACGCGTCGCGTTGCTCGGTAAGCAACTCCCACAGCGATGCCGCCGCACCGCCATTGGCCCGGGCCGTCCAGACGGTACGCATCGGTCCGCTGAAATCATTTTCGTAGACGCCGGTGACCGCGCCGATCTCGCCACGCACGCCCTCCAGCCCGGCGGCCGGGTCACCATAGCAATGCGCGGCGATGCGATCGTGCAGCGCGTTCAGGTCGCGCAGCATCGCGAACATCGCGGCGATGCGTGGCGCGGTGGTCCAATGATGCGCGGGCTCTCGCGAGTCGGGCTGGGGATCAGGGCTGGAGTCGGGGTGGGGGTCGGGCTGGGGATCAGGCCAGGGGTCAGCCTGGGGGACAGCGTGAAGAAGCGCCCTCGCGATGATCGCGGCGGGCCGGGGTGACTGTTGAGCGAGTGTTTGCAATCGCGCCTCCATAGGAAATTTCCTATACTGTTCTTGCAATGTAGGAAAGGAAATAAGAGAACAAAAGGGGAATATTGGAGTCGAATCACGATGAATCACACCATCATGTCGCCCCCGGGCGGCGACGCCGACCGGTCCGTCCGCACTAGGGTCGTTTCCCGCAGCAGTGAATCGGCCGCGATGCGCGGCGCGGCGCCGTTCTCCGGCGAGGAAGAGGCCGAGGCCGCGCGGGCGCAGGCGCTGCGCAGCGCCGCCGCGCTGTCGTGCCGGCAGCTTCATCAGGCGATCGTGCGACTGTTCGCGCGCACCGCGGCCGAGGCCGGCGTTTCAGTCGAAGGCGCGCGGCTGGCGGCACATTACAGCCCCGCACAATTGCGCCGCATGACGGGCGTGCGCTGGACGGGGGGCTTTAAACCCACGACGCCGGGAGCCGCGTCATGAACGCCCCGCTCTCTTTGTGGGAACGCCGCATCTTCGCGACGATCGTCGTGGCGGCCGAAGTGGGGCGGCTCGCGCCGACCGCCGACGAGCTGCAGGCGGTGTGCGGCTGCAATTCGGTCAGCACCACGGTCAACATCGTGCATCGGCTCGAGCGGCGCGGTCTGATCTGGGTCGAACGCTATCAGCGCTCCCGCCGTATGTTCGTCATCGCAACCGGAAAGGCGACCGCACCTGTGTCCAATAAGACCCCGCATTGGCGCACCCAGTCGCGCCCCAAATCGGTCCCGGCGCTGAGTCTCCAGCACGTGCGCCAGCGTCAACCTGACCTGGCGGCGGAGATCATCCGCGCCGCGCACCGCGAAGGCATGCGGATCGACGATTTCATCGCCGATCTGGTGTGGAGCGGATGGCAGCAACGGATCGCCGCGGCCGAGGTCAGGGGCGAGTTCAGGGACGAAGGCCGGGGCGAGAGCGGCTGAACACCGCGCCCCATCCCACCATCTCACTATTTTCATGAGGTATATATGACCAGCAAACCTACCCGTTCGCGCCGGACCACCCCCGATGGCCGGACCATCGCCGATATCGCGATCGGCCATACTGAAAAGGCGCTGACCGCGCTGACCGGCATTATCGACCGGGTTGAATCGTCCGACGCCGCGAAGGTGTCCGCCGCCAATGCCATCCTCGATCGCGCCTGGGGACGTCCCGGGCAGTTTATCGATGAGCCGAATGATGGGGATGACGATCTCGCCGCGCTGCTCACTGCCGCGCGGCAGCGCGTGCTGCAGGGGCGCGAGCCATGAGCGACGCACCCGAAATGATCCGTGAGATGGCGCGGCTGACGCATGATCCGCTTGGCCATGCGCTGTTCGCCTATCGCTGGGGGGAGGGCGTATTGAGCGGCGTTACCGGGCCGCGCGCCTGGCAGCGCGACGTGCTGACGGCGATCGGCGAGCATCTGCGCGATCCCGCGACACGCCACCTGCCATGTCGCATCGCGCGCGCGTCCGGCCATGGCATCGGCAAGTCCGCGCTGATTGCGATGGTGGTCAAATGGGCGCTCGACACTTGCGTCGACACGCGCATCATCCTGACCGCCAATACCGAAAGCCAGCTGCTCACCAAGACCGGGCCGGAGATCGCCAAATGGGCCAATCTGTCGGTCACCTCGAACTGGTTCACTGCGACCGCGACCGCCTTGTCCTCGACCCGGAAAGGGCATGAACGGTCATGGCGCGCCGATCTGGTCACCTGGTCGGCCAACAATAGCGAGGCGTTCGCCGGCCTGCACAATATGGGCAAGCGCATCGTGCTGGTCTTTGACGAGGCGAGCGGCATCGACGCGAAAGTGTGGGAAGTGGCGCTGGGCGCGCTGACCGATGCGGATACCGAGATCATCTTTCTCGCCTTCGGCAACCCGACCCAGGGCACCGGCACCTTTCGCAACCTGTTCGGCAAGCTGCGCGGCCTGTGGAACACCGCGCAGATCGACAGCCGCGATGTGGAGGGCACCAACAAAGCCTATCTCGATGAACTGGTCGCAACCTATGGCCTGGACAGCGACCTGGTGCGGGTGCGCGTGCTGGGGCAATTCCCCAGCGCCTCGTCGATGCAGTTCATCGATCGCGCGGCGGTGGTCGCGGCGCGGGACCGCGATCCGGCCCCGGCGCTGGGCAACGACCCGGTGATCTTCGGGGTCGATTGCGCGCGCTTCGGCGACGATCATTCGACGCTCGCGATCCGTTGCGGTCGCGACGCGCAATCGCGGCCATGGCGGCGCTGGCACCATATGGACAGCATGTCGCTTGCCGGCGACATCGCGATCGAGGCCGCACGGTGGAAACCCGATGCGATCTTCGTCGATGCCGGCAATATCGGCGCGGCGGTGATCGACCGGCTGCGCCAGCTCCTGCCCGACATGCTGATCAGTGAAGTCTGGTTCGGGTCGACCCGGGTGCGCGAGGCGAGCTGGATCGGGGGCAGCCGCATCCGCGTCGCCAACAAGCGTGCCGAGATGTGGAGCAATATGCGCCACTGGCTGGAAAGCGGCTGCATCCCCGATCACCAGGGGCTGGAGGATGATCTGACCGGCCCGGAATATAGCTTCGACGCCGAGCAGGCGGTGATGCTGGAAAAGAAGGAACATATGAAGGCGCGCGGGCTGGCGTCACCCGATGACGGCGATGCGCTGGCCTGCACCTTTGCCGAACCGGTGCAGCCGCGGGAGATGCCGGGGTGGCTCGACCCGGGGCGTTACGGGCAGGATCGCGGCGGGGATGATGAGGAGGATTTATATGCGGAGCTGTGGGAGTGAGGGGGCAATCAGGGCCGGCTGCCGCTCCGTCACATTTGCTGTGCGCTAGTCTGGCCGTGCTCGCGACCCGTATTTAGCTCTTGGGCTGCGGCAACGATCGGGTCTGGCTGTCCACGATGTCGACGATCTCCGACACGGTGATGGTGAAGACGCCGCCCTCGGCTTGTTTCCATGTCTCGATGCCGCGCTGTGTATCGGCCAGCGGGAAGTCCTGCTTTGTGTCCGACAATGTCGTCACGCTTGCGTCCAGCGTCTGATCGGACACGGGAATATGGGGCAGGCGGTCAGCAATGCCCTTTGCGCCCAGGTGCACGCCGGCGATGCTCAGGTGATAGACCTTGCCGGGGCCATAGGGTTCGATCTTCTGGATTTTCAGCAACGATCCGACATCCTGCGTGCGTGTGCGGTAATGCCAAATCTGACCCTCGACATATTTCGGCGCCGGTGCCTGTGCGGACAATAAGGACGCGGCGGCGGTCAGCATGATCAGATGCAACGGTCTCATCGCATTATCCCTTCGACTGCTATACCCAGGCCAGCACACTGCACCGGTTGGACCACTATCCCGCGACACGGACCAGGTTCAGGTCCACGTTCTGCCCGACCGGAGGAAGATCGACATGGGTGTCGGTGATCCAGATCAGCCGGCCCGTACCATCCGTGATCCGCGCTGACACCGCATAGCGGTTGCGCGGCACGATGCGTGCCGCATCATAGTCCAGCGTGAAGGCAAGCGGCGGCTGCCGTCCGGCGGTGGGGATATCGACCTTTGCGATGAGTGGTGCCGGCGCATCCATCAGGCTGACGTCACGGATCTCGACCGCCAGGCGGGCATCGGCCGGCAGGGCAATACGCTCGCGGTACGATGCGGTGCCGGACAGCGACACGCCCCGGGGCGGTTTTGCGCTCTCCGCCGACTTGTCCTTCGGGCTTGAGGTCTCGCACGCGGCAAGGCCGGCGAGCAGCGGCAGCAGGAGGACAGCATATCGCATGATCGGGCTCCAATTATCGGGTCGGCACCGGAGATCGCCCATGGCGCAGTGAAGCGTCGTCGAACAATCGAGTCATGGTACCCGACAAGTAGCGAACGGGTCCAGCGCAGGTGTGCGTCTTTCCTTCGTTTATAGTGCCTGAAGACCGCCAGTTCCCCTTGAGGCCAGACGCCAAGAGAGTAAAATCACCCGGAGTCGAAACATCGACGGATGGGAGAGAATGCGATGATCAGGATCATGGCCATTTTGGCAATAGCGATGGGTGCCGGCGTGGCGTTACCGGCACAGGCGAGCGGCACCGGCGCCTTCGCCTATTGCACCCTGAAGGATTACGACAAGGAGCAGATCCATTTCTCGTCAATCTATCAGGGCCCGAGCGACAAGGCGACCGCGGACGCCTATCAGAAATATCTGACCAAGACGGTGCCGGGGGTCAGCGGACAGGCGATCTGCTGGGCGAGCGCCACGGCCGCCGACGCCGCGGCGCATATGGCCGACAAGAAGGACAGCGAGTCGGGCTGGAAGATGGTCGACAATGACTGGAAGCCGGGCACGGAATAGGCCGATCCCGCCTTACCCCGGACACATGACGGCGAAGGCCGGCATGATTTTTTTGGCCGTCGATTCAACCTGACGATTGATCGTGGGAGAGCGGTAGCGGGCGCGAAGCCTTTCGGGTTTTCGCCCACGCTCTTTCTCATGACTGGAATACTTTCTGTTGCTGGCTGTTCCGCCCCGAACAGCCAGTGTGCTGGCTGTTCCGTTGGCTGTTCCGTTGGCTGTTATGCTGGCTGTTAACTGGCTGTTATTCGGGAACAGCCAGCACGGCCCAGATTACTGAAATACCTATATATTTTGTCCAGAAAATCCAACTTAACAGCCAGCAAAATTCATTTTTCGAAATAACAGCCAGGAACAGCCAGCAGGTCGCTACCTAACCCCGTCTCAGGGCACATCCTTGCGCGCTGCCGCCAACGGGTCGGCCTCCCCGGCAAAGGCGGCGCGCAGGAAGCCGAACATGCGGCGGCGCAGATCGACGCCGTGCCATGGCTCCTGGCTGACCAGTGCGCGGAAATTGCCGCCGGTCTCGCCATGGCCTTCGCGCGGATAGACGACCAGAGCGACCGGCACATTGCTCTGCTTCAAGGCGCGGTACATTTCGAGCGACTGGCCGAGCGGGTCGGTGACGTCCTTGTCGCCCTGCAGCAGCAGGAACGGCGTCTTTGCGGTGGCGACGGTCGACAAGGGGCTCTGGCGCCACGCATCGGCGAAGTTGAGCCAGGGCTTGCCGTAATACCAGCGGTCGTAGAAGCTGCTGTCCTCGGTGCCATATTCGCTGAACTGGTCGATCACTGGCGCGCCCGAGACGATCGCCTTGAACCGGTCGGTCTTGCCGACGACGAAGCCGGCCATTTCGCCGCCATAGCTATAGCCGATCAGCGCCATGCGACTGGCGTCGAGCGGATGGGCTTTCAGCACCGCGTCGACCCCGGTCATCACATCGCGGTAATCGGCCCCGCCCATGTCGTTCCTGTTCGCCGCGGTGAATGTTGCGCCATAGCCGGTGCTGCCGCGGATATTGGGCTGGAACACTGCCCAGCCCTCGGCGACCAGCATCTGGACGAGATTGTCATAACCGTCCTGGAAGCGCCCCGCCGGCCCGCCATGGATACTGACCACCAACGGCGCTTTCCGGCCCGGCGCGATACTGGGCAGATAGAGCAGCCCCTCGATCGTCAGCCCTTCATTCTGCCAGCTGACCAGTTGCGACGGCACTTTCGGCCAGCGCGCCGGGACCAGAGCGGGGGCGGTCAGTGCGACCGGCTTCGCGTCGAGCCCCTGCATCAGCATCGCGGTGGTCGGCTGGGTCGGCCCGGCGGCGAGGAAAGCCCAGCCGGTCTGGCGTGCGTTGGTCGCAGGGGCGAAGGCGATCGGCTGGCCGGTCTCGATCCAGCTCACCGCGCCGGTGCGGGTCGACAGGCGGGCCAGCCGGGTGCGCGTGTGCACGCCAATCGCCATGAGCAGATCGCCATCAGGCAGTATCTCATAATCGCCGGGAATCTCGCCGTCGAACCCGCGGGTCAGGTTCTTCACCTGCCCGCTGCCCAGGTCTTTCACGATCAGGTCGTTGCAACGCGGCGGGGCGTCGTCGGCGCATTGATCAGTATAGACCAGCCGGCTCCGGCCGGGGAGGAAAGCGACGCCCTTCGCGGTGCGCGGCACATCGATCGGCGTGGCGGCCAGCGTGGTCGGATTGACTCGCCAGAAGCGCGCATCGGGACCGGTTTCGTCGGAAGCGGGGTCGGTCGAGGCGACAAGATCGGCGCCGTCGAACGACCAGTCGACCGTGCTGAACACGCCGTCGATCGGCACCGCGCGCGCTGCACCGGTCGCGGCGTGGACCAGATAGAGATGCGTGCGGTGGTCGGGGATGTCATGGGCATAGCCATCGTCCTTGCGCTCGCGCCGCGCCTTGACCTCGGGCGTTTCGGGATCCTCGGCCCAGAGCGCAATGCTGCGGCCGTCAGGCGATACGGCGTAGCCGGAAATGGCGAGCGCATCCTTCATCACTGCGCCGTTCCACCGTGCCGTCAGCACCGTGCCGGCCTTGCCGAGCTTGTACTGGTCGGGCTCGCCGCCGCCGGCGGGCAGGCGGTAGAGCGCGCGGCTGCCGTCGCGCGTCGCCAGGAACAGGATCGATCCATCGGGCAGGAACCGCCCCTCGCTTTCGCCGCGTTCGCCGGTGCGGAAAGTCAGCTGGCGCGGCGCGGTGCCGGGCACGAGCAGCCAGAGATGCGGCAAACCGCCGTTCGCGGTGGTATCGGTGATGGTGGCCAGGACGCTGCGGCCGTCGGGCGCCACCGCGATCCCGCGCATCGCCCGCACCTCGGTGCGGACCTCCTCGTTCATGGCGAAGGGCGGCGGATCGGCGGCCACCACCGGCCACGCGGCGGTGGTGGCCAGCATGAACAGCGCCGCCACCCGCACGCGCCGCCAAGTCCCGTTCCGCAACCCCGTCGGCATCCCGCACGCTCCCCGCTTCTTTTCCGGCACTAGCAGACGAGTCCGGACGTGAAGTAAACCGCTATCGAAGCCCGAAATCATGAGAAATCAGCGTGCGGTATCATCGGTGACCAGTGCGTCGGCATGATCACACTCTCTTTCCTTCATATCCCGGTGCAAGCAGTGCGAGCAGCGCAACATAGAACAGGCAGACCGTCGGCAGCAGATAGCGTGCCGGATCTGCAACACCGAACACGAGCAGCATCCCAAAATTGCCCAGGCCGAGCGCGGCCGGGAGCAGCGCGCCGAGCCGGACGCCCGTACGTCGCCGCAGCCAGCCGAACAGCAGTATTGCCAGCGAACCGACCAGTGCGACCGACTGCACCCTGGGATAGCGCAGCAGATGCACCTCCAGCCATTGGAACGGCGCAGTCGCGGGGCCCGCCTGCCAGAGCTGGACCGGGTGGTTGGCATGGAGCCGTGCCATCATTTCGCGGCGTTCCGCCAATGCCGTCGCCGAGGCCGCAGCATTGACCGCGTCGCCGGCAATGCCCCAGCTCGCATGGTCCTGCGAGCGCACCAGATATCCCGCATAGGTCAGCCGATGCCCGCCATAGGCGAGCGGGTGGGCGAGGATTTCGAATGCCCAGCGGCGCTTGAGCGGCGCGTCGAGCGGGTCATAAGCAGCCGAATAGCCGGCACAAGGGCCCCATGGCGCGAACGGATCCCACATATTGGGCAGGAAGCAGGTGGCGATCGGCGGCAGCTGCGCTGTGGGCCAGGCGGGAACCTTAGCGAAGGCATTGGTCCCCGTGCGCAGCGAAATCGCCGCAAGGTCGAAGATCACCAGCTGCTTGTCGGGATGCACGTCTTTCGCGCCGAAGAGATGGGCGTCGACCGCACGGTTCAGCGGCACGGCGAGCACGCCGAGCAGTAGCGCGGCTGCGACGAAGGCAGCATAAAGCCTGAATGAGCGCAGGAAGAAGGGGAGCAGCAGGGCGAAGGCGAGTACGAAGGTCAGGAAGTTGGGCGATTTGATCAGCAGCACGAGCGCGGTCAGCGTTGCAAGTGCGGTCCCGAGTGCGTAGCCGGGCCGGACATGCAGGGCATGGCGGAGCAGCTGGACGAGGATCAGCAATGCGCCGAGGGTGACGATATCCTTGCCGATCGAGCCGAAACTCCCCGCCAGCACGACTCGCAGCAGCAGCTCGAGCGCAAGCGTCAGCCGGCCCCTGAATGTCGGGGACACGTGCGGCAGGAAACCAGCGAACAGGCCGAGCAGCAGCGACTGGACCAGCAACGCTCCGGCCGGCTGTCCGAGCGGTCCGCCGGGCAGGCTCCATAGCCAGCCAAGCGTCGGCGAGTGCCAATTGCCGAGCTCGCCGCGCGCGGTCATCGTGATGACAGCGTAGAGCGAATCCTGGTTGAGCCGTCCCGGATAGCTGACCGCGAAGCAGAGCGCGGCAAACGCGATACCGGCCGGCCAATGGAATGCGAGTGCCGGATCGGAGAAGCGGGGACTGGTGATGCGCTCGCCGATCGTGCGCGGCATGGCGGGGCTCCAGCCTATCGGTCGCACGGTGATGTCCGCACCCTGTGCGATCCGTCCATGACGATCCTTCCCCGCAATCCGATTGCCCGAGAAGGACCATATCCGCGGCAATGCAAAGGCGCCAGCAGCACCCTTAGGGAGTCGTTGCTGCGATGGTCAGACAATGGCGGGCGCGAGCCAGCCCGCCTCGCGCAACAGGCCGACACGGGCGCGTGACACCGGCGCCTCCAGGCCGCCGGTCAGCCGGAGCCGTAGTTTCCGTCCGTCCTCGACCACGCCGGTAATGGCTGATTGCGCGACCCACCATGAACGGTGCGTCTGCACGCCCTCGATATCCGTCAGCCCGGCCATTGCCTGGGATAGTGACATCAGAACCAGCGCCGAGCCATGCGGGGTGTGCACCCGGACATAATGATCCTCCATCTGCAGGCACTTTATGTCCCGGCCGAGATAAGCGGGCAGGCGATCGCGAAGATCGGCCGAAGCGGGGCCGGATGTCGGATCGGGTCCGGTCTCCGGGTTGGTGCTGAATGCTGCGGGACGCTTCACCGCCCGCGCACGCAAAAGCATGCCGATGGTGAGCAGCACGCTGAGCAGCAGGCATTGGCCATACCATTCGAACCAGCCGACCCGCGCGACCATCGGCCAGAGCCTGAGCGCGAGCATCCGGCTGGCGATGGCGGGCAGGATCGCGAGGATCGCGATGACCGGCGGCGCCCAGAGCCAGGCCGGGAGTGCGCGGCGTTGTGCCCAACCCGACAGCAGCGGCACACCGAGGCCGAACACCAGCCAGCCGATCCACAGGCAGGCAACCCAATAGGCGATCCGCACCGGCAGCGCTCCGTTGAGATAGCTGCCGAACGGCCCGATCGCGCCCAGCGTCACGCCGAGCAGCGTGGATATGACAAGGCCGGCCCCCACCTCCCGCCAGCCGTTCCGCATCATGCCCGCCGATTCCATAGCCTGACTCTAGCCGCGGATGCCGCGATGCGCAGCCGGAAGATGATAGCGACGATCGGGACCGTCCATTCGCCCGATCGCGAACCCGTTCGCCCATTCGCGCAGAACCGTTGGCTGGCAAGCGAACGCTGCGTCACGACTGGCCCCTCATCCTGTCAGCCATTGAAGAAGACCCCGATGCCCGCCCTGTCTTTATCCGTTCTTCCCGCGATCGCCGCGCTGACCGTGCTGTCTGCATCCGTCGCGCCGGCTGCCGTATCGGCCCAAATTGCCCCAGCCGCGGTGGCGCCGGTTGTGGTCTCGTTCACGCGGATCGTCGTGCCCGATGGCGATGGCCCGGGGATCGAGGCGGGCATCTGGGCGCCGCGCGATACATCGCCCGGAGCCCGGCCGCTGGTGGTCATTTCGCACGGCACCGGCGGGGATTTCCATAGCCATCACGATACGGCCGCAGCCCTGGCGCAGGCTGGGTTCGTCGTCGCCGCACTGACTCATACCGGCGACAACTGGCGCGACCGCAGGCGGGCGACGGACATGGCAGAGCGACCGCGTCAGCTTTCGGTTCTCATCGATTATATGCTGGGCAGGTGGGAGGGGCGCAGCGGAATCGATGCAAAGCGCATCGGCGCGTTCGGTTTTTCGTCCGGTGGTTTCACCGTGCTGGCGGCAGCCGGCGGTATACCCGACCTCTCTCGCATCGCCGAGCATTGTCGTGCCAATCCGGCATTCTACGATTGCACCCTGACAGCGGCTCACCCGCCGGGGAGCGGGGTGAGCCAGCGCTGGACTCATGATATGCGCATCAAGGCGGTTGTGGCGGCGGCGCCGGCGCTCGGGTTCACGTTCACCCGCGCCGGTCTTGCCGGGGTGAAGCAGCCGGTCCAGTTATGGCAGGCTGAAAAGGACCGTGTCCTGCCGTCGCCCTGGTATGCCGAGCCGGTGCGCGCGGCGCTCTCCCGAGCGCCGGAGTTCCACAACGTCACGGGTGCCGATCATTTCGACTTCCTGCCACCTTGTGCACCGGCGCTCGCGGTCGCGGCGCCCGCGATCTGCACCGCTACGCCGGGGTTTGACCGCGCGGCGTTTCACGAGCGTTTCAATCGCGAGGTAACACGCTTCCTGTTGGCCAGGCTGTAACCGAGCAGCCCATGGGCGTCAGCGGACTCGCGAATATTCCAGTCTGACGGTCAACATTTCCGGACCGCCATGGGCTTCGAAATATTCATAGGTAAAATGATCGCGGTCGATGATCGCCATCACCTCCCGCACCGGAATCTCGCTGCCGCCCGGTGTCGGCGCGGCCATGCTGCCGCGAAAAATATAGGTCCGGGTGCCCGCGTCGAAGCGACCGCGCGCGACCACCATGCCGGGGAAATTGACGTCCATCCAGGTGCTGAAGAACTCGCCGGTGCCGTTGTCATAGCCGATATAGCCCAGGCCCTCGAAATGGGTCCCGTCATCGATGCGCAATGTCTGCCGCAGATGCTGCCGGTTGAGTATCATCGCGAATTCGGCCGTGCCCCGATCGATCTTCGGCGCCGCACTGGCCTTGCTCCAGAAGCTCTGTCTGACCGACCAGGTACCGGCGAGGCTTGCCAGTTCGCGGTGGTGCGGATCGATCGGCGCAGCCGGCGATGCCGGTCGTGCCGCGACTGCGACAGGGACCATGATGGTTGCCGCCATGAGGGATATCAGCAGGGGATGGGTGAACTTCATCGGTGTTACTCCGCATGCGAGATTGAGCGAGTTCGCATCCGGGCCTACAGCTTTCAACTACCTCCCGGGTCGTTGCGCTGTGATCGTGCAATGCAGAACAAGGCAGGACAGATGTCGTCCCTGGACAGGAAGCTTTATCCGCCGATCGGCATGTTGTTGCGCGAATGGCGTGGCGTACGCCGGATGAGCCAGCTCGACATGGCGTTTGAGTGCGGCATGTCCGCGCGGCACCTGGGCTTTGTCGAGACGGGCAAGGCGCGGCCGTCGCGCGAGGCGGTCGGGCGTTTCGCTGACGCGCTGACGCTGTCGCTGCGCGAGCGCAACGCGTTTCTTCTCGCCGCCGGCTACGCGCCGCAATATGCGGAGCGGGATCTCGCAACACCCGCGCTGGAGCGCATGCGTCATGCGGTGGAGCTGATCCTGCATCACCAGAATCCCTATCCGGCCTTTGTCCTCAATCAGCATTTCGACGTGCTGATGACCAATGACGCGGCGCTGAACGTCAACCGGTTTGTCATGCAAGGGCGCGAAAGCCGTCATACCAACCTGCTCCGGCAGATCTTCGATCCGGACGATTTCAGGCCGGTGATCCTCAACTGGCCCGAGGTCGCGATCGGCTTTCTGCGGCGGCTGCACCACCATCTCGCCGCAACGCCCGGCGACGAACAGGGGCAGGCATTGCTGACGGAGCTGCTCAGCTATCCCGATGTGCCCGCCGCATGGCGCTTTAGCGGGATCGGCAGTGAAGCTGAACCGATCCTCACGCTCAATTTTCACAGCCCCGCCGGGCCGCTACGCTTCTTCGAGACGATCACGAGGTTCGCCGCGCCGTTCGATGTGACGCTCGACGAGCTGCAGATCGATTGCGCCTTTCCGATCGACGGGCCGACCGCTTCGATCTGCTCGTCGCTCGCGGCCGGCGAAACGCCGTAAGGGACTCACAAGGCGGGTGGGTCGAGCCGCTGGGCATTCACCCGCTGGATCAGGTCGGCCATCAGTGTGGCTGCGTCGTGCGCTTTCAGGTCATGGATGTCCGGGCCGTCGAACATGCCGGCGCCCGCCGTGTCGATCCGTACGCTGGCCAGGCCAAGCCGGCGCTGGATCCAGCCGCAACTGAGCGAGATCGACTGGATACGCGCCATCGGCACCAGCCACAGGGTGCGGCCGACCACACCGCGTTGGACCTGGAGCAGGTCGCCATTGAGCGCGTAGCGGTGATGCTTGCGCCGTAACAGCGCGACGGCAAGCAGCGGCAGGAGCAACGGCAGGGCGAACAGCGCGGCGACCTTCCACAGTGCTGCTGCAGCGATCACCACAGCTGGGAGAGCAATGTTGCGCAGCACTGCGCGCCAGACGTGCCGGTGCGACACTTGAATCATCTCGGCCGGATCGACCCGACTCAGCCGGAGCACGGCCAGCAACCGGTCGACTTCGTCGGGCCGCGCGAGCGGCGCGAGATCCTGGCGCCCGGTCGCCCCTTCACCGCCGAGCAGCTGGCCGCGCAGTTGCTGCCAGCCGAGCCGACGGCGGACCGGCCCGGAATCGATCGCGGCGAGCTGGATGCGCGGCAACGCGATGACTGCCTCGCTGCGCGTCAGCAGCCCGCGCACCCGGCGCAAACGCCCGCCATCACCCGACAGCGTGAAGCCATAATCGCGCAGCATGGTCCGGATCAGGCCCGCCACCACGCCGAGAACGACGACCAGCGCAGCACTGCTCGCAATGGCCGCCGCCAGCGAACCGTTGGAGCGCGAGGCGATCATGCCGGTGCGGGTGGCGATGGTGTGCAGCAGGGTTTCATTGTCGAGGCCCAGCAGCGGACCGAGGAATTGCAGCGCGCCCAGACCGACCGCGATCCAGACCAGCGAGAAGTTGAACAGGCCCCAGAGCAGCACGCGTCCCGTGTCCATCGCGAACAGGACTGGCGTCAACGAGGCTTGGGTGAGGTCCGTTTGATCCTTGGCCGTTTCCGCTCCGGACGGCGCCGCGCGCTCCCGGCGCAGCACCGCCCGCAGCTGTTCCGCCTCGGCCACCGACACGCTGTCGAGCTTGCCCTCATCCTGCCCCGATCCACCGGTTTCCAGCGACAAGGTGGCCAGCCCGAACAGCCGCTGCAACAGGCCTTGTTCGATCCCGGCATCGGCGATGCGTTCATAGGGAATGGTCCTGCGATTGCGGCTGAGCACGCCGCTTTCGATCACCACCGCGTCATCGGTCAGCACATAGGTAAAGCGCCGCCACGCGACCCAGCGCAGTGCTGCCGCACCCAGGAACGCGGTGGCGGCAATCGCGAGCACCAGCGCGAGGTTCATGCTCGACGTGACCGCCAGCACGGCCGGCAGGCCGAGCAGGGTCGAGGGCGCCCCCCGGATGATCGCCACCAATATGGTGGCCGGATGGAGGCGCTTGGGTTCCCCCTCCACGCCGGTGTCGCTCACCATTGTTCGGCCCTGATATGAGCGCGAATGGTGTCACGCAGGCTCTCGGCAGTCGCCCGGCTCACACCCGGAAGCGTAACGGTTGCATGCGCAGTGCCGGCGGTATGGAGGATGAGGCGCGCGACGCCGAGCGCGCGTTCGAGCGGCCCTTGTGCCACGTCGATATGCTGGACCCGGCCGAGTGGCACCACCGTATGGATGCTGGTCCAGACGCCGTGCGCGACATGCAGCTCATTCTCCTCCAGCGCCCAGCCCCATGCCGCCCAGCGTCGGCGCGGCGCGACCAGCAGTGACCAGAGCGCAATCAGGCCCAGCCCGAGCGCGAAGGGCCAGCCCGGCCAACCGAGTTCGGCATGTGCGGCATAACCCGCCGCCACGCCGCCGGCGATAAGCGCAAGAGACGGGGTCAGCGCGCCCACATGCATGACGATGCGCTGGCCGGTTTCGAGCGGGGTGAGGGGAACGTGGTTCATCGCGGCTTTGCTCTCGTTGCAGCGGCGCATAGCCGTCGCTGTCACTGAAGGAATTGACCTGCCCGTCAACCGGTCCGCCACGGTGTCCATGGGCGCTGGTCCGGTCAAGCCCGAACCCGCTCCGGACGATATCGGGAACAGCAAGTGTCGACAGAGAACGCCGGACCCGAAAACCGCTATTTGAAATCTTTCAACCGCTCGACCGCGCGAACCTGATCCTGCGCGCAGGATTCGACCATTACCCAGTCCGGAATCCCATCGCTTTCCCAGCGCGCGCGACACACCGAAAACGCGACGGCGATTGCCTTGTCCTGATATGCCTGTTTGAGCAACGCGAAGCTGCGATAGCCGATTGCCTGGTCCCGGACGCATTCCCCGGGCGCCTTGGGCAGGCGCTGGATGCCGGGGGTGGTTTCGGTTTCCTGGGCCTTGCACAGACGATCGGCAGCGGCGGCATCGAACGCGCCGGGAAGCCGCACGGCATCGGTCAGCGGCGTGCTTTCTTCCTCCAGGCAGGAGGCAGACATCTGCCAGTCGATCAGCTGATCCTCGGTCCATTTCGCTAGGCATCGCCGGCTGACCGGCTCGGCGTCGGCACCGAGATGCGCAGCGAGCAGGGCAAATCGCCGCTGGCCCTCCAGTTGGCGTTCCATGCAGGTCATCTGCTCGTTCAGATCGCCCTCGCGCGCATCTTTCAGGCAAACCTTGGTCGCCATGGCGGAATCGAAACCGGGCTGAGCCGTGGCGGCCGCCGCGAGAGCGATAAGGGACAAAAACATGAGGCCTCGCAAACGATCCGGGGATCGTGCGATTAGAACAACATTTAGGCGCGTGGAACTGCTTTCCCCCATCAACCCTGAATCCGATCCGGGCTTATCGACATGGTCCTGAAGCTACGCCATCCCGGAACAAGTCCGGGGTGACGATGAGGTGTTGCCCAACACCCAGGCCCGGGAGTGCGGGGCGCCGCCATAACGGCGCCCCTTAACTCTCACGCCGCCTGGGCTGCCTCCTGCGGCGCATCCTTGGCGCAGGCCGCGGCGTGCGCCGGGCGGTCGGCGATGCGCGCAAGATAGGCGTCGAGCACCGCATTCTCCGGCAAGACTTCGCGACCCCAGCCGATCGTCGCGCCGATCATCACGTCGACCGCAGTGAAGCGATCGCCCATCAGATACGGGCCGGCGGCCAGCGCCTGGTCGATCCGCTGCATCACCGCGACCAGCGAATCCGCCGTGCGCGGATTCTCCAGCGCATTGGGGACGAATTTGAGCATCGCCACCAGCGGTTCGAACTCGCTGGCGTTCCAGGCAAGCCAGGTCAGGAAAGCGCCGCGATCGGCGGTACCGACCGGCGCGCCGATCCCGGCGCCAGGATGGAGATCGGTGAGATGGATGGCGATCGCGATGCCCTCGGTCACCAACGTGCCGTTATCGACAATCGCCGGCACCTTGCCGTCGGGATGGGCATTGCCCGCGGCGCGCGATGCGGCGCCGCCATCGCCCGCGCCGCCGCCATAGACGATCGGCACATAACGCGTCTCATAAGGCACGCCGAGTTCCTCGATCAGCCACATGGTGCGGCCCGAACGGCTTTGCGGAGCGTGGTAGAATGTCAGCATGATCGGTCTCCATGGCCGCCGGCGGTGTGCCGGGGCGGTGAAGCTTGACTAGAACAGGGCTGCTGCCACCATGCTGTCAGCATCCTGCCATTATGCGGATTTTCATGAGACGCGCAGACCGCCTTTTCCAGATCATCCAGGTGTTGCGGCGAACCCGCCACCCAATCACCGCCGACGCCATCGCGCTTGAGCTCGAGACGTCGAAACGCACCATTTACCGCGATATCGCGACGCTGATGGGGCAACGCGTGCCGATCCGCGGCGAGGCAGGCGTTGGCTATGTGCTCGACGGCGGGTTCGACATGCCGCCATTGATGCTGACATCGGACGAGCTGGAGGCGGCCGTGCTCGGTGCGCAATGGGTGCGCACGCAGGGCGACCGTGCGCTGTCCAAAGCGGCCGACGATCTGATCGCAAAGCTCGCCGCGACAGTGCCGGAAGCGCTGCGTTCGCTGCTGCTCGAACCGGTCGTCGCCACGCCGCCGCGCTGGCGCACCGCGCCGCCCGAGAGCATCGATGTCGGGCAGCTGCGGCTATGGTGCCGGCGCGGCAGCAAGCTGGCATTGGTCTATGCCGACGATCAGGGCCGTGGCTCGACCCGCACGATCTGGCCGTTCCTGGTCGGCTATCGCGACGCGGTGCGGGTGATGATGGCGTGGTGCGAACTGCGCGAGGATTTCCGCACCTTCCGGCTCGACCGGGTGCAGGAGGCGGTGTTCCTGGAAGAACGCTATCGCGAGCGCCCTGCCGCGCTACGCGCGCGCTGGATGAAGCTCATGAAGGCACGTCATCAGGAGGTGATGGCGGCGCGGGGCGAGGGGGCTTAGGCTCTGCGGACGGTATTTCCGGCGGCATTCGTGAGAATAGGACTCGCCCGCCTCTCAAGCTACGTCACCCCGGACCTGTTCCGGGGTCCACCGCGCCGCGCGAGCCGCACTTGCCGTTTCTGCGGCCCAGTGGACCCCGGAACAAGTCCGGGGTGACGACGGGATTATTGGCCGGCTCCTCCATCAAGCCCGCAGTCGTATTGTACGAATAACCGAACAGCCTGTGCCGATTCGGACCAATTATCGCACGAGCTCCTGCTGTCTATATCGCCGCTCAGCATTCAGGAGACAGTAAATGACCGACATCCCGACCAATCCATCGCGCATCGCCATCGTCACCGGCGGCAGCCGCGGGCTGGGCCGCAATACCGTGCTCAACCTTGCGCAGCGCGGTATCCAGGTGATCTTCACCTATCATTCCAATCGCGCGGAAGCCGACAAGGTCGTCCGGGCGGCCGGGGAGGCGGGCGGACGCGCCGTCGCGCTGCAGCTCGACACCGGCAATGCCGGCAGCTTCGATGCTTTCGTCGCCGCGCTCCGGCCGGTCCTGGCCGGCTTCGGCACGGATCGCTTCGACTATCTCGTGAACAATGCCGGCATCGCGCACCATAACAGCTTCGCCGAGACGACCGAGGCCGAGCTCGATCATGTCTTCAACGTCAATTTCAAGGGCGTCTTCCTGCTGACGCAGAAGCTGTTGCCGCTGATCAATGATGGCGGGCGGATCGTGAATATCTCGACCGGCCTGACTCGCTTCACCACCCCGAACAGCATTCCCTATGCGTCGCTGAAGGGCGCGCTCGAGGTGTTCACCCGCTACCTTGCCAAGGAGCTCGGGCCGCGCGGAATCACCGTCAACACCGTCGCGCCGGGCGCGATCGCCACGGATTTCAGCGGCGGCGTGGTGCGCGACAATCCGGCGGTCAACAAGATGGTCGCGGACATCACCGCGCTTGGCCGGGTCGGCGAGCCCGACGATATCGGGCCGATGATCGCGTCCCTGCTTTCCAACGACAATCGCTGGGTCACCGGCCAGCGCATCGAGGTGTCGGGCGGCATGGTTCTCTGACCCGGGGCAGCCGCGATGCCATGGCAAGGGCCGCGAGGCGATCAGTTCGGGTCGTCTTGCGGCTTGCCCGCGTCACGTTTCGCCTTGAGGGAATAGGACGCGCCGATCGCCACGCCCACGGCGACACCCATCGCCAGGTTGCCGATGATCGCGCCAAAGACCAAGCCAATCGCCAATCCCACACCCAGGCCTCGATATGCCATCGTCCGACTCCAATCCACTGTGTTGGTCGGCTATAACACGGAGTGACGCCTGTGTCGCTCCTTTTCCAGACTGCCCTTTGCCGCTCGTGCCATTTGAACGCCAATGGCGATTGCATTCGTTCCGCCGGACCTTATCCAGCGGTGCAATGAAGATGATCGGCCTGATCGGGGGCATGAGCTGGGAAAGCTCGGCCGAATATTACCGCCTGCTCAACCAGGGGGTGCGCGACCGGCTTGGCCCGACCGCATCGGCGCGCTGCCTGTTATGGTCGTTCGATTTCGCGGAAATCGAACGGCTGCAGCATGCCGGCGACTGGCCGGCGCTGACCGGACTGATGACCGATGCCGCACGCCGGCTCGAAGGCGCGGGGGCGGAACTGCTGCTGATCTGCACCAACACCATGCATTTGATGGCGGATGCCGTGCAGCAAGCCGTGTCGGTGCCGCTGCTGCACATCGTCGATCCGGCGGCGGAGCAGGTCAAACAGGCCGGCTTTCGCCGCATCGGGCTGCTCGGCACCGCCTTCACCATGGAGCAGGATTTCTACACCGGGCGACTGGCCGAGCGGTATGGGCTCGACGTGCTGGTGCCCGATACGGACGACCGCGCGATCGTGCACCGCATCATCTATGACGAGCTGATCGCCGGTGTGGTTACGCCGGCATCGCGCGACGCATACCGCGCGGTGATCGCGCGGCTGGTGGCACGCGGGGCCGAGGCGATCGTCCTGGGCTGCACCGAGATCATGCTGCTGGTCCGGCCGGAGGACAGCGCCGTGCCGCTGTTCGACACCACAACGCTGCACGCCCGCGCGGCCGTCGTGCAGGCGCTTGGTTAGAATGTCGCCTATCCCGTCAAAGGCTTAGACAGCGCGTCGCGCAGCACGGTGATCAACCGGTCATCGTCCGACTGAGCGACGTTGAAGCGGATAAAGTCGCCGGCCGATTGCGCGACGCTGAACACATTGCCCGGCGCGATCACCACGCCGTGGTCCAGGCAATAGCGGGCGATATCGGCTGAATCCTGCCCCTCGGGCAGGCGGCACCAGAGATAGAAGCCGCCGCGCGGCATGAGCCACGGACTGATGCCGAGCGGGGCGAGCCGATCGGCAACCGCCTGGCGTGCATGGCTCAGCCGGCGGCGCAGTTCCTCGACATGTTTGCGATAGCTGCCGCCGGCGAGGATCGAGGCGATCACCTCGGTCGCGACCGGGCTGGGGCCGCCAAAGCTGGTGGCGACCTGCAGATCGACCAGTCCCTCGATCCAGTCGGTGCGTCCGGCGATATAGCCGCAGCGCACCGAGGCCGAGAGCGTCTTGGAAAAGCTGCCGATGCGAATCACGCGCTCGAGCCCGTCGAGAATGGCAAGCCGCGGTGCGGGCGACGGTTCGAAATCGGCGAAGATGTCGTCCTCGATGATCGTCGTTCCGTGCGCGGCGGCAAGGCCGAGCAGGCGGTGCGCGGTCTGCGGCGACAGGCTGGCGCCGGTCGGGTTATGCAGCGCGGAATTGGTGATGTAGAGCCGTGGATGCTCCGCGGCCAGCGCGGCCTCGAACGCGACAAGGTCCGGGCCATGGGGCGTGAAGGGTACGCTGATCAGCCGCACCTGATGCGCGCGGAGCAAGGCCTGGAAATTGAAATAGCATGGGTCGTCGACCAGCACTGTGTCGCCGGGCCGCAACAGGAAGCGGCAGATCAGGTCGATCGCCTGGGTGCCCGATCCGGTCAGCATCAGCTGGTCGGGGGCTGCTTCCAGCCCTTCCTCGGCAAAGCGCGCCAGCAACAGCCGGCGCAACGCGGCCGACCCGCGCGTGCTGCCATAATGCGAGAGCAGGGCGCTGTCGGTCCGGGCGAGCGCGCGCAGGGCGCGGCGTAGCGCCGCCTGCGGCATCCAGTCCGCCGGCAGCCAGCCGCATCCCGGCATCAGCGCCGATGGATCGGCGTCGAGCGACTGGCGCGACACCCAGAAGGGATCCAACGCCGGATCGCGCCGCGCGCCCATATCGGCCAGCGCCATGGGCGGTGCCTTGTTGCCCGAGACATAGAAGCCGGCACCGCGCCGGGCATGGATCAATCCCTGAGCGGCAAGCCGGTCATAAGCCTCGACCACCGTCGAGGGCGAGACGTGCATCGTCTCGGCGAAGCGGCGCACTGAAGGCAGGCGCTCGCCCGCGCCAAGCGCGCGATTGGCGATCCGCGCAGTGATCGCCGCCATCAGCGCCTCGGTGCGCGTCGTGGCTGCTTCTGTCATGCCGGACTCCACATTGTATCGGTCAATGAACCCATACAGTTTTATCGAACTGTACCATAGTGTCCCTGTCGATATCACCTGTACAGGCCTAGCCGGGTCGCGAAAGCGAGGACTTATGGAACGGACGACGGCAGGCTGGGGCAGCGGATTTCTGGGCGTGCTCATCTTCAGCGGGTCGCTGCCGGCGACGCGTGTCGCGGTAGCCGATCTATCGCCTTTGTTCCTGACTTCCGCGCGTGCCGTGATCGCGGCGCTGCTTGGCGCGCTGTTTCTCCGCCTGCTGCACCAGTCGCGGCCGGCCCGGAGCGATCTGGTGCCGCTGGCGATCGTCGCGATCGGCGTCGTGCTCGGCTTCCCGCTGCTCACCGGGCTTGCGCTGCGCCATATCACCGCTGCGCATTCGATCGTGTTTGTCGGGCTGTTGCCGCTGGCGACTGCGATCTTCGGCGTGGTGCGCGGGGGCGAGCGGCCACAGCCGGCTTTCTGGCTGTTCTCGACCATCGGCGCGGCGACCGTCGCAGGTTTCGCTTTGTATCGCAGGGATGGTGGAGAACTGGCCGGTGACTTGCTGATGATCGCGGCGATCCTGCTTTGCGGCCTTGGTTATGCCGAAGGCGCAACGCTCTCGCGCCGGCTTGGCGGGTGGCAGGTGATCAGCTGGGCATTGCTGCTTGCGCTGCCGCCGATGATGCTGATTGCGCTGCTCACCGTACCGGCGAGCTGGGCCGGGGTTGGCGTGCCGGCATGGATTGGTCTCGCCTATGTCTCGATCTTCTCGATGCTGATCGGGTTCGTCTTCTGGTATCGCGGACTGGCGCTGGGCGGCATTGCCGGGGTCGGCCAGTTGCAGCTGCTGCAGCCCTTTTTCGGACTGGTGCTGGCGGCGCTGCTGCTGCACGAGCCGGTCGCCTGGACGATGATCGCGTCGACCGTCGTCGTGGTATTATGCGTGGCGGGGGCGAAGCGCTTCGCCTGATGGTCAGTGCAGCGCCATAATGCGTTCGGCGACGATCGCGACGGCGGCGCGCTGATCAGTCTCGGCAGTGCAGAGATAATGATGCGCCGGATTGTCCAGCGCCTGGCCGTCCGGCAACAGCACCAGCGCGCCGCTGTCGAGCGATGCCTGGGCGGTCGGCAGGCGGAGCAGGGCGATGCCGAGCCCGGCGGCGGCGGCGATCAGCAGCGTGTCGTAATCCTCGAAGCGGCGGTCCTGCCAGCGCGGGTGATAGCTCAGCCCGGCGGTGCCGAACCATGACCGCCACTGCGCGGTGTCGGAATCATGCAGCAATGGATGGTGCAACAGATCGGATGCGCGCCATGCCGGCCCGAGCTTCGCGGCCAGCGCCGGGGAGGCCGCCGGGACCAGCCGCTCGCTGAGCAGCAACCGGGCGGTCAGCCCCTGCCAGTTTCCGCGGCCATAGCGGATCGCCACATCTGCCTCGCGCGCGCCGAGATCATTAGGGCGGTGGTCGGTCAGCAGGTCGATATGGATATCGCCGCGCTCGATCTCTGCCAGGCGCGGGATCAGCCAGAGCCGGGCGAAGGACGGCACTGCGCTCAGCCGCAAGGTCTGGCGTCCGCGCCATGGTCGCCATTGCTGCGCACTGCGCGACAGCGCGCCGAGGCTCGTGCGGGTCTCGGCGGCGAAGCGCCGGCCGGCCGGGGTCAGCGTCACGCCGCGACCGTGTCGTTCGAACAATGCGGTGCCGAGCCACGCCTCAAGCCCGGCGATCCGCCGGCTGACCGAGCCATGGGTGATGCCAAGCGCCTCTGCCGCGCCGCTGAACGATCCGGCATCGGCGGCGGCGAGCAGCGCAGTCAGGCCATCAAGCGGCGGCAAGGCAGCATCGCTGTGCATTCCATGCACATCTCACCATCGATTGGTGCGCTATGTCAACGCCTCGCGCCGCCTAGTCTGGGGGCATGACACTGCATTCCTCCTGTCTCGCCCTGACGTCGCTGGTCCTCGCGATCGCCGGACTCTTCCCTGCGTCGGCGCTGGCGCAGCGTGTGCAGGACAATGCCGTCACCGATGCCGAGGACGCGTTCGGGTCCAATGACGGCGGGGAGGAACTGGGCATTTACGGCCCGACCGACGTGCGCGGCTTTTCGCCGATCGATGCCGGCAATGTTCGGCTCGAGGGACTGTATATCGACCGACAGGGCGATCTCAGTCCGCGGCTGGTCGAGGGCAACCGGATCCGCATCGGGCCGTCCGCGATCGGCTATCCTTTTCCCTCGCCCTCGGGGATTGTCGATTATCGGCTGCGCACGCCCGGCGCGCGGCTGGCGGTGAGTGCGGTGACTCAGCTTCACAGTTTCGGCGGCGCATTGATCGAGGTCGATGCGCAGGTGCCGCTGACCGGCGAAACGCTCGGCCTGGGGATCGGGGTGAGCCAGGCGCACAATGAATATGCCTCGGGCAATAATGCCGATATCCTCAGCACCGCGCTGATCGGCGTGTGGCGGCCCGCGCCGTCGATCACGATCAAGCCGTTCTGGAGCCGGGTGCGGATCGTCGACGAGGACATCTTTCCGATCATCATCGGCAATGGCGCCACCCCGCCGCCGCGGATGCGTCGTCGCCAGTTCGTCGGACAGCACTGGGCCGATGTCGAGACCGAGCGCTTCAACTACGGCGTGATCGGGCAAGGCCGGATCGGCGATTTCAATGTTCGTGCGGGGGCGTTCCGGTCGGTCACGCGGATCCTGGAATCGCACAGCGTGCTGCTTGATGCGGCAGCGCCCGGCGCGCTGGCGGCGCGTCGCGTGGTGGGCGCGCCGCCACGCTCCAACGCCTCGACCAGCGGCGAGATCGGCGTGTCGCGTGTTTTCGGGACCAAGGTCGCGCAACACGAGCTGATGCTGACGGTGCGAGCCCGGTCGCAACAGCGCCGCTATGGCGGGTCGGACTCAGTGTCGATCGGCGCCGCGCCATTCGACACGCCGCTCTATGTGCCGCGCCCCGCGTTCGACTTTGGCCGCAGCAGCGACGACCGGGTGCGGCAATGGACCGTCGGGATCGGCTATCTCGGCCGTGTCGCCGGGCTGGGGCAAGTCAGCCTCGGGCTGCAGCGCAGCAACTACCGCAAGGCCGTGATCGCGCCAAGCGGGCCGTTGCCGGTCTCGCGCGATACGCCCTGGCTGTTCAATATCGCCGCGACCGTCGACATCACTCCCGCCATCGCGCTCTATGGCGGCTATACCCGCGGGCTGGAGGAAAGCGACGTCGCGCCGGAGACCGCGTCGAACCGCGACGAGGCGCCGCCGGCGATCCGCACCCGCCAGATCGATGCCGGGGTGCGCCTGCGGCTTGGCCCGATGACATTGATCGCGGGCGGGTTCGACATCGCCAAGCCCTATTACGGCCTCGACAGCGCCAATCTGTTCCGCGACCTCGGCACCGTCACGCATCGCGGGGTCGAACTGTCGCTGAACGGGTCGCCGGTGCGCGGCCTGACCATCGTCGGCGGCGGGGTGCTGCTTGATGCGCGCGTCTCTGGCGTGGAGGTCGCCAGCGGCGTGATCGGCAAGCGGCCGATCGGCACGGCGAAGCACACGCTGATCGGCAGCCTGGACTGGCGCCCGGTGCACTTCGACGCCTTCTCCATCGATCTGGGCGTTGAGTATCGCGGAGCAAGCCTGGGCGATGCCGCCAATCTGGTGAAGGTGCGGCCCTACACCACGGTCGACCTGGGTATACGCTATCGCTTCCGGCTCGGCGGACGGGCGGCGATGGCGCGGCTGCGCGCGACGAACCTGTTCAACAGCGATGGCTGGGACGTCAACGGCAACAACGCCTTCACCTATATCCAGTCACGCCAGCTCATCGCGCGGCTCGCCGTCGATTTCTAACCCAGCCCGGCGAGCGCATCGACCAGCCGGTCCACCCCCGTTTCGGCGGCGGCGATCGAGGCGGCGAGGCGGTCGTCGGCGAACTCGTCATATTCGATCGCGACCGTGTCGGCGTTATGCAGCCCGAGATAGGCGAGCGGCACTCTCAGCCCGGCCTCGACCAGGTTCATCGCCGCCAGCCGCTGACCCGCGTCATAGCCATAATCACCCCGCGAAGTCAGGATCACCAGCCGCTTGCCGGCCGGCAGCATCGGCCAATAGGGTTCGCCCGACCGCGCCCGATCGAACCCGAAAGTGACGCCGACCCGCACCACATTGTCGATCCACGCCTTGAGCGGGGCGGGCACGCCGAAATTATACATTGGCGCGCCGATCACGATCAGGTCGGCGGCGACCAGCTCGGCGGTGAGCCGATCGCTCTCCGCCAGCACGTCGCGCTGCGCGGCTGTACGACAGTCCGGCGGAGAGAAGGCGGCGGCGATCCAGTCGCCGCTGACCGGGGCCGGGGACAGGGCGCCGACATCGCGATAGGCGACCTGGTCCCGCGGGCGCAGCGCCGACCAGCGATCGACGAACCGCCGGCTCAGTCGCCTGGTGTGCGAGCCATGCCGGTCGCGGCCCGACAGGCCGGATCGTGCGCTGGCGTCGATATGGAGAATGCGGCGACGTTCGGGAATATGCATGTAAAATCCAGCTCATCTGTTATACGGTGTGAGCCGCAGATAGGGATCCCGCACGGCTGATGACGAATGCGAATTACTCAGCCGATGGATGATCTGGATTCATCCATGGCGCGGCATCGCCGACTCCCGCCTCTGGTTGCCTTGCGTGCGTTCGAGGCGGCGGCGCGGCATGAGAGTTTCCGCAAGGCGGCGGATGAACTGGCGGTCACGCCGACCGCGATCAGCCATCAGATCCGCCTGCTCGAAGAGATATTGGGGCTGGCGCTGTTCGTCCGTCGCACACGACAGGTCGCGCTGACCGAGGCGGGGTTGCGGCTCTACCCGACGCTGCGCGACGGCTTTGATGGTTTTGCCCGCACGATCGCCGCGCTGCGCCCGCACGCCGGGCGCAGCGCGGTGACGTTGAGCGCGACAACCCTGTTCACCGCGCGCGTCCTGCTCCCGGCGCTGGGTACATTCCAGGCGCTGCATCCCGATTGCAATCTGCGTCTGCATGCTTCTGACGAAGTGGCCGATCTTGGTGCGGGCGTGGCCGATATCGCGGTGCGCTATGGCGCGGGGCCCTTTGCCGGGCCAGTGGCGGAGGCGTTGCTGACCGATCGCTTCGGCATATTGTGCAGCCCACGGCTCGGCCTGTCGGCCCCGGCCGATCTGCGTCATGTCACCTTGCTCCACACCGAATGGAAACGCCGCGCCGGCGCGCCCGACTGGCGGCAATGGGCGGGCCTCGCCGGCATGGACGATCTCCACGTCGCGGAAGGGCCACGCTTCACTGAGGATGGCCATGCGCTGCAGGCCGCGATCGCCGGGCATGGTGCGGCGATCGCCAGCCTGGTGCTCGCTCGCGCGGAGATCGAGGCCGGGCTGCTGGTCAATCCCTTCGGTCCGGTGATCGAGGGCGCGACTTATCATGTCGTCGCGATGCCGGAGGCGCTGGCGAGTGCCGATGTCAGCGCCGTGCGCGACTGGCTGAAAGCGATCGTCGCGCCGGTCTGACCGCCGGTCCGATCAGGCGCGCATCACGCGCAGCCGCTCGCCAATCCCAATATCCCCGTGACCAGGAACAGGGTGGTGGAGGGAAAGCGCCACGGCCGGATGCCGCCCTTCAGCGCGACCGCGGCGCTGAGCACGCTGCACGCCAGGGCGAACACGGCGAGCGCGCAGGTCAGGCCGGGGCCGACATGGCCGAGCGCCGCCGCCGCGAACAGCAGCGCCATCGCCGCGATCATCAGCGTGGCGAGATGCCAGCAATAATAGGCCAGCCATTTCGCCACTCGCGGTAGCGAGGTGTCGGCGAGCAGCGGGCGCGCGACATGCACGCCACCGACAAAAGTGTGCGTCGCCCAGGTGACGGCGGCGACCAGGCTTGCGGCCCAGAGGAGGATCTCATGCATCGCCGCGTCGTCCCTTTCCCGATCCTGCCGCGCCGCCCCGCCTGTGTGCCTCCTTATAGCGGAGTCAGCGTCGCCAGGCCGTGGAGATAATAAAGCGCGGTATGGCCTTCATAGCCGGAATCGGTGCCGATGAAGAGCCATAGCCGCCCGTTCGCGTCGGACCTGGCCTCGAACCCGGCGGCATTGGTGGCGAGCGTCTTGGTTTCATAATCGGTCGGGCCGCATGGACCGGCCTGTTTCGCGATATTGCCGATCACGACCGAATCCGCGCCGGCCTGCGACTGCGCCCCGATATCGAAGGCGGGGCGCACCATCGTGCCGCCGACGATCCGGTTGGCCGGCGGGGTGGCGAGCAACCCGGTCTTCACCACCACCGCTTCGCCCGGCGGCCCGCCCGCCCCGGGGCATCCCGGCGGCGCGTCGGTCGCCAGCGTCACCGACAGGGTCAGGCGATAGCGCGTGGCAGGCCGCAGCCCGTCGATCGCACGGTGGATGTACATGAACAGATCGTCGGACACGTTGCGGCTTTGATGGCGCAGACCGCGCAGCGTCTGCAGCGGCACGGGCAATTCCTCATAGCGCGTGGCGAAGCCGATCGAGCCCTCCTGGCCGAGCGAATAATCGGCATAGGATGAAGTCCAGCTGGCGTCCGGCGCGGCAAAGGAAAAGGCGATGGTGGTCGGGGTGGGCGTCGGCGCCGGCGTTGGGGTTGGCGTTGGGGTCGGCCCCGGTGACGGGCCCTGCACGTAATTGCCGTCCCCGCACCCTGCCAGCACCATACACGCGGCGAGCAGGACGGGCAGGCCGGCGCGGTGCCGGATAGCTGGACGGGCCGGGCGGACGGGGTCGGCCATGATCACGGGCTCCTTCGACGCGGAACATCGAAAGGACGGAGTCAGGGCGGTGAACCCGTCGTCCGATCCCGGGCCTCTCCCGCTGCTCTCCGCTGTTTTTGGCAGAAAAAAAGCGACCCCTGTTATGTTGGATTTTTCCGGTTGATTATCGGTGTTTTTTCAAAGGGTTGGAAGGATCCACCCCTGTTACTGCAACAGCGGTGGAACAGGGGTGGGAACAGCGGAAAACAGGGGTGGGTTTTCGCCGGAACAGGGGGGTCAGTTTCATGATGAGAAAGAGCGGTCGGGATACGCATGGCGTCCCCGATCGCTCTCACTTTGGCATGATGGACGGCCAGGTTGAATCGGTAACGGCAATCATATGCGGTCTCGCCCCTTTCACCGGAAGGGGTACGGCACCGAAGCCCGCACCCCCTCCCTCCGGCCTCAAAAGGCGGCCGTCACCGAGAACACCACCTGGCCCGCGGCGATCGGACCATTGTCCTTGGTCGAGCTGAAATTGGGCAGCAGATAGGCCGATTCCGCCTTGCCGATATCAGTGTCGACATAGGCGACGCCCAACGTGAGCGGACCGACCACGGCATCGACGCCAAGCAGCCAGTCGACATATTTGCCGGTCGGCGCGACGCTGGTGCCGTTCGGGCCAAGGCCGGGATTGCCGTCCGAATAGCCGATATGCGCCTTGGCGGTCAGCGGCGTCTTGGGGATACCGATGGTGGCGTCGCCCCACAGATAGAGATTGTCCTCCGACTGGCCGCGGCTGAACGGCGTGTTGGAGAAATTGCCCAGCGCTTCCTGCTTCGGTGCATAAGCGACGCCGGCGAGCAGGCCGACCGGGCCGATCGTGCCGGACAATTTGGCGTAAGGCTCGAAGAAGTCGGTCTTGTCCGCGCCGCCGGGGTACATGTACCAGGTGACGCCGACATCGAGCGTCCCGCCGCCGACCGGTCGCTTGTACCCGGCGACCAGATCGAGTTCGAGATTGGCGCCGCCGAACGTGCCCCAGCCAGCGAGGTTCGACCCCCAGGCGCTGACATAGAAACCGGATTCATGCGCCACGGTCACGCCGCCCTGCAGCGCGATTTCCTCGTCCGATTGCGAGACGCCGCGGAAGCGGTAATCGGATACGAGCGCGACCGAGCCCGACACGGTGATCGGCTTGGTCGGCTCGGTATCCTGGGCCAGGGCCGGCTGGGCAAGCAGCGCGGCGGACAGCAATGCGGCTGGGCCGATAAGCGACAGTCTGGTTTTCAATGGAACCTCCCGAATTCGGTTTAGGTTCCTCCTGCATCCGGATCGCCGGACCGCTCAGTCACGAGGGCACGGAAAGGGGCATCGGTCGGCCCGGACGGGACGAACCCTAGCCGGGCTTCATTGCCGCTGTTTTGTGGGTTTGTAATGAAAGATTGCCGGCGAGGAGGGAGGGTGGACGGTTTCGAGCCGGTTCCCGGCGCTCAATCATCCAAGTTCACGCGTCAGGCCGTGCGCGATCATGCGGCATCGCAATCCGGCGAATCCGGGGAGATCACGTCCCATTTTCCAAACAGCATCAAGCCGGACGCCCCCGCCAGGCGGATCGAGGCCGCATTATCCAGCTGGCATCGGTATTGGGGTTCATAACCCTGGTCCCGGGCGAACTGACTGATCGACCGCACCACGGTTCGCGCATATCCCCTGCCCCGAAACTCCGGCAGGGTCAGCACGCCAAGATCGGCGATCGGTGCATTGTCCCAGGGGTATATACTTGCCACACTCGCCAATCGGTCTTGATCGAAGGCGCCGAACACTGCCCAATGATCCAGTTCGACATAGGCGTCCTCCAGATCCTGTTCCGACGCTGCCGATTGAAACGCGGCGAACGCATCATGGTCGTGTTCGGTCAGCCGGCGAGGCGCAGTCGACGGCTCCGTCAATATCCTCTGGTCGATGAGCTCGGGAAAGTAGAACACACAGTCCGCTCCATGCAGGACCACGCCGGCTTCCATCAGGCGCTGACGGAAGCCGGAGACCGACATATCTTGCCCCCGTTCGAGGCCGGCCTTTCGCGCCAGTGCGGGGGTGAGGACCGCTCTTGCCTGTCCGCCGGCGATTTCCAGCAACATGACCCGGCGCTCTCGGCTCAGCGCCGGGTTCAGCGTGATCGATAAGCTGCTATCATCCCGGATGACGTCGCCGGTGGTGAAGAGTTCGTTCCAATAAGTCAGGATCGTCCGCGAAAAATCAGTCATGAATGCGGGATAGCATTGGCCGTGCGGCCGAGACAGGAGGGAGGATCATGATCGGAAAGATACTTATCGCCTGGGCGGTGGTGCCGGCGATTGCCGCAGTTCAGTCGGCCCCGCCTGTCCCCAAATATTTCCCGCCGTCATTCGCGAAGCCGTCGCTCCCATGTGGTCCGGGATCGAGGAAGGATCTTCCGATCGTCAGCGACTTCGAGAACAAATGGTATTCGGGCCAGCTATCGGCCGCGCAGGAGCCATCGCTCTACGAGGCCGCGAAAGGCAGCGCGCGACCGAAGGGCAGGACAGTGCGGTTCACCTGGCTGCGGACTTTCCATCCGCCTGTCGTCGTTCGAGTGGAAGGCCTGGGAACGGCGACGCCGCGCCTGATCGCGAAGCAGCTTTCCGGTGCGGGCGGCTATGAGCCGGGCACGATCAGCAAGCGCGTGGAGCGGCGCCTGTCGTCGCGGGAAGCGGACACGCTCGCGGCAGACGTCGTGCGCACGGGCGTGTTTAAATTGCCGGCGGTTGAATGCCAAACGGGCGGTACGGACGGCGCGGAGTGGTTGGTTGAAGGTGTCGACGAGGGCGGTTATCATTTCGTGAACAGATGGACCCCCAGGCAAGGCAAAGTTCGCGACCTCGGCCTGGCAATGCTCGCATTGACCGGCTGGCAATTCGAAGAAATATACTGACGTCCGCCGCCCATCCGTTGCGAACATCCGGATCATGGTTCAAGCCACGGGCCATGTCTCCAGCCCCGCCAGCGCCACCCTATCAGCGATCCGTCCGGATGAGCCTGGAGCAGCTCTCCGCCTTTCTCGACAACGCCTTTCCGGCGGCGGCGCGCCCGGGTCTTGGCCGCGTCGTCAGTATCGAACTCGATCATGTCCGCATGGCGCTCGACCCCGGCCCCCAGATGCTGCGCCCGGGCAATATCGTGTCTGGCCCGACCCTGATGGGGCTGGCCGATGTCGCCGCCTATGCGGCTATTCTCGCCCATGTCGGACCGGTGGCGATGGCCGTGACCAACAATCTCAACATCACTTTCCTGCGCCCGTGCCGGGTCGAGACGGTGGTGGTCGATGCGCGGCTGCTGCGGCTGGGGCGACGGCTCGCCACGATCGACATCAGGCTGTGGCAGGGATCCGAGGCTGGACTGGTGGCGCAGGCAACGGTTGGATATGTCCTGCCGCAGGCCGAGGGCAGCTAGCGAGGGGAGCGATAATGATCATCCTCTGGATCATGATATTGGTACCGGTCTTCCTCGCCGCTTGCTGGTGGGATCAGCTGCTTGCCATGGTGCTTGAAAGACGTCTGCGCCGTCATGATCACAAACCGGCCCGGCGCAGAGCGGATGGCGGTCGCTGATCGCTCGTACCGCATTGCCTATCCGCCCCGCCGACTGCGTGAAGTGTTGACAGGCCGCACATCATGTAACATGTAAAAGTACATGAAGCATGACGATCACCTCCCGGACGCCGTTGACACGTCCGACAACCCCTTCGTGAAGCATTTCTCCGATCCCGAGGCGGTCGCACACTATGCCGAGGGTCCGCGGCGGGTCGTGCCGGGGCTGGAGGCCTTGCATCGGATGACCGCGATCCTGCTGGCCGAGCGGGTGCCGGCCGATGCGCGGGTGCTGGTGCTGGGCGCGGGCGGCGGGATGGAGCTGCAGGTGTTGGCTGAGGCGCATCCCGGCTGGACCTTTGTCGGTGTCGATCCGGCAGCCGCAATGCTGCGCCTGGCGGAACGCGCGGTCGGGCCCGATATGATGCGGGTCGCGCTGATCGAGGGTTATATCGACGATGCGCCGCCCGGGCCGTTCGATGCCGCGGTGTGCCTGTTGACCCTGCATTTTCTCGACGCAGCGGAACGCGAACGGACGGTCAGCGAAATCCATCGCCGGCTTCGGCCGGGCGCGCCGTTCGTCGCGGCGCATCTCAGCTTTCCGCAAGGGGACGGGCGCGAGCTGTGGCTTGACCGCCATGTGGCCTATCCCGTCGCGATGGGCGCCGATCCGGCGCAGATGCGCGGTGCCCGCGATGCGATCGCCACACGGCTCGCCACGTTCAGCCCCGATCAGGATGAGGCGATCCTGCGCGCCGGAGGGTTCGCGGAGGTCAGTCTGTTCTTCGCGGCATTCGCCTGGCGCGGCTGGATCGCCCAGGCCTGAGGTCAAAAAAAAGCCCCTCCCGGTGAGGCAAACCGGGAGGGGCAAAACGCAGCGCTGGTAACAGGGGTGTCAGGCGAGCGCCGCGATGCGGTTGTTGTTGCCGGTCAGCTCGATCGCCGCACCGCCCGCACGGCGGCGGTTGAGCCATTCGCGGATCATTTCCACGCTGGTATGGTCGGCCGCCGACAGGCGTGACACGTCGAGCTGGATCGCGGTGCCGTGCGGCGCACGGTCAAGCGAGTCCGACAGGCGCGGCAGCGAGACGAAGGTCGCCGCACCATCGAGCGCGATGCGATAGCCGTCGCTGCCGTCCTGCTCCTCGTCGATCTTCAGGCGCAGGCGCTTCAGATGCGGGAGGAGTTCAAGCATGGAAAGGCCGATACCGATCAGCACGCCGCTGAGCAGATCGACCGCGACCACCGTCACCAAGGTCGCCGCCCAGATACCGGCGGGCAGCAGGCCATAGTCGCGGAACAGGTGGCGGACATGCTGCAGGCTGACCAGCCGCCAGCCGGTCACCACCAGCACCGCGGCCAGCGCGACCATCGGGATCTCGCGCAGCAGCCAGGGCAGCAGCGCGATGAAGGCGAGGATCCACACGCCGTGCAGGATCGCCGACAACCGCGTCGCCGCACCGGCCTGGACGTTGGCCGAGCTACGCACGATCACGCCGGTCATCGGCAGCGCCCCGGCCGCGCCGCACAGCAGATTGCCGATGCCCTGCGCACGCAGCTCCTTGTTGTAATCGGTGCGCACGCCGTCATGCATGCGGTCGACCGCGGCGGCCGACAGCAATGTCTCGGCGCTGGCGATGAACGCGATGGCGAGCGCGGCGGTGAGGATCGCCGGATCGACCAGCCGCGCGAGCAAGCCGCTTTCCGGCGGCACGATCGCGCCGAGGATCGATGCCGGCACTTCGACCCGGACCACGCCGAGCCCAAGGCCCGATGCGACCAGGGTCGCGACCAGCACGCCGATCAGCGCGGCGGGGACGAGGCGCATCGATTGCGGACGGAATTTCTCCCATGCCAGCATCACGCCGATGGTCAGCAGGCCGACGGCAAAGGCGGTTTCGGCACCGGCCCATGTCATCGACAGGCCAAGCAGCCGCGCCGGCATGGCGGCGAGGTTATCAAGTCCGCTGGGGAGGGGCTTGGCGTCGAACAGCACATGGAACTGCGCCACGACGATCAGCACGCCGATGCCGGCGAGCATGCCGTGCACCACCGCGGGCGAGATCGCGCGGAACCAGCCGCCGAGCTTGAACACGCCCGCCGCGACCTGGATCAGGCCGGCGATGAGCAGGATCGGGCCGAGTGCGGACAGGCCCTGGTCGCGGACGATCTCGAATACGATGACGGCCAGGCCCGCGGCCGGACCGCTGACCTGGAACGGCGATCCGGCCAGCGCACCGACGACGATGCCGCCGATGATGCCGGTGATCAGCCCGCGCTCCGGCGGCACGCCGGAGGCGATCGCGATGCCCATGCACAACGGCATCGCGACCAGGAACACCACGATCGAGGCGGTCAGGTCACGCGGCAGTCCCGCCATGCTCGGCCAGGACACGCCTGGCTTGGCAACAGCCTTTACGTCGCTCATGCGGCTTCCCCGAGCGGCGCGGAAGCGGACTCGGTCGCGCGGCGATCGGCGGCGCGCAGCGCGACCGGCATCGGGTGATCCTCATGGATCGGCACGAAGCGGCCGGTATCGCCGTCAAGGCCAAGCATCACGCCGTCATGAATGTCGAAGAACCATCCGTGCATCGCGATCTGGCCGCTCGCCACAGCGGCGGCGACCGACGGGTGCGTGCGCAGATGGGCGAGCTGGATCACGACATTCTCCATGCTCGCGATGCGCACCGCGTCATGGCTTTCGAGATCGTGATAGGAGCTGCTGACCACGCTGTGCGCGGCGCTGCTGTGACGCAGCCAGGCCGCGACATTGGGCATGCCGACAAGCATTTCGGGGTTCATCAGCGCCTTCATCGCGCCGCAATCGGAATGGCCGCAGACGATGATGTCGCGCACGCCAAGCGCCGCGACGGCATATTCGACGGTCGACGACACGCCGCCATTGGCGGTCGAGAAGGGCGGCACGATGTTGCCGGCATTGCGGCACACGAACAGGTCGCCCGGCTGCGCCTGCATGATATGTTCGGGCGCCACGCGCGAATCCGCGCAGGAGATCATCAGCGCCTTGGGGCTTTGCCCGTCGGTCGCCAGTCTGGCGTAAAGTGCACTCTGGTTCGGAAAGACCTGCTTTTCGAAACTGATCACACGGCCGATCAAGTCGTTCACGGTAATACTCCTGGGTCCGCCGTGCCGGGTGGCACGGTTCGGATCAGGATATGGCGTCGCTCCTTTGCTGCGGTGCGGCATGTTCGTGACGAATTGTTTCCAGGCCTTTTTTTGGAGGAAAGCGGCACCAGTCAGTGCCCGACCGACGCTCCTACCCGCTCAACGATGCTGTAATTTGCGACTGGCCGCCTGGGGGAGCGGGCTGGTGCCGTCGTTCAACAGAGATAGGCAGGGCAATGCGTGCGCAAAGTCCGCCGGATGGGCGGTTCTTGAGGCTGAACCGCCCGCCGAGCATGTCGACCGTGCGCGTAACGATCGCCAGACCGAGCCCGAAACCGACCGTGTCGCGGGTCCGCGCATCGTCGAGCCGCACGAACGGTTCGAGCACGCGGGCGAGCGATGCCTCGGGGATGCCGGGGCCGTCATCCTCAATATCGATCGTCACGATATTCCCACCGCGCTGCAGCACGACATCGACCCGGGTGCCATAGCGCAGCGCATTGTCGACCAGATTGCCGATCGCGCGGCGCAGCGCGAGCGGGCGCGTGACCAGGTCGAGATGTTCGGGACCGCGATAGGCGATGATGCGCCCGGCATCGCTGCCGGTATCGACGATCGTCGTGCACAAGACCGCCAGGTCGGTCGCGACCGGCCGTTCGGGCTCATCCTCGCCGCCGAGAAAGGCGAGCAAGGAGGCGACCATCGCCTCCATCTCTGCCACGTCGCCGGCCACCGCATCGCCGATCTCGCGGTCGTCGATCATGTCGGCGCGCAGCGACAGCCGGGCAAGCGGGGTGCGCAGGTCATGGCCGACCGCCGCGAGCGCCTGAGTCCGGTCCGTGATCAGATGGCGGATGCGCGCCTGCATGCGGTTGAACGCCACGGTCACGCGGCGCACCTCGCTTGGCCCGGCTTCGGCCACGATATGGTCGCCGGCGCCGTCGAACCGGTCGGCCGCTTCGGCCAGGCCATGCAGCGGCGCCAGCATACGGCGCAGCAAGGCGCTGCCCAGCACCATCAGCACCACTGCCGGGATCAGCGCGAGCAGGATGCGGTCGAATGAGGAGCTGAGCCGCGCGACCGGCTGCAGCGTGCGGAAATACAGCCAGTCGCCATCGGGCAGCACCAGCCCGCCGGCGACCATCGCGTGATGGCCCGGCGCGACGAGGCGCAACCGCAAATTGCTTTTCGCCAGCGCCGGTTCCCAGCCGATCACCTGGCGCCGCATCGTGTCGAGCGCGGGCGCATTGGCCGGTGGCGGGGGCAGCTGCGCACGCCAGCGCAGCGCATAGCGGTCGGTCGACAATTCGGTCGCCAGCGCGGCACGTTCTTCGGGCGGGGCGGCGGCGATCAGCCGCTTGCAGATGACGAGATGTTCGGCGAGGCGGTGCGCCTCATCCTCGCGCACCGCGAACTGGCTGGCGCGTTCGTACAGCAAGGTGCTCGCGCCGAATTCGATCACCATGGCAAGCAGCAGGATGGCAACCACGCGGCCGGCAACGCCGATCGACGGGCGCACGAAGCGCCTCAAGTGCGAGTGACCGCCGTATTGAACATATAGCCGACACCGCGCACCGTGACGATCGGCGCGGGCTGGCTGCCGTGCGACAATTTGCGCCGCAGCCGGCTGATCAGCACGTCGACGCTGCGATCCGAACTGTCGCCGAGCCGGGTGCGTGACAATTCAAGCAGCCGTTCGCGCGCGATGATCCGCCCGGCATGGTCAAGCAGGCTCATCAGCAAGTCGAATTCCGCGCCGGTCAGCTCGACCCCGGCGCCGCTTGGCGATTGCAGCTGGCGGCGCGACACATTGACGGTCCAGCCGTCGAATTCGACCAGCCCCTGTTCGGGCTTGCCGTGCCGCCGGTCGAGCCCGCCGCGGCGCAGCACCGCACGGACGCGCGCGAGCAGTTCGGCGGTGCCGAACGGCTTGGCCAGATAATCGTCGGCGCCCATTTCCAGGCCGACGACCCGGTCGGTCTCACTGCCCTTGGCACTGACGAAGATGATCGGCACATCGCTCTGCTGGCGCAACGCGCGGCACAGGTCGAGGCCACTGGTCTGCGGCAGCATCACGTCGAGCAGCACGAGATCGGCCGGCCCGGCCTCCAGCGCGCGCCACATTTCCGGTGCCGAGGCAGCGGGGCGGACGAGATAGCCATTCTGCTGCAAGGCGCGCGTGGTCAGGGTGCGCAGCGCCGGATCATCCTCGACCAGAACGATCGAGGGCGCGGTGTTGCTGGTTTCGATGGGGTCGGTCTGGTGGTGTTTCATGACACCGCGCACCTAGGGAGCGACCCCCGGCGGGTCAATGCGAGCGACCTTGAACAGGCGTTCCGGGAAACACTTTGTCACAGTGGGGCGAATGGCCAGACATGCAGGCTTCCTAGATGGCACGGCAAGACAAACGCCATAGTCATACACGGAGTTCCTTTCATGCGTCTTCCCCTGATCTTCACTGCGGCCGCCATCGTCATCGGCGCGACCGCTCCTGCCGCCGCCACCGAAAATCCGCGCGGGCCGCTGACCCCGGCGCAGCGCGAGGCCGGCTGCACGATGCGCTTCGACCACACCCCGGCGGGCAAGACCCCGCGTTTGCCGGCGGTGGTGCATTGCCCCGCCAAGGCGGTCGCGGCGCTCGACCAGGCGAAGCGCGCCGAGCTCAAGGACACGGTCCGGCGCGACTGATCCGGTTGAACGGCCAATCCCGATAAAGCACAAATCAAAATGACGTGAACGCGGCGCGTGCCTGATGGCGCGCGCCGCTTTGCGTTGAGCGCCCGCCGTCCGGCGCGCTCTCCCGATTCAAACTGTCGGCCCAGTCGCTACAGCGCATAGGAGCGGCGGAATGTCATCCGTTCCTCCTAACCGCACGATGTCGGGAAACCATGCAGATCTTGAGGGGGTTCGACACGCCCGCTGCCGGTTGGCACGCCCGGTTCGCTTTGGCATGGAGCGGCGCATGGCATCCGACATCTCCATTTCTCCGGCGACCCGTGCGGCCGATCTGGCGGCGGTCGCCGCGCTGTTCGGCGATTATGCGGCATCGCTCGACATCGACCTGGCCTATCAGGATTTCGCTGCCGAGCTGGCGGGACTGCCGGGCCATTATGCGCCGCCCCGTGGTGCGCTGCTGCTGGCGCGGTCCGGCGATGGCGAGCCGATAGGGTGCGTCGCGCTGAGGCCAATGGTGGCCGCCGGCCGCTGCGAAATGAAGCGGCTTTATGTTGCGCCCGCCGGACGCGGCACGGGGCTGGGCCGCGCCTTGATGACCGCGCTGATCACCGAAGCCCGGCAGCTCGGTTATGCCGAGATGTGGCTGGACACGCTGCCGACCATGGCCGCCGCGCAGGGGCTGTACCGCGCGGCGGGGTTCGAGCTGGCCGAGCCCTATTACGACACGCCGGTTGCGGGCACGGTGTTCATGCGGCTCGTGCTCGGCGCGTAACGCGCTTATTCCTCCGGCGGTGGCGTGGTGCCGGCGGGGTCCGTGCCGCCATATTGCCCGCCGCCACGATTGCCGCCCTGACCGTTCCAGCGCCGGTCGCCCCGGTGCTCGCCCCGCTCACCGCCCCGGTTGCCGCCCTGTTCGCCTCTGCCGAACGTGATGCGGGGAAGCTCGCTCTTCTCGAGCTTGCCGTCGCCATTCTTGTCGAGCTGGGCGAAGCGCTGCCGCGCGGCGGTGTCGAATTCGCGCGGATCGACGCCGCGGTTGAAATTGGTATCGGCGATCGTGACGGGTTCAGGGAAGTCGAAATAGCTGAATCGCGCGGCGCCCTGCTTGCCATAGGTGACGCGCGCTTCGCCGCTACCGGAGGAAGCCCCGCCGCCGTCACCACCACCGCCGCCGCCGCGCATACCGCCGCCGCCATGGCGACCGCCCCCACCGCCACCGCCGCCCCGGTGACCGCCCCCGCCGCCGCCGCCACCGCGGCGGGCGCCGCCACCGCCGCCGCCGGCATCGCGCACGCGGATCTCGGGGGCGATCGCGGTCTCGTAATTCTCGATATCGTCGGGGTCGATCTCCCCGTCATGGCTGCGATCGAGCACCGCGAAGAAGCGCTGCTCGTCATGGGTGAATTCCGCCAGGTCGAGCGCGCCGTCATGATTGGTATCGGCACCGTCGAACCAGGTATCGACCGGCTTGTCGCCGCGAAACGGCTCGCCCATCGGGCTGATGAACAGACGGCCCCTCGGATGGTCGCCGGCCATGCCCGGGGGTCTGGTGTCCGGCGCACCGGGTGGGGGTGCGCCAGGCGGGCGCGCGCCGGGTGGGGGTGCATCCTGCGCCGACAGCGGTGCGATGATCATGGTGGTGGTCAGCAGGGTCAGGCAAGTCAGCAATTTTTTGCGCATCGATCGGGTCTCCATCGATTCGCCCCCGCCGCACCAAGCGCAGTGCTTCGCGGCAATTTGATGTCGGCCGCGACATTATAATGCGGAAAGGATCATCCCCGCCGCCGAAAGCGCGCTTCGTCCTCTGTCCCGGCGATCAGCGCCTGGGCGCGGCCGATCGCGGTATTGATATCGTCGGCGCTCTTCATCCCGCGCGCCTGGCGATAGAGGGTCAGCGCGACCGGATAGTCGCCGCGCTGTTCGGCGCAAAGGCCGCGATTGAACACGATCGACAGCTGTCCGGGCTGCTCGCGATCGATCGACTCCCATCCCTCGCAGGCGCTGCGGCTGTCGCTCTTCGATACTCTGAGCACATCCTTGAAGCGGGCGGCGAGCGGCTTGGACAGGCCGGCGCGATCCTCGCGGTAGCGGATCTTGTAGGTATCGCCGTGCGGCGCGATGTCGCCGCGCGTTTCGCCGGCAACGCTGTCGATCATGTCCGCGATCACCGCTTCGGCGGCGCGGGGCAGGGTGTCGCGTGGGCACCAGCTGACCGTCTCGCTGCGCGGTTTGCTGGCGGTGTAGACGATCGCGCCGTCGGCGATGCGCACCAGGCGCAACGAGGCGGTCAGGCTGGTGGTGCGCTGCATGCAGGGCACCGGAACATCGGCATATTTGAGGCATTCGCCATCATCCTCGTCGCGGCGTTTCTTGCCGTCCTTCGGTGCGGCGCGCTCGACGCAGCGGCGGCGCCGCAGCGTCACGCGGTGCTCTTCCCAGTCCGACGTTGCCGACCCGCTGAGCACGCCGTCGGCGCGCGGCTGTCGTCCGCCGGTATCGCCGAGCAGGGTGAAGTGCGGGCCGCTCGCATTCTCCGCGCGCGACAAGGCAGCGGCGATGGCATTGGCCAGCGGCTCGCCGTCACGCCCGGCGAAGCGGTCGATCGCCAGCCGCTGCAAATAGCTTGCCTCGCGATTCTGCGCGGGAAAGCGCCCGCTGATCGTGATGGTCTCGGCATTCGCTGCGGTCGTGGTCACGGCAACCGCGAGCGCGACAAGACGCACAGCGCTGCGGTGGATGATTGGAGTGGCCATGGCGATATCCTTCCGGATCGAATCGATCGCGGAACGATATCGCCTATCGGCCCGGTATGGGCAACGCGTCGCCGCGGTCAGTCCGGCGCGCCCTTCCACTTGCCGTCGCTGCCCTTGGTCAGCTTGACGATGAACGGCTGGCTTGCCTTGGCGGCGGTGCCCGGCATCTGGATATTCACATCGACGGCGCAGACCTGCACGCCGGGTTCGGCCTGGCCATTGCACATCCCCTTGGGCGTGATCGTCGCATCAGCCAGCGCCTTTTCAAGCGCAGCCTTGGCGGCCGGGTTGGCGTTCGGATCCTGGAGCGATGCCGCCATCTGCTCGCGCGCGACGCGCTCGATATCGCCATTGCCTGGACCGCCGGTCAGGGCGCTGCATCCGGACAGCGCGGCGATGCCAGCCAGTGCTGCGATCAGGGTCGTCGATGGTCGTGTCATTCAGCCTCCTGTTGGTCGTCAGTCGAACCGGGATAATGATCGACGCGCGTTTCGGTTCATTTTTGATCGAATAATGCGTAAAATGACGCTGCTCGATGAATTCCGCGATTTGCTTACCTGTGAGGTAATCGACTTCGGATTTCACCCTGCGCATTGTCGCCCGGCAACACAGGCCAGGAGGCAGATCATGCACGGATCATTCGCAGCTCATTCCATCCACGCCGACGCAGTCGCGCCGCGGATCGACACGGTCGAGACGGCCGACGGCGCACGCCTCGCGGTACGCGACTGGGGGAGCGGCGAGCCGATCCTGTTCCTTTCCGGCTGGACGCTGCCGTCCGATTTCTGGACGCCGCAAATGGTCGGCTTCGCCGCACGCGGGCATCGCTGCCTGTCGTTCGACCGGCGCGGGCATGGGCGCTCGTCCGACCCGGGCTGCGGTTACGATCACGACACGCTGGCCGACGATATCGCCGCGGTGATCGACGCGCTCGGGCTGCGCCGGCTGACCGTGGTCGCGCATTCGATGGCGGCGATGGAGGTCGCGCGCTATTTTGCGCGCCATGACGGGGCCGGGATCGAGCGCGTCGTGCTGGTCGGTGCGATCACGCCGTTCCTGCTGCGCACCGATGACAATCCCGATGGGATCGATGGCGCGGTGCTGGCGGCGGGCAATGACATGCTGATGGCCGACTTCCCGGGCTGGATCGCGGCCAATACCGACCCCTTCTTCGTCGCCGGGACCAGCGACGCGATGAAGCAATGGGGGCAGCGCATGATGCTCGGCACATCGCTGCTCGCTGCGGTCCAGCTCGCTCAGGCCAATGTCGCGACCGACTTCCGCGCCGACCTGGCGCGCATCTATGTCCCGGCGCTGGTGGTGCATGGCGATTGCGATGCGTCCGCACCGCTTGCCCTCACTGGTGTGCCGACCGCGGCGCTGATCCCCGATGCGCGGCTGATCGTCTATGAAGGCGCGCCGCACGGCCTGCCGCTCACCCATGCCGACCGGTTGGCGCAGGACATTGCCGCGTTCATGGTGGAGGGGTCAGGCGAGCGTGACTAGGGAGCGCGCTCGCGTGCCGCGATATAAGCGGCCAGCGCGGCTTCGTCGATGAAGGGCGGATCCTCGTTCCCGGGCGCGTTCGGTCCGTTGCGCTCGAAGGCGCTGAAAAGTGTGGCGCCGCTGCCTCTGGGTGCCGGGCCGCTGGCCAGGCCGCGATTTCGCGCCCCGTCGCTCCACTGGGCACGGATATCGCCGCGGCCGGCAATCTCGCTCAGGTCGCGCACCCGCACCACGCCCGATCGCGGGACGCGGATCACCGCGCTCTTGCCGGAAAAGGGCAGTTCCACGCCCTGCCAGGCGACGGCGGTGGGGGCGTTGTGATCCTCGAGCAGGATCACCCAATGCGGCGCAAAGCCCGGCGGCACGTCGAAGCGGATCATCGGCGGCGGCGACCAGGTGCTTTCGAAGAAGGTCGCAATGACAATCAGCGCGCCGATGCAAAGCCCGGCCGCACCTGTGCCGAGTGCGGCGAGCGCCCGCTTGCAGTCCCGCCAGCCCAATCTGCCGGCGATGAAGCGACCGAGGAAGAAACCGATGCCGAACCCTGCAAGCAGGATGAGGATCATCGCGCCGAAGATGACCGCGGCCAGTGCGCCCATGCTGTCCCCGCCCATGGCGTGATCCTTTCAGCCCGGTTGTGCAGCGAGGATGCCCGATCGCCGGATGGAATGCCAGACGGGCGCCATCACGCCGGGCGCTGAGTGCGCTCTCGTGCATGCAGCTCGACCTGCCGGAACAGCAGTTCGAGATCGGCCTTTCCGACATCGAACGTTTCGCCCAGATCGGCGAGCGCGCGATCGACATCTTCGGGATGGAACATGGGTGCCGATTGAGGGGGCAGGACGTGGCCGGCCACAGGCACGGCGCGATGCGGATAGGAATGGCCGGACAGTCGGTGGAACAGGATGCCGGTCAGCACGAGCAATGCCGAATTGAGCCCGACCGGCACCAGCGCGAACAAAAATCCCGCCGAGGTGACCATCGGACCGCCAATCACTGCGGTCAGCGCCACCGCACCGCCCGGCGGATGCAGGCAGCGCAGCAGCGACATGGCGAGGATCGCGCCGCCAACGGCGAGACCTGCGGCAAGTGCCGGCGACGATATCGTCTGTGCCACCGCGACGCCGGCCAAGGCGGAGGCGACGTTCCCGCCGATGATCGACCAGGGCTGTGCCAGCGGGCTGGCCGGCACGGCGAAGAGCAGCACGGCGGACGCGCCGATCGGCGCGACCAGCATGGCAAAAGCCGCGGGCGGCAGCACGAGCGAGCAGAGCAGGCCGGTCAGCGCAATGCCGACCAGCGCGCCGAGACAGGCCCAGAGCCGGTCGCGCAAGCTGCCGCCCGCCAGGATCGGGACGAACAGGCGCATGGCATGGCGGCGAAACATCGGACCTCCCGGCAAATGGAGGCGTGCCTTCGCGCGAACGGTAGCAGTGCCGCAACGTAATTTCGGCTCACCGCGATCAATGACAGCTTCGCGGGCGCGGGGTGGATATCATGTCGCGCTGGCATCCGGTGGCGATCGATGCTTTGATCTGTCCTAAGTATAAAGGGCCGCCCTATGACCATTGTCTTCGTGATCCTGATCGTTCTGGCCGTACTGGTCGCTGCGGGGCTGTTCTATACTCAGGCACGCACGCGCTTCGTCGAGCGGGAAGTGCCGGCGCAGGGAAGCTTTATCGAGATTGACGGGCAGCGGCTCCATTATGTCGACAAGGGGTCCGTCGAGCAGGGGAAGGGCGGCGCGATCGTGCTGATTCACGGCTTGGCCGGGAACAGTCATAACTTCACCTATTCACTGACCGAATTGCTGGCGCAGCGGCACCGCGTGGTGGTAGTTGACCGACCGGGATCGGGCTATTCCGCGGCGCGGCCGGGCGCTTTCTCGCTTGTCGTGCAGGCCGATCTGGTCGCTGCGCTGATCAAACGGCTTGGGCTCGATCGGCCGTTGGTGGTTGGTCATTCGCTGGGCGGGGCGGTCGCGCTGACCCTGGCAGTAACTCACCCGGCGTCACTCAGCGGCGTCGCCCTGCTTGCCGCGCTGACCCGGGTGATCGACACGCCGCCGGCAGCGTTCAAGGGACTGAATATCCGGTCACGCGGCGTGCGACGTTTCGTCGCTTCGGTCGTCGCGGTGCCGATGTCGGTACTGGCAGGAGCGAAATCGGCCGAGCAGGTCTTCGCGCCTGAACCGATCCCCGCCGATTTCGCGCTTCGTGGCGGTGGCCTGCTGGTGCAGCGGCCGGTCGCGGTGTTCACCGCCTCGACCGAATTGACCCAGACCCCGGACTCGCTGGCGCCGATCGTCGCGCGCTATGGCGAGATCAGCATGCCCGTCGCGATTCTCTATGGTCGCGGCGATGCGATCCTCGATCCGGTCCTGCACGGCGAGCGGCTGCCGGAAGTGATCGCGCATGCCGATGTCACGCTGATCGACGGCGGCCACATGATCCCGCTGACCGCACCGGGCGAGGTCGCCGCCTGGATCGAGCGCGCAGTGGAGCGCTCGCGCGAAGTTCAGGCTGCCTGAGCCGTCTTATGCCTTGCGCGTCGCGACGATGAACAGGCGCGGGAAGGGGAGCAGCACCATGCCATCGGCAAGAGCTGGATAGGCGGTTGCGATCCGGCTACCGTAGCGCTCGAGAAACGCGGCCTGTTGCGCATTATCGAGCCGGTCGAGGAAGGGGCGCAAGCCGGTTCCCTTGAACCATTCGACCACCGCGCCGGGGCCGCCTGCGAGCTGATGATAATAGGTGGTGCGCCAGATATCGATGCCGGCGACGCGGCCGTGTAGCGCGCGGTAATACCAGTCGGCCGGGTAGCGGTTGGCATGGGCTGCACCCGCCCCGGCCAGCGTCGCGGCCCAGGGTTCCTCGGCTGCCACATCGCGCATCAGTTGATGAGCGGGTTCGTCGAGATTGTCGGGGATCTGCACGGCGAGGCTGCCGCCCGGCGCGAGTTTTGCGATTAGCTTGGGGAGCAGCGCCGCATGGTCCGGCACCCATTGCAGTGCGGCATTGGCCAGGATCAGGTCGAATGGACCCGGGTCGGTCCAGGCGGCGATATCCTCGACCGCAAAATGCACCGCGGATAGCCGCTTTTGTGCCGCCGCGATCATATCGGCGGAATTGTCGATGCCGTTTAGCGCGGCATCCGGGAAACGGGCCTGGAGGAGTTCGGTTGAATTCCCCGGACCGCAGCCGATATCGATCGCGCGGCGGACATTGGTGGTCGGGATCCGGGCGAGCAGGTCGTGGATCGGACGGTTTCGCTCCGCTTCGAACTGGACATATTGCGCAGCGGACCAGCTCATCGGGTTTCCTTTGCCATTCGAATATTTCGGTCCGTCAGATTGAATAGGCCAGTTCGAAATCGCCCCAGCGCTTCCCGGCGAAGGAGAGTGGCACCAGGACCAGCCGCACGATGATGAACCCGCCGCTATAATCGTCCATGCGGTAGATGGTCGCAGTGAAGTCGGCCGCATTCTCCTTATACTGGCGCAGCCGATCATCATACATGATGCGACCATTGCGGCAGTTGCCGATATCGTGTGCCGGATCGCCGGTCGGCCGCTGCGAACGGGAGGAGAGATGCGTCGGCAGGAACCCGCTCATGTCGCTACACACCGCCGAACGAATTTGCGGCGCTCGCGTAAGGGCTGCGTCGAGGAAAGGCCGCCATTTCGCGTCAGCCCACTCAGTCAGTGAGGTTCGGAAACGTTCGGGCAGGCTGCCGAGGATCGGCTGATAATCATTGTCGAACAATTGTTCGAGGCTGAGCGATCCTTGCTTGAGCGCAGCTTGGGTCAACACCTGCAACTCGTCGCGCAGGTCGAGTGCCAGCGTCACATAGCCCTTGTCCTCCTCGTTCAGGCCTAGTGCTGCGGCGCGCTCGAATGCGACCCGCCCGACCTGTTCAAGCCGTGTCGTGCGTGCCTGGGTCTGGCGGAGTAGCACCCGTGCCTGGCCCAGGGCCCGCGCAGCGCCGGCGATCAACTGGAACAGGTTCGAGGATACGGTATTCGCTTCGTTGAAGATCTCAGCGACCATCCTGCCGCCTTCAATACCTGCCGACAACAGTTCATCCACCTCGCGCAGCGCGGCGAGTGGTTCGTTCAGGCCGCTGATGAAGTCTTCGACATCATCCGCAACCCCGGCCGCGTTTCGCGCCCAGCGGGCATGACCGATCCCGACCCGATCCCGTTCGACCGCGAGATCGCCGGCGATCGTCATAAGATCCCCGCTCAGTATATGCAGCGCAGCGGCGACCCCCAGTGACTGCTTGTCGCGCGCTTGCTCGGCAGTGGTGTCGAGCGTGCCGGCGAGCGTCTTCGCCGTCGCCGAAAGGGAGTGGAGTCGGATCATCGCATCGGTGAGTGAACTCCCATGGTGGGTCTGCTGGTCAAACCCCAGGTCGAGCAGCCCGCGGATCGTGGTGCCCTTGCCCGGCGCGTCGCGCGCCATCGCATCGAGCCGGACAGTCGCGTTGGCCAGCCGAACATTTGCCTGGGTCGTCACCGCGCGCACGCCATCGAGCGCGGAAGCGATCAGCGCGTTCGACTGATCGAGCGTCCGCGCGGTTTCGCCGAAATCATACAGGTCATCATAGTGATGAGCGATGACACGGTCGAGCTCGGCAAGCTGGCCGACGACCGTCGAGACTTCCTCGGCGTGGCGGCCGATGGAGACTGTTCCACCATGATCATCAACATTGTTTGATTGCACCATTGGGTATGCCCCCCCAATTTATACAAATGCGGTTGCGACCCGCGTCGGCAGCTTACGCATCAGCGGAACACATGCAACGCGCTCTTTATCGTAGGGCTCGAAGCAAAGGAATTGTGACAGCAGTGCAATGATTGCCGATCGTTCGCGGTAGCGAAAGGCCAGGATCCGCCTTCGCGTGGAAAGTCATGACTATTAACAGTCGCATCGCGGTCATTGTTCCAGACGGCGCAACTTCGACGTGAGCGCTGGTCGACAATTTATCGATACGAAAATGCAACGACCCCGTCCCGGTCATGGACTCCGGTCATATTGAAGGCACGTAATATTGCGAACCGAGAGTGCGTTGCCGCGATCCCGCGCGGGCATGGCGGGATCGCAATCCGTCCCCCGCTTTCGTCTTGGAAAGCGGGGGAAATCTCGATTTGGTTGAGAGTAGCCTAGAAGCTCGCGTCGAGGCGCACGCCGGCATAACGGAACGAGTCCCGGGCCGGTTGCCAGTTGGTGCCGGAGGCGACCACGCCCGGTGCGCTGAAGCCCGAGGTCGTATTGCCAAGCCCGACCGCATAATGCTTGTTGAAGGCATTGTTGACGAACAGGCTGAGCTTGTACTTGCCGTCACCTGCGGTCGCGCCGACCGAGGCGTCGAACACGCCGTAAGGTTTTTGCACCGTGACCGGATCCTGATTGAGCGCGAAGTTGATCTTGCTCTGCCAGCGATAGGAGAAGGTGAGGAAGCCACCCAGTGAATCGCCGAGCGGGAAGTCGTACTGGCTGCCCAGGTTGAACTTGAATTCCGGTGCATTGTTGAGCCGCTTGCCGCTCAGATTCTGCACCTTGCCGGGATTCACCGTCACGCGCGGGTCGAGGATGCAGCCCTGCGCCACCGTCTGGTTGGAAAAACAGGGACCAAAGGGGAAATCGATGATCTTGGCGTCGGTATAGGCGGCCGAGCCATTGAGGCTCAGGCCCTTGAACGGCTTGGCCAGAACTTCGAGTTCGACGCCGCGCGTGCGCAGCTTGCCGATCGAATTGAGGAAGGTGAGATAGGTGCCGTCAGGCAGGAAGGACTGAACCGAGGTCTGAAACCCCTTGTACTCGGTCGAGAACAGGGTCGCATTAAGGATCAGGTGGCGGTTGAACAGGCTGTTCTTGAAGCCGATCTCATAGTTCTTCGCGGTTTCCGGCGGCACGGGGCCGGCCGCGGCGAAGCGCGCGCTGAACGTGCTGACCAGATCATAGGCCTGACCCTTGTACCCGGTCGAATAGGTCGCATAGGTCATGATATCGGGCGTGAAATGATATTGCAGACCCGCCTTGCCGGTGACGGCATTGTCGGAATCCGCGCCGCGCAGCGTGAAGGGCACCGCCGCGGTATAGTTCGAGAAGCGATAGTCGATCTTTTGCCGGTTGACGCGCAGGCCGCCGACTGCGGTCAGCTTATCGGTGATGTCGAATGCGAGATCGGTATAGGCGGAATAGTTGCGGTTGTTGCTCTGCGCCAGATAGCGGACGAATTGCAGCACCGGCCCGCGATCGAGGAAGCGGTCGAGCGAATTGCGCGCGTACCACAGGCCGACGATGTAGCGGAACCGCTTGTCGCCGGGCGAGGTGATACGCAGTTCCTGCGTCGCGGAATTCGCATGGAAATTGCCGTTGATGCGCGCGCCGCTGTTGATGCCGGAGGGCGATGCAGCGGGGAAGTTGAGCAGGAAGGGCTGATCGGTGCCGTCAATATCCTGATAGTCGAACATGCGGTAGCGGTCAGCCGACAGGATATAGCCGATCGTCGCGCCGCCGAGGAATGAATCTTCCGGCGTCGTATAGGTGGCGTGGAAGGTCGCGCCGTACATGCGTGAATCGCCGCCGGCGCGGTCGTCGTTGCGGATGCGGACATTGTAGCGATCATTGATCGGAATGCCGGCAAGGACCGAACTGGCGGGGAATTGCGGCAGGCCCTGATAGAACAGGCCCGGGGTCAGCGAGGTGATCGGGCTGACGCAGCAGGTCGCTTCGGTCTTGTTGTAGCGCGGTTGGATCGACGCGGTGAAGTTGTCGGTCGGGGTCCAGACCAGTTTGCCGGTGACGGTCAGGCCCTTGCTGCCATTCTGGCGATTGCCGGTGGTCAGGTTGATGATGTTGCCGTCATAGACGTTGCGCGACGCGGTGACGCGGAAACTCAGCGTGTCGCTGATCGGTCCGGACACGGTGCCGCCAACGCGCCATTCATGATCGGTGGTGACCAGCCCGGTGACCCGGCCAGTGAAGGTGTCGGTCGGCGCCTGGGTGGTGATGTTGAGCACGCCGGCGATCGCGCTCTTGCCGAACAGGGTCGATTGCGGCCCCTTCAGCGCCTCGATCCGTTCCACATCGATCAGATCCTTGAAGGCCGAGGCCTGCAGCCCGATCGGTACGTCGTCGATCACCACGGCAACGTCGGATTCCACCGCAATGCCGTTGGAGAAGGTGCCGATGCCGCGCATGTTGATGCTGAAATTGCCCGGTTGCGAGCCATAGGTGACGGTCAGGCCGGGGACGAGTTTGGGCAGGTCGGATATGTCACGCACATTCTGACGCTCGATCACGTCCGAGGTCAGTGCGGTTACCGACACAGGAACATCCTGCAGGCGTTCGACGCGCTTGGTCGCGGTCACGACGATATCGGCGATACCGTCATCGACCGGCGCTGCGCTTTGCGGCGTGGCGGCGGGAGGCCTGTCCTGCGCCAATACCGGGTTCGCCACGATCAGCGCCAGCGCGGATGTCGCGCCTTTCAACAGCACAGAGCCTCTCGACATGATTCCATCCCCTCTCGGATCATCTTGTTCGTTATCGCCGAGCCCCGCCGCCATGGTGCGACGATCGGGAAACCGCGATGCGGCCAGCCGATCGATCGCGCTCAAGGGCACGGAACGACGCCGGTCGTCCGAGTCTCTATCAGCATCCTAAATGTATGACAACTATTTGTATGACAACTTGACGATGGTCGGCGTTATTCGTCGCGCAGAATGATCATCTGACGGTGCCGTTCGAGGCTTTTCTCGAGATGGCGGCGCGCGGCGCGGCGGGCGCGGATCGGGTCACCGGCCGCGATCGCGGTGAAGATCGCCTCATGATCGCGCAGAATCGTGCCGGCATAGGCACGGTCCGCCGCCTCGCTCTCATCGCGCAGATAAAGCGCGCGGCGCGGCACCAGCCGGACGCCGAGAAAGCCCATGAAGCGCAAATAATATTCGTTGTGAGCGGCGGCCGCGATCGCGGAATGAAAGGCCGCATCGGCATCGACTGCTGTATCGCGGTCCGGGCTCTGCGCCATACGCTCAAGACAGTCGCGCAGCGCGGCGATGTCGTGGTCGGTGCGGCGCCGAGCAGCGAGATCGGCCATCTCGGCCTCAATCGCCATGCGCATCTCGAGCAATTTGATGACGTCCTCAATCTCCTCCATTTCCTCCGGCGCGACCTGGAACGCGCGATAGCGGGCATTTTCGGAGACATAGGCGCCCGAGCCGCGCCGCGAGACCAGCAGCCCACGCGCGGCGAGCCTGGCATAAGCCTCGCGCACCACCGTTCGGCTGACTCCGGCGGTATCAGTGATCGCTTTCTCGGTCGGGAAACGAGCGCCGGGCGGCAGTTCGCCCGAATCGATGCTGCGTTCCAGTTGATCGACAAGCTGGTCGGCGAGCGAGGCGGCCTTGGTCTTGATCATATCGGCATCGTAACGCCGATGCGCCATCATGCCAGCATTTTTGCGTCAGTTGTCATACAACATGAGTCTGGCCAGGCAGAAAAGGTGTTCGGCTATCGTCCCAATAGTCGTTGCCAGAGCCCCTTTCCGGTGGCCCGGCCGGCTGGCGGCAGCCAGACTTCGCCTTCGTCCGAGCTCACATCGAAAAACCCCACAAGATGCTTCCCGGCAAGTTGCCGCACCGCCTGATACGCATCCTCGGCCACGGACCAGCGAAAGGCGATATAGATGACCGACTGGCCGATGCTGTAATCGGTGATCTTCGGGTTGTCGAAATCATCATCGTCATCGACCTTGTTCATGTCCGGATAGTCGCCGATCATCGCATCGTACCAGGCGCGAAGCCGGGGCGTGGTGGTGGTCGGATCCTGATAACCGTGCGGTTCGGCCCATTCGGTCTGCCGTGCATACCATGCCATGAAGTCGGCCCGATCGGTCGGTGCGGCGTCCGGTTCGAACACCATCAGGTCGTAGCTCATGACTTCGCATCCTCAACCGTGCCGCCGCGGCCCGCGCCGCGGGAAAAGCGGCCAGCGCCGGCCAGTCCCTCGGCGTTAAGCGGGGCTTCGCCACCTTCGCCCTCGTGCGTCAGTGCTTCGGGCAGGTCATGATCCCATTGGCGATAGGCCGAAAGACGATCGGCGCGCAGACACAATTGCGGAAATGCCGCGATGGTGCCGGCCAGCTCGATCGCGTGCGCCAGCGCCTCGCCCGGCGGGCAGATCCGGTTGGCGAGTCCGATCGCAAGCGCCTCCGCCGCATCGACCGCACGGCCGGTGAGGATCATGTCGAGCGCGCGACTCTGGCCGATCAGCCGGGGCAGGCGCACCGTGCCGCCATCGATCAACGGCACGCCCCAGCGGCGGCAGAATACGCCGAAAGTCGCCGTTTCCGCCGCGACGCGCAGGTCGCACCACAAAGCGAGCTCAAGCCCGCCGGCGACGGCATGTCCCTCGACCGCCGCGATCACCGGTTTGCCGGTCAGCAAGCGCGTCGGCCCCATCGGTCCGGGTCCCTGCGCATCATAGGGCGGGGCGGACTCGCTGACGCTGTGCAGGTCGTAGCCGGCGCAAAAGGTGCCGCCCGCGCCGGTCAGGATCGCGATCCTTGCCACCGGGTCCGCATCGAAGGCCTCGAACGCGGCGCGCAGGTCGATCGCGGTGGCGGCATCGACCGCATTGCGACGCGCCGGGCGGTCGATCGTCACGATCGTCACCACGCCGCGCTGCTCGATCGCGATATTGGCCATGCTCAGATCCTGCGCTCGCGACTGGTCCGGAAGCGCACCGCGACACGGTCTCCATGGACCGCCGCACCGACGTCGATCAGCTCATTCAGCAGCATGAAATGATCTTCGCGCGACACTGAACCATGTCAAGCCGGCCCGACAGGTGGATATTCCTTGGCCTGGCGGCGTTGGCGGTATTGAAAAGAACCCGGAGGAGAAACCGGATGCGCGTTTTCAGTTCTACGATGGCGTTGACCGCGCTGCTGGCGGCCGCCCCTGCAATCGGCCAGTCGGCTGCGCCTGCGGGGATTTGGGCGAACCCGGCCAAGTCGGTGCATGTCAGGTTCAGGCCGTGCGGACCGGGGATTTGCGGCACGGTGATCTGGGCGAGCCCCAAGGCGAAAGCCGATGCGCAAAGCAAAGGCACCGACCCGCTGGTCGGCGAACAATTGTTCCGCGATTTCGAGCCCGAGTCGCCGGGGCTATGGAGCGGCGAGGTGTTCGTGCCCGATATCGGCAAGACCTTCTCGGGCACGCTTCGGCTGATCGACGCGCGAACGATGGTCGGCGAAGGCTGCCTGTTTGCCGGGCTTGGTTGCCGCTCGCAAACCTGGAAGCGGATCAAATAGGCGGCACGCGCCTGGACTCTGCATGACCTGGAGCCTTTGAGGTCGAGCACGGCTGCCCGGCCTAAACTGGCGATACTCGACACTGAGAAAGAGCGTGCCGGATCGGCAAGGGATGGCATGCCCGACCTTTCGCGATGATTGAATCGTCGCCGGCGACACGGCTGCGGGAGGCGCGGGGAAAGATATGGGACACCCCTTGTGTCATATTTTTCGGCGCGAGGCGGGCGAGGCACGCCGTCGATCGCGATAAATCGGATAATTATCATATATTACAATGTGTTAACTAGTAATGCACTCGATTCCTGGTATAAGCAATATGGATGGCAGACCCCCTTCTGCTATCCAGGAAATTGATAGCTGGACCGCGCGGTGTGCCAAAGATTGTTATCATGCTGCCTCTGGCTGAGGCTGTAACCGCTTGTTAGGGTGTCACGAATCCAAGAGCGGGAGTTTCGCATGACGGTCGTCCAGTCGCTGATCGCCTTTGTCGCGGCCGCTACCTTGCTGTCGATCACGCCCGGGATCGATACCGCGATGGTGCTTCGCACGGCGACCGGTGGCGGCGCGCGGCGCGGCCTGCTCGCGGCGGCCGGGATCGGCCTTGGCTGTCTCGTCTGGGGCTCTGCGGTTGCGGTCGGGCTGGGGGCGTTGCTGGCGGCGTCGGAGATCGCCTTCACCGCACTGAAATGGGCTGGCGCCGCTTATCTCATGTGGATGGGAATCCGGTTGATCCTCAACCCGCGGCGGTCGATCGATCTGGATGCGGCGGGCGGCGTCCAGAAGGCGGATCGGCCGTTGCAGGTCTTTGCGCGCGGCTTCCTGACCAATATTCTCAATCCGAAGGTAGGCGTGTTCTACATCACCTTCCTGCCGCAGTTCGTGCCGCCAGGGACGAATGTCGCGTTGTTCAGCTTCCTGCTGACGCTGATCCACGTGGTGATCGGCACCGCATGGCTCGGGATCCTGATCGCCGCGACGGTGCCGCTGACGCGCACGCTGTCGCGGCCGGCGGTGGTCAAGTCGATAGACCGGCTGACCGGCGGCGTTTTCATCGCCTTCGGGATCAAGCTGGCGCTTGCACGGCGATAAGGGGCCAGAATTTCATCGACCTGGGTAGAATCACCTTCCCCCGTTCGTGCTGAGCTTGTCGAAGCACCGTCCTTTTTCTTCTGCGTCGAAAAGAGAAGAACGGCCCTTCGACAAGCTCAGGCCGAACGGAAGGAGCAGATCAAGCCGACTCGAAAGCGCGCTAGTCCTTCGGCTTGCGGCTGGTCGCGTCGGTCACACTCTGGTCGTGGCCGCTCTTGTCGCTGAAAAACGCTGCAGCGAACAGACCGCAGCCAAGCAGCACCGACAGGAAGACGCCGGCGATGGTTGCGACCACCAGATGGATCGTCAGCGGGCCGTTGAGCGACAGCGCATAGAGCGCGCCGGCGACCATCACGACCGCGACCACCGTGATCACAATCATCATGCGCCGAAACTGGTCGCGTGCGGTATCGTTGGGCCGTGCCATGACAAGGGAAACTCCGCGGTCGGCCGGTAACTGGCCGACGAGCAGGATATAGGTATCCGGCATATGCGGAGCCAGCCCGCAAGGTCGGACAAATTGTCCTACCCGAACCATGGCCAGGTGTTTGTGTGCCGCCCGATTCAACATCGCCGGAAGCGCGGCTAACCCATGTTCATGTGTTCAAGCAATTCAGCCGGAGGGGACGCCATGCGCAGGATCGTCCTTGGCATCGTGGGGCGGAAATCGTCCGATAGCAGGGGCGGTTCGCAACCGTCCACCAATGGCGCGCAACGCCGGATTCCTGCGGTAGCCGCGCCGCCGCGCGTCAACCCGAATGCGCTGGGCAATGCCCCGGGCGCAAATACCACCACCGTGCTGGGAGGCTGAATCATGTGCACGCCAAAACCGCCCAAGGCGCAGACCATTCCCGAACGCCAGGCGCTGAAGCTGCCCGATGGCGGCGCGACGGCCCTGCGCGTCGATGACGAAATCCGCCGCCGCCGCGCCCTGATGGCGTCGGCCTATACCGGTGCGCTCGGCATGGGCAGCGCATCGACCACGACGATCCTGGGCGGCTGATGGCACAGACACTCAAGGAGCGCTGCAACCGGCGCCTGTCCGCACTCAAATCCGCGCGCCTGCCCTATGAGGCGGAGTGGCGCGAGATCGCGAAATGCGCTCAACCCTCGCGCTCGCGGTTCCTCAATGAGGAACGGAACCGCAATTTCCGGCGTAGCAACGAAGCGATCCACAACAGCCATGCGATCCTGAGTTTTCGCACGCTGACCGGCGGCATGACCAGCGGCCTGTCCTCACCGTCGCGGCCCTGGTTCCGGCTCGCGCCGTTCGACGAGGATCTCGCCGCCGATGGCGCCGTGAAGACCTGGCTGGCCGAGGTCGAGCGGCGCATGTACGCCTTCCTGGCCGGCACCAATTTCTACGGTGCGATGAAATCCGGCTATGCCGAGATGGGCATGTTCGGCACCGAGGCGTGCGTGATGGTCGATCACTGGCGCGAGGGCTCGGTGTGCCATTCGCTGACCGCGGGTGAATATTGGATCGCCCTGTCCGATGCGAGCGTGCCCGACACGCTGTACCGCCGCGTGCCGATGACGGTGCATCAACTGGTGCAGTCATTCGGGCTCGACGGCGCAAGCGACTTTGTGCGCACTGCTCATGGCAATGGACGATATGACGAGACGGTCAACGTCATCCACGCGATCGAGCCCAATGACGATCGGATGCCGGATATAAGGGACGCGCGCGGCAAGCCGTGGCGATCGGTGTATTGGGATGAGAATGACGGCAATGCCGATCGCCTGCTGAGCATCGGCGGGTTCGAGGAACAGCCTTTCTGGGCACCGCGCTGGGATACGGTCGGGGGCGATACCTATGGCACCTCACCCGGGTTCGATGCGCTGCCCGACATGCGCGAGCTGCAATTGCAGACCAGGCGCAAGACCCAGGCGACCGAGTTCCTGGTCAGGCCGGAAAAGATCGTGCCCGCATCGATCAAGCTGACCGGGAAGGCGGGCAATATCGTCTCGGCATCCGCGATCGATGCCGCCGGCGTGATCGTGCCGTATCAGATGAACCCGGCGGCGATCGGCGCGATCATGGAAGATGTGCAGCGCTGCGCCGATGCGGTCGGGCGGCTGACCTATGCCGATCTGTTCATGGCGATCACCAACATGGCCGGCATCCAGCCGCGCAATATCGAGGAGATCGCCAGTCGCAATGAGGAGAAGCTCACTCAGCTGGGACCGGTGATCGAACGCGTCAATAACGAGAAGCTGGAGGTGGCGATCGACCGCACCTTCGGGATCATGGCGCGCAAGCAGCTGTTCCCGCCCGCGCCCGAGCACTTGCAGGGCGAGCCGATCAAGGTCGATTTCGTATCGATCCTTGCCCAGATGCAACGGATGATCGGGATCGGCCAGATCGAGCGGACGGTGTCGTTCATCGGGTCGCTCGCCGCGCAGTTTCCGGAAGCCGGCGACCGGCTGGATATCGACGCGGCGGTGGACGATTTCGCCGACCGTGCGGGGGCGCCGCCGAGGATCATCCGCTCGGTCGACGATGCGCAGGATCTGCGCGACGGGCGAGCGCAAGAGGCGCAATCGGCCAAGCTTGCGGCAATGGCCGGTCCGGCCAGGGACGGCGCCGAAGCGGTCAAGGCGCTGGCGGGCATGGCGCAATGACCGAGTTCACAGACAAGCTCACCCTGCTCGAAAACCCGGCCTTTCGCCGTTTTCTCTTCGAGCTGATCGAGCGTGCCGGCCTGTTCGACGCGAGCGCATCGGCGGCCGACGGTCGCACCCTGTATCTCGAAGGTCGCCGCTCGCTTGCGCTCGAGATCCTGCGCGAGCTGGAAGACGCGCAGCCCGAACAATCCGCTTCCGCAATTCCTGTTCTCACCTTGATTCAAACTCTGCGCGAACAGGTCCAATCGCGGCCAAAGGAGAAAAGATTTGGCAGACGAAACAGCATTTATTCAGACCTCCAGTCAGAGTTGGGAGACCCCGACGACGACTGACGGTTTTGACCATGACGATCCCACCGCGCTTGGCGCGGGGCAGGATCCGACATCCGGAAGCGACGATGGACTTGACGGCGCGACTGTCGCCCCGGGCATCCCGCACAGCTATCAACTGACCGCGCCGGAGGGCATCACGCTCGACCCTGTGGCGATCGAGGCGGCGACGCCGGTATTTCGCGAGCTTGGCCTGTCGAATGAGGCAGCCAACAAGCTGATGCCGGTCGCGGCGGACTTCGCCAAGGGCATTACCGACCGGCTCAACCAGCAAATCGTGTCCGAGGTGCAGGCGAGCCGCAAGGCGTGGCTCGACAGCGCACGGGCCGATCCGGAGATTGGCGGCGCGCACTGGAACCGGACCATCGCCACCGCGGCTTCCGCGCTCGACGCGCTTGGGTTCACGCGCGGCTCACCCTTTCGCGTGCTGCTCGACGAGAGCGGCCTCGGCAACCACCCCGAAATGATCCGCGCCTTCCACAAGGTCGGCAAGGCGATCGGCGAGGACAGCAATTTCACCCGCGGACAGTCCGCATCATCCACCAGAAAGGGTCCGGCGGAAACGCTCTACCCCGACGACACACCCAAGGGAGGGCATTAAGTCATGGCCACGATCGGTAATTCATTCCTCAACCTCATCGACATGTACAAGGGCGCGGGCGGCAGCGACGCGCAGACCGGCGAAGTGATCGAAGTGCTGCGCCAGCTCAATCCGCTGATGGAGGACGCGGTGACCGCCGAGTGCAACATGGGCACCGTGCATCGCCACACCATCCGCACCGGCCTGCCCACGGTGAGCTGGGGCATACTCTATCAGGGCATTCCGCAGTCGAAGAGCACCACGCAGCAGGTCGATGATACGACCGGCTTCGTCGAAGGGCTGTCGACGGTCGATACCCGGCTGCTCGATATCTCGCCCAACCCGGCGGCGGTGCGCCTGTCCGAAGGCCGCGCCTATCTCGAGGCGATGGCGCAGGAAGTGCAGCGCGGCTTCTTCTATCATGACACCGCCACCACGCCGGAACGCTTCAAGGGCCTGGCGGCGCGCTACAACAAGATCGGCGGCGCAGGTGCCGGCAACCAGATCGTCGATGCCGGCGGTACGGGGGCCGACAATACCAGCATCTGGTTCGTCACCCACGGCGACAATTACACCACGCTGATCCACCCCAAGGGCACCAAGGCCGGCGTGACGCGCGATGAGAAGGGCGAACAGCGCGCTCAGGGCGACAATGGCAGTGTCTATTATGTGAAGGAGGAATTGTTCCGCCAGCATGTCGGCGTCGCGGTGCGCGACTGGCGCTTCAACGCGCGTATCGCCAATATCGATTATTCCGACACGCTGGCGGGCACGGTCGAGCTCTACAAGTTCATGCGCCAAGCCTATTACAAGCTGCAGGGACGCCGCGCCGCGAAGATGAGCGGCGAGGTGGCGGCCCAGGGCCGTACGGTGATCTACATGAACCGCGACGTGCTGTCCGCGCTCGATGCGCTCGGCACCAACAGCGCCAATGGCGCGCTGATGCTGAAGCCGATGGAACTGCAGGGACAGGAAGTGTTGTCGTACCGCGGCATTCCGATCCGCGAGACCGATGCGCTGATCAACGCCGAAGCGCGCGTGGTCTGAGGCGCGGCACTGTCCCCAGCTTTCACAATTCAGGAGATTTCCGACATGATCATGGATGCAACCACGCTCTTTTCGAACGCTCAGGCCGTGACGGCGACGGCGGCCTCGACCAATATCGTCGACCTTGGCGCGACCGGCATCGTCTATGGTGCGGCCGCGGCACTCGTCCGCGATATCGGCAAGGGGGCCGCCGTACCGCTCAAGGTGACGGTGACGGAGAGCTTCAACAATCTCACCTCTCTGACGATCGCAGTCGAGACCGACGACAATGCCGGTTTCGCCAGTGCGAAGACGGTGTGGACCTCGCCCGCCTATGCGGTGGCCGATCTGGCGGCGGGGGCGAAGCTGCTGCTGCCGGAGTCGATCCCGCTCGGCACCGACGAACGGTATGCGCGGTTGAAATATACCGTCGCCGGCACCGCGCCGACATTGGGGAAGATCACCGCCGGCGTGACGGCGGGCAACCAGACCAATGGCTGAGGCCAGTGCGGTGACCGGCGAGTCTCTCAGGGCCTATACCGCGCCGCACCCGGTCTATACCGGTGGCGCTTATTATCAGCCCGGTCAGGTGTTCGTGACCAATGCGCCCAGGGGAAAGGCGTGGACGGTTGCGCCGGGTGGTCAGCGGGTCACGGCAGGTGCTGCCGCAAGCCGGCGGCGTCAGCCGAAGCACTAGGGGCTGGACCCTGGGTGTCGGGGGCTGGCGGACAGTCCCCCGACACCCATCCATTCCATCGAAGCGGGATCGCATGATTGATCCCGGTGCGGAGGCTACCAGATGCCCGGCAAAAGGCGGGACCGCACCCGGCGCGCATAATCGGCATAGCCGGGAAGCTCGGCATGCAGCAGCCGGTCCTCCCAGGCGGTGCGCAGCACGAGGACTGCCGAGGCGATCGCGGCGGGAATTGTCGCCCAACAGGAGCCAAGGGCCAACGCCAGGCCCCAGAACATGAGCAGCGCCGAGATATAGCCCGGATGCCGCACGACGCGGTAAGGGCCGGAATCGATCACGCGCTGATGCCGTTCCGATTGAATCCTGACGCCGGGCTCGAAGAACGGATTGACCGCCTGCGCCCAGCCCGTTCCGGCGATGCCGGCGATGAGCAGGATATAGCCCAGCACCACTACGGATAATGGCATCGCCGACCAGTGCATCCGCCCGGCATCGAGCGTGGCCAGCGGTATGATCGCGATCATTGCCGGCAGCATGATCCACAGCAGCGCCTTGTCCCAGCCCTTGGTTCCCGGCTGGAACCGGCTGCGGGCGCGGAAGATGACTGGATTGAGCCTGGCCACGACCAATGTCGACAACGCCAGGGTGACGACCAGCACCGCGATGAAAATCCAGCCCGGTCGCCACCCCAGGCTGCCGACAGGCGCGAAGACCAGGGCGAGCAGAGCGACGGGCAAGCCGATGGCATAGGCAATCGCCATGGCGGGAGACATGGCGGCGGGGTCTTGCGGCGCGTCCATTGGCGTGATCCTCTCCATGAAAAGGGCCTCAGCTTCAAAACGCAGATCCGCACGATCCGGATCCGCTGGCGCCGTGGCTCCGCGTTGCGGTATAGCCTCCGTATGTCCGGCGATTGCATTCATACCAGCACGATCAATCAGGTCACACCAAGTGCGCGCGGGTGCGAGGAGTGTCTGGCGATGGGCAGTGAGTGGCTGCATCTGCGGCTGTGCCGGAGCTGCGGGCATGTCGGATGCTGCGACGATTCCCCGAACCGTCACGCCACCGCGCATTTCCACGCGACGCATCATCCGATCATCGAGGGCTATGACCCACCCGAGGGCTGGGGCTGGTGCTATGTCGATCGCGTGGTGGTCGACCTGCCCGATCAGACGCCGCAACGCGGACCGATTCCGCGCTACTATTAAGGCAGGGTCTGCTTGGGCCGCATTGCGCGGTGATCCGGGCAGGCGTTGAGGCTAGTCCCTGTCCAGCTTCGCGCCGTCGAGCCCGACCTGGAGCCGGTTGGCCTCCAGGTCGGTTCTTTGCTTCTCGGCCTTGGTGCGGCCGAATGCCGCCCGATTGATATCAGCCTGGCTCGCCGCGGTTGCGCGGGCTTTCGCCTTGCGGGCGGCACGCAGGTTGACAATGTCGGCCATTACTCCGCAGCGACTTCCAGCTTGTCCTGCGTACGGGTCAGGAAGTCGCTCGCATCGTGCCGCTCGTGCAGCTGGCTCGCGGGATCGCCCATCACGCGGTTGACCATCCGCCCGCGCTGCACCGCCGGTCGCGCGGCGATTGTGGCGGTCCAGCGCTGGACATGCGTATAATCCTGCACCTGCAGGAACTCGCCCGCCCCATAGGCCTGCCCCTGGACGAGCGCGCCGTACCAGGGCCATGTCGCGATGTCGGCGATGGTATAGTCGGCGCCGCCGAGATACTCATTGTCGGCCAGGCGGCGGTCGAGCACATCGAGCTGCCGCTTCACCTCCATCGCATAGCGATCGATCGCATACTCGATCTTGACCGGCGCATAGGCATAGAAATGGCCGAAGCCGCCGCCGAGAAACGGCGCGCTGCCCATTTGCCAGAACAGCCAGGACAGGCACTCCGCGCGCTTCGCCGGGTCGGTCGGCAGGAACTCACCGAATTTCTCCGCCAGATGCATCAGGATCGCGCCGGATTCGAACACGCGGATCGGCTCGGGGCCGCTGCGGTCCAGCAGCGCGGGAATCTTCGAATTGGGATTCACGTCGACAAAGCCGCTGCCGAACTGATCGCCATCGCTGATGCGGATGAGCCAGGCGTCGTACTCCGCGCCGGTGTGACCGAGCTCGAGCAATTCCTCGAGCATGACGGTCACCTTCACGCCATTGGGTGTGCCGAGCGAATAGAGTTGCAGTGGATGTTTGCCGACCGGCAGCTCCTTGTCGTGCGTCGGCCCGGCGATCGGCCGGTTGATCTTGGCGAAGGCGCCGCCATTCTCCTTGTTCCAGATCCAGACACTGGGGGGCGTATAGGCGGGGGCTTCGGTCATCGATGCTGGCTCCGGATGGTGCACTATGGGACGCGGCATAGGTGGGTGCTCGACTGATTCACGGCAATGGGGGGTCGGCGATATCCGTCGCTTGGCGATCTTCCCGGCAAGTCCTAGACGTCGATAATCGGCGGGAGGCCGATCGGGGCGAGTGAGATCATGCGGCGGTCGACCGAAAACGATATGGCGCGTTCGGAAGCGGCCGCGGCTCCATTTCCGGTACTGGCCGGGAAAATGCCATGGATATCACCGCGTCGCCGGTCGGCGCTGCTGCTGATCGCCGCGTTCTGGATCTTCACTTTCGGCATGTTGTCGATCCGTGCCGCACTGGTCAGCGACCTGCCGTTCAACGTGATCGGTCCGCGCCGGCTGGTCACCGCCGCGTTCGGCACGATCCTGTGCCTGGTGATGGTGCGCCTGCTCGATCAGTTGCGCACGCGCTCCTTCGTGGTGTGGGTGGTGTGCGGCATGGCCGGGGCGATCGCGATGGCGCTCGCGCTCACCTTGTTCGCCACATTCATGAACCGGGTGGTCGCGCCATTGCCCGGGCTCGGCCCGCTGCGCCTTGCCGATATGGCGCAATGGGTGCTGATCTGGCTCGGCTACTGCCTGGCCTGGACCGGAACCTATCTCGCGCTGATCTATCATTGGCAGGTCGAGGATCAGCGACGGCATATGTCGCGCATGACGGGCCTGGCGCAGGAGGCGCAGATCGCGGCACTGCGGTATCAGGTCAATCCGCATTTCCTGTTCAACACGCTCAATTCGATCTCGTCGCTGGTACTTGAACATCGCAACGCCGATGCGGAAGTGATGTTGCTTAACCTGTCGGCATTCGTCCGCAGTACCTTTGACGGCGACCCGCAACGGCTGATTCCGCTGCATGAGGAAATCGAGCTGCAGCGTCTCTATCTCGGAATCGAACAGGTACGCTTTTCGGAGCGATTGCGCGTGATCGTCGATATTCCCGATACAGTGACAAACACTCTGGTACCCGCCTTGATTTTGCAGCCGCTGGTCGAAAACGCATTGCGTCACGGGGTCGAGCAGTCCGAAGCACTGACCAGCATTGCGATCCGGGCGATGCGATGCGGGGGCGACGTGCAAATCGTGATCGAGGATGATGGCGTGGCTTTGGTGCCGCGAACCGATGGGACGGGTGTCGGACTGCGCAACGTCCGCGACCGGCTGTCCGTTCATTTCGGCGATCGCGCCACCCTGACTACGTCAATCAGGCCGCAAGGCGGATTCCATTCGGAAATCCGCTTGCCGATCGAGATCGCCGCATGACCCGATTGCGCGCGATGCTGGTCGATGATGAGCCGCTGGCACTGGCGCGACTGGCCCGGACGCTGGCACCACTCGACAAGGTCGAGGTTGTTGGGACGACCAGCAAGGCGAGTGAGGCGATGGCGATGATCGCCACGCTGCGGCCCGACATCCTCTTCCTCGATATTGCGATGCCGGGGTTGAGCGGGTTCGATCTCGTCGCTCGGCTGCCTGAGCGCCATCGTCCAGCAATCATCTTCGTGACCGCATTCGATTCGCACGCGGTGCGGGCATTCGGGGTCGACGCGGCCGATTATCTGATGAAGCCGGTCGCGCCCGATCGATTGGTGCAGGCGGTCGATCGGGCGATCTACTGGCTGAACGGCCGCGCCAGGCCGCCGGCGGTGGTCGATCGGACCGCGAGTGGCGACGATCATCCGGGCGCGCCAATCGAGAGCCTGTGGGCGCATCGTCACCGCGAAACCGTGCGCATCAGGGTCGACGAGATCGAATGGATCGAGGCGCAGGGTGATTATGTCCGCCTTCACACCAATGATGGCCGCGGCGGTCTGGTGCGGATGACCCTGTCGGCGCTTGAGATACAGCTCGATACGGCCGCGTTCATTCGCGTTCATCGCTCGGCGATTTGCCGCAGAAGTGCGATTTCCGGTCTGCGGCGCAAGACGACGGGCGCACTGGCGGCTTTTCTCGCGAGCGGCGGCGAAGCGCCGGTGGGGCGCAAGTTCAGTGGCGGGTTGCGTACATTGCTCAAGCGCCTGGAGGCTTGATCGCCACTACCCTGACGCCTTTACGGTGCGTCAGTGTTCCGCGATCGGGACGTTCATCGCGTATCGTTGACGGTCGCCGCAATGGGCGTTGGCGGCGCTCAATAGCCGGTCATAGCCGCTTTGTCCGATGGACGGGCCCATCCCCCCGGTCCGGACCATCGGCACGACCTTATTCCGGCCGGAACTCTTTGGCCGATCCTGACGACATCCTGCTCGTCGCGCTTTGGGAGATAGCAATGACCATCAAGACTCGCCTGATACTGACTTCGCTTGCGGGCTGCACCACGCTTGGCTTCACGTCGGCAGCGATTGCGCAAGATGCGCAAGCGACCCCGCCAGCGCCCGCCGCCACGCCGACTCCAGCCGCCACGCCCGCTGCCGATCCCGCTGCGAGCGCCGCGCAAACCCCGGCACCCACAACCGAAGCGGCACAGCCAGCGCCCGCTCCCACGGAGACGGCAGAACCCAAGCCGGCCGCCACGCCGCAAAAGTGATTCGATCGGCAGGGCCGGTGCTACCTGGCGCCGGCCTTGCTTGGCATGATCGAATTCAAGGTTCAGACTCCGGGTCGGACGACTCGGAGGTATCGAGATGGCGCATAAACCGACGATCATTCTGGTGCATGGGTTCTGGGGCGGCGCGGCGCATTGGGCGAAGGTCATTCCGGAACTCGCGCGGCTCGGCCATTCCGGTGTCCGTGCGGTGGAAAATCCGCTGACCTCTCTTGCCGACGATGCCGAGCGCACGCGAAAGATGATCGCGTCGGTCAAGGGGCCGGTGTTGCTGGTTGGGCATTCCTATGGCGGTGCGGTCATCACCGCGGCCGGCAATCACGACAATGTCGTGGGCCTGGTCTATATTGCCGCCTTTGCGCCGGATGCGGGTGAAAGCCCGGGCAGCATCAGCGCGCAGCATCCGTCGCCCGGAGGCGAGAATCTTATCCTGGATGACGATGGCTTCCTTTGGGTGAAGCCCGACAAGTTCCATGAAAGCTTCTGTCAGGATCTGACCGCGGAGGAAGGATTGGTGATGGGTGTTACCCAAAAAGCGCCGATCGCTGCGACGTTCGGCGATACCATCACCGCGCCTGCCTGGCGGGGCAAGCCGTCATGGTATCAGATTTCGAGCGAGGATCGCATGATCGCGCCGGACGCCCAGCGGGCAATGTCGGCCAAACTCGGCGCGCGCAAGGTCATCACGCTGCGGTCGAGCCATGCGTCGCTGGCGTCGTTACCGATCGACGTGGCGGCGTTGATCGACGAAGCCGCTTCCGCTTGATCACTGACCCCGCGAGGCTAGGCTGAAGCCTGTTTCCGGAAGGAGACGGGGGAGAGATCATGCCGGCAGTATCGACCAATGACCGCGACCTCGCGCTTGATGCATTTCGCGGGCTGGCGGTGCTCGGCATGGTGCTGGTCAATCTGCAAGGGTCGGGGCCAGTGGCGTTCGGCGCATTCGAACATGCCGAGTGGAATGGCGTCACGCTTGCCGACCTGGTCTTTCCCTTCTTCCTGCTTGCCGCCGGTCTCGCGGTACCGCTGGCGCTCGACCGGCGCGCGCGGGAGGGCGTGTTTGCCGCGGTGCTGCGCCGCGCGGTGCTGCTGTTCCTCATCGGTGTGGCAATCAACTGGCTGTACCGGCCAAGTGCCGATCCGCACGCGCTGCGCGTCGCCGGCGTGCTGCAGCGAATCGCGATCGTCTATCTTGCCTGCGCCTGGCTGTGTCTCGTCATCAGGGGTTGGCGGGTTCCGCTGATTGTCGCCGGGTTGCTCCTGACCGTCCATGGCGCATTATTGTTCGTGCCCGCTCCGGGGGAGGCGGCCGCGAGTTTCGGGCAAGGGCAGGGAATGAGTGCATGGCTCGACCGGCTCGCGCTGCCCGGGCGGCCGTTTCGTCCCGACTATGACCCCGAAGGATTGCTATCGACCCTTTCGGCAATCGCCAGCGGAATGATCGGGGTGACGGTGCAGCGGATGGTGCAGCACAGGGGGCAGCACAGGGGGCGCACGGGCGGCTCGTCGTTGCGCCTCATTGGCGCGGCGGCGGTACTCTGCCTCATACTCGCCGGCGTGGCGGCATTGTGGTGGCCGTTCAACAAGGCATTATGGACACCGAGTTTTGCTTTGCTCACCACCGGCCTGGGGCTGGCGCTGTGGGGGCTATTGCGCGCCGTCTGGTCACGGCTCGAGGCTTCGGCTTGGGCCCGGCGCGGGGCGCTTTTCGTGGCGCTGCTCGGCCAGACTGCGCTGACGCTTTATGTCGTCCAGGCGCTGCTCGCGGGACTGTTGATCCAGAATGTCGGGGAGGACAGTTTGTGGGGACTGTCTTTCGGGACGCTGAGCAGAATTGGCTTGTCGCCGGCCTGGACATCCTTGCTGTTCGCGGTGATCGCGGGCGCGGTGTCGATTGCGATTACCCTGTGGTTGCGGCGACGGGGCTGGCTGCTGCGGCTGTAAGCCGGACCGGGTGTGATGTCGGCACCACTGTGTTGCAGGCCTGCAACACCCAGAGAATAACCGGCAGTCAAGATGGCATTAGTGGATTGCGTTTGCCATTCGGCGCGGTAAACGCACGCCCCAACTGCAAAAGCAGTGGTTTTCCGCAGAAAGAGAAAAACAATGAAGATCAAGTTCTTGTTGGCATCCGTTGCCATGCTCGCAGTCGCCACACCCGCAATGGCGCAGGACGCGACCGAAGAATTCAAGGGCGGTGCCCGCGTCGAAGCGCGCGTCGGCGTCGATCATGTCCGCCTCAGCTTCGACGGTGACAGCGTGGGCCGGACCGGTTTCGACTATGGCGTCGAAGCTGGCTATGACGCGGCACTGTCGGGCTTCGTGGTTGGCGCTTATGCCGGCATCGAAGGGTCGACCACCAAGGCATGCGAACTCGGCACCTGCCTCAAGGCCGGCCGTAACATCACTGCCGGTGTTCGCGTCGGTGGCGTGGTTGGCAAGGGCCTGCTCTATGCCAAGGGTGGCTACAGCAACGGCCGTCTGTCGATCGAAGATACCGATCTCGCCGGCAATGCCGACGGCTTCCACCTCGGTGTGGGCTATGAAGTCAATGTCAGCGCAAACACCTATGTGAAGGCCGAGTATGTCTACACCAACTACAGCGTTGGCGACATCGCTGGCGACGACCTTGACCTTCAGCGTCACCAGGGCCTGATCGGCGTTGGTTTCCGCTTCTGATTGATGTGCGGGGAGCGGGTTTACCGCTCCCCGCATTTTTCGCCGGCTTGTGCCGGTCGTGCGGTGCATTGGCCGCCACGAACCATGTTCCGATGTCGCGATAAGACATCCGTCTCGTCATTCGCGTGAAGCGCCGCTCATTCGCTGGCTGCGTCCACCGTGCGCCACCATGCGCCGCTCTATTTCGTCGCCAGACAAATCCTCAAGATGCTGCGACAATCGCCATGCATTGCCGAACGGATCGATCAGCGTGCCGACACGGTCGCCATAGAATTGATCCTCGACCGCGCTGACCTGAGTCGCGCCGGCAGCGAGTGCACGGGCGAAAGCAGCATCGACATCGTCGAGATAGACCCGAACCCCCGAATATTTCGGCTCATCAATCCGCTCTGGCGCAGAGCCACCCTCATTCGCCAGGTCGGAGATCATGAGATGTGAATCGCCGATCAGCAGCCCGGCGAGCAGCACCCGGCCACCCATCTCGCGCTTGATTATCTCGGTCGCGCCGAACACTGTCTTATAGAAATCGACAGCCTTCGCGACATCCTCGACAGCGATATAGGGCGTCAGACTGTGATAGCCCTTCGGGGTGGATTTGGCCTTCATCGACTGGGTTCCCAAGTGACGCCCGGTCGGTCGGGCCCGATCGGATATCAACCCGTTTCGGCTCCTTCGGTTTCTTCGGCGTCTCGCGCCGCCTGTCGCAAGGCCGGGCGCTACGGAGCAACCGTGCTGCCCGGATCGGGGCGGGGCAGGGTGACTCGGACGATAAAGCCGTTCTCGGGTCTGACGAAATCGATATCCCCGCCAAGACCACGAATGATGTCACGGCTGATCGAAAGCCCCAGGCCCGACCCGCCGGTTTCGCGGCTACGCGAGGTTTCGAGCCGTTCAAACGGCGTGAAGGCGCGTTCGACCTGATCGGGCGGGATCCCAATACCATTGTCATGGATGTCGACGATCACCGCATCGGGCGCTGCATCGAGTATAATCCGCACCGCGCCGCCATATTTGCAGCCATTGCCGATCAGATTGGAAAAGGCGCGCTTGAGGGCGATCGGGCGGCACGGCAAGTCGATGCGTTCGGGCCCCGAATAGCCGACATCCTCACCCATATCACCATAATCGTCGGCCAGGCTGATCAGCAATGCGGACACGTCCAGCGTCTCGATCGGTTCGCGCCGCGCCTCGGCCGCCATGAAGGCAAGTGCGTCGGCGACCATCGTCTCCATCTCGCCGACATTAAGCAGCAGCAGCTCGCGCTGTTCGCGGTCATCGACATATTCGGCCATCAGCCGGAGCCGGGTAAGTGGCGTGCGCAAGTCGTGCGAAATGGCGGCAAGCATTCCCATGCGTTCGTCGATGAAGCGTTTCAGCCGCAATTGCATGGTGTTGAAGGTGTCGGCGATCGCGACATATTCGGGCAGACGCATGCCTGTGATCAGGGTCGGCTCGTGATTGCGGCCCAGTTGCTCCGCCGCTGCGGCAAGCCGGCTGAGCGGGGCAACGATGCTGCGGGCAATCCAAATCGAAAACAGGATGATGATCAGCAGATAACCGAGCATGCCAAAGGCGTAGCGGAGATAATGGCGCCATGGCCCGCCCCGGCTGCGCTGTGTGACGGACAGCCATGTGCCATCGTCCAGTCGCACCGACATCAGCAGATCGCCAAGCACGCTGCTTTCATTGCTGGCCAGCGTTTCGGCGGTCAGCATCGCCGGGAGTTCCGGGATGATCCCCACGGTAGTGCGGGCGCTGCGTTCCACATTATCCTGGTCGAAGGTACTTGTTGCGACGCGGACGCGGTCGAGCGGAAGGCCTAGTTTATCCGCAATCGACTGGCGCAGTTGCCGGCCCAGTTCTGGGCCCTGACCATCATCGGGCGGCAGTGTGCGGCGCACCGTGAAGTCGAGATAGCGCGCTGCCGGAAGCCGGCCGAACTGAGCGGCGGGATCGGTGGTCGGCTGTCGTGCCGCCTTTGCGCCGTCTGCGACGGCGTCGATCAGCCAGGCACGCTGTACGAACAGAAAGGGCGGCGGCGGGATCATCGCGCGCAGTCCCTGATTGAGCAGATAGGCAGCGATCACCGTCAGCAGAATGGCCAGGCCGATGCGCGGCGCGAGGCGCAGCCGGGCGAGGTGTCGCCCCGGGTCAATCATCACCCGGCGCCCCGGCAGTGACGCGGGCGGTGAAGACATAGCCGCCGTTACGCACGGTCTTGATCAGCATCGGCTCCTGCGGATCTTCCTCGATCTTGCGGCGCAACCGGCTGATCTGCACGTCGATGCTGCGATCGATGTTGAGATTGCTGCGGCCATGGACGAGATCGAGCAGCTGATCGCGGCTCAGCACATGATGAGGGTGCTGGACCAGCGCAGTCAGAAGGTCGAACTCGCCGGTCGTCAGATCGACCCGCGCGCCGCGCGGAGAGACGAGCGAACGCCGGGCCAGGTCCAGCGTCCAGTCGTCAAAGCGATAGCGATGCTGGATCGCGGCTCCACTGTCGGCACGTTCGCGCATCATCGTCGCCCGACGTAGTGCGGCGCGGATCCGGGCGAGCAGTTCGCGCGGGTTGAACGGTTTGGGTACATAATCGTCCGCGCCCAGTTCCAGCCCGATGACACGGTCGGTTTCGGTGTCGCGCGCGGTGAGCAGGATGATCGGCACGGTGCTGCGCGCGCGCAGCCGCTGGCACAGGGTGAAGCCGTCATCGCCGGGCATCATCACATCGAGGACGACCACATCGAATTGATGGCCCCCGTACAATGCCTCCATTTCTCGCCCGTCCGCCGCCATGGTGACGCGCAGGCCATGGTCGCCGAGATAGCGAGCGAGCATGGTCCGGATCTGACGATCGTCATCCACGACGAGGATATGAGGTAAGCGTGCGGTCGCCATGATGTGCAGATAGCGCCCGTTTTCCGGCAAGTCTGCACCGGACACATACCGTAACAAATCGACACCCTCAGGTTATCGGCCCGCGACCGCCGCTCCCTAGAAGCAGCCCTGCAAACGATAGCTGCGGAGCATTTATGATCGAGTATTTCAACCCGGCCATCAGGCGCGGGATTTCACGCCAATCCGGCCTTGGGCGGTTTCTGCTGATCATGTTTTCGAGCATGGCGGTGACCGCGGCGATCCTCGCATCGTCACGCGCCCATGCCCAAAGTCAGGATCAGGTCGATGAGGGCGACTGGAACATCACAATCGGCGCGGGCGCGATCTACGCACCCGATTATGAAGGGTCGAACGACTTTCAGGCGCAGCCCTTCCCGTTCATCTCAGTCGCGTACAAGGACATCGCCTATATTCGCGGGCCCGAAATCGGCGTCAATGTTCTGCGCCTCCAATTGTCCGAAGACGCAAAGCTCAAATTCGGGCCGATCGCGCGCTATCGCCGCGACCGTCCGCAGGACCGCAATAAGGATCTTGCCGGGCTGGGCGATATCGGAACCTCGATCGAAGTCGGCGGTGCAGGTCGTATCGAGGTCGGCCGCGGCTGGGCGCAGCTCTCGGTCGCGAAGGATGTCGCGGGCGGACATGATGGTCTCGTCGCGCAGCTCGATGCGGGGGTCGATTTCGACCTGGCCGATCGACTGACCTTGTCGGCCAGCGGCACGACCAGCTGGGCGGACCGGAAATACATGACCAGCTTTTTCAGTGTGACCCCGACCCAGTCGGTGCGGAGCGGTTTGCCGGTGTTCAATGCCGACAAAGGCATGAAGGATGCGGGTGCTTCGCTCGCACTGACCTATCGGCTGACCGATCACTGGCTGGTGACGGCGACCGGCGGTTATACGCGGCTGCTCAGCGATGCCGGTCGTGCGCCGATCGTGAAGCTGCGCGGATCACCTGACCAATGGCAGGGCGGCCTCTTTGTCGCCTATCACTTCTGATCTCATCTCGGAGGCATGATGGCCATCTCCATTGGCTGTCATGTCTCCGGGATACTCAGCGTAGCTGTTTGACAAACAGGATCGTGGTCAGGTCGCTATTCCATTCCTCATCAGGATAGCGGCCAGCCTCGATGTAACCACAGGCTTCATAGAAAGCGCGGCTCGGCTCGTTGAAGGTATCGGTTTCCAGCCGAGCTTGGCCGATGCCGCTCTGCGCCATCCCCTTTTCGGCAAGATCCATAAGGTGCAAGCCAATGCCGTGACGGCGATAGGCCGATCCGACATGCAGGGCATGGATGAAATCATCCTGCCAATGCACCAGCCCCGCGACCTCGCCGTCCAATTCGGCCACCCGAAATTCATGCCCGTGCTGATCGACATAGGCGCCGCCCCGATCCTCATCGAGATAGGCGGCCGCGGCGGCAGGGGAGATGTTGGGGCGCCAGACGGACTCGAACGTGTCCTGCAGGATGACCTTCATCGCGTTGCTGTCGGTCGGTCGTGCGAGGCGCAGCGTAACCTTATGGCGTTCGTTCAAAATCCATCATCCAATTGGTGTCCCAGCTCTTTTCCCCGTCGAACGAATAGGCCTGTTCCCAATGCGCCGAACGGGGCGTGATGCGGCTCCAAGTATAGCGCACGCGCATTGCCTTGCCGTCAATCGTGCCGTCGGAATAGAAGGTGCCGACGCCCTTGTCGAAGCGACCCTTGACCGGCGGGTCGATCGGGCCGTGCGGTGCGCGGCCATCGACCCACCAGATCGCCCATAAGCCGGTTTTCTGGTCGAAGGCACGCAATGCGACGCCGCGCGTGACGCCCCCGGTCTTGTCGAACCGGTTATCCTCGACGTTCCCCGACCCGCCCATCACCGGACGCACACTGCTCGTGCCGTCGAATTCTATCCAGTCCCTGGTGGCAGGGCGCTTGACGCGGTGATGGACGCGCCATTCGCCGAACTGGAAATCGAAATCATGCGCGCCCGACGGTGCCGATGCTGCCGCCACCGGTGCGGAAGCCTGGCCGGATGCGAAGGCGGGCGCCGGTCCGCACAGTGCGACCATCATGACGATCGCCCGAGTGATGCCAGAGTCTCTCATGTGAATCCTTTCGACAGGATAGGTGGTAGCAGAAACCTAACGCGCTTTTACACTGAACGAGAGTCCGTCACGCTGTTGGGAACGGCGTGGCGGCGAGATGACATGCCCGGTCCTGTGTGATGGTTGAATCGCTACTGGCGGCAGTGCTGCGGGGATCAGCGTGCGCGTGGGTGAGGGCGAACGGCGGGAGATATGGGACACCGGAATGTGTCAGCCCCGCTTCCGCCGCGCGCTCGGTGGATTATAAATAAATATATTTATATCAAATATTTAATCAAGATTTGACCGCCGGCGGGTGCGCGGCTCTAGCCGCCCGTCATCAACCGTATCTCCACCACTGCCCCCTGTTTGGCCGGCAATATCGCAATCGTGCCGCCAGTGGCCGCGAGCAGCGAGCGGGCGATCGACAGGCCAAGGCCGGTGCCGCCGCTTTCGCGCCGCCCGGTGAAGAACGGTTCGAACACGCGTTCGGCATCGGCGGGCGGGATGCCGGGGCCGTCATCACGCACGACGATCACGATATCGTCACCTGCCCGGTCGATCGCGATCGATGCAATGCGCGCGCCGGCCTGGGCGCTGTTGGTGACGAGCGTGTCGAGGACGGTTTCAAGCACCTCGGGTGCAATGCGCGCGGATGCGTTGGTCAGATCGGTGGCGACGGACACCTGCATCGTACCGAAGCGCGCGGCGACGCGCCGGGCGACGGGGGTGATATCCGCGATCGCCGCGCTGTCGCCTTTCGCCATGTCGGCGCGGGCAAGGTCGAGCAGCCGATCGGTCAGACGCTGCAACCGTTCCGCATCGGCACTGGCATTGGCCATGAAGCGGCGGCGATCATCCGCATCCATCGTCGCCCAATGATCGTCAAGCAGTTCCAGTGCCCCGCGAATACCGGCGATCGGAGTCTTGAATTCATGACTCACCGCGGTCGCGAAATCGCGCAGATAGCGCGAGCGGAGCGCAATGCGGTCGGCCATGATGCGGAAATTGTCGAACAACTCCCGGATCTCGATCGCGGCAGTCGGCGGCGTTTCGGGAATTTCGGTCGATCCTTGCGCGACTGCCTGAGTGGCGCGGGTCAAGGTCGCAATCGGCCGGGCAATGCCGCGCGACAGCAGCGCCACCAGCACCAGCAGCGTGCCGAAGATCAGCACCACGCCGAGTGCGATCTTGCCGCGATCCTGATAGATGCCGAGCAGCAATCCGCGCGGACTGCGTGAGAGCATGACCACCCCGACGATATGCCCCTGCGCGATCACGGGGCGTGCATGGTGCACACGAATGGTCGCCGCGCGGCTGATCGTTTCCCAGAAAATGCCGTCGCGAAACTCCTGGCGCTGACGCAGCACCGTGCCGCTGCGCCCGGTCAGTGCGCGGCCGACCTCGGGCGCGCCGGCGTAGCTCTGGCCGAGATCTTGCCGGCCCAGTATGACGATGCCGTCGCGATCGAGCAGGCGCACGGCGGCGAGTGTCACGGCCGCGGAATCATCGGCGATCGACTGCATCTGTCGCGCCACCGCAATTGCATGCGGGTCGGCGCGATGCGCTGCGGGATTGGTCGTGCCGGGCGGCAATACGGTCATGGTGCGCAGGTCGATTTGCGGCGGTTCGGGCGCCAGAGGCTGAGCCTGAGGCTCTGGCTTGCCGTCATTCCAGGCGGATTTATAGGCAGCCGCCAGCACAGCGCCCTGGGCGATCAACTCGGCCTCGGTCTGCTGTACGATGGTGTTTTCATAGACGCGCAGGAACACCGCGCCGAAGCCCGGCAGAGCGGCTGTAAACAATAATGTACCAAACAGGATCGTGCGCAGCGGCAGCGCCGGCCAGTGGCGTTTGGCCCAATCCTTGAGCAGGCGGATCAGGCGCACGCGCCGATGCGATAGCCGATCCCGGCCCGGGTCTCGATCAGGTCGCTACATCCTGCCTGAATGAACTTCGCGCGCAGGTTGCGGACATGGCTGTCGATGGTGCGATCGGTCACCGCAAAGCCCGGACCGTGCAGCCGGTCGATGATTGCATCGCGTGAAAACACCCGGCTGGGCAATGAGGCAAGCAGCAGGAGCAACTGGAATTCGGTCGCGGTGGTCGCCACCGGTATACCGTCCCAGCGTACCTCCCATGCCTCGGGGTCGAGCGCAAGGCGGCGGTGAACGACGTGCCTGCTGGCGCCCGCCGCGCCGTTCGACCCATTCTGGCGTTTCAGGATCGCCCCGACCCGTGCGACGACTTCGCGCGGCGAAAAAGGCTTCACGACATAATCATCGCCGCCGACCTCGATCCCGACGATGCGGTCGATCTCGTCGTCGCGCGACGACAGGAACAGGATCGGCAGGTCGGCCTGTGGCAGGCTGGAGGCGCGCAACCGACGGCACAGGTCGAGCCCGTTCAGACGCGGCATGTTGATGTCGAGCACGATCAGATCGATCGGCAGATCCGGCGCATCGGTCGCGATGACGGTAAAGGCCGCCTCGCCGTCCGCTGCCTCCGTTACCCGCATGCCTGCCTTGGTCAGCGCAAAGCTGAGCAGATCGCGGATATGGGGGTCATCATCGACGACAAGGATATGGTGGGACATTGCGTGCACCGTGTCACTCCGGGGTGGCGGTCGTCAACGGCGCTTGCTCGACGGTGAGCGACGCGGTCCAGGGGCCCGTCGACCGGCCGAGCAGCGCCGCCCAATACCAGGACGAAACATCGGGCCAGGCTTCTTCGGCCTGCGTGCCGCGCACCTGTTCGCAGGCCAGCAGCGCGCGACCGTCACGCGTCGCGGTGAAGCAAGCCGCAGGCTTGCCATCGGGGGCGATGCGCATCGCGGCCGGCTCAACCGAATAGCCGATTGCGCGAAAGCAATCGCTGGCCGGATGAAGTCTCCGCGTCGCGGCGGAGAGACGGCGCAGCACGATCTGGCGGCGCCCATCGCTGAAGCGCGCTATCTGTCCGGGAAAGTCACCGGCCAGGGCTTTATCCGTGGCGGTGGCGGGAATGCGGTTGATCGGGCGTCCTTCGAAATGGGTTGGCCAGGGGGCAGTGTTGAGCGGCGAGGGCGATCCGGTTGTCGGAAACAGGGGCAAAGCGGCGGCGACAAGAGCGAGCAGGACGGCCAGCCCCATTGTCGCTGATCCCCAAAGATGTCGGGAATGGCGAGGCCCGAGGCGATCGATGTTCATGCCGATTTTTCCACCTGTGGTGCGACCGTCGCCACGAGTGCGGCGGCCGCCATGATGAAGGCCGCGATCCCCACCGCTTCATGTGTGAACGGCCCGTTCAATCGGGGCACGAAACCGTTCTCGACATAAAACAGGCTTGCCGCGCGGAGCGCGTTGGCCGCAACGGTCAGCACGATCGCCAGGCCAATGGCGCGCGCATAGCGTGACGGTGTGAACCGCGCGGCCAGCGCGATCGCGCTGACCAGCAACAGCGCCGCCCAGAGCATCTTCACCCCGGCACAGGCGGCATCGAACAACAGCCGGTCGCCGTTCCAGTCGAGCGCGACACCGTCCACCCCGACATTGATCCCGCCCAGGCGAAGCAGGCCCGCGGTGAGCATCGCCGAGACGAGCCGCAATGGATAGGCGAGGAAGAATTCGAGGCTCGGCAATACCGGCAGTGCGAGCAGGCCAAGCCCGAACGCCGGGGCGACCGGGAAATCGCCGCCCGCCGCCTGGCGCAGGATCAGTACCAGGCCCGCGACGGCGATGCTCATCCGGATCAACGGCGGTGCGGTCAGCGCGGCGAGACCATAGCCAGCGAAGATGGTGCATAACAGCATTGGCGGCACGGCACCGGCCTTACCGTCGCGGAGCTTGCGTGCCATCGGCCAGGCGAGCGCCGCCGCGACCATAGCGAGCGGAAGCCAGGTCAGTCCGTCCCCTAGCCGCCCGGCAAGCAGTCGTCCGGCATCCCAGAAGGCCAGCGCGGCCAGTGCCAGAGCGAGCACCGGATGCATCAGGCAAGCGCCAGTGCAGACGGTGAGCCGAGCCGGCGATGGCGACGCCATAGCCAGACAAGCAACGCCGCGATGATGGCCAGTAACGCCCATTCATGCGGCTCGGGAATGGTCGGAACGGCGTCCGGATCGGGGACGGCCAGCCCGTTCTCCTTATAGTTGGCGTCGGTTTCCAGCACCACCGCGCCGCTGATCGGGGTGACGACATTGGCCTGCCGTGCAAGCAGGATCGCGGCCTTGCGCGGCGCTTTCTTGCCATTCAGAACCCTGGTCGCCTCGCCGGCGGCCCAGAGCCGCGCGATATGGATCGATCCCGGGATCGCCGTGCCCGGCGCTTCGGCGGTTCGCGTCACCTGCCACGCGGTACCGCTTTGCGTGATATCCTCGATCAAGTCGTGCAGGTCGCGCGCCGGATCGGCCGTCGGCGATACGAAGCGCGCGGTTTCGAACCAGGGCTGGCCTTGCTCGGTGATGGCGGCACCCGCAGTCGCCTGATAGCGCACCAATCTGGGCAAGGCGGTCGAACGTTCGAGCATCTGATCGAGCCGTGCGCTGGAACGGTCGAATCTCACCGGCTGCGGCCCGTGGATCCATAACAATATCGCGTTCGCGCCGGATGTTTCGGCGATCGCGTCGCTGACCGCCGGAATATTGTCCTGTCCGCCCGAGAAGGTGGCGGCGGACAATGTTTTTTGCACCAGGTCGCGCTGCGCCGAGCTCCAGGGTGCGAGCGCGACCGTTACCGGCTGCTCCGCGGCGATGCGCAGCGACACGGGCAAGCCGCGGGGCAGCGTATCCAGCGTGGCGGCCAGTGCGTCGGCCGCGCCCTTGTCGCCGACCGATCCATCAACGACGATCGCCAGCGCACCAGGGCGCGTTACAGCGACGCGGTCGATCCGCTGCGTGACGATGATGGCGGGCTGCTTGCCGGCAGCGGCTATTGTGCCGCTGCGCAGGCTCGGGCCTGTGATCGGCGTGATGCGCAACTGCGGTCGCGCACGCGCATAATCGGCCTCGGTGATCATGCCCGTCACGCCAGCCTTGCCCTCCAGGATAGAAGGCCTGAGTGCCGCAGTCGTGGCAATCGGCGTGTCCCCCTCGACCCACACATTGTGCGGCTGATCGGCGGCTATGTTGAAATTGCGCTCGACGATCGCCGGCAGCGACACGCTGCGCGATCCATCGCGGGCGATGGCCAGCGGCGCCGAGATGCCGATGCGGAATTGCATCGCGGCATTGGGTTCGATCGGGAAGGCCTGGACGAGCAGCCGTCCGGCCCCGTCGGTGGTCACCAGCAATGGGTCGCGGCTGCGCTGGACGACCGCAGCATAGGCGGCTCGCGTTTCGGCCCGCCCGCCGATGCTCGCCTCGCGCGGTTCACCATTGATCCATAAGGTGGCGCGCGACGCGACCGCGCCTTCGGGCAAGGCCATGGTCAGCCGCGCCTCACGCTGCCGGTCGCCACGGTTGGTGACGGTGCCGGTCCATTCGAAATAGGCAAGGCTGTCCGCGCCGCTGATCGATCCGTCGATCCGCGACCCGGTCAGCGCCAGATCGTTGATCCGTCCGCCGACCGACGTGCCGCCCTGGTCTTCATCCCAATCGAACATCCCGTTGCGACGTGCAGCCGCCGCGACAATGGTGGGATCGACCGCGTTGAAGGGTGTGCCGGTGACACGGTAATAGAGTTCGCGCGCGGCGGTGGACGAGGCCTGCGGCGCGCCGAAGCCGCCCGACTGCCAGCTGGAGGCAATGAAACTCAATATGCCTGGCGCCCGGCCGGTGTCGCCGCTGCCGAGCCGGAACAGGATGTCGCGATCGCCAATCATGCGCATTGTCGTTGCGGCGCGCTGCTGGCTGGCGACGTCGCCCTGCCACCAGCCGACCGCGAGATAGGTCGCAGTGGCGGGCACATCGACCGCGACAAGTGCGACCAGCCCGACCATGACACCGGCTGCGATGCGCCGGCCGCTATGGTCGATCCAGTCGGTCAGGAGATTGGTCAGCCGGATCGCAATGATCATTGATCCGAGCGGCGCGAAGGGCAACAGGCCGAAACCGAAGAAAATGATCGTCACCAGCGCGACCGGCAGCATCGGCAGGAACACCAGCGCATAGCCCGCCGCAATCCCGATCGCCGCGCCGCCCGCTATGATCAATACAGCCTTTGGCGCATCCTCGCGCCGCGCGGCGCGCCACAGGAAGAAATTGATCAGCGGAACGCTCATCACCAGCAGGACATGGGCGAGCGTCGGCATCGGATCGAAAAAGGCACCGGCGCACAGGCCAGTGGCCAGCTCAATCAGGATGACAAGTGCCGGGAAAATCGTGCCGATGATCAGTGCCGGCGTACCGGGCGGTGAACTGACGGGGGTGCGGTAGGACATGGCGACGCTCCTGACGGCTTTGGTCAAGACGCTGTGGCGGAGCGATATCGTCGTGTGTTCCGGACGGCGTGGACATGCCGGGGAATTGTCATGCAGAAGCTGTGCAGGCGGCGCGGGTCAGAAGAGAATTTTGGCCGACCGGCTATGGTCCAGGCTTCAATGGCTTCTGGCGAGCGCAATGCCGGCGAGATTCTGCGATCGCTTCACCTGCCGGATCTGCACCTTGCCCAGGGAGAGAGTGAGATCGCGGAACGCCCGCAAATGGTTCTGGAGGTCGGCACTTCGGCATTTCCACAGCCCGTTGGCCTGGTTCACGACCGTCGCGGAATCGCCGATCAGCACGAAGTCGGGCTTACCCAGCGACAGGGCGATCCGAACCGCCTCGATCAGCGCCAGCCACTCGGCGTCGTTGCTCGTACCGTATCCAACATCGCGCGAGATATACGCCTGCCCGCGGGCCACGACGGCGATCTCGATTGCGCCGGGATTGGGCCGACAGCCGCCATCGAAGTAGATTTTGAGCCTGTGCGATCTGATGCGGGCGATATCTGCTGTTGCTTGGGGCAATCCGATCAACCTTCGGGATAAGGCCGCCCGGCCAGCAGCGGGGCTTGCGCCTCCGCTGTTTTGCCGTGTGTCGCAAGGTCGTGGATCATGCGCTCCAACTTGAACGGTAATGATACAAAGGTGCCGTGCGCCAGTGCCGCATAGGCGTGTCGTGCATCCGCTGTGTCAAAAAAAGGGCGGCTCCTTGCGGAACCGCCCCTTTAGATCATTGCGACCGGCGTTGCTCAGAATTTGAACGTCGCGCCGGCGCGGAACTGGCGGCCGAGCAGGCCTTGATAATGCCAGCTGGTCAGGAAATTCGGTGCGCTGGCATAAGCGGCGGGAGCAAGCGGCGCCCGCGCGGCAAGCAGGTTCTTCACGTTGAAAAAGAGTGTGAAGTCGTCCGCCACCCGGAACGTCGTGTTGAGATCGACGGTGATGAAGCTGTTGATGTAGCAGAACGGATCGCCGTTCGACAGGGCAGGCTTGTACAGATTGACAGCGCACTTTGTCGACAGCTTGCCCTGGTCGGTCGACACTTCCTTGATCCGGCCGACATAAAAGGCCGTCGCCGACACCGAGAAGTCATTGATGTCCAGCGTGTTCTGCCAGTTGCCGCGCGTGCGAGGCGTGCCGTTACCCGACGACAGATCATATGGGCCCAAGGTGCCGGCATAACGCTGCAGACCGTCGGAGCCGAGCAGGTCGTACTGGATCACATGCGTGGCTTCGAGCCGGCTGGTGAACTTCACGCCGTCCGACAGCGGGATCGTCGCAGTGGCGGAGAAATCGATGCCCGACACCTTCGAATAGGCAGCGTTCACATAAGGCACGTTGATGATGAGCACGCGCGGCAGCGCGTTCTGGAAGAGCGGATCGACACCATCGACCGTGTTGACCGAATAACCCGGGCCGACCGCGGCAACCGCGGCCTGTGCCGCGGCGAGGTTCGCCGCACCGAAATAGGCGTCGACCGCATTGCCGATCGACGGGCCGGCGACGATCAGATCGGATTTCTTGACGTTATAATAATCGACCGTGAAGCTGAGCCATTTGACCGGCTGGAAGATCGCGCCGAGGGTGAAGCTGCGCGATTTTTCCGGCTTGAGATCGGGGTTGCCCGTCACGCCGCGACCCAGTGAATAGGCCAGATTGTACGGGTTGCCGCCCCCGGTGCAGCCGGTGCCCGAAACGACGCCGCCATGTGCCAGCTGGAACGGGCAGGGCGGTGTCGTCGTCACGAAGCCGGCATATTGCGAACGCGGACCGGATTCAGCGAAGGTCGGCGCGCGGAAACCCTTGGAGAAGGTGCCGCGGATTGCGAGCTGCGGGATCGGGGTGAACTTCACGCCAACCTTTGGCGAGAAGCGGCTGAAGCCTTCCGAATAATGATCGTAACGACCCGAGGCGTTGATATCGAGCACGTCGAGAACGGGCGCATCGATTTCGAAATAGCCTGCCGCAACGGTGTGCTGGCCAAACGCCGAAGCGGTGGTCAGGCCGTAGGTGTCGAGCGCGGCGTTCTGATTGTTGTTCTCGAGCTTTTCACGACGAATCTGACCGCCGATCGCGATCTGCAGCGGACCGCCGGGCAGGTCGAACAGCTTTTTCGACACCGAGGCGTCGACCGAATACATTTCGGAGTAGGACGGCGTCGTCTTGTTCGGCGCCAGCGCGTCGCGCACCGCCTGGCTGTTCGCCGACGGGTTGACGAAATTATACGCGCCGGTGTTGATCGCGGTACGCAGTGCCGCGATGTTGATCAGGCCGCGCTGCGTGATCGACAGATTGTCGCGCGCATAAACGCCCTCGATACGCCAATCAAAATCGCCGCCGAAATTGCCGTTCAGGCCACCGGTGAAACGATACACTTCATTGGTGCGGTCGCTGCCCGCCGGGATATCGCCGAACAGATAGTAGATGCGTGCCGCGCCATTATTCGGGTCTGCGGCAAATGCGGCGGCGTAAGGGTTGTTGGGGTTCAAGGTGCGATCGGTTGCGGTGCTGCAATTGACCCCGGTCGAGCAGATATACACCGGCAACACGATGCCCGGGTTGCTCGACGCGACCACGGGGGCCGCACCAAAGGGCTGGCTCTGGCGGATCGCCGAGGGCTGCCCGTTGATGCTGACATAGCTGCGGCTGTAGCTGCCGGTCAGATAGCCTTCGATCGAATCGCTCAGCCGGACGCTGATGCGGCCATTGACCGAGTATTTCTCCTGCAGCGGTTGCAACTGGCGATACATATCAACCAGATTGTAGCGGCAACCGACGCCCTGTGAGCCGCCGGTGGACACAGTGTATGTGCCGCCAGTGCAATTGTTGAGGCCGAGTGCCTGATATTGATTGGTGATCGGCGCGCCGATCTGGCCCGATAGCGGGTTGTTGAGATCGCTCTGGTTAACGCGCGTGACATAGGCGGTCGGTACGTTGACGGTCAGCGATTGATCGGCGGTGTTGTTGTCGATACCGCCGATGCCGAGCAGGTCCTGCGTGTTGTAGGGGAAGCCACGGCTGCTTGCGCTGACACGACCGTCGCGCTGATATTCGCCGTTGACGTAGACGTTGAAGCCCTTGTCGTCATAGTCGCCATAGCCGAGCGTCAGATTGGCGCGCTGGTGGCCGGCATCGCCCCGGTCGGTCACGCCGCCCTCGACCAGGCCGTCAATACCGGTGATGTGCTTCTTGATGATCAAATTGACCACGCCGCCGATCGCGTCCGCGCCGTAGGTCGACGAAGCACCATCCTTCAGCACTTCGATCCGCTCGATCAGGCTGAACGGAATCGAGTTGAGGTCGACATAGGCGTTATGGCCGTCATCGTTGATCGGGAAGTTCGTCGAGCGCAGACCGTCGACCAGCACGAGCGTCGAGGAGACGCCGAGGCCGCGCAGCGACACGGCGGAGCCGCCGGCGCTGAAGCCGTTCTGGAAACCGGTGCCGATCGAACCCGCGCTATCGGCGGAGATCGAGCGGATCGCGTCCGACGCGGTGGTGATGCCGGCCTTGGCCAGACTGTCCGCGGTCAGGATGGTGACGGGCGAAGGCGTTTCGGTGTCGGTGCGGCGGAACAGCGAGCCGGTGACCACGATGTCATCCTGAGTATCCTCGGCGGCCGGCGTCTGCACATCGGCAGGTGCCGCCTGTGTTTCGCTCTGTGCAAAAGCCGGGCTGCTCAAGCCGACCAGCATGGCGAGCGGCGCGGCGCTGGCGCAAAGGCGCACGGCATGAAAACGAAATGTGGATCGCATTGTTAAGCCCCCGTTCAAAATAGCCAAATGCTCGCATCTGGACCAGATTGGACGGCGTTGGGGTGACATCCGGGCTTTGTAAATCCGGAATGGTCCTTTTCGGATCTTTTTTTCCACGGCCTGTTACAATTGAGCAACAGAACTGCAATCTTCTGCCGTCGATTCAAACTCTGCCCCGCTGCCGCTAGCGCGTCGTGTATGACCATCAGCATCACCATCTGTAACCTGGCGCTTGGCGAGCTCCGTGCGCCGCCCATAGTCGACATCGATGAGCACAGCATCGAGGCGCGAGAATGCGCGCGCTATTATCCGCAATGCCTGACCGTGCTGCTCGAGCGGCATGAGTGGAGCTTTGCCACGAAGGTCGCGGCGCTCGCCGCGCTGACGCTCAACCCGCGGTCCGGCGAATGGGCTTACGCCTATGGCCTGCCCGCCGACCTTGCCACCGCCAAACGGCTCGTGCCGCCGGTGGGGGCGATGGCGCTGGGCGGAAGCCAGCCGTTCATCGTCGAGGCAGGTATCCTGTTTGCGCAGGTGGCCGGTGCCGTGCTCGAATATTCCACCAACATTATCGCCGATGCGGCGATGCCGGCGATGTTCGTCGATGCGCTCGCCTTCGCGCTGGCCGCGCGGCTTGCCGTGCCGGTGCGTGACAGCCGCGAGGCCAGGGGACAATTGCTGCAACAGGCTGAAGTCGCCGCGCAGCGTGCGATCGCCGACGACCGCAACCGCCAGCCGCAGCATGACATGCCGTTCACCGATGAAGTGACAGCCGCGCGATTGGTGGGCGTGTGATGGCGATGCGCACTGCCAGCCCAATTTCAGCAAGGGCGAGATCAGCGAAGACCTGCTCGCGCGGGTCGATGTCGCCGCCTATCAGGTCGGACTGCGCCGCGCGCGCAATGTCACGATCCTCAAATATGGCGGGGTCACCAAGCGACCGGGTACCAGACTGGTCGCACAGGTCTATGCCGACACCAGCGAGGCGCGCTTCACGGGGAGCATCATCGGCAACGTGCTGACCGTGGCGGCCGATGGCGATGTCGCGTCCGGTGGTCTTGCCGTTGGCCAGACGATCGGCGGGACGGGCATTGCCACCGGGACGATCATCACCGGCTATGGCACCGGGAACGGCAAGGGCGGCACCTATATCGTCAGCCCGGCCCAGACTCCGGCGGTCGCGCCGACCAGCATTTTCGCGACCATGCCCGCCGCCGTGCGGCTGTTCCCGTTCCAATTCTCGCTGACGCAGACCTACGCGCTGGAAATGGGCCAGGGCTATATGCGCCCCGCCGCGAATGGCGGACTGGTGATCGAGGAGAAGCTCACCATCAAGGCTATCACGCTCGGCACGACGACGATGGTCGAGGCCGATTATCACAGCTATGCGATCGGCGATCAGGTCTATTTCTCCGGCATCGAAAGTACGACCGAGCTGAATGGCCGCGTTGCGCGCGTGCTGAGCGTCGGCACCCATAGCTTCACCATCGATGTCGATTCGACCGGTTTCACGCCGTTCGTCCTGAATACCGACACGGGCGGCACGACGCGCGTTTCGCCACCTGCGCCACCCCCGCCGCCGCCGGCCGTGCCGCCGCCATCACCACCACCACCGCCGCCCAATGTCGGCGGCGGCGGCGGTTTTGGCGGACACTGTGTCACCGCCGATACGATGATCCTGATGGCCGATGGCCGTGAGAAGGAAGCGCATCTGATCCATGTCGGCGACCAGGTGCGCACCCGCCATGCACGGACGCTGGAATGGGGCGTTCATCCGGTGACGGCGATCTCGTTCCATACCGAGCCGGTTTGGCGTGCCGAGGGCCATCCGCGCGCCACCGCCGGACATCGTTTCTGGCACGACCGCTGGGTGCGGATGGACGAGATCGGCGAGTTCGATGGCGACGCGCTGGTCGCGCGCATCACGGTCGCCGATGCGCAGACCTATGTCTCCGCCGGTGTGCTGTCGCATAACCTCAAGCTGGAAAATTCATACCAATGAGTGTCGCGCGCATTTATCGCACCGGGTCGCCCTATAATGGCAACGAATTGGCTGAAATCGATTTCGAGCAATCGGCGGATACGATGTATCTGGCGCATCTCGACCATGCGCCAACCAAATTGGTGCGCGCCAGGCACGACGACTGGACCTTCTCGACCATTGCCTTCACGCCGACATTGCCGGCGCCGACCGGCCTGTCGGTCACACCGGTGACGGGCAATTCTGTGACCAGCGGCGATGGCTATTTTGCGCAGCCGGCGACCTATGTCGTTACCGCGGTTAACGATGTCTCGGGCGTGGAGAGCCGTCCCTCGCTATCGGTCGGGACGAGCAACGACCTGACGCTGAAGCGTAATTACAATTCGCTCAGCTGGGGCGTCGCCGCGGGGGCATCGCGCTACCGCGTGTTCAAGGCCGATAATACGCAGGAATATGGCTATATCGGCACGACCTCGTCGCTGGGCTTTACCGACGATAATATTGGGCCGGACTATTCCGACGGGCCACCGGTCAGGCAGAACCCGTTCGAGCTGAAGGGCGACTGGCCCTCCACCGTGACCTTTATCGACCAGCGGCTGTTATGGGGCCGGACCAGCAACCACCCCAACGCGGTCTATGGATCGCGGTCGGGCAGTTTCGAGAATATGGACATCTCGCGGCCATTAAAGGCTTCCGACGCGCTGTCTTTTGCGCTGGTCGCGGGGCGGGTCAATGCAGTCAACCAGCTGGTGTCGATGAACAGCCTGCTCGCGCTGACATCGGATTCGATCTTCAAGATCGAGGGCGGGCAGAGCGGCTATATCAGTGCGACCGATTTTGTCGTGCGGCGTCAGAATGGGCGCGGGTCGTCGCGCCTGTCGCCGCTGGTGGTGGACAGCGTCTGCTTCTACCAGACCAGTGTCGGCAATGGCGTGCGCACGCTCGGCTATCAGTTCCAAACCGACTCGATCGATTCCAATGACGTGACGATCTTCTCGCCGCATCTGTTCGGCGGCTTCGACATCAAGGCCTGGGCCTATGCGCAGGAACCGCGATCGATCGTCTGGGCGGTGCGCAATGACGGGAAATTGCTCTGCTTCACCTGGGAGCAGGAGCAGCAGGTGTGGGGCTGGACCTTGTGCGAAACCGACGGGCTGGTCGAAAGCGTCTGCGTGGTCTCGGAAGGGGCCGAGGACAGGCTCTATCTGACCGTCCGGCGCAACGGCAAATTGCTGATCGAGCGGATGGCGGCGACGCGCTGGGGCGAGGTCGAGGATTGCTGCTTTCTCGATAGTGCCGTCACCTATCAGTTCGAGGAGCCGGCCATGGTGCTGCGCAATCTCGATCACCTTGAGGGCAAGGTCATTTCGGCGCTGGCCGACGGCCATGTCGTGTCGGGTCTGGTGGTGACCGGCGGCGTGGTGACGCTGCCGTTCAAGGCGATCCGGGTGACGGCGGGCTTGCCCTATTCGGCGACGATCGAGACCTTGCCGCTCGCGGTGCAGGGGCAAAGCGGCTGGACCGTCGCCAAGGTGCAGAGCCAGGCCAGGGCAGTGATCCGCGTGATCGACAGCCGCGGGCTGAAGGCGGGGCCGACCGACGCCACGCTTGAGCCGTTGCGCGGACGGACGCGCGAGAGACCGGGGCAGCCCAATGCGCTGCAGACCGGATTGCTCGAAACCTATTTGCGGCCCGAGCTCAATGGCGGCGCGAGGGTGGTGGTGCGGTCGGACGATCCGCTGCCGATGACGGTCAGCGCGATCTACCTTGATCCCAGCGTTTCGGAATGAGTTCGCTCGATACTTCGCCTGGTTGCGGCGGCGGCGGGGCGCATCATCCGGGCATCGAATTCCGCCCCTCTTCGCCGGCTCATATCGGTCCGATCGCGCATCGCATGCGCGATGATGACCGGATCGAATGTGCGGCCCTCGGCCACAGTCCGAAACAGGCATTGCGTGAGGGCATCATGACCTCCTCATTCTGCCTGACCGCATTCGTCAATGGCCGGGCGGAGGCGATGTTCGGGCTGGTCGTGACCAACGCGTTATGTGGGGAGGGGCGGCCCTGGATGCTCGGTTCGGACATGATCTATCGTCGGCCGCGCGCCATGCTGTGCATCGCGCCGCGTATCATCACGACAATGCTCGATTCAACCCCGCGGCTGTCCAACCTAGTTGCATGCGGGAACAGCCGCGCGATCCGATTTCTGACACGCATGGGCTTCGCCTTTGCCGAGGAGATCATCGTGCACGCCGGGACAGAATTTCTCACTTTTGAACTGGAGCAATATCGATGTGCGACCCCGTCAGCCTGACCATCGCCGCGACCGCCGCCGCCGTCGGCGGCAGGGTCGTATCCGGCATCGGCCAGGCGCAGCAATATCGCTATCAGGCGCAGATTGCCGATCAGAACAACCGCCTGGCCAATGAACAGGCGAGGGATTCGATCGAGAACACCAATCTCGAGGCACGGGCGCGCTATCGCGAGCTGGCGCGGATCAAGGGCGCGCAGGAAGCGGCATTGGCGGCGAACGGCGTCGACCTGAATTTCGGCAGCGCGGCCGATATCCAGAAGGACACCGCGATGACCGGCGCGGAGGACATCGCCCAGATCTACAAGGGCGGCAATCAGCGCACGCGCGGTTTCGATATCAGCGCGTTCAATGCCCGCTCCGATGCGGCCGCCAATCGCGCAAAGGCAAGCGGCGCATTGATCAATGCCGGGTTCGACGCGCTCGGCACGGCGCTGGGCGGTGCGTCGCAAGCGGTCGAGACGGGCATGCGCGTGAAGAAACTCAAAACTCCTCCCGCGCCATAGCCTAATTATAAGCCGCCCGATTCAAGATGCCGACAGACCCGCTTAGTCAGCGGATATGCCAACAGTCCCAATCGAGCAGAACCGCGTCGGCCTTGCCGGCGTTACCGATGAAAAACTTCGCCCCGGCGATTATGGCGGCAGCGGCCTGCAGGCGGCCGGTGCCGGCATGGCGACGCTCGGCAAGGCGCTGGACGGCGTTGCCGAAGATCAGCTGAAGCGAGAGCAGCAGCGCCGGCGCGATAACGCCGCGGCGGAGGATGCCGCGCTAAAACAGAGCTACAACGCCTATGATGCGAGGGCGCGTGCCTTGCTGCGCGACGGCGACGCCTCATTCTACGCGCAAACCGGGCAGGTCGCGGTCGAGGCCGCTGAGGGGATCAGCGCAACACTGCGCCAGATTCCCGGCGAAATCGGCAAGACGCTGCAGCCGCCTATCCGCGCGCTGTTCGATGCGGTGGTCGGCCAGCGCGTCGATCAGGACATCGCCGGGGTTCAGGATCACGCCGATGCGGAGAAACGCGTCTGGCAGGGGAAGCAAGCCGAACAGTTGATGGCGGCGAGCGCGCGCAATGCGCTCGACCATATCGGCACGCCGCTGTTCGTCGATCATGTCGCGACCGGCCTGAAGGCGCTCGATAACCGCGCGGCGGTCCAGGGATGGAGCCCGGCAGCCAAACGAGCCGCCGAACAAACTTATGTCTCCGACATCCACAAACGGGCGATCGACGGGCTGACCGTCGGCGACGCGATCGCGGCCGAACATTATTACGCTCTCCACACGCCGGAAATGACCGCGCGCGACCGCGCAGAAGTCGAGGACAGCCTGCGCGCGCCGGTGCTCGAACGCCGCGGCGCCGCTGTGGTCGACGCTTATGGCGCGTCGCTTCCCCGGGCGGATACGGGTCTCGCTGCATCCTATGCACCGCGTCGTACCGACCTGCCGGCGTTACGCGAACATATCGAGCAACAGGATCTGCCCGATGATATAAAGGCGGCGGCGCTGGCCGATGCCGATGCCCGGGCCGCGCGTACCGAGCGCGGGATCGAACAGGACCAGCGCGCCGCGCGCGACGCGGCATTCGCGCTGACCGATGATCTCGGCGAGGACTTCACTTCGGTCACGCAGCTTCCGCCCGCGATGCGCCGCGCACTCGACTCCGAAACGCTGGACGCGCTGACGCGTCGCGCCGGGGCGAATCTGGGGTCGGAGCCGGTCGCAGCGACGGGCGAGACGGCTCACCGCCTCGTGGCGCTGTCCGCGACCGACCGGCGGGCGTTCGTCAACACTGACCTGCGACCCTATCGCGACCTGGTAACGCCGGACGAATATGCGGCGCTGATCGGCGCGCAGCGGGGCTGGCAGGCTTCGCCGCCGGCCCTGTCAGCGGTGATGGGGCAGCGGACCTGGGAGGCGATCGGGCACAAATCGACCGAACTGGGCTTTGGTCCGGTCGGACGAGAAACGGGCGTGCGACTCGATAATGCGGTATATTTCCGCCGCTCCGGTGAGGACGACGGTTTTCAGGCCTATAACGTCGCCAGCGCTGGCCACACGCAGTCTGGCTATAAAAAGGAAGACTATCGGACACCGACCGAGTCCCGTGCATGGCTGAGCGAGATAAAATCGCCGGAAGGAAAAGAAATTCCGTACCCGGATGGCCGCCCCGGAGATGAGGGTCTCACGCTCGAGGGGCGGCGGAAGGTCAGAGAAGATGTCGGATATTTCTACTCGCTTCCCGAAGTGAAGGCCTTTTTGGACGTCCTTTCGCACACGGAGGGCACTGAGAAGGATGGATACAAAACAACCCATTTCCCATTGGGGCCGGCGGATAATCTGACAACATTCCCGAAGAGCAAAGTCCCATCGGGTCGTTATCAAATCGAATATAGAAGATGGAAAAATCACGGCGGAGAATGGTTTTCCCGAACGGATTTTGAACCGGTGACGCAGGATATTATTGCAATCACAGCCCTCCGTCAGGGAAAGGTGATTTCCGCATTGCTTTCCGGTGATTTGAGCGAGGCTTTTTCTCGAGCGGCCAGAATATTTGCGTCGATACCGGTGAGCGCAACTGCTGATCACAGCGGATTTGTCAAAGGCAGATGGAAGCCCGACAATGACGACCCCAGGAAAGGCGACGACGGCCGTCAACCGACCCCGGTACGTTTCAAGGATTTGCCGGCATTGTTCGCCACGCGCCTGAATGCTCGCCGAAAAGAATTTGCGGAAGCAAAGCGAGCCTGGGAGACGGATCGCGTGCTGCCCACATCTTTCATCTCGCCCTTCCAATGGCGCTCATTCGGGATCAAAGGCTTCTGATAATCCGTTGGACATATAAGGAACATTTTGCCATCCTCGCTGACATCGTAACCATCGTTATGAAGATTAATGTCTTGGGGAGGGTCGGATGCGTCTGTCTCGGGGTAGGGTCTGGCTGATACTGGCGATGACGCTGCTGATCGCAGGGTGCCGGAATATCGAATCCTCGTCGCGCGCTGATATCGGCGGGCTGAACAAGCCTCTTGCTGTTGTACTTGCGGAATTCGCCAAATGGGGTGGATGCATCATGCGAACCCCGCCCAATGTTCTTGGCATAAGCTGCAATTTGCAGGGCGACGGGTTCGAGAGACTCGAGCTGAAGGACAAGGAAGGGAAGGCTTTTGCCGGGCAGCCCTATTCGGTGCAGCTTTTCCTGAGAACCAGCGATGAAGACGAAGGAAAGGTAAGCCCCTCACGCAGGGCCGATATCGTCAGATTTGTCGAATATTTCAGGCCGGACTGGCCTGAGGCCTCGCCATGGCTCACGGCCGCAATCGACAAGGTCAATCGGGGAAAGCTGGGCGATTGCCCTGAATTCATTCGGGTGCGGGGCGTGGCTGTCATGATACAGAAGGATATGGGGCGGGGCCCGGGGGAGTGGGCAGCGATCACGATTACCAAAGCATCCAATAATAAACACCTGACGACGTTTGACGTTTTTGCGCGGTGTAATCTGTGCGGGTATAATAAATTTTGGTGCCTGATGAATTGATCTGCGAATGACATATCTGGCACATCGCGGTGCGCGCGCCACGGCGAAGTAGCCACGCGTCCCCTTCACCTTTACCGGCTCATAATAGACGACCCAGTCGCCGATACAGGCTTGCTCCCGGCCAAGATACTGCGCCGGGAACTGATACCGTTCGGCGGGGCAGTCGTCATAGATGGAATCGGTGCGATGCAGGAAGACGCCGAGCGACATTGAGCGGGTTCCGCCCGGGACGAAGGATAACGGGATAGCGAACCCGGCCAGTCGCGGAATCTTTTCGGTCCGAACTTCGAAAACTGCGTCCAATATGGCCGCAGCGTCAGATCGCGGCGGACTCGGCGGACGGGCTCCGCTATAGGTTCGGACGGGTATCGCGGAACAGCCGCGATGCGGGACGCGTACGGAGCCAACCGTGCGGGCCGCATCGCCGCGTGGAGCAAGCCGGGGGCGTGAGTGGCCATCATCACCGAGGAATTGGTCAGGGGCATTTTGCTCGACGGGCGCGGTGGGCCGCGGCTGCTCAATGAAAGCCCCGTCCAGATCGATGTGTGGGCGCGCTTCGCCGCGGCCGACTCCCCTTCGATCGACCTGTTGCTGACGCCGATGGAGGCGACCCCGGCGGCACGGTTGGCGCAGACATTGTACCGCGCGCTGATCGAGCTGGAGGCGGCCGAGCCGCGGCATATCGCGCCGCTGGAGGGAGCAGTCGCGGCGCGGGTCAGCCTGGACGATTTCATCGGGCAGATATTGCCGCTCACCGGGCTGGATATGGCCGCGCGGTTCGAGGAACTGGTGACGCTGGTGCGGGCGACGCGGGCGCGGGACGCCGGCGCCGAGCGGCCCGCCGATACTGTCCCGACGGCGGGCGATCTGTTCCGCTATGCCGCAGTCGATCGCGATACCTGGTCCCCCGATTTGCGCGCGACGCTGATGGTCACCCTATTGCGGATCGCACGGCGGCTCAACGAGCAGGACGAGCGCTATCGCGGTGTCGTTCTGGAAGCGCCGCTGATGCAATATGAGGCGGACCTGGACCGGATCAGGCTCGACCCCGAGCTGTTCCGCGGGCGCCCAGGGCGTGCCGGCGAAATCCTGGTGTGGCGCGTGGCGCTGAACCGCACGGTCTACCCGATGGGCGTGTCGGTCGAGACGATCAAGGCCGATGCGGCGCAGCGCGTGTTTGACGTGGATTGCCGGTCGCTGACCTGGGCAGTGATCGATTCCGGGATCGATGCGGCGCACCCGGCCTTTCGCGACCATGATGCGGGCAATTTCGCGACGCGCGTCGACAAGGCTTTTGATTTCAGCAGCTTGCGCGAGCTCGCCTCGTTCGATTCGCTGCTCGGGCCGAGACAGCTCGACGCCAAGGCCGCCGAGATCGCGGCCAAGCTGATGGTGAGCGACATTGAGGCGCGGGCGTGGCTGGACGAATTGCGCGCCGATGCGCAGGCCGGGCGGCCCTATGACTGGGAAAGGCTGTCGAAGCTGCTCGAAGTGCCCGTCGGCAACCTTGTCCCGGTCGGCGCGGGCCAGCCCAACGGGCACGGCACGCATGTCGCGGGCGTGCTGGCGGGCGACTGGCGCGAGGACGACAAGAGCGTCTATCGCGGGGTGTGCCACAATATCCGGCTGTACGATTTGGGTGTGCTCGGTACGGCCGGCCGCGACACCGAATTCGGGGTGATCGCCGCGCTGGAATTCGTGCGCTGGCTCAACCGCCGCAACCGCTTCATCACCGTGCACGGCGCCAATTTGTCGATCGGCCTGGTCCACGATATGGCCAATTTCGCTTGCGGCCGCACCCCGGTGTGCATGGCGTGCGAGGCGACCGTCGCGGCGGGCGTGACGGTGGTGGCGGCGGCCGGCAATTGGGGCGCGCAGACCTATCGCACTGCCAAGGGCGATTATTCCGGCTATGCTCAGGCGTCGATCGCCGACCCGGGCAATGCCGCGTCAGTGATCACGGTCGGCGCGACACACCGCGAGCGGCCGCACGAATATGGCGTGAGCTTCTTCTCCTCGCGCGGGCCGACCGGCGACGGACGGATCAAGCCCGATGTGGTCGCCCCGGGCGAGCGGATCGATGGGCCGCTGCCCAATCTCGGCTTCGGGCGGCTCGACGGGACGAGCATGGCGGCGCCGCATGTGTCGGGCGTCGCCGCACTGCTGATGGCGCGCCATCCCGAGATGGTCGGCGACCCGGGGCGGGTGAAATCGGTGATTGTCGGTACTGCCACCGATCTGGGGCGCGAGCGCTATTTCCAGGGCGCGGGCCTAGTCGATGCGCTGCGTGCGTTGCAGTCGGTGTGACGGTGGCGCAGGACTCGATTGCACGAACCAATGAGATGCTGCGGCGCGCACGCAAGGGAATCCGGCCGCGTGTTGGACCGGTCAGGGGGACTAAAGGGATGGAATTCGAAGCATTGCAGGCCCGTTACGGCGATTGCCTGTTTATCACCCTGCCGGGACTGGGGCCGGTACCGGGGCCGGGACAGGACCGGCCGATCCGGCTGCTGATCGATGGCGGGCCGGCGGGGGTTTACCGCACCGCGCTCGAACGCCGGCTGATCACCGAAGCGACGAAATTTCCGCAGGAAAAGCCGGTCAACATCGACGCGGTGATGGTCAGCCATGTCGATGAGGACCATATCCTCGGCATCGTCGATCTGTTCGGCAAGATCCGGGATGCCGACCAGGGCAAGACGCCGCGGCCGTGCCAGCCGAAATGGCTGCTGCACAACAGCCTGGACGGCTTGATCGGCGAAGGCGAAGGCGGCACCGCTCGGGCGCTGTCCGGGCCGACCGTGCTGGCCAGCCTGGATGCGGCGCTGATCGCGGCTGTGCCTGGCGGCACGGCGGGCGACGACCCGGACGGCGCGATGAAGAGCCAGACCGCGCGGCTGGTGCTGCAAAGCTATGGCCAGGCCAGCACGCTCGCCACGCTCGCTGCGGCGATCCAGGTCAGCCGCAACCCGCCCGACCAGCGCACCATCATGTTCGATCCGGCGCAGCCGCGCGTACTGCAACTGGGCGACGCGACGCTGACCGTGGTCGGCCCGTTGCAGCGCGATGTCGACGCGCTGCGCCGCGAATGGAGCAAATGGAAGGCGAAGCAGAAGGACACGGCCAGCCTGGCCGCGACGCTCGACACCGCCGTGCCCAATTTGTCGAGCATCGTCGTGCTGCTGCAATGGCAGGGGAAGAAGGTGCTGCTGACCGGCGATGCGCGGGGCGACTATATCCTTGACGGGCTGGAGGGTGCGGGGCTGATGCCGCAGCAGGGTCCGCTCAAGATCGATATTCTGAAATTGCCGCATCACGGGTCAATCCGGAACACCCCGCGCGATTTCTTCGCGAAGATCCATGCCGATCATTATGTCGCGTCTGGCGACGGCACCTATGGCAACCCCGACCGCGCGACGCTCGAGCTGCTCGAGGCAGTGCGGCCGGACGGCGGCTATACCGTCCACCTCACCTATGACGCAGGCTCGTGCGACGAGGTCCACAAGAGTTGGGCGGCCGGGCGTAAGAATATCCCGCCCTATGACCCCGACCGGGATTCGATTGCGCCGGTGATCGAGCGGTGGCGCAGCGAGGGGAAGATCAAGGTCGAGGAAGGCCCGGTGCGGATCAGTTTGTAGGCGCGCGCCCGATCCCATTCAGGCGAGGTAGCCGCCGTCGACCGTCAGCGCCGCGCCGGTAATGAAGCCGCTCTCCGGTCCGGCGAGATAGGCGACCAGGCTGGCGACTTCGGCGCCCTTGCCGAGCTGCCCGATCGCGATCAGCGGGCGGATCATGTCGCGCATGGCGGCATCGTCGTTGATGTCGGTTTCGATCGGGCCGGGCTGGACCACATTGACGGTGATGCCGCGCGGACCGAGGTCGCGAGCCAGGCCGCGGGTCAGACCAGCGACCGCTGCCTTGGTCATGCTGTATACCGACGATCCGGCAAAGCCGCTGCGATCCGCGACGACGCTGCCGATAGTGATGATCCGCGCGCCCCGCGCCATATGCGCGACCGCTGTCTGGATCGCGGCAAAGACGGCGCGGACATTGACCGCGAGCATGCGGTCGAAATCGGCCATGGCAAATTCGTCGATCCCGCCCCGTATGAGGATGCCGGCATTGTTGACCAATATGTCGAGCCGGCCGAAGCGCCTCATGGTGTGGGCGACCGCCGCCTGAACCGCGGCCGGATCGGCACTGTCGGCGGCAAAGGCGACCGCGGTGCCGCCATCTGCCGCCACCTCAGCGGCGAGAGCATCGGCCTTTGTTGCCGCCGCGACATAGGTGAAAACGACCTGCGCGCCGTCCCGGGCCAGGCGGCGTACCATCGCAGCGCCGATGCCGCGCGATCCGCCCGTCACCAGGGCGACTTTGCCGGAGAGTTTCTTGTCAGTCATCGCCATTTCCTTCATTCTGGACTGTTTGATCCATAATTGCGCGAGCCGGCGCATGAGCGTGGTCCCGTAGCGACCAGTCAGGTCAGGCTACGAAGCGCCATTCTCACAATATTGCGCAGGACCTCCGTACCGGCACCGCCACGCGCCGTGACCTTCAGGCCGGTTAGCGTTGCCGCGAGGAAGTGTGCAGCGGCCTCCGGAACCAGGTCGGCAGGGAATTCACCGGCCGCCTTGCCCTGTTCGACCGCGGCGGCAAAGGCGGAGAGCAGTATTGCCCCCGACGCCGCGACGATTGCCGACACATCCGGGTCGGAGATCCCGAATTCACAGATTGCACCGACCCCGAGGCAGCCATGTTCAGGCAGCGAGGCCGGGCGCGCGGCGAAGGCGAGCAAGGCGGCCTCAAGTCCGGCACGGGCGGAAGGGTGCGAATTGAGAAGGTCGATCATCTCGGTGGTGCTGGCGCGGCAATAGCTGCGTAGCGCCTCGAGATAGAGCCGGCGCTTGTCGCCGAACGTGTCGTACAGGCTTTGCCGGCCGATCCCCATGCGCTTGAGCAATATGTCGGTCGATGTGCCTTCATAGCCCTGACCGGCAAAGGTCGCGATCGCCCCGGCCAGTGCCACATCGCGATCGAATTCCCTTGGTCTTGCCATAACGGGCATATGGGCTTTCCGGACTGATCTGTCCAGAATTATTCGGCCATTCGGATTGGCGCGGATTGGGCGTGGAAGAGAAGCGCCGCTCACCCGTCGAAAACGCACGTTCGGCAGCCCGCGCAGGTCTTGAGCCGCGCCGGAGCAGCACTGGGCTGCTGTGTCCTTGGGGTTGGCGAATGCACCGGGCTTTGTGCGGTCGACACATTTTGTTGGAGAGCCGCTTTGGCCCATATGCATCGCCAGCTCGCCCCCGCGGCCCCCTTAGCAGCCATGATCCAGCCCGCGTTGATCGGCGCGCTTCGGGAGAGTTCCGGGCGGGAGAGCGCCGGAGAGATCTGGCAGCCGGTGCTCGAGCATGGCTGGGTCATCGCCCGGCGCGGTGCGCTGGCGGTCACGGCGCATTCGGTCGAAATCCTGCGCCACGGAATTCCGATCGGCCTGTCGCCCACCGAGGGCGCGTTGCTCGGCCTGCTGATCCGCCGCGGTCGCGCCAGCCACGAGGAGCTGGTCGCGACCATGCGGGGCGCGGGATCCAAGCCTGCCGGCCTGAACATCAACGTCCACCGTATCCGGCGCAAATTCGCCGCGGCGGGGGCGCCCGACCCGCTCGAGCGGCTGCGCGGCTGGGGCCTGAGGTTGCGCGTCGAGCCCGATATCAGCGGATCGACGTCGCTCTGGATCGGCAGACCGGCGGCGTGATAGCATGATCATCTGTCGGACTGGCCGACACAGGCATGATCGGGGGAGCGGATGACCAACAAGATAGTCGCGGCAATCGTGACGGCGACGCTGATTTGCGGGACGCTGGACATTTTGAGCGCGTTCCTGTTCGCCGGCCTGGGCGGTGCGTCGCCCGGCCAGATCCTGCGCTATGTCGCATCGGGCCCCTTTGGCGACGGCATGAACGGCGCGGGCGCCGTTGGGGCCGCGATCGGCCTGGCCACGCATTTTGCGATCATGGCGGTGATGGTCACCGTGTTCGTGATCGCGGCGTCGCGGATCGCGGTGGTCAAGACCAATCCGGTCCTGGCCGGCATCCTGTATGGTCTGCTGCTCTATGCCGTGATGTACTGGATCGTGGTCCCGGCGCGCTGGACCGGGCATTATCCGAAACTAACGCCCTGGGCGCTCGGCAACGCGCTGTTTTCCCACATCATATGTGTCGGCATTCCAATGGCGTTGATCGCGGTGCGCACTCTCGGCCGGCCTGGGCCCATATCCGGCCCAACGTCGATTCCGGGCGGGTGAGCGTCAGTCGACAGGCCGCACGCGATTTGCGACATGCGGTGCGGTGGACGCCCTGATTCCAGATCGCGGGCAAGAGCCCATGTCCGACCCGATACCGAACCGGGGACGCGAGCCCTTTTACGTCGAGGAATCGGCGGTGCGGCGTGGACGCGTACAGACCAGGCCGGAGATGCGAGCCAAGGTCGCGCTGACGCTTGCCATGTGGGGATCGACCTATCTGCTTTTCACCCTGGGTAATTTGCTGAACGGCAAGCCGGGGCAATGGACGGCGGCTGGCGTGCGGGCGTTCGTCATGACCGTCGGGATCGCGCTGTGCTACGCCCTGCACCGGCTGTTGCGCCGGCTGGCGCATCGACCGTTCCGCACCCGCGCGCTGGTGCTTGCCGCAACGGCGCCGTTCGCAGCGGAGGCCTATGCCTGGCTGGGGTTCTTTGCCTATGCCTGGCTGCACGGCACATCGATGCGGATGGTGATCGCCGACTGGGCGCTCGCCGCCAATGTGCTGTCGCAATGGACCTGGTTCTTCATCGGCTGGGCCGGGCTTTATCTCGCGATCGAGTATAATTTCGACGCGAAGGACGAAGCGCAGCGATCGGCGGAACTGCGCAACCTGGCGCACAACGCCAAGCTCCGCGCGCTGTCCAACCAGATCAACCCGCATTTCCTGTTCAACAGCCTCAATTCGATCTCGGCGCTAATCCTGGAAGGGCGCGCCCATGATGCGGAACGGATGCTGACCGGCCTGTCGACCTTTTTCCGTTCCACTTTGTCGATCGATCCGCTGGTCGATGTCGCGCTGGAACAGGAATTCGACCTGCACCGGCGCTATCTGGCGATCGAGCAGATGCGCTACCCCGATCTGACGGTGGATTTCGACTTGCCCGAGGCGCTGAAATCCGCCGTGGTCCCCGCGCTGATCCTGCAGCCGCTGGTCGAGAATGCGGTCAAGCACGGCGTGGCCAAATCACTGCCGCCGACCTGGATCGGCATCACCGCGCAGCGCGAGGGCGACATGCTCTCCATCACCGTCGCCAATACGGCCGGGGGGAATGGACACGGCGCAGCGGCGCGCGGCGACGGCATCGGGCTGGCCAATGTGCGCGAGCGATTGAGCGAGCATCACGGCGCGGCGCAGAGCGTGGCCGTGTCGGCAGGCCCCGACCTGTTCGAAGTCCGCATCACCTTGCCGATCGGGTTCGCGCGATGAGCGAGTTCAGCATCGTCACGGTCGATGACGAACCGCTGGCGCTGAGCCGGCTGGAGATCGTGCTGCGCGGCGTGCCCGGCGCGCGGCTGGTCGGATCGGCGAGCAGCTGCGACGCGGCGGTCGCGCTGATCACCGAACGCCGGCCCGATATCGTCCTGCTCGACATCCGGCTGCGTGACGGAACCGGGTTCGATATTCTAGACCGGCTGCCCAAGGATGTGACGCCGGCGGTGATCTTCATCACTGCGTTTGACCATTTCGCGATCCGCGCGTTCGAAGTGTCGGCGGTCGATTATGTGCTGAAGCCGATCGACGCAGGGCGGTTGCGCGAAGCGGTCGATCGCGCGCGGGCGCGGATCATCGCCGATGACTCGGTCGGCCAGGTCAAGGAAATGCGCGCGGTGATCGCCGACCTGCGCGCCGAATTTCACGACCAGGCGCGGTCCCCCTATGAAACCGAGCTGTGGATCCGCGGCGTCACCGGCAATCTGACACGCGTATCGCTCGATCTGGTCGACTGGGTCAGTAGCGAGGATGATTATGTCCGGCTGCACACCGGCGCCACATCGCATCTGTTGCGGCTGTCGATCCGCGCGTTCGAGGCGCGTGTCGACCCGGCGCAGTTCGTGCGCGTTCACCGCGCCGCGCTGGTGCGCGTTTCGCGCATCGCCGAGGTACGGCGCAGCCCGACCGGCCGGCGAGACGTGATCCTGCGTGACGGCACGCGGATCGCGACCGGGCGGATTCATGCCAAGCGGCTACGCGCGGTGCTGCTGGACCGCGACGCGCCGGATGGCGGCAGAAGTTTGACCGGTTGACGGAAGAAGGGGCGGCCACCGGATTGGTGACCGCCCCTTTCCTCCCCACATCCGCGGTCGCCCGGCGCATCAGGGTGACACGCCGGACGTTCCCCCGATTCAGAAGTTGAACTTCGCCCCGGCACGGAACTGGCGGCCGAGAATGCCGTTGCCGCCTTGCACCGCATTGTAGAGCGTCGCGCCGTACGTCACGACATCGACCGGCGGCAGCGCGTCGAACAGGTTCAGGACGTTCACATAGAATGTGAAATGGTCATTGACCTTGACGCTGCCCACCGCGTCGAGCGTGATGTAGCGCTTCACGTCGCACGGCACATAGCGCGGGTTGGGCGCAAGGCCGCAATCGCCCGATGTGCCGGCCCCGTTCTGATCCTCCGCCGACAGATTATAGCCGCCGAAATAATTCGCGGTGGCGCTCAGCGTGAAGGGATCGACGGTCAGCGTGTTCTGCCAGCTGCCGCGCCATTTCGGTGTGCCCGAGCCGGCGGTCAGGTTGAAATTGCCGAGCGTCCCTTCATAGGATTCAGTCGTCCCGTCGGCAAAGGTGGTGCTGAGGTCGAGAATATAGCTTGCCTCAAGCGAGGTACTGAAGTGGATCCTGTCGCTGATGTCGAATGACCCGCTGGCCGAGAAATCGATGCCCTCGGAGCGGATCGTGTCCGAGTTGACCAGCTGCGACTGTACGAAAGCGATGCGCGGCCGGGCATTGGGGAAGGCGGGCGACGGCGCATCGGCTATCACCTGGAACCCCGCCGGAATGGGCAGGCCGGCATAATAGGCCGCGATCGCCTCGCTGGTCGAGGCCTGGGTGATCGCCCCGGTCTTCTTGATATTATAATAGTCGACCGTGAAGGTCAGGTTGCGGATCGGCTCGAACACGATCCCGGCGGTAAAGCTGCGCGACTTTTCCGGCTTCAGATCGGGTGACGCCAAGACTGTCTGACCGAGGGTCGCCGCGGTCAGATAAGCTGGGCAGGCGGGCGTGTTTGTGTTGGTGCAGGCCGCGCCATATTGCTGCAGGAACGAATTGGGCAGGCCCGCGGGGAGCAGCGGCACGAACCCGGTGGTCGGCAGCGCATTGGCCTCGGCAAAGCTCGGGATGCGGAAGCCGCGCGAATAAGTGCCGCGAATGGCGAGCTGCTTGATCGGGGTGAACTTCGCGCCGACCTTGGGCGAGAAGGTGCTCTGCCCGCTCGAATATTTATCGTAGCGGCCGGACAGATTGACCTCGAATTGCTCGACGATCGGCGCATTCAGTTCGGCAAAGGCGGAATAGACCGTGCGGTGGCCCGAAGTACCAAAGGCGTTGAGCGTGAAATAACGCTGTGTCGGGCCGTTATAATCGTCGTTCGCGCTGGGCGCATCGATCGCCTCGTAGCGGATCGACGCGCCGACGCCGAGCTGCAGCGGACCACCCGGCAGGTCGAACAACGCTTTGCCCAGCGTCACCTGCCCCTGATACATGTCGGAGGACGCATCGGTGACGTTTTCCGGCGAGAGATAATCGCGCACCGCCTTGCTGTTGAGCTGCGGGTTGACGAAATTATAGCTGCCATCGGCGATCACATCGAGCAGATGCTGGATATAGACATAGCCATTGGTGGTGCGGCGCAGGTCATTGTGCATCGCGGTTGCTTCGACCTTGTAATCCCAGTCGCCGAACATCGTCCCGCTGATCCCCGCCGCGACGCGGTACACCCGGCTGCGCGTCTCGTTTTGGGTGAGCGTGTCGCTCAGCCGGCCGGACAGCCGGGCGACCTGGCCCTGTGCCGCGAACGGATTATTGGGGTTGAGCGTGCCGTTCACCGCATTGCAGTTCACCCGCGCGGCGCAGACATAGACCGGCAAGGTGAGCGGACCGGATCCTGGCGCGTTCGCCGCGCCGCCGGCCGAGGTTGAAAAGCGCGGATACAGGATGCCGGCATTGGCATTGGCGCGGATCACCGCCGGCAGCGCCGAGAAGGCGCTTGAGCTCTGCTGGAAATTGAACAGGATATAGGCTTCGGCATCGTCGCCGACCTTGGCGGTGAAGCGCGCCGAGCCGCCAAAGCGTTCGAGCGCCGGCGTCACCTGACCATAGCGATAGGTCTGATCCTCCTCGCACGCGAAGGTCGGGTTGGCGGCGCTGTTCGCCAGCTCGGCGGGGGTCAGCGTGTGGCCCGGGCCGTTAAGGCATCCCCGCACCGGGTTGAGCAATTGCGGACGGCCCAGCGCATTGGCGTTCGCTGCATCGAACGGCGTGACGTAGAAATCGCTGACCACCGGATTGAAGATGCCGAACGCGCCATCCTCGTCCAGGCCGTTGAGGATATTGTTCGGGCCGCAGGCAATGCTGTTGCAGATGCCGCGCTGATCGTCGGTGCTGTACGGCCTGGGTATGTCGCGATTATAGAGCGCCTCGCTGCGCATGTAGAAGGCGCTGATATAGGCGTTGAAGCCCTTGTCATCGAGGTCGCCGATGCCCGCGGTCAGGGTCAGGCGCTGATTGGCGGCATTGCCGTCCTGCGAGATGCCCGCTTCGGCGCGGCCGGAGACGCCCTTGAACTGGCGCTTGGTGATGACGTTGACCACGCCGGCGATCGCGTCCGCACCATAGCTGGACGAGGCGCCGTCGCGCAGCACCTCGATCCGGTCGACGATATCGTCGGGGATGGTGTTGAGATCGACGAAATTGCGCGTGCCGTCATCCGACAGCGGGAAATAGGCGGCGCGCAGGCCGTCGAACAGCACCAGCGTCGAGCTGGTCGACAGGCCGCGCAGCGACACCGCCGATGCACCGCCGGCAAAGGCGCCGTTCGCGGTGAACGAGTTGGTCAGCGCCGGCCCGTTGTTCGAGGTCAGCTGCTGAATCGCGTCCTGCACGGTCGAGATGCCGCGCCGGTCGAGCGTTTCGGCGGACAGGACGGTGACGGGCGACGGCGTTGCGGTGCTGGTCTGGCGCAGGATCGACCCGGTCACGACGATGTCGGGGCCCTGATCGGCCTCCCCGTCCTGCATGGCGGGTGCGGGAGCCGCCTGGTCCTGGGCACCAGCCGCCTGAGTCGCCATTTCCTGGGCAAGCGCCGGCGAGGCGGTGCCCATCAGGACAAGAGTGGTGGCAAGCAAGCGCGCGCGAATACTGATTTTCATGAAAAAGAGCCCCTTTTTTGGTTATCGGGGCAGTGAGGGGCGCGCGGGTCGTTCGATCCAATGCCGGGGCGGTTCAGCGCCGCGATTTAGCCGCCAAATGTCCCGCCGTGCCGCCGCGTGACGTTCGGCCGCACAATAAGCGGACTGGCGGCGTTCGCCGCGGCGCAGGCGCGGCGAACGCACGTCGCAACGCGGCGAACGTCCGCCCCTTGCCGGTTGAGCGGCTACGGCTTTGGCGGCTCGCACGCCACCGGCATGCCGGCACCATGGAAATACCGGCAAAGCCGGGCAAGCTGCGCCCAGCCGCGCTTGCCCCAAGCGGCGACCGCTTCGTTATAGTCCTCATACGCGGCTTCTGACGTCGCGATCTCGGGCGGCGCGGCCGGCTCCGCTTCGATGCGGACGTCAGCAGCCGGCGGGTACTGGATCGCCAGGCCGGGCTTGCCGGCGCAGGATGAGGCAAGCGCGAGCGTGCTGGCGATCGCTAACCGCGCGATCGGGGATGGACTGCGTGGCATGGGTGATCTCCTGTGTCTGGTTCCGGATGCGGGCATCGTCGATGCGCCGCTCATCGGCTGCCCGGGCCTCCCCGGCCCGGCCTTGCGCGGCGATCCCGGCATTGCGGGCGCCGTCGTGGCGCGCGATCACCGCGGCGTCATAGCGGCACTTGCCCAGGCCGAGCAGGGCGACGGCCACGGCCGCGGCCAGTCCGATCAGCAGCGGCCGGGCGAATTTGGCGCCGACGATGCCGCCGAGCCACGCGATCAGCGGTGCGGTCATGGCCGCCCCTCCACCGGCGCGGCGTCGACCGCGGCGGCATTGGCCACTTCACCGGACACGGCCCCACCGGACACAGCATCGCTGCCGGCCCGCGCCGTCGCGGTGATCGCCGCGAAGGCTGCCGCGGTGTTGCGCGTCTTGTCCTCATCGCCCTTGTTGGCGGCGAAGTGGAACGCGAAGATCATGTTGAGCAGGCCGGTCAGCGTGACCGCCTGGATGATCACCTTGAACACCTCGACTTCCCACAGCGCGGGATTGTGCGCCGCCATGCCGAGCAGCAGCGCGGCGAGCGCGAACGCGCCGATCGTCACCCATTGCCGCTCGCTCGGCCAGCCGGGCAGGCGATCGAGGCAGCGGTCGAGAAAGGCCCAGAGCGTCATGCCGCCCGTCCCCCGTCCGCCTCTCCGGCGCCAAGATACAGCGCACGCTCCGCCGCACGCCGCCGGGTCAGACCGTTCAGCACCGTGCCGGCCTGCTTGTTCCAGCGCGCGAACTGTTCGGCCGCGCCGGCATGGTCGCCCGCGCGGTGAAGCCGCAACAGCGTCGAATTGGCGAAGGCGGTGGTGCCGATATTATAGGCGAGGCTGACCATCGCGTCATATTGCGCCTCGGTCGTCGCGGCCGTGCCGAGCAGCGCCGCGACCCGGCCGCCGAACTGATCGAGATCGGCCGCGAACGCGGTATCCGCCTGGGCCTGGGTCCACACCAGGCCGAGCCTGATGCCCGGCCCGGTCGTGCCCCAGCCGATCGTCGGCACATCGTCCGGCGTCGGCAGATAGGCGGTCAGGCGGCACTGCTCGAAACCCTTGATGAAATCGGCGCAGCGGCGCGATGGCGCAAGCGTTGACGGGGCAGGCACGGACGGGACGGGCGGGGGCGGGACGAGCGGGGGCGGGACGAGCGGGGGCGGGACGAGCGGGGGCGGGGCGAGCGGAGGCGGAACGGGCACGGACGCGGCCGATGGGGCAGGGTGGGCGGCACCCGTCAGCGCCGCATTCACCGACCGCACGTCCGCATCGCTCAGCGCCTTGCCCTTGATACGGCGGATCGCGTCGAACAGCCGCTTTGCGCCATTGTCGCTTGATGTCATGGATGGATCCTTCCGGTCATCAGCGCCCAGGCCGTGGCGGCGACGCCGAACAGCCAGCCGAGCACCGGCGATTTGATCAGCATCACCCCAAGCGTCCGCGCGCCTTCGCTGCGGTTGCTGGCCGCCTCGAGCGCCGCGATACGCGCCTTGAGGTCGGCGATGTCGGAGGTAAGCGGCCCGAGCCCAACCACCTCGCGCGTCAGCCCGTCGAGCTTGGCGGAGAGCGTGTTGAGCGTATGGACAAGCTCACGCATCTGGCCGCGGACTTCGCCGAGGATGAGGCTGTTTTCGTTCAGGGTCGGCGAAGGGTGTTCGGCCGTGGTGCGAGGCGGACTCAATGCAATGCTCCCGTTGCTGGACCATCGTGATAACGCTACGGAGGCACGGGTTGAATCGACGGGCGGGCAAAAGATGAAACGCAGCTTCTGGGATCGCTATGGCGCGGTCATTATTCTGGGCAGCATTCTGGTGCTGTTTGCGGGGCTGATGATTTATGGCAGTGCCACGCAAGAAATCGAGCGGGGGAACGATCGGCCTATGCGCGCGCCACGTCAGTAGATGCGCCACATTCCTGGTCTCGATGCGATAAGGTTCGTCTGTGCCGCGATCGTCGCTCTCGGTCACTATTATGTCGATTGGGCAGCTCAACTTGCCTTTTTGGGTGCGATGCCCGCGAGGTTGATAGGTGGCCTGTTGGGCGTCATATTCAATGGCCCGGCAGCGGTCATAGTGTTCTTCGTTTTGTCGGGTCTGGTGATTCATCTGCCTTATATCAACGGCAAACGGTTCGATCTGCTCGAATATTACAGCCGACGCTACCTGCGTATCCTGCCGCCGGTCGCAGCATTCTTTGCGATCTACCTCACTATGTCGGACGCTCCGTCGTCTTGGAACAATACCGTTCTGTGGAGCATAATCTGCGAGGCAATTTACTATCTGATCTACCCCGCAATTCGTCGCATCGACTTCACTCAGTGTTCAGTCATCTTCGGCGGAATCACCCTCATGATCGCAGTGTCGAATAGCAGCACTTTGCTCGCCGCACATAATGGGTATGTCGCATTCGGCTACGGTACATGGTTGATTGGCTTGCCTTGTTGGCTCGCTGGCTGCGCGATAGCGACACATCTCTCCGAAGTGCAAAAGGTCAGTGAACGTGAGATATGGCTTTGGCGTGTTGGCATCCTTGCGGGTTCGATCATCTTGCGCGCCGCCAAATTCCACGCCCCCACCTATCTGGCGAGCGATGTTGTCACGCTCACGCTGTTCTGCATCCCGGTCGCGCTATGGATCGAGCGCGAGGCGCGATATTTCTTGAATCGCGAGGCGCCGTGGCTCGATAAACTGGGCGTTGCCAGCTACTCGCTGTACCTCGTCCACCCGCTCGCCGCGATGGCCGTCGGACTGGCTGGCGCGCATTTCCTGCTGGCCTATATTGCCATTGCCGCGCTTGGCACGGTGCTATTCTACTTTGTAGTCGAACGGACCTCGCATAGGGCCGCGCGTCATGTCGGGCGAAGGCTCACGAAGCACGCCAACCCGGTGACAAATGGAGTTTCGGTTTAAGGCTGAGCAATATCCCACTGGCATTCGGCGCAGGGTGTTTCTACCGAACAGCCTGGCCTGTTACATCCAGAGCCGTCACGCTTGGGAAAGCGCGATAGAAGCCGATACGGCCAGCTCCAGATTGCAAGTAGCCATTGCATCGCCCAACGCTATGGACATAGCTGGGAGTTGGCAAGAGGTCGGGGGCGTGCGTGACGAGTTACAAGGCCGTTCGCGATCCGAACATCGACCTGTTGCGCGCAATCGCGATTCTGATGGTGCTGGCTTATCATATCATTTGGTGGTCGCCGGTTTTCCCTTTCTGGTTCAAGAAGCTGTCGATGCCGGGCGCGATGGGCGTCGATCTGTTCTTCATCCTGTCCGGTTTCCTGATCGGATCGATCTATTGGCGTGAGGAACGCGACACCGGCGACGTGCGGCTCATGCGGTTTCTCAAGCGCCGATGGCTGCGCACGATTCCGCCCTATTTTGCGGCGCTCGCACTTTCCTGGCTCGCTGTCCGCATCGTGCGCCACGCGGAATTCGATTGGACCTACCTCCTGTTCCTGCAGAATTATCGAGCCGAGTTGCCATTCTTCGCCGTTAGCTGGTCGCTCTGCGTCGAAGAGCATTTCTATCTCATCGTGCCGCTTGCACTGTCCCTGACGCGCCGGTTTCGCGGCGTGGGGCCGGCCCTGATGGCGACCGGGGTCGTCGCGCCGCTGCTGTTCAGGCTCTCCTATGTCGGCCAGCACGGGATTTCGACATTTGGTTTCTACCAGACCGCGACGCATCTCCATTTCGAAGGGTTGTCGCTGGGCATGGCTCTCGCTTGGGTGAACATCTTTCACCCTGCCCGCTGGGATCAGGCAGGCCATGCCGCACGCTGGGCGATCGTGCCGCTTGCCGTGATCTGCCTGGCTGGCGCGCTCTGGTCGCGCGAATTTAGCTATGTTGTGTCGAGCTCTGCCGTGGCCGCGCTGTTCGCCGCGGTCCTTCTCGCAGTGGCGGGCCGCCGCCCGATCGCTGGTGGGATGCTGGCCGGCCCCGTCCGTGCGATCGCGATGTCATCCTACAGCGTCTATCTGATCCACACACTGATCATCCATGCCGGCGATGTATTGCAAGGCCGGGTGTTGTTCCTGAGCGATGGGGCGATGTTGCTGTTTTGGCCCGCTTCGATCGCGGCCGGCGGCTACGTCTTCTATATCATGGTCGAACGGCTTTCGATCGCGCTACGCGACCGCATCGCACCGAGCAACTTCAGCGGCGGGGCGCTGGCCCAACAGGCGGACAATGCCAGCGCCCCGATCGCTCGTGAACTGGATCATCAGGCGCGTGCATAATAGGGCGATGTGGATCGAGATGTTCCTAATCTTCCTCAATAAGGAATCTCGCGGAATCGCCGCAGCCTCAACATGACTGCTTGAATTGGCACCTGTTTTTCGCTGGGCCTTGGCAATATCATTTCCCACGTTATGGGGTACCGCTGGGGTGGACTAGCGGGGCAATGAAATCAATGATCGTTCTAGGTATCAATCATAGTTCGTATCACGATTCATCTGCCGCAATCGTCAAAGACGGCATCCCAATTTTCGCTATAGCTGAAGAGCGGTTGAGCAAGGTCAAGCATGACCCCGCCTTCCCGGTCATGGCGATCAGAGCTTGCCTGGACCATGTCGGCATCACTCTTGGCGAAGTCGACCAGATCATCATCGGCTGGCAGAAATCCTCGCAGATTCTTAAGCGGACGGTTCGTAACGTCCTGTCACGCAAAGACCCGATGCCGTTCAAGAAGCTCCCCGCGTTCGTGCTGCGAGATTCGCTGACCCAATATCGACGAAATTCCGAGCGGATGATGAAACGTCAATTCGGCGGCAATTTCGTGGCTCCGCGTCGCATCGATCACCATTACGCGCACGCGCTCAGCGCCTATGTCCCGTCGGGAATGGATGAAGCGACGGTCGTGATCATCGACGGTCGTGGCGCGTGGGAAGCGTCGAGCATCTGGCACGGAAAAGGCAACCGGCTGGAGCATGTCGAAACGGTCAATTATCCAAATTCACTTGGGCTTTTCTACGCGACATTCACCGGCTTTCTCGGATTCGAGAAATATGCCGACGAATGGAAGGTCATGGGTCTGGCGCCCTATGGCACGCCCGGCGCGGTCGATCTTTCCCCGTTCGTGTCCTATGGCGCGGGCAAATATGAAGTTCGATCCGACCTGCTTCTGTTGAGGGAGGGCAACCGGGAATATGCCGGTGTCGAACGCCACCTCGGCCCGGCACGCAATCCCGATGCCGAACTGACTCAGGCGGACCGCGACCTGGCCTGGGCGGTGCAGGATATGTGCGAGCGGGTCGAGTGTGACTTCATTGCCAAGGCGATCGAGCGCACCGGCAGCCGCAACCTGTGTATTGCCGGTGGCGTCGGCCTCAATTCGAAGGCAAACGGCCTGTTCCTGCAGAAGGGGCTTTGTGACGAGATATTCGTCCAGCCCGCGGCCGGCGACGATGGTGTTGCGCTCGGTGCGGCCCTGGCCCCTTCGTTCGAGGCGGGCGTGCGCGAGATGACGCAGATGTCGGCTTATCTTGGGCCGAGCTTCACCCGTGAGCAGGTCAGGGCCGACCTGATCAAGTTTAAGCTGCCGTTCCGCGAAGTCGAATCGCCGGCCAAGGCCGCAGCGGAATTGCTCGCCAAGGGCGCGTTGGTCGGCTGGTTTCAGGGCCGCGAGGAATTCGGCCCCCGCGCGCTCGGCCACCGGTCGATCATTGCCGACCCGAAGCCGATCGAGAATCGCGACCGGGTCAACAACGCGGTCAAATTCCGCGAGGAGTGGCGGCCGTTCGCGCCGTCGGTGCTCGAGGCGCATTGTGACGAGCTGTTCGAAAGCTATCAGGACAGCCCGTTCATGATCCTGACCTTCCCGGCCAAGCCGCTCGCCAAGGAAAAGCTGGCAGCGGCGATCCATGTCGATGGCAGCGCGCGCGTGCAGACGGTGCGCGAAGGCCGCAACGACGTGTATTTCGACATGATCAGCGAGTTTCATGCGCTGACCGGAACGCCCGGCGTGATGAACACCAGTTTCAATCTAAAGGGCGAGGTGATCGTCAACACGCCGTTCGATGCCGTTCGTACATTCTATACTTCCGGGCTGGACGCGCTGGTCATCGAGAACTTTGTGGTTGAAAAAGGCGTTTGATCAGGGGCGCAAAATCGCGATTGGTGCGCATATTTCCGTCACCGCGCCTGCTCCTCCAGATAGCCGAACAGTCGTTCGCGACGATCGCGGTGCAGGCGCTGGGCGCCATCACCACGCTGTCGTTCGTCCACCTCTTGCCGGAACACGAATACGCGCTGTTCGGGCTTTGCATCGTCAGCCTTAATTTCATCGTCGTCAGCAGCGATCTTGGCCTGGGCGCGTCGATGCAATTCTTCTGGCGCGAGGCGGTGCGCGGCGGGGTCGCCTTTCCGATACGCTATCGAGCCATCTTGCGGCTGCGGACCTGGTTTTTTGGGCTGTCGTCGCTGATCGGCCTGTCGATCCTCGGGGTGATGATCGCGCGCCATGGCGGCACAATCCCGACGATCGCGACCTTGCTTACCCTTGTCGCGGTGACGGGCTGGCTGCAGGTCAGGAGCGGCATGACAGTGTCGCTCGCGCGCCTCGGGCTGCAGTTGCGGCGCGCCTATTCCGCCGAGCTTATGGGCTCATTGGCCCGCGCCGCGCTGGCCGGACTCGGGTTCTTCCTCCTGATCCGCGGCGCCTGGTTTCCCCTTGCCACAATGGCCGCAACCACGCTCATCACCATCATGATCGCCCGGCGGAGCGTCGATCCATCGGTGTTCCGCGCGACGGATGCCCAGGCCGAAATGAAACCGGTGCTTGGTTATGTCCTGAGCACGATGCTGGGCACGATCATATTCGCGACGCAGGACATCTTGGTCTATTCTCTGGCGTCGTTACACGGCAGCTCGCAGGTGATCGCGCAGACCTTCGCATTGGGCCGGCTGGCCGCGATATTCGTCGTCATCAGCGGCGTGATGGCGAATGTCATCATCCCGCGCATCGCCAATCTGAGCAGCGATGGCCATGCGATCCGCAATGGATTGCTGCCTCCGCTGATCGTGGCCGTCGGCTGCTCGATTCTGACCGCATTGGCAGCGGCCTTTTCGGACCAGGCCCTGTTCCTGCTCGGTCGTGCCTATGGCGGCCTCCAGCTCGAGCTTGTCCTGGCGCTTTCAGCGGCGTCGCTCTCTCTCGTCGCCCAGATGCTGGGCCGCTTCAACCGCGCAATGGGCTGGGTGAAAATCGAGACGATGGTCTATCTGGTGCACATCATCGCCATCATTGGCGTTGGTTATTTTTCCAGCTTTACGAACACCAGAGCGGTTTTGACGTTCAACCTTATTCTTTCAACGTTTTCATTCATCGAGATGCTGTTCATTACGTGCGTCGGTTTGCGCGCTCTCAGGCAGCGGGCGAAGGCCGCCTTGGGCTAATCAAAATCCGCTTTCTGCGGCACCGCCTTAGTCGGTGGTGATTGACCACCCCTTGGCGATTAAGCTCGCCTTCGCGGTGGCGCCGGCGCCGGTCGGGACTGCGTGGGGATACACACCGGCCAAGTATTGAGAGAGACTGGCTGAGCCGCCGCTTTTCCCATTCGCGTCGAGCGCAACGAGGCGCGCGTTCACTTGCGCGACGGTCAGGCCCGACGCGCTGTGCGCGTACACGGTGAGATTCGGGATGAGCGTTAGGTCAAGGTTTGCGGCGATGGCGGGACAGCGGCTAAGACTCAACAGAGTGAGGCCGCTAAGCTTTGCCAGTAGCGTGTTGCTCAACGTTGCTGCGGTGAAGTTCGCCGTGGGTCCAATGCCGATCTCCCGCATTTTGGCACCCGAAAGACGATACAGATCGGCGTCGGTGACAACAATGCCACTGACCGTCTCATTTGTGCCGTTGATATTCAGACCGCTCAGTGGAAAACCTTCATCGATCACTGAGACCGCAGCAATCCTGGCGTTGCCCGTGAATGCGTTGATCGCCAGCGTCGCGCCGGTCGACACATGGGCATAGAAAACAACCTCTTTCGGGTTGGCGTTAGGGAATGTCCACGCCAGCGATTGGGTCGCATCGACTCGGTTAACGCCGCTCGTGTCGTACCCGGTCGTCGCGTAGGGCGTGGCTGGATCGTTGAAGGCACTGACGTTGAATGCGCCGCTGGCCACAGTCGTCAGTGCGAGACGGTACCAATTATTGACCGGCGGCAGATGCGACAAGAGATCGGCATACTTCATGCCTTCGGGAACAGCGAACAGGCCATTCGACCGCGTGAAGGCCAAGCCAGCAGTCGCCATGTCAATGCCGAGCAGATTGTATCCGGTCTGATCGTAATGCAGCGTGTCGCTGAAATAACCCAGGCCTGAGAACGCCTGCGCCAAGGTGGAACCGATCTTCATCCAGCTCGAAAAGGCCAGGTCGGCGGCGACGGCCGCCTGCGACGCCCTAATCTTCGTCGAAGCGACCGCGTTGGTACCCGACTGGTTGGTGCCGAGGTTTTCGGTCAGCCACCATATGTCGGGGAAGTCGGCTTTCACTCGCGTAGCGAATGGTCGAAATGACGCCTCATGTGCCGCCTGTGATGCACCACCAAGGGCGTCTTGCTCACCCTGCGAATGATAGATGATCTTCTTTTTTATGGCGAAGCCGAAGCGCTCGATCTCGCGAAGCGCGCGTTGCATATGTTCGCGAATGTAGTTGTCGTAGAGATTGGCAGGGTCGGACAAATCCCAAGTGCCGCCCGACAGCGATGCAATATCGGTCGTGCCGGTCAGGGCCGCTTTATAGGCGGATACCATCGAAGAACCGCCGACCGCGCAATCGACGAAGATAACCGCGCCACCCCCTCCGGCCGCCCAGGTCTGTGCGAAAGCGGACTGGGGTCCGCCGAAGGTGCGGCCGAGGCGACACGGCCCCAGCGGCAGCACCGCGCCAAAGCCGCCGTTATTGTAATAATATTCGTAACCATAGCCTGCGGCGAGGGCGGTCGTGGTGGAATAATTCGTCGAGAAGCCATCGGCGTTCGATTGGCCGATCATAAACACCACGGTCACGGGTTCGTAGCCGGAACCCGGGATTCCAAGCAGCACAAACCGCGTCGGCCATACGCCAGCTGCCTTCGGCCCGTACTGACGGCCAGAACTGGTATCGATGTAGGTCGCCCCATTAGGGCCACCCGTCAGAGCGTTGGGTGCGCCGCGCCCGTACATAATTGGGGTAATTGACGCGTTGACAGTAGCCGCAGCTGTGGTGGCAATCGCGGCTTGCGCCGTCGCCTCTGCTGCGGCCGCCGGCGCCGCAATGATCGCGGCAATATTGGCCGCGGCCACGTTGATTCCCGCGACATGGGGGGCGACCGTCGAGACCGCCGCGGCGTGAGGCGCGAGTTGCGTGACTTGGAGGATGATGCCGGCAACATCCCCGATGGTATCCGGGCCGGTGATATCTGCGGCGATCGCTGCGATCGACGGCAAGCCGGGCACGATTGCGGCTATCTCACCCACATGAGGAGCTGCGGCGGCGATCGACGCGACGGCCCCCGCGACCGTCGGAATATCGCTCCCCGCCAGCAAGCTCTCACCCACCGCGACGATCGATGCCACATCGGAAAGTGGTATCTCGAGTCCCTCCTCGCCGCGCGGCACTTTGAGCGCGCGGCTTGCCTTGTCCTCGGTGACGAGGGCCTTGACCGACGCTCGGCGGTTGATCGTGTTGATCGTCGCCAGATTGTATGCGCCCTCGTTCTCGAACTCGCTGGTCTGGAGATAGTCGGGGGCGGACAGGAGCAATATCTGTGCGCCGACGACGGGAGCTGCGGCGAAGGTCACAGTGCCGCCGGTGGCGCCGAATTCCACGGTGTAGAGCAGGGACGAGATCGCGACGCTGTCGATCTCGACCCTGATGTCGGCTGCACTGACGATCGAGAAATTGAAGCTGAATTCGGTTTGTGTTCCGTTCGCCGTATAGGGTCCGGTATAAACGGTCGGGCTGATTGCTGGCACGTTTGCTGCCTCCTGTTGAAAGGAGGGCGTAATCGCGACGCGGGATGAGTTGAATCGACGGGGCGAGGAGATTTTCGGGGCGACCACCGGCAGCCGGCTGGATTTGCGGCAGAGGTGGCACTACGGCGCGACGACAATTGGTTTTTGCACTTGGATAATCGGATGAAGCCCAGTTTTTGGCAACGTTTCGGCACCGTAATCGTACTCGGTGGCCTGATCCTGCTGTTTGTCGGCCTGATGGTCTACAGCAATGCCACAGAGGAAATCGAGCAGGGCAATGACAAGTTCATGGGGGTTCCGCAGCGCTAGGTCATGGAAGCGTGCGACTTTTTACAGGAGCTCGCCGAATAAGTTACATATAATAAATATCTATATATAACAGATACTTAGTGCACACGCCCACACCAAAGATATGGAACAACCGGTGTCCCATATCTCCCCCCGCGCCCTTTATCGCGCCGCTGATTCAAGCCCCACGCAACCCGCGTTATCCCGGCAAGCATGGAAACCAGACCCACAACTTTCAAATCCGATTATGTCCGCCAGGCGCAGGAGCTTTATGCCCACGGCCTGACCGATCGTGAGCTTGCCGCAGCCTTCGGCGTGTCGCGCAGCACCATCTTTCGCTGGCGCGCCGCTTACCCTGAGTTCGCCGAGGCGACGCGGCTCGGCAAGGACGTCGCCGACGACCGCGTCGAGCGCGCGTTGTACGAGCGTGCGATCGGCTATGAGGAGGAGGCTGTGCGCGTTTATCACCCGGCTGATGCCAAGGAGCCCGTGGTCGTGCGTTACACGCGTGAAGTGCGCCCCGATGTCACCGCCGCGCTGCAATGGATGCGCGCCCGACGCCCCGGACGCTGGGCACGGCCTACCCCGCCCCCTGAGGAGGATCATAAATCCGCTGCGGACATCCTCAAGGCAATGGACCGTGTCGGCGACCTGGCATTGCCCGAATATCGCGAGGCGTTGCGTTATCATGCACGGGAATAGTCTCGCGCTCGGCGCCCGGATACGCGGCTACAGCTATAATCCGCTCACTCACGCCGCCTTCGCCTGTCGCTGGGGCAACGGCGCGCCGAAAGCCGTCACCGGCCCGCGCCAACGGTTGCGTCAGGTGATGGACGCGATCGGGGAGCGCCTCACCACAATCCCAGGTCGACCATGCTTGCATGGCCGGTGCTGCCGATGATCACATGGTCGAGCACGGACACGCCGACCGTGCGGCTCGCGGCGGCGATCGATCGGGTCAGTTCCTTGTCCGCCATGCTCGGCGTGACATCGCCCGACGGGTGGTTGTGGACGATGATCAGGCCGCTCGCGTCAAGCTCCAGCGCGCGCTTGACGATGGTGCGGATATGCACCTGGCACTGGTCGACCGTGCCGGTCCACATCACCTCGTCGCGGATCAGCCGGTGGCGCGCGTCGAGGAACAGGACGCGGAACACCTCATGCCCGGCATAGCCGATCTCGGACCGCAGATAATCGATCACCACCCCCATATTGGGGAGCAGCGGGCGTTCCTGCAGGTCGGTGCGCAGCGCGTGGCGCATCGCGTTGCGGAACGCGGCGATCGCGCCGATCGCGGGCAGGTCCTGGCCGGAGGCGCGCAGCTGCGCACGGCGGGTCGCGGCGAGCACGCGCGGCAGGCTGCCGAATTCCGCGATCAGCCGGCTTGCGGTGGCCGCAGGGTCGGTCGAGGCGCCCCGCGCAATGATCGCCTCCAGGATGCGTCGGCACCGTTCCGCGCCACGCGACGCTGGTGGCGCCATGTCGCGATTATCAGCAACACCGCCGCCGGCCATCCCCAGAAGGAGAGCATGATCTGATACACGGTCCGGATCACGGTGGGGTCGATCAGCTTGGCGATATGCCCCCCCACCGCCATCATCATGAGCACGGTCATCCATATCGGCCAGATCCTGTTTGCGGTGAGCATGACGGCGAATATCGTAAAGAATAGGAGGACATCGACAATGAATACGCCTGTCTCTATGTCAAAATAACGTTCCGGTCGCGAAGATCGCACGGCAATCGTCAATACATAAGCAGCCAGGAAGGCATAGGCGACAAGGCGCTCCGGGGCTCCACCGCGTCTCACGGCGTAGCAACAGGCGGCAATCAACAGCGCCAGAAAGATGGCGGTCCGCAGCATCGATGGCGCGGACTATACCATCCGCGCCGTCGACTGTCATCCTATTGCGTGGAGACCCGGCGCTTGAAAATCTTGTCCTTTTGGATTGTCGACTGGCGAACACTCGTCGCTGTCGCCGAACCAGGCGCGCAGGCCGACGGCATCGCGGATCGCGGCGAGATCGGGGTGGAGCGCAATGACCTCGCGCCGCGCCTCGATCAGGCGGGTGGACAGGGCCAGCATCCGGGCCAGTTCGTCCAGCCCGGTGTTGAGCGGAACCCCGGACGCGGCGCGCGCCTCCATCATCGTGGCGAGGCAGCGGGTGGCGAGAATGGCGGCCTGGTCAATGGCTTCTTCGGCGGGACGGAAGGCTTCGGCGACCGATTGTGCTGCGGCCAGACGTTGATTGAGCATAAATCATCTCCCCGCCGCGCGGGGGCGCGGCTGATCTGTTCAGTGTGACGGATAGGTCCAGCCGATCAGGAGCTGTTGCAGCTCATGTGCGATGGCCAGAAAGCCCGCCATCAGGGCGGCGAGCAGGACGGTGGCGATGATCGACACGATCACCCGGTGCCGATTGATCAGGTCATACGGGCCGGCCCTTTCCTGCTCGGCCCGGGGCGGGGGCGGCATGGCCCGGTTCGAATGGGCCCGGTTCGAATGGACGAAGGGAACATATTCCTCCCGCACCGCGTCGAACCCGATCTGCCGTCCAGCGCCGGCGGGCGGTGGTTGCAACGGCGGGTGTGCGGGGAAATCCCGGTCGTCGGCAAGGTCGCGCGGTTCGTTGACGAAGGGTTCGTCATGGCTTTCGAGGGGGTATCTGCTGCGGCTTTCGCGCGCGCGTCCGCCGCCGTCGCGGAGCATCTCCGCCGCCTCGAACCGGGTCGTGGCGCCGAGCAGCCGGGTGGCGTTCTCGATGTCGCGGTGGATGGTGTGGTGCGATCGCCCGAGCAGGCGGGCAATATCCTTGGTGCGCTTGCCCTGACCGACCAGGCGCAGACATTCGCGTTGTCGTGCAGACAGTTGATCGAGTCGGGGGTCGCTCATCCGGGCACCGTCCGTCAAAAAGGGATTGAGGGGAAGCCGAACAATGATCCCGAATAAAGATATCGGCCTGGAGTATTTGTTAAACGCGGCCGCGTCGAAATCCCGCCCCGCACCGCGAAAAGAAATCGGCCGGGCGGCGTGACTGCGATAGGATGCGCCGCGATACGATGAGATCGTGTCAGGGGCGTGAAAAGGTCCTGCGATCAAGCGCGCGCCGACGCGGAATCGGGCGGACAGGATGATGGAGAGGAGAGGGCGATGCCCCCAATGCCGAAAATGCCGATGGCCGTTCTGACACTGTTCCTGCTCGCCGCGGTGGCGGGGAGCGCGCGGCACGCTCCCGCGCGACCGGTTCCTGCATCTCAGGTCCCCGCACCCCAGACCCCCGCACCCCAGACCCCCGCACCCCAGACCCCCACGCCCCAAACCCCCACGCCTCGGGCGCGTGTCGAGCGGCTGCCTTTCTCCACTGCCGTGTCGGATGTCCGCCTCGCCATCTCGCCGGACGAGCGGCACATCTTGTGGGGCATGGTCAACCGCACGCCCGGCAGCGGGCTGGAGATCGTCGAGTCCTGGCTGGCCGACGGCGTGTGGAGCGCACCGGTGGCGGTCTCGTTCAATGGCCCGGCCAATGATTTCGACCCGTCCTTCTCGCCCGATGGTCGCCAGGTCTATTTCTTCTCCAACCGGCCCGGTGGTGCTGGCGGCGACGATCTGTACGTGGTCGCCTTCGATCCCGTCACGCGCCGTTACGGCGTGCCGCGCAATCTCGGGGCCCGGGTCAACACGCCGGGCGACGAATGGGCGCCGTCGCTGTCGCCCGACGGCACGGCCTTGCTCTTCTCCTCCAATCGCCACGGCGTGCCCGGCGGGCAGAACCTGTTCATCGCGCCGCTCCGTGGGCAGGTGATCGGCACCCCGGTCGCGCTCGGCCCGGCGGTCAACGGCGCGGAGGATGATTTCGACGCGACTTTCCTCGGCAGCGCGCACCGCATCGTCTTCGCGCGCGGCGACGCGGTCGGGGACAAGGGGACCAGGCTTTACGCGGCGCATAAGGGGGAGAAAGGCTGGCAGGTCGACGGCGTGCTGCCGCCGGAGATCAATTGTTCGGCCGGGCTGAACATTGGCCCGTCGACGTCGTCTTCGGGCCAATTCTACTGGTCGGCGGCGTGCGGTCCGGGCGATACGCGGCTCGACTTGTGGCGCAGCGATTTTCCGGCGCCGGCCGGTCCGCCCTGATCTCTTCCGTCCCGGCGCTCGCCAAACCGCGCGCGAGCGGCTATGGCCCGGTCATCGCCGGCGCATAGCCTTGAGCATGCCGCGACTGAGGGCCGGTTGTGCTCCCGCTTTACTGGTCCGCGATGATCGCTTTTCGTCCCTGCCGTTCCCGATCGCCTGTCGGCGCGATCGCTGCACGCCCGGACGGGAACCCGCGGCCGAAATGGAGAAGACCGATGTCGAGAATCCCCGTGCGCCCGTTCCTGATCAACAAGGATGAAAGCGGCCAGTTCCGCCTCACCGTGCGCCACACGCGCTATAATTCGCAAAATTATCCGATCGTCACAGCAACCCTGCAGGACGAAGTTTTCAAGACCGCCGCTGCCGCCAAGGTCTTCGCGCGCGACAATTTCGGCGCCGAGGCCGGGCAATACGCCACCAAATAAGGCGCGCCTATCTCGGCCGGTAGCGGACGAGATACAGCTCCATCGACGTCGCGCCCGCGCGCTGGCCGCTGAACAGCAGCCGGTCGGGCTGCGACCAGTCGAGCATCGGGCCATAGCTGTCCCTGCCCGGCATGTTGACGCTGGCCGGCAGGATCGTGCCCGCATCATATCGGCCGCGCTTTGTTGGCGACGCCTGGAACAAGTCGACCCGGTCGGCCTGCATGTCGCCGGCGCGCGCGAAGACGATCGTCCTGCCGTCCGCCAGGAAGGTCGCGTCGAACTCGTCCGCGGCGCTGTTGACCGCGCCCGACAGCGGGCGGGCAGCCGCGAAGCCGCTGCCCTGGCGGCGCGCGGTGTACAGGTCATAGCGCCCCGCGCCGCCGGGGCGGTTGCTGGCGAAGAGCAGGGTCATGCCGTCGGGCGACAGCATCGGTGCATACTCATTGCCCGGACCATTGACGCCCGGCCCCAGCGCCTCGACTGGCCCGAACCCGCCCTGCGTCACCGCGACGCGGTAGACATCGTCACCGCCCAGCCCGCCGGGCCGGTCGGAGCAGAAATAGACCTGGCGCCCATCGGCCGAAAAGGCGGGGTCGAAATCGCGCGTCGGCGAATTGAACGGCACGGGCTGCGCCTCGCTCCACTCACCGTTCACGCGACGCGAGATCCAGATGTCGTAACCGCCAGCACCGCCCGAACGGTTGCGGCTGAACCACAGGGCAGTGCGGCCGTCGGGGCTGATTGTCAGGCGCACCTCCGACGACGCGGTCGAGGCGATACCGGCCGCGAACAATTCAGCGGGCCCGATGATCTCGATCCCCGGCTGGCGCGGCGCGCTCGCACCACCCAGCGCGGTGACCAGGCCGATCGCGGCGGCAATGCGATAGGTGCGCATCATGCGGCCCTCGTGAAGTCGCTGGTCCAGTTGATCTCCCAGCTCGCGCCGCCATCGGCCGACAGCGCCTGTTCCCAGCGTGCCGTGGTGCGGGTGATGCGCGACCAGATGATCCGCGCCTTGACCGGCTTGCCCTCATGCTCATCGTCACCGATCAGCGTGCGGGTCCCGTCGGTGAACTTGCCGCGCACCGGTGCCGCGATCGCGCCGGGGGTGCGGCCGTCGAGCCACCAGCTGGTCCATTCGCCGGTATCACCATCGAGCGCGCGCAGGCCGATGCCGCGGTACGGCGCGCCGGGCACATCCATCACATTATCGCCGACATTGCCGCGCCCGCCCAGCACCGGCCAGTTGGTCAGCGTGCCGCCAAACTCGACCCAGTCGTTGCTGCCGACCAGCCGCCGGGCGAGCTTGCGATGACGCACCGTCCAGCTCCCGACCAGAAAGCCCCAGTCGTTCGCCCCCGGTGCGGTGTCGGTCCGCGCCGGCAGGGGCGTCGGCGTTGTTGCGGTCCGGGTGAAATAGTTCCGCCAGTTGATCTCCCAGGTCCTACCGCCATCCGCCGACAAGGCCTGGTCCCAATGCGGCCGCTTGCTGTGGATCTCGTGCCAGCGGAACCGTGCAATGACCGGGCGGCCCTCGAAACTGTCCGCGCCGCTGAACTCACCCTCGTCACCGTGAAAGCCGCCGCGGACCGGCGCGTCGATCCGCGTCGCGTTGCGCCCGTCGAGCCACCAGATCGACCAGGTCCCGCGGGCCGGATCGAACGCCCGGATGCCGAGCCCGCGATAGGTGCCGCCAGGCAGGTCGAGCGCATTGTCGTCGATCGTGCCGAGCCCGCCAAGCGTGGTCCACAACGCGCTCTTGCCGGCAAACTCTTCCCATTCGTTGTTGCCGGCGAGGCGCTTCTTCAGCCTTTTGTGCCACACGTTCCAATTACCGCACAGCCAGTCCCAGTCATGCGCATGCGCCGCCGCGGCGCCGGGCAGCGCCAGTGCGGTTCCACGGGGCAGCATCGCAGCCCCGCCCATGATCGTCATGCCCGCAAGCAGGCTGCGGCGCGAACAGAGGAACGGCTCGATCAAGGCGGCATCCTTTCGGGTCATGGCAGGTGTAACCGGAATGACAGGGCAGGGCGATCGCTGGCTATGCGAAGATAGTGGAGAGAGGCTAAGTCAGACTTATGGTCGATCCGCACCGATTCCCCTCGCTCGCCTCGATCCGCGCGTTCGAATGCGCGGCGCGGCTCGGCAGCTTCACGCGCGCGGCGGTGGAGCTTGGCACGTCATCGGCCTCAGTCAGCTATCATGTCCGCCAGCTTGAGGCGCAGATCGGCGTCACCCTGTTCCGCCGCCATGCCCAGCGCGTCGAACTGACCGAGCCCGGCGCGGTGGTCGCGGAGGAAACCATCGCGGCCTTTGCCGCGCTGCGCGCGACCTTTGTGCGCGCGGCCGAAGCGGACGAGCGCAAGCTGTCGCTCACCACCTTGCCGACGTTCGGCACAAGCTGGCTGACGCCGCGGCTCGGCCGCTTCCGTGCGCAGCACCCGGAGATCATGGTCGATCTCGACCTGTCGGCCGAGGCGCATGATCTTGGCGCGGGCGGGTTCGATGCCGCGGTCCGCAACGGCCATGGCCGCTGGCCCGGCTTGCGCACGGTGAGACTGATGCCAAGCATCTTCACCCCGCTGTGCGCACCGGCGCTGCGCGATGCCGCCGCCGGGCTCGGCGATTCCGGCAGGCCGCCGGCAGTGCCGCTGCTCGGCCGCCCCGACTGGTGGGCGTTATGGCACCGCGCGCTCGGCATCACCGATGCGGCCCCGCCCGAGCGCTTCGGCACCACGCTGTCGGCCGAACATCTCGACATGGCCGCGGCGCTTGCCGGTCACGGCATCGCGATGGGATCGCCCTTGCTGTTCGCCGAGGAGATCCGCGCCGGCCGCCTGATCCTCGCGCATGATCTGGTGATCGACACAGGCCGCTCCTTCTGGCTGACCTTCCCGGTGACGCGCCAGCGCAGCGGCAAGATCGCCCGCTTCCGCGACTGGATCAGCGAAGAGGCGGGCCGTGAATGCGCAGCGGCGAGCGACCTGATCCGGTGCGCCGTGCTGGTTGAGGATTGAGCACGTCACCCCGTGGACGCCGCACCAAGGGCGTGTCACAAACCGGGCCGAATCCTCGCTCCTTGCCGGTCCATCACGAGTTTGAGGGAGAACCATATGCTTGTCGGCTCGGCCTGCGTGCGCGGCGCGGCGTTGTGCCTGCTGGCGGTGATCGCCGGCGCCGCCGACCTCGCTTCGGCGGCTGAAACGCACAAGGCCGGTGATATCGTGGTCGAGCAGGGAACTGCCCGGACCGCGGATGGGAAAACCATTCCGTACGAGATCGGCACCCTGTTCGTGCCCGAGAATCGCGTGGTACCGAACAGCCGGCTCATCGGTGTCGGGTTCGCGCGATTGCGGGCGGCCAGGCCGGTCGAGGGCGGCCCGCCCGTCTTCGTGTTGCCGGGCGGACCCGGCCGCAGCTATCTGAACGCGCTCACTGACGCTGACCCGGCTGGTCAGGCGCGGCTGGCTGAACTGCTGCCCTATACCGCGGCCGGCGATGTGGTGATCGTGGATCAGCGCGGCTGGACCAAACGCGGTGACGTGCTGGAGCTGGCGACCGCTGACCAGCCGCTGGATCGGCCCCGGTCGAGGACAGCTGAAGCGAACGACATGATCGCCCTGGCCGCAGCGGCGGTGGCGGCCAACCCGGGCAAGGATCTGGCTGGTTACACCATCATCCAGTGCGCCGAAGACGTTGACGATCTGCGCCGCGCGCTGGGTTACAAGCGCATCAGCCTGTCGGGCCAGAGTTTCGGGTCGCAATGGAGTCTCGCCGTGATGCGGCTGCACCCCGACAGCGTGGCGCGGGCCGTGCTGTCGGGCGTCGAGCCGCTGGGCGCGGCCTTCGACATGCCGTCGCAAATCCTGACGTCATTGCTGCGCGTGGCGTGGGAGGCCGATCAGGATCCGGGGCTGGCACCCTATCTGCCGCAGGGCGGGGTGATGACCGCGTTGCGCAGCGTGCGCGACCGGCTTGCCGCGGGGCCGGTCGCGGTCCGGGTGGTGGATGAGGCGACCGGCAAACCCCGGACGGTCACGCTCGGTCTGGGGGATTTCCAGGCCTCACTGTTGCGATCGCCCGGCGATTGGCCGGCCTTCATCCTGTCCGTCTATGACCGCCATTATGACGACTGGGCGAAGGAAACGATCGCGCGGCGGCACAATGAGGAGGGGCCGGTGCGGCTGATCGAGCCCTTGATCGACACCAGCCTTGGCGTGTCAGGCGAGCGCGGACACCAGCTCCGCACCGATCCTGCCGCGGACGATCTGGGATATTGGGATTTCGATGCGACCATCGCCTCGGCCCGCGCCTGGCCGACGCCCGACGTCGGGGACGCGTTCCGTGACCCCGTCGCCAGCGCAATACCGGTCGTCTTCATCCATGGCGATTGGGACATTGCGACGCCGATCGACAACACGCTGGGCCTGCTGCCCTACTTCCCCAACGGACGCGCGATTCTTGTTCACCGCGGCACGCACCACACGCGCGAGCCGCTCTTCGCTCAAGATCCTGGCGTGCAGGCCAGGGTCATGGAATTCCTGCGCACCGGCGACAACCGGGACCTGCCCGTTACGGCGTCGTTGCCGGCCCCGGCCTTTCGGCGGCCCGCTTTCCCGCCGCCGGGCAAACGCTGATCCGGACAGCCGGCTGCAGAACGGTTCAGCCCACCTGCACCGTCATGCCGATGATGAACATGGTGCCGATCAGCGCGACGATCGTGGTGATCCAGCCGATGCTGCGCGACCGTGTCCAGCCGCTGCAGCCAAGGCTGGCGAGCAGTGACAGCGTCCCGAGCGAAAAGCCGAGCGTCATGATGGTTTGCGGCGTGGACGCGCTGAGCATTACCATGAACCGGGGGGCTTCGGGATGGAACACCGCGGTCAGCATGGTTGCCGCGACCACCGTGACGATGAATGCGACTGACGATATCACCGCGAAGCCGATCGTGACCGTCATCAGCCGGCTCTGATGCCCAAGCGTCAGCAGGGTTGCCAGAAAGGTCGCCGCAAAGCCGCCAAGGAATGCGCTGAGCGATGCCAGTTGCGCAGCCAGCACCGACAGATAGGCGGGAGAGAGTGGTTCCATTCGTTGGGATAAGCAGGTCGCCTGACGTCGGGCAAGCGACAAGTATATCCAAGTCTCCCGGCAACTTTATGGGCGGATTGCCGATCTTCACGGAGATGGGTTTACCCCACACCTGCCGCAATGGCCCCGATCAGCACGGCTATTCCTTCGAAGAGCAGCCATAAGGCAGCAAGCACGCCATAAACAAACGCGCGTGCACGGTTCATCGTTATCGCCGCCACCGCTGCGGCGACGGCAAGCGCGGTTGAAGAGAAAAGCGTCGCGTCCCAGCCGGCTCCCCATATCGTACCAAGCAGCAATTGAGTCAGAGCAAAGGCAAACCCCCCGGCGACTGCGGCCGCTGCCAGCCGGCGGAACGGTGTCGGCGCTTGACCAAGCGCGGCAACCTTGCGGAATCTTGCTAACCGGCGGCTCATCGGACGATCCTACGTGTTTCGTGTGACCGCGCCAATGCTCACCTGCTCGTCACCGGACTGCAGTGAATGATTGCTAGCCTCACGGAGGCGATATCGGGAAAAAGCCATTCAATGTGGATGCGATGACGGCAGCGGAACAATTTGAAATACTGGCGGCCGGCCTGATCGGTGAGCCGATCAGCCATATGTGGCGCGGGCACGGATCGGCGGTCTTTATTGAGATTGGTGAGCTGTCGCCATGGACGAAAAACGACGGCTCGCCGGGAGATCCCGAGGGCCGGGTTTTACTTGGCGTCGAATGGAGCTGGCGGATCCAGGACGAGAAGTCGATCCGCTGCGGTAGCTGGAGCGACGAGACGCTGTGGGAGCCCGGCTTCGATCAGCTGCGCGGCATATCGATCCGGGATTGCACCCTGTTCGGCGCCTTGCCGGAAATTCAGCTGACCACGCAGACGGGCGTCAGTTTCATGTCGTTTTCGACCACCGATGGCCAGCCGCAATGGCGCATCGTCGACCGCCGCGGCGAGCGCAATCGCTGGTTCACTGTGCGGGACGGGCAGCTCCATGTCGGCGATGGCAGCGAGCCGGCCCACCGCTAAGCTTCAATGTCGGGGGAGGGTGCTGAACCCTCCCCACAGCGGTCGGACGAGGACAGGGCTCAGCGGCTCAGCAGCACCTCGACATAATCGGCCAGCCGGTCGGCGATCGACGCCATGCCGGTGGCGATGCCGCCATCGACATGCTCCAGCCACATCGCTTCGCTGGTGAAATCGGTGATCACCGTCACCGTGGTCTTGCCGTGGAGTTCGTCGAACAGGATGGTCACGATCATCTTGTCCTGATCCGAATTCACAAAGCCGTTGGTATAGACGATCTTCCTGTTCGGCTCGATTTCGAGATAGGTACCGCCAAAAGGCGTGCCTTCGATGCCATCCGGTCCGGTCAGTGCGAACAGGATATGCCCGCCGACGCGGAAATCCATTTCCACCCGCGTCGCCGGCCAGTCGCGCGGGCCATACCAGTGGAGATAATGTTCCGGCGTCGTATGCGCCTCGAACAGCAGGTCGGCGGTCGCGTCATAGACGCGCGCCACGGTCACGCGGCGTTCGTCGCGATTTTCGTTGATGCGGTTATAGGTCGTCATTCGGGCCGCTCCTTTTTTCGGCTTTTCAATTCCTCGACATAGTCGCCTAGCCGCTCGAGGCTTTCGTCCCAGAAGCGCCGGTAGTTCCCCAGCCACGCATCGGCCGCGGCCATGCCGCGGGCATTGAGCCGCACCGGGCGGAACTGCGCCGTGCGCCCGCGCGAGACGAGTCCGGCCTGTTCGAGCACTTTCACATGCTGCGAGATGGTCGGCTGGCTGAGCCCGAACGGCTCGACCAGCTCGTTCACCGTCGCCTCGCCGCGCGACAGGCGATTGAGGATCGCGCGACGCGTGGGATCGGCCAGGGCAGCGAAGATATCGTCGAGCGGGTCGCGGGTAAGTGTCATATATCGATTCTCATCTATATAGACATTTGACTATATATGAATCGCGGCGCGGTCAAGAGGGCAAACGCGTGCTACCTATGCCGACAAGGCTCAGTACCGCGCGAGGCCATTGCGCGTGCCACCGATTGGCAGTCCCATTTTCGACAATAAGAAAGAGCTCGCCGCCGGTATAAGTCCGGCAAGCGATGACATGCCCGATCCCAGGTAAGGGTTGAATCGCTGCGACGGCCGGGCTGCGGAACGACTGGCTGTGGGGAGGGCGACGGGAGATATGGGACACCGGATGTTGCATATCTCAGGCCGGCGTTCGACGAACGGTCTATATAATATCATTATATATCAAATAGATAAGAAATTTATCTTTATCCGCCGCGGATAGACGCTCTGACTATTCCGTAAAGGGCAACCATTCGTCGACCACCATGCCGTCCTCCACGACCTGAAGCGGACCGAATTGCAGCAACGAGCCTTCGGACTGATGCGGCCGCAGAAACAGCCAGTCGTCAACCGCCAGAGCCTGTTGCCTGGGGCCCGAGAACATGGCCTGGTTGTAACTGACGCCGAACCATTTGTTCGGCACAATCCGGGATGGCGAACAGATTTCGCCGCGCCAGTCGCCGCCATAGGTGAAATAGGTGCGTTCGCGCGATTGCCGCGCGCCGAACAGCAATGAGGAAAGCCACCTCGGGCCGGCGAGATGAGTCCCGTCCCAGGCCTTGAGGATCGGGGACGCGATAAAGATCGCAGGTTCGAAATCGGCGAGAAGATCCAGGTCGAACATCGTTCCCTTGAGCAGGCACGCCCCGGCGCTGATGTCGTTGAGCGGAGACTCATCGCTGTTGTGCAAGGCAACTGTCGGACTCCCCGCGCCATTCCAGCAAATGTTGTCGCGCGTTTCGGGGGCCAGTTCCGGAAACTCGGCGCGGGCGATGGCCTTGTAGGCGGTATAGGTTTGGTTCGCCTTGTTGAAACTGGTGGTCCGGCTTTCGACCAATGACGGAATTTTGCCGACATGGGCGTCATAGCCCATCAGCCCGGAGAATTGCAGATGATCGGCTGCCGCCCGAATGGTCCGGAGCATGGTCTGCAGCATGGCCGGGTCGGCGACGCCGCCACGGTGAAGCCCGACATCGATCTCGATGTTGATCCGCATGCGGACGGTCAGCCCCTTTGCGAGCTGCAGATACTCGTCCAGCCGCTCTGGTGTATCCACCAGCCATTGCAGCTGCCTGGCCGGGTCGAAATGGGTATTGCCAAGATGGAGGTAGAAATGGCGCGCTGCCTGGATGGGCATGGGTTTGCCCAGCAGGATGTCACTGTCGGGAAAACGATAGGCGGTCTGCCGCAATTGCGGTTCATGGAAAACCATCAGTGCCTGGGTTCCGGCCAATCGCATCAGCTCGTCCAGCATGGATGGCACCGGCAACGATTTCTCGACCAGGCGGAGCCGTTTGGTCGGTGCAATGAGCGCCGTCAGCCGTTCGACGTTGCGCCGCATGCGGTTGCGGTCGAGCACCATGGTCGGCCACGAAATGCCATGTTGACGCAGTGCGTTCTGCAGATCGGCAAAGTAAGGAGCATGTGCGTTATTCGTCATCGATTTATCTCTTAGGCCGCTGCAGCGGGCCCGTCTTATAAGCTGGTGAAGCGAAGGCACAGTGGCGATAGCGGTCAGATCGCATTGGCGAGGATAGTTGATTGCTGCCGGACCCTGAGAGACGGCTGTAGCCTATGGTCACGGGAGATCCGTATCGGGCAGTGATGCGCCGCAATGATTTCGCCTCAATGCCGTTGGCCGCACAGCGCGCGTATCGACTTGATTGGCGCCGCCGGAGAACAGTTCGATCCGATATGGTCTTAAACGAATGACAAATTATGGCCTTATGGCAAGTATGAGTTATTGATATGCAAGCTGTTTTTGTCGGTCCGTCGGGGATAATATTGTTCCATAGTCATGGATATGACGACGAATCGCTTGTAACGACGATTTATATCGATAGCATCCTTAAGCCTTGAGGGGGACTCATGAGCATGGTTACTGCGTCGATTCCGGCGAATGGCTTGGCCGTGCCTATAAATGGGCGTGGCGGGCAGCTGACAGGATTGCGTCCAGGACTGCGTCTTGTGGCGCTTCTATCCTGTTCCATGCTGGTCACTGGCTGTTCGGCCTATCTTCACCATCCGGCACGTGCAATCGCGACGGCTGACCTGCAGACCAAATTCGGTGCACTTGCCACGCCGGCCTATTTCGCGGCGCAGGAAAAGAACCTCGCTGACTTCGCCCAGCGCGAGGACAAGGCGCTGGCCGATCTGCTGGTCACATCGCGTGACTATCGCCTGCTGAATATCATCAAGCCCGCCTCGACCGTTTCGAACACCAAAGCCACGCCGGTGATGCGCCTGACCGAACTGGTCGGCGGCGATCTGGAGGCGAGTTATGGCACGAAAGTGCTGACGCCGGACCAGGCGAAGACGTTGATGACCAGCCGGTTCACCAAGGATCTCGCCGTTCGCACTACGGCTTTCAACGAACGCCGGGTCGCGACGACAGCGCGCAGCTATAAGGCGGCAGGGGGCGGGCTTGCGGTCGATTGTCCAACGGTGGTCGCCAGCGCCGCGCCGGGCGCGCCGCCGATCAATCACCCCGATGCCAGCCAGACGCAGCGCTATGGCCAGCTCGTCCAGGCCTGTCAGGCGCTTGGCCAGCGCAAGGCGCTGGCCAAGGATTGCGACCCCCGGCAGGACGGCCGTCCGGTGATCGGCGGCAATCTCGCCATGGTGTGCGATCAGATCGCGGCGCTGGCGGAGGATAAGGTGCTGGCGAAGGATAAGACGCCGGCGAAGGAGAAGGCGCTGGCCGAGCGCAAGGCGCAACTTGAGCGCGCCGAGAATGCGCTCAAGGAAGCGATGAAGGCGGCAAATCCGTCAGACGAGGGCAAGGGGCTGCAAGAGGCGATCGATTTCCTCAAATCGATCGATGGCCTGCCGACCGATGAAAGGCTCGCCAAGGTTCTCACCACGATCGATGCCGTATTCGGCAGCGAACTCGAAGCGAGTCTGGGCACGCTCGATGACAAAGCCAAAACGGTGCTGCCCAAAGCCACCGAACCGCTGATCAATGCGCTCGAGCTGCTCGAGGCGATCAGGGCGCTGGAGGCGCAGGCGGCAGCCAGGCCGCTCGATCAGCCGAGCGCATTGCTGATTGGCATGGCCAAGATCAGGCATGATCTCAATATCGTCGCGATCGACCTGGACACGGCAAAGCAGCAACAGGCGCTGCTGCTCGACGAAGCCGCGCTGCTTCGCGCCCAGCTTTATTATCTCGCGCAGGCGCAGCAGGCGCTGTGCGGCAGGTCGGCTGCATGCGGTCCGGTCGCAACGGGCCGGGCGGCGCCCAGTGCTCAGGCGTTCGACGAAGGACTGAGCTATTATGTCCGCTCGCAAAATGCTGGTGGGATACCGTTCGAGATCCTTCGTTTTCGGGAAATACAGCTGCAACGCGCGGCCGCGCTCAAGCGAGCCCGCGCCAGCGAAGCCGATTATCGGGCGCTGATCCAGCCGGCGATCGATCAGATCGCTGCGTACGGCGCCGGTGGCATCAAGCCCGAAACCATCGCCAATTTCGTCGCGGGCCTCCCCGTTGCTGGTTCAATATTGGTGAAATGATATGACCATCAGACCGCTTCTGCCCGCCACCCTGTTGCTCCTGTTGCCGGCATGCGCCGGCGAACTGGAGATGCAGCATGTTGCGGGACAATCGAGCGCGATCCTGTCGACCTATCGCACCTCAGTGCGCGATTTCGCGGCCGGACAGAATGGGCTGAACGCTGCCAATGAAAGCCGGCTCGCCCAGCTTTCCAAGATGCGTGAGATGCGCCGGGCCGAGATCGACGCGCGCGTGGCAAGCTGGCGCCTGGGTGGTGACGACACCGCGCTCAATCGCTTCGCGATCGTGGGCGAGGCATCGGCGGAGCAGGTGCTGGCCAATACCGGACCGGCGCCGGGCCCGGCCACCGTGCCTGCGCTCACTTATGACAGTGCCGGAGTCGATGCGATCATCAAGCAGCTTGTCGAATTGCAGAAGCCGGTGACGACCGGGCAGCGGCTGGAGGACCTCATCGCTTATGGCAGCGCGTTGCGCGACGCCTACCGGGCGGCAATCGACGAAGCGAAGACGGATACGGCCGACGCCGAGAGCAAAACCACCGGCACCGCGGCGGAAGAGGAAACCGCGCAGGAGAATGTCGTCGGATAGAGCCGGCGACTTTCCCGCATAGCCATTCAAATCTTCTCTCTGAACAGGGAACAAGCATATGCCGATAGGGAAGGACGAAATCCTCGACGAGCTCTGGCGCAAGCATGAGATACTGTACGATGCGTTGCAGGAGCTCAACGACCGGCTCGATCCCGCCGACCGCCCCGATTTCGAAGGCCGGATGATGAACGCGGAGCTCGAAATCGCCCGGATCGAGGCGGTCTATGACATGATCGACAACGACAAGCAGATCGCCTTTCCGACCGATCAGCAGATCGATGCGCTGGCCGCTGCGACGGGTGCGCTCGAGGTGGTGGTCGGCAAGAGCAAGGCGCTGGTGAAAGTCATCGAGACCGCCACTGCATTGGTGAAGACATGGCCGGTCTCAAGAGGCGGCTGAGCGGCACCCGCCGGGCATTTGGCGTGCGGATCGCGTTGCCATTGCTCGAAGACGGTTTCTCGACCGAAGATTTCGCCAAGGCAACCAAAGGCCGCAAAACACCGGCGGTGGTGGTGCGTCACGGATCGGGCCTGGCGCTGATATCCGGCCGGAGCCAGCAGGTCGAAGGCGGGCCGGGCGAACGCTATTCCGCCACCGCAATCGACGGCCTGGACGCCCAGGTGAAGCGGACCCCCGCCGGCACGTTCGTGGCGATCCGTACGCGTGCAATGGCGATGAGCTTGCGTCGGCCGCTGTCGTTGATGATCTGCTCGGACAAGGGAGGCCATATCTATCCGGCATCGGCCGGCTATACGCGCTGCCCGCGGGATAATTCTCCCATGTCGCTGTTGCCCTGATGCCGGGCATTGACGACGCGCTGGGGGCGTTGAGGGACTTGGGCAGCGCTTTCCTGCTCAGCTTCTTCTTTCCCATCGTGCTGTTTACCGCGATCAATGGCGGCCTGGCCCTACTGCTGTTCGGCATAGGGCCTTCGTTCGCGCTGGCGACGGCGCTCGGCCTCGACACTGTGCTCGGCCTTTCGATCATGGTCTTCGTGCAGTTCTCGCTGGCCTGGGTCGCGGCGCCGATGATCGCCGCGCTGCGCCGGGTAATCGAAGGCGAGCTGCTGCCCGCAGCGCTGAAGCGGTCAATGGTCCGCCATGCATGGCGTGCGGCCGAGGCGATGCGCGGAGAAGTGGATGTCACGGTCGCGTATCATCAATCGCTGAAGCAGCTCCTCACAACGGAAAAGGCGGCACTGATTGTGGCGCGCGATGCGGGAAAATTGCTCGGCGCGATCACCGACAGCGGCAAGATCACTGCTGCCCGGGCCACGGTGACCGCCGCTGCGCAATTGATCCCGGGCGGGGGTACGCCAAAGGGGCGACGGAAGATCCTGGAACGGATCAGGGCTGCGGTCGCCGCGGTGAAAGCGGCGCTTGAGCTGAATTCGGTCGAGCTCAGTGAGGCCGCGGTCGCAGAGGCTTCGGCCGCGCTCGATCAGGCGCAGGGCGATCTGATCAACATGATCGAAGCCGCCATTGAGGATGCGAAGCTCAATGCCGAGGAAGCCAATGGCAGGCTGCATGCGCAATTCGTCCGGGACGATATCCGGGCATCGCAGCTCGGCAATCTGCGTGCGGTGATGGAGCGTTACACGACCAAAGCATATGGCGTGTCGTTCGATTATATGTGGCCGCGAATTCAGGCAGTGATCACGGCGGACGACGCGGTCACGCCCGGCATTTCCCGTTCGAAGATGCAGGTCGAATTCGGCGTGATGATGATCGCCGCCACGACGCTGACCTGTATGGTCTGGCTGGCTGTCTCCTTCTTCTATGCGGCCCCCTATCTGTTCATCGCGGTCGGTGCCGCGGGGCCGTTGCTGGTCAGCATATTCCACCGCATGGCGCTTGAGGGCCAGAGATCGCTGACCGAAGCGGTACGGGCAGCGATCGACGTCAAGCGCAGCACGCTGCTTGAACAGTTGAAGGTCACCGTAGCGACAAAGACCAGCACCGAAGAATGCGAATTGTGGCGTAACCTGGAGCGCTGGTCGCTCGGCGAGGATCCGAAGGTCACCATCAGATGAGCTATCGACCCATTCTCGGCATGATGACGTTGTTCTTCATTGTCTATTGCCTGTTGCTCGGCATCGGCACCTATCTGCTCACACAGCGCAGCCAGGATGCCGAGGTGCGGTTCAAGGCGGTACGCACGATGGCGCTCAACCATCTGGTGTCGCCCGGCGATATCGCAGCGACCGATGGTGGCGCCGGCAAGCAAGCCGCGACAAAGGATATCGCGAAGCTCGAGGGGCAGTATGCGCAGTTGCCGATCCGCGCCGGGCAAATGCTGCGCCGCGACGATTTCGCCGCCGCGCCGCTGCTCGTCCCGCCGCCCAATTTGATCGCGATCGGCCTTCCTGCAACCGGCGGGGCAACCGCCAATGCCGGCACCATTTACCGTGTGTGCAAGGCGAAGCCCGACGGCAAGAGCGAAGAGCAGCTCGTTGAGTTCGAGGCCGGCGCGCTGCTTTGCACCGACAAGACGCGATCGGCCTGCACGGCGATCGCCTATCTGAAGAGCGCCGACGCGAAGAAACTGGTTGCCGCCATGCCCGAGGCCGGCTTGCTTGCGGCCAAGCCGACCGCCTGCCTGGCGCCGCGCAGCACATTGCCCGACCGGACGACACGCCCGGAGCGTTAGGGTCCAGATCCTAGGCCGTGAACCCATAAAATGGGGCCGCTTACGCAGGGGGTTGAACGGCAAAAATTGGGGGATTCGAGACTGTCTGCTTTCGACAGCGAGCGATATGAAGCCGACCTTGCGTCGCATGGCGACCGAGCTACTCTCTGGCCGCATGAGTGCGAAAATAAACTCGAGCGAACTGGAAAGGGCGTTGGCTCGGCCAGATGCTGACCAAATGCGTCAGCAACTTCTCGCTTACGCGAGATACGAGGCCGAGGGTGCGGGTGATTGGCCCGACGAGTTGGCGGACGACTTTGACGAGATCATCACCTGCCACTTTGATGATCCTGAAAAGGCGTTCGCCTATGTGATTATAGCCGCCTCACAAAGCGACGATCCCGAGTTTTTAGCACTCATGGGGTGTGGAAACTTGGAGAACGTGCTTCGCGATCCGTCACCTGATCTACTTGATCGTATCGTCGCAGAGGCACGTAAGTCGGCTCGCTTCCGTTGGCTCCTCAGCAACCCGTTTAAGGTCGCCATTGCGCCGAAAGCTTGGGAAGCCATTGAGAAATTCCGCATCACGGGTCCGCACGAGGAGCCGTCCGCTGACAAACTGCCCCCGCGCGGGTAAAGTCCGCTCTCGGGATCACATCGGCGCGGCGAGAAGGGCTGGAACTGGGGCGGAAGGGGAATGGCCGCTTTATGAGTCTACGACCTGATATATCGGCGTTGTTGCCCGATGTTTTCGCGAGGTGCACGGACGTCGCGATCGCGCTGGCCGCGCTGGATCCATCAGGGCGTGCTGGTCTATGATCCGCAACGGGCCGGGGCATCGGAGCTGGAGATGACGAGCGCCATGAATCCCCGATCCGCAATCGCGTCGCTCCTCGCGGCGGCGCCGCTCGAGGCATTGGAGCGCCGCTACCGCGAACCTTGGCGGCATTATCACGCCTGGGCGCATCCCCAGGCAATGCTGGCGCATCTCGACCGGGCGATCGGCGATGCGGTGCCGGTGGTCGATCCAACGGCCTGTGCCGGCTTCATCCTGTGGCATGACGCGGTCTATGATCCGCAGGCGCCGCATGGCCGCAACGAAGAACTGAGTGCGGTGCTCTGCGCGTCAGAAATGGGCGCGATCGCCGGTCCGCTCGCGACCGCCCGCGCCGGCGCGGCAATCCTCGCCACCATCCGCCATGTGCCGCCGGACCCGGCCGACTGTCCCGATGGCGCACTGCTGCTGGATATCGACCTGTCGATCCTCGGCCAGCCGGCGGCGGTGTTCGACGCCTATGACCGGCAGATCCGCGCGGAATATGCCCATGTCGAGGCCGGCGTTTATGCCGCTGCACGGGCCGGCATCCTGCGCAATTTCCTCGCGCGGGACCGGTTGTTCCTGACCGATTGGGGTTTTGATCAATGGGAGCAGGCCGCGCGTGACAATCTGCGTCGGGTGATCGCGCAGCTGGAGGGGGACTGATCATACCGTTCAGATGTTCAGAAAGCCCCAGCCATCGGCACGGCCGCCATAGCTTTGCGCCAATGTATCGAGCTGCACTTCAGTCGTGGTGATCGTCTCGCAAGTCGGGATCATCATTCGTGACGCCGTAACGTCCCACGGATCCGCCCCGAAGTCGGTCTCGTCGTTGATCTTCTCGATCCGCGCCTCGAAACCCTCGACCCGTACGGCCTCGGCAAAGCGCGTCGCCGAAGCCTGATCGGTGAAGACATGGGCGAAATCGACGGGTCGCGGCGGCTCCAGATTATTCCCACCGTCAGCAATGCGCCGCAGGATTTCCTCATTCTCTTCGAATACTGACATGCCCTGAATTACCGTGCCGTGCTCGATGAAAACGGTCGCTCCCTCGCACCCGCCGCCCACGTCTTGTTCGGCCCGGCCTGCATTACGAACCGCAACTCACCGCCGGCCATGATCTCGCTATGCCGGATGAACCCGCGCGCCAGCGGCCGGCCATTGAGCGACACACTCCCGACATAGGGATGCGCATCGTCCAGCCCGTCGGCGATGATGGTGAAGGTCTTGCCCCCGGGCAGCGCCAGTGCCGCGCGGTTCACGAATGGCCGGCCGATGACATATTCCAGGCTGCCCGGCGTGACCGGATAGAAACCAAGCGACGTGAACACCAGCCAGGCCGACATCTGCCCGAGATCGTCATTGCCCGACAGGCCGTCGGGGGTCGGCTTGTACTGGCTCGCGACGATCTGCGTCAGCCGCGCCTGGGTGCGCCACGGCGCGCCGGCATAATTATAGAGATAGGCGACATGGTGGCTCGGTTCATTGCCATGGATATATTGGCCGATCAGCCCGGCGATATCCTCGGCATGGCTGTAATCGAGCTTCGAATTATCATAGTCGAACATCGCGTCGAGCTTGGCGACGCTCGCCTTGTCGCCGCCCATCGCCTGAACCAGCGCCGCCTGATCCTGCGGCACGAACCAGCTATACTGCCATGCATTGCCCTCAGTATAGTCCGATCCGTAATTGATCGCGGTCGGGTCGAACGGGGTGCGGAACGCGCCGTCGCTCTTGCGCGCGCGGACGAAGCCGGTTTTCGCATCGAAGCTGTTGCGCCAGTTGGCGGCACGCTTGTCGAACGTGTCGGCAATGTCCTTGCGCCCCATTGCCCGCGCCATCCGCGCGATGGTCCAGTCGTCATAGGCATATTCGACCGTCTTCGATGCCGCTTCGGGTTCGCGGTCGATCGCGACGTAACCGAGCTTCATATAGTCGCCGAGCCCGCCATAAGGGGCATAGCTCGCGCTCGCGACCATCGCGTCGAGCGCCTCTTTCGCATCGAACCCGCCCACGCCCTTCAGATAGGCGTCGGCGATCACCGGCACGGCGTGATAGCCGATCATCGTCCAGGTCTCGCGCCCCTGGAACTGCCATACCGGCAGGATGCCGTCGGGGCTGTAACGGCGGCTGGCGAGCAGCGAGCGGACAATGTCGCTATTGGTCTTTTCCGGCTGCACCAAGGTCAGCAGCGGGTGTTCGGCGCGGAACGTGTCCCAGAGCGAAAAGGTCGAGCGGAAGGTGAAATCCTTCGCCTGATGCACCTGGTCGTCGGGTCCGCGATAGCGCCCATCGGCATCGCCCGCGACGGAAGGGGCAAGCAGTGTATGATAGAGCGCAGTGGCGACGCTGGTCTTCATGCCCGCCGGCGCGTCGATCTCAAGCACGCCAAGCGCCTTGTCCCACGCCGCTTTGGTCTTGGCCCGCACCGCGTCGAAATCGCCCGGCTCGCTGTCGAGATTGGCGATCGCGCCGGCTTCGTCGACCGAGGAGATCGCGACCTTCACTTCGAGCGGTGCCGTCAGCGCGCCGAAATCGAGCCGCGCGACCAGGGCCCGGCCGCTCTTCTCGGCCAGCGCGTCACTGCCGCGGCCGGGGCCCTGGAACCCCTTGTACGGCACGTCCTTCTCGGTGCTGACAAAAGCGTGATCCGTGAGCGGCGCGGAAAAGCGCATCGCGAAATAGAGCTTGCGCCCCGGCGCCCAGCCACGCGTCTCGCGCGCACCGGTGACCGTCCCGTCGGGCGCGAGGCGCAGCGACGACCACAGGATCTTGCCGGGATAATTGTACAGCGAACTGCGCAGATCGATCACCAGATGCGCCGCCTTGCCCGCCGGAAAGGCATAGCGATGCACGCCGATCCGCGTGCCGGCGGTCATCTCGGCGCGGATGCCGGGATCGCGCAATGTGACCGCATAATAGCCGGGCCTGGCGACCTCGTCCTTATGGTCGAAGCGCGAACGATAGCCTGAACCGGGTTTCGCGGGGTCGCCGGGCTCAAGCGCCACAGTGCCGCCGGCCGCCGGCATGACGAGGAAATCGCCCAGGTCGGAATGCCCCGCGCCGGAGAAATGGGTGTGCGAGAACCCCTGGATCGTCGGGTCGTCATGGCGATAGCCCGCGGCCCATTTGTAGCTGTCGCGAATGACATGGCTGGTGTCGGTGTCCGGGCTCAACTGCACCATGCCGAACGGCGCGACCGCGCCGGGGAAGGTATGCCCCTCGCCGCCGGTACCGATGAACGGATCGACCGAGTCGGATGCGGACTGGCCAAGCGAGGGAGTGGCCAGGCTCAGCGCGAGCAGGGCGGCGATGGTGCGGGGGAGGATCGGCATGGCGCGATTAGAGCAGGGGATTGCGGGAAGGGGAAGCGCCATAAAACTTGTTCGGGATTATGGCTTTAAATTTGATTCTCGCGCCCGAAGGGCGGCTTGCGGCGTCATTTGCGATCCAGTCGTGCGAGGACTTTCGTCCATCCCTGGTCCTTGGCGGATTGCCGGAGGTTGGTGCCATCGTCGGCACGCAAGGAGAGATCGGCGCCCCTGTCCAGCAACAACAGTGCGACATCTTCCGAAGAGCTGGCCAATACAGGCGTCTGACCGCGGTCGTTGCGTTGGTTCAGCTTCGCTCCGGCATCGATATATGCTTGGGCCTTAGCGGGATCGGTGGTCATATGCAGTATCGTATCGCCGGCATTGTATGATCCCGGCTTCTCAACGGTGAGGTTGGGATCCGCTCCTGCCGCGACGAGCATCCTGATCACTTGCACCGGGTCGGTTCTGTCTGGTTGAAAATAGAAGGGGTCAGGACCCTGTTCGACCCACATCAAAGCGGAGAAACCACTCCGATCTCTCGCATTCACATGGGGTTTCAGCTTCAGGATTTCGGCCACCATTGCGGGATGCTTGGACGCGGCCGCGTTACGAAGCGCGCTTTCCGCCGCACCGGGGACGTTCGTCGCGGCGCCCAGGGCGATAAGCTTTCGCGCGACCTCCAGTCGCGCCATCAGTGATGCATTGTCCAACGCGGTTTTCGGTGGGCTGTACTCGTCGGGGTTGGGGGATCCAACTTCCTTGACTGGTGCGCCGGCCGCAAGAAGACCAAAGACCAGTATGTCGGGGGCATCGACAGCGGCCCGTGCCAACATGCCGGCCGTGGCCGGTGACGAGAAATTCCATTGCTCGTGCCGAAGCGAATCTAATGTTTCCTTATCCCCCGTGATCCACCGCCGGGCACCCGCGACCTTGTCAACGGCCTCTTCCAGGGCCGTCACGGAGTCCGGCATCCCCGCCTCCTTGCCGACATAGTCCGTGACCGTCTTTGTCTGACCGTCGATGGAAAGTGTCAGACGATAGGACGGGTTGTCGGTGATCGAGGCAATATAGGCAGGCCGCAAAGACCAGAAATCGTCCTGGCGGAATCGCTCGACGAGTGCCGCGACCCGTTGCGGATCGACCGTCGCCCTATGCTGACCCTCGACAAGGACGTACTTGCGTCCTTCGTAGATAATTTCGCCGGTACCGCGCAGTTCAACCCGATATGAGGGACAGGTGCCAAAGCACTCGCTCCGTTCGAGGATGATCGAAACGGTGCGCAGATCCTTCAAAGCCGGCATCGGCCGATGCCCTGCCGGCACAATGGTGTCCCGTGCCAGCGCGAGGGCCGCGAGCAAGATCACGATACCGATGGAAAGGAACACCGGGCGAAACTTCATGTGGTGACGCTATGCCACATCATTCGATTCTCAAAGAAGCATGCCATGTTTGCAGGCATATGACTGCCTTTTCATGCCGGGAAGGAGCGACAAAAACTCGCTATTTCGCCCCCACCAGCTTGCCCTTCTCAACCGCATAGTCCCGCACGAAGCTGGGCCGGTCGACCTTGCCCGACGGCAAATGCAGCACTGAATCCGGCCCGATCCCGGTCACCCGCACGCCCGTCACGCTGAGTGGCCCGCCGGGCTTCAGCTTGCTGAGCTTGGCACCCTCGACCAGCCATGCACCGCCATTCGGTGCGGTGGCATGGATCCGCGCGGTGCCATCGGCTTCCACCGCCAGCCCGGCGCTTTCGTCGACGCCCAGCCCGAGCATCGGTGCGCCGCTGCGCCCGACCTGCGCCTTGGCGAGAAAGGCGAACAGCCGGCCGAGCCGGTCGCGCTCCTTGAAATGCGTGTCGGTGACGATGCCGCGCAGCAAGGCGAGGTGCAGGAAATCCGCCTCGATCGTGTTGGCCGGGCCGAACGGATCGCGCAACGCCTCGGGGCTGGCCAGGCTGCCGCCGTCCATTGCGCCGTAGAGCCGCTCGCCGAGCATCGCGAGCCCCGCGCTGGTGCCGCCGAGCGGCTTGCCCGCGGCGACATGTGCGTCGAGCGCCTGTGCGACCGGGGTGCCTTTCCAGAAGCGGACATAATTTGACTGATCGCCGCCGGCGATGAAGATGCCGTCGGCTTTGGCCAGCCGGTCAAGCAGAACCGTATCGGTCGATGCCGCGCGGCTCTTGATCACGAACGTCTCGGCTGAGGCGATGCCGCCGCGCTGGCGGTAGAATTCCTCACCGATCTCGCCGGCATAGGAGGCGCGCAGGATAACGATATGGCCATGCCCGGCTTTGGCGAAGAACCAGCGCATCGCAGCCTCGTCACGGTCGCCGCCGCCGAGCAGCAGCAACCCGCCGCTGACCGGATCGGGGGTCGGCGCGGCAAGGTCGCCGGCGACATAATGGTCGTACTCCTGCGCAATGGCCGCGCCACCGGTTAACGTGAACGCCAGCATCAGAATAGGGACGAGCAGGCAGAGGAGGCGCCGGACAACGACAGCGGATCGCAGGGCTATGCTCGTCATTTCGGTCTTCCTCCCCAATCGTCGCAATGGTGCGCAGCGGCATCACCGAACGGAATTCATCGCCGCTCTTCACTATTTCCGTCGATCGGTCGCGGCAATCTTGTTAGCGATGGTCGCCTAATGGGGACCGATGCCGTCGCCGATCGGGCCGCCAACAGGCCGGACGGGGCAGTGCCGGGAAAAAGGGGGGCAAAAATGACGACGCCACGCAACGCTTTGCGGATTTCGACGATGCTTGGCTGCTGCGCCGGCGCACTGGCGCTGGCGGCGCCCGCCCGGGCACAGGACGCCGCGCCGCCGGTCGATCAGCCGGGGGTGGCGCAGATGGACGAAAGTGCCTCGGTCGAGGATACCGCGACTGACATCGTCGTCACCGGCTCGCGCATCCCGCGCGCGCTGGCCGAAGGGCCGGCGCCGGTCACGGTGATCAACGCCGACGCGATCCGCGCCAATGGCTATACCAGCGTGGCCGACGTGCTGCGCGCGGTGACGCAGAATGGCGGCGAGACACAGAGCCAGCAATCGTTCAGCGGCGCGAGCTTCACGCCCGGCGCGCAGCAGGTCGATCTGCGTGGACTTGGCCCCAACCACACGCTGGTGCTGGTCAATGGCCGGCGCATCGCCGACTTCCCGCTGCCGTTTCAGGGGCGCAGCAACTTCACCGACATTTCGAACATCCCGCTCGGCCTGCTCGACCAGGTCGAAATCCTCAGCGGCAGCGCCTCGGCGATCTACGGGTCCGACGCGATGGCGGGCGTGATCAATTTCAAGCTCAAGCAAAAGGTCGACGGGACGACGATCGACTATCGCTATGGCCTGACCGAACATGGCGGCGGCGTGTCGCACCGCGCCACGCTGACCACCGGCTGGTCGACCGACCGTTTCCATGTCCTTGGTGGCATCGAATATCTCAACCAGCGTCCGCTCTGGGCGTATCAGCGGTCGATCCAGGACAGCACCGACGACAATCCGGTCAATACCACCGCGCGGCGGACGTTCGTCCGTTACGAACCGATTGACGAAGTCTATATCGATCCCGGCAATGCGGTCTGCGCAGGCCTGTCGTCGCTGAACGGCGGGTCGACCTTCCGCGCCTCTCGTCCGCGTTATGGCCAATATGACGATGATCTTGGCGATTATGGTCCAGGCTATTTCTGCGGCAGCAAGACGTCGATCGGCTATGGCACGGTCATCTCACAGCGCGAGGGCTTCAACAGTTACGGCACCGCCGGCTTCGATATTTCCGACAGCGCCAAGCTGTTCGTCGACGCGCAGTTCGGCATCAGCAATGTCTCGCTGATGCCCGATGTGCTGAGCTGGGCCTATCAGGGGCCTTCGGGCAGCAGCGACACGACGTTCTACAACAGCTTTGGCGGATGGGGTCTCGACGACTGGTCGCGCCAGTTCACGCCGGAAGAGTCGGGCGGGTTCCGCAATGTGATGATCCGCAACCGGCAAAAGACTTTCACCATCACGCCGGGGATCGAGGGCCGGCTGGGCGACAAATGGAATTACGAACTCGTCTTCAACCACAGCGAATATTCGGCGGTGGTCAAGTTTCCAGAAGTGATCGCGGCGAAGGCGAACGCCTTGTTCCTCGGGCCTCAGCTTGGGGTGGATGAGGATAGCGGCTATCCGATCTTCAACGCCGATCCGGCGCGGCTCTACAAACCGCTGACCCAGGCTGAATATGACAGCATCGCGGTCAATTCGGTCTATCGTCCGAAGAGCTGGACCGACAATGTCTCGGCGACGATCAACACCACCAGCCTGTTCCAGCTTCCCGCCGGGCCGGTCGGCTTCGCCGCGGTCGGTGAATTCGGCAAGCAGGGCTATGACCTCAATCCCGATCCGCTCGCCCTGACCGATTATTATGTCGGGCTGAAGGATAGCGACGGCGTCGGCCGGCGCTCGCACTGGGCGCTGGGCGGCGAATTGCGCGTGCCGGTGACCAAGTTCCTGCAATTGTCGGGGGCGGGCCGGTACGACCATTTCGGCTATGACGGCAACGGCATCAGCAAGTTCACCTATAATGGCGGTGTGGAACTGCGGCCGACATCGAAGCTGCTGCTCCGCGCGTCCTATGGCACCGGGTTCCGCGCACCCGACCTGCATTATGTCTTCACCGGCCCGGGCAACACGCATCCCTCCGCCACCGATTATCTCATGTGCCGCAGGGAAAATGGTGACGGGACGAACCTCAGCGATTGCAGCGACGATTATGACTTCGGCATCGTCGCGCAACGCAACGGCAATCGGCGGCTCAAGCCGGAAACGAGCAAGTCGCTCACTGCCGGGATCGTCTGGGCCCCGACGCATAATTTCGATGTTTCGGTTGATTATTTCCGCGTGTCGCTGAGCAATCAGGTGCAGGACCTGAGCATCGACACGTTGCTTCGCGATGAGGCCGATTGTGTCATTGGTCATACGACAAGTGGCTCGGCGGTCGATATCAATACGCCGACGTGCAAGGATGCGCTCGCCCGCGTGCGCCGCTTCAGCAGCGGTGCCCTGGAAGGCGAGCTCGACTCCGTCGCGGTCAACCCGATCAATATCGCGACCGAAAAGACCAGCGGCCTCGACATCGCGCTGCATGGCCGGGTGCCGACGAATTTCGGCGATTTCTCGCTCTCGCTCGCCCACACCCATGTCTTCAAGCATGACTTCCGCCAATATCCTGGCGATCCGATCATCAACAAATTTGCGTTCGACAGCGGTTATTACATCCCGCGCGACAAGACCTCGGCAAGCATCGGCTATGCCTATCAGGGCCTGCGCCTGACGGTCGAGGGCAAGCGGCTGGGCAAGCTGCCCAATTATGACGAGGACGCCTATATCAAGGCGAGCTACCTGTTCAACACGACGCTGTTGTACGACTTCACCGACCATTTCCGCGGGTCGCTGAGCGTCACCAATGTGCTCGATACCAAGCCGGTCAAGGACCCGAGCTATTCGGCCTATCCCTATTACGACATCAGCTGGTCGACAGCGTTGGGCGCAGCGTATTCCTGCAGCTGACCTACAAGCTGGGGGGCAAGGGTCTTTAGACGGTGGAGAAAGAGGCATGAATTTCTCTTTCCTGGGCGTGGCCGTTGCGTGCGCGATCTGCGGCGTTATCGACTATCGAAAGACGGGTTGGGTGCTCCGGCGGCCCGCCAGGATTACACCTCTCTCCCTCCTGGTCTGGCTAATCGACCGCCTCTATCTGCTGTACGCGGTGGCGACTCTTGTTCTGCTTGTCGCGTTCATTTTCGTACCCCCGTTCACGATATCAGCTGACCATTCTTAGTGAGCATCTCGCGACCACATTGGGCTGCTTCTCCGTGGGTGGAGCGCATCGCCTTGCGTCGGAATCGCCGCTAAGACGATCACATGCCCCGCAACCGCTATTATGCCGGACCGCCAAGCGCGCATTTCGATGGCGAGCTTTTCTTCAATCCGGGACAGCCGGTCACTGACCGATCCTTATGGGAGGTGCTGCGCTGGAAGCGGACCAGCGTCATCGCGAAATGGCCCGGCAGCGTGCCGGTCTCCCCGGCTCGGCCGGAGGGTCGCGTCGATGGATTGCGCATCACCATGGTCGGGCATGCCGCGCTGCTGATCCAGGCGGCGGGGCTCAACATACTCACTGATCCGGTCTGGTCCGACCGCGCGAGCCCGGTCTCGTTTCTTGGGCCGAAGCGAGCGACGGCGCCCGGTATCGCGTTCGAAGATCTGCCGCCGGTCGATGCGGTGCTGATCAGCCATAATCATTATGATCATCTCGACATCGCCACGCTGCGGCGGCTCCATGCCGCGCACGCACCGTTGCTGGTCATGCCGCTTGGCAATGATGCGATCGTTCGTGCGGCAGTGCCTGGCGCGCGGATCGTCACGGGCGACTGGCACGGCCGGATCGAGCTTGGCGCTGGTGTCACGACGGTGCTGACGCGTGCCAATCACTGGTCGGCGCGCAGGCTTGGCGACCGGCGTATGGCGCTGTGGGCGGGGCATTATATCGACACGCCGGCGGGCAGCATCTGGTTCGCCGGCGACACCGGCTATGGTGACGGCGCGATCTTCCGCGAGATCCGCGACCTGTTCGGATCGCCGCACGTCGCGCTGATTCCGATCGGCGCCTATGAACCGCGCTGGTTCATGACCGCGCAGCACGTCAACCCGGCAGAAGCAGTCCAGATCCTGCACGAGGTCGATGCGACGCACGCGCTTGGCATTCATTGGGGGACGTTCCAGCTGACCGACGAGGCACGGGAAGCGCCGCGTCTCGCATTGGCCGCCGCGCTGTCCGCCGCTGGTGTTTCGCCCGAGCGCTTCGTCGCGGCGGAAGCGGGCGCCAGCTATGATTTTTCGCCTCTGTCATAGAATGATCGCCCCGCAGCGCCGGACGGCGTGACGGGCAGTGCCGATTCAACCCTGGCGTGCAGCATGACAGTGTGGCGGTGGATGGGATGTCAGCCGGCGTTCCGCCCCGCTCTTTGACATGACTGGAAAATATCGAACGCGCTGCGGCGGCCATTGGGCAGGAACAGCGGTCGCTCACCGCCGTTATTCCGCTGTTTCACCCCTGTTCCACCGCTGTTCCACCCCTGTTATCGGGAACAGGGGTAAGCTGTCTCAAGCCATTCTAAAATGGACGAAAATCGACACCCAAAATCCAACTTAACAGGGGTGGCTTTTTTTATTTCCGGAGAACAGCGGAAAATCGGGTCGGATGATACTGCGACTCGCGCTCCAACTGCTGCTATTTCCGCTCCGGCCGCAGCGTGCTCCCCCGCTTCCATTCGGGTGGCCGGTCGGCATCTGCCACGCGCGCGACCAGATCGTAGAAGAATGCGTTGAACTTCGTCGCCGCGGTCCAGTCCATCGGCTGGTCGAGATCGTCTTGCGGCTTGTGATAGCCGGTCTGGTACCAGTGGCGGTAACGTTGCTCGGACTCCGTGCCGGTGCGATAGCCGAACACGAAGCCGGTCGCGGGAATGCCGGCGGACAGGAATGGCCAGTGATCGGCACGGCGCAGCAGGTTGCGTTCGGGTTCGGGATCGTGCTGCACCGTGATGTTACCGGCGCTGGCGCGCACCGCATCACCCAGCGTCGTGTCGTCGAGCGCATGGACCGTCATCAGGTCGAGCGGGAAGATCGGGCGCAGCTGATCGAGGTTGATGTTGGCGACCAGTGCTGCGCGTGGCACCGTCGGGTGCGCGACGAATTCTGTCGCGCCGAGCAGTCCCTTTTCCTCGCCGGTAAAGGCCGCGAAGACCACCGAGCGGCGATAGCCCTTGCCCTGGCGCCGTTCCGCCAGCCGCTGCAGCAGCGCGACATAGGCGGCATCGTCGAGCGTGCCATTATATAGTCCGTCGCCCTTGACCGGCTCGCCGCGGCCATAGCCGTCGAGATGCGCCGACAGCACGACATATTGGTCGCGCAGCATCGAATCGCTGCCGGGCAGCAGGCCCAGTACATTGGCCGAAGCGATCATCCGCTCGCGCAGTGTGACGGTCGCCGCGAACGGTGCGGGCAGGTTGAAATTGGGGAGCGCCGCGCCAGTGCTCCCGGCGCGGATCAATGTCGCTGCATCTTGTCCGCTGCCGGCCAGTACGCGCGGTAGCGCGGCGGGATTGAGCGTCGCGACGAGCAACCGGTCGCTATTCGGCGCCGGTGCACCAACTGGCGCGACGCTGCGCGCATAGGCGACGGGCCATTGCATCGGCTCGATCGTGAAGCCCGGATCGGCAATGGTGACGATGCCCAATGCGCCTGCTGCCTCGACCGCTGCAGCGCGCTCGGCGGCGCTGGTCAGCCCGCTGCGCCGCCAGCCATAGCAAAGCACGACCTTGCCGCGCACATCGCCAAGCGTCCCGGCGCCGCAATAGCCGCGAAAGACCAGCGGCGCGTCCAGCGCGCGCGGCATGTTGGGGGAAGGGCGCAGCGTGATGTCGTGCAGCAAGCGCAGCGGTGCCGCGCCGATCCGGAAGTGTGTGGCGCGCGCGTCGACCGTCAGGTCGATCAGCTTGAGCTGCTGATACCAGCTGCCGTTTTCGCCCGCGGGCTTCAGCCCCGCCGCAGCGAACCGCGCAGCCAGCAGCCGCGCCGCCCGGTCATAACCCGGCGACCCGGTGTCACGGCCCTCCATCGCATCGCCCGACAGCGCCTCGGTCGCCTGCCACCATGCGCGGGTATCGGAGTCCGCGATTTCGCTGCTAGGTGTCTCGCTGTCAGGTATCTCGCCGCTGCGCAGTGCCGGGACCGATGCCGCGCCCGTCACCAGCGCTGCGCCCATCACGAGCCATTTCGCGATCATGTCCCATGCCCCTTTGCGATTTGGCGGCGACGCTAGCCACCTGGAACCATCGCGTCGAGCGTGCTGGTCTGCGGGCTATGCCGGATTGCGAATTACAGCAGCAATGACCTAGGCTGCGGCAATGAGGGCAGGCTTCAACCCGGGCAGGCGAAATCGGAACATCGGCACGGCCAAGCAGGGGCATGGTGGCGATAATCGTCTCGTTATTCCGAACATCTCTGCTTCTGGCCGAACCTGGGGCGAAACTCTCGGAGCCCATCGACGGATCCAGCGTATGGTGGCCGGGCGCGAAGTCCTGCTGATCGTCGAACAGACCAGAAGCGGTTGCGAGCATGCCTGCACTCTGGACGATATATGCCGTGTTCTCCTGCATATCCCGTTTGCGGATTGGGCAGGCCTGACGACCTTTGTTCTTCGTCAGCCGACCCGGAAGCAAAGGCTGCTACGTCCTGCCTGGGGCCGTTTGTTCTACCACGCCAATCTGGGGGAGATCGCCCGGCCCGACATGAGCGATGGCCCGGCGGTGATGCTGGAGGCTGTGGATTGCGGGGCTACGATAGAGTGGTCCACTGCCCTCCAGCCAGACGATATGGAGGAACTGGATCGTCTCCGTCGCGACGGCCACACCGTGGATCGGATCGGCAGGAAATATTCAATTTCGGTCACCGCCGCATCCGTCAGGGCCACGCAACTCTATCGCACCCTGCTCCACGAAATCGGACACTGGGTCGATTATCTTGAAAAGGTGGAGCGTCCGTCATGGCACGCCGACAGCGATTATCCGACGCCGCTCGACGCCTATTTTCAACGCCCGAAAGACGAACGCGAAGCCTTCGCTCACCGCTATGCGGAGCGGATCGGGACGCAGCTACGCGCAGCGGGCGTGATCCCCTTCGATCGTCAATGACACGTCCCGCCGGCCGTTATCATTTCTCGCCCGGCAGCTTCACATCCCTGACATAGGAACATCCCAGCAGCGTCTTGCCGGGATGGCTGGATACGGTGGACAGGTTGCGCGTGACCCGCGTCGTGATGGTCCAGCCATTGTCCGGATCCTTCTCCACCGTCTTGAGAATCTCGCGCTCGCCGAGAAACTTGGCTGAGCCAGGGATGACGTTCTCGATCTTCTCCTGTTTTGCGAGTTCGGTCGGGTCGGCGATATCGAGCACCGCCAACACGCCACTGCTGCCGAACACGATGGTGCTGGTCTGGTGACCGGCAATGTCGATTGGCGCGGGCAGGCGATATTGCGACAGGAAACTATTGCCCGACTCCTGCTTGATCCAGCCCCGCTTGCGGTAGCCGCCGTCCTCGTCGCCCAGCGTGATGGCGAAGCCCATATACTCGCTCGTGTCGATCGCGCAGTTGATCGCATCGACCACATTGACCTTGGCCGGATCGAACTCCTCGTCCGATTGTGCCGTCGCCGGCGAGGCGAACAGGATCGATGCCGCCAAGGCCGTTCGAAATTTCATTGGCTACGCTCCACAAATCCGCTCGGTCCGGCGCGGCGTTATCATGTGCCGATGCGTTCGCACATCCCGCACCGTGCAAGCGCAGCGCGGTCGCCGATGAGCCTAGAGACCGGCTGACGAGCCAATAGTCTCGGCCTATTGTAAATTACGTATTGATCGAACGAATATTGGTTAACGGCGCGTCGCCCATGACCGCCAAATGGTGACGATGGCCGATAAGTATAATATGAATCTCTGTAGATCCGGGCGGGTTACAATCCTTCAAAATCGGCCTATTAATGATCTGCCCATAGCGATGATATTTGCGGATCGGGACAGGTCATGACGACGAGTTATAATTTCGATTATGACGCTCACCGGCGCTTCCTGAAACTGACTCTTTCCGGGCTGTGGGATCGCGCGACGCTTGATGCATTCCAGCGCGAGGCGGCTGCTTTGCTCAGCAAGGTCGAAAAGGCCAGCCGTGGCGATCGCAGCGGCAGAATCCTGATCGACGTCAGGGGCTATGCCGTTCAATCGCAGGAGATCGCCGACGAGGTCAGCGTGTTCATCCCGACCTATGGCGTGCTGGCGGAACGGATCGCGGTGATCTGGTCGCAATCGACGCTGCAGAAGATGCAGATGCGGCGATTGCTGGCGTCCGACAAGGTGCACTTCGTGATGTCGGAAGAAGAAGCGCTTGCCTGGCTGTTCGAGGTGCCGCTCGCCAAGGCGAGCTGACGCCGTCGCGCTTCACAGCAGGATCCGAAACACCGCCCCTTCATCGCTGTCGATCAGGTCGATCGACCCGCCATGCGCGACCACGATCTGCCGCACCAGGTTCAGGCCGACGCCGGTGCCGGCCGCGCGGGTGGTGAAGAAGGGCAGGAACACGTCCTTGCGAACCGCTTCGGGCACACCGGGTCCATTGTCCGCCACCTCGATCAATGTCCCGCCGCCGACCCGTCTCTCGATCGACAGCCGTACCTGGCCAATCCGACCCGCCTCGCTCGTCGCCTGTGCGGCGTTGCGCAACAGGTTGATCAGCACTTGCGCCAACAGATCGGGATCGGCCTGCAGCGTCACGTCGAGTGCGACGTCGATCGTCAGCTTCACCGCCGGCCACTCCGCCGCGAACAATCGGCCCAGCTCGTGGGCGAACGGCGCGGCGGCAAAGGTGCGCGCGTTGACCTCGGGTGGCTTGGCGACTGCGCGGTAGCTGTCGATGAAATGGCGCAGCCCTTCAGCGCGGCGCGCCAATGTGGTCATCGCGGTCCGCGCTGACTCGATATCGGGCGGATCGGTGTCGAGCAGTGCCGCTGCCGTGCCCGCAAGCGATGTGACCGGCGTCAGCGAATTGAGGATCTCATGCGTCAGGACGCGGACCAGGTCAGTCTGCGCCGCCATTTCGACCGCGTCGAGCGCGCCCTGCACCGGCTCGACGGTGATCGCACGCACCTGCAAGCCGAGTCGATCGAGTGCGCCGGTGCGCACGATGGCGCGCTGCGGTCCGGCGGGCAGGCGCAGGATCAGCACTTCCTGGCCGGCCTCGCCGGCGCGGGCGAGACGCGCGGCGAAGGTTGCGCCATAGCCGGCATAATCTTCGGGTCGTGTCCCTTTCCCATGGCCGAACAGGCGGCGCGCGGCCTTGTTGACTTGCCGGACGCCGTGCTCGTCGTCGACCGTCAGCAGTGCGACCGGCACATCATCGACCAGCGCCTCGAGGAAACGCAGCTCGCGCATCCCTGCGTCGCGTTGCGTTCGCAGCGCATGCATGGCGTCGTCGAGTGCTTTGCTCAACGTGCCGAAGCCGACGCCGCCGCGACCATCGAAGCGCGTGGTAATGTCGCCAAAATGCAGCGCCTCGACGAAGCGCGCGACCATGATGTTGGTGCGTTCGACATGGCGCCACAAACCCCAGCCGACCGCCGCGACGATCAGCGCGGCGACGATCCGCGCGACCGCCAGGTCGGGCGTCTGCAGCGCAAGGAGCAGCGCGAGCAAGGCGATGAACAGCCCTGCGATCCACGCTGCCAGCCCGAGCGTGAAGCGGCGATCAAAGCCCATGCTTCTCCATCCGGCGATAGAGCGCGGCACGTGACACGCCCAGTTCGGCGGCGGCGGCGGAGATATTATAGGCGTGTTTCTTCAGTGCCTGTTCGACCAGTTGGCGCTCGACCCGGTCGAGATTGAGGTCATTCGCGACCGGTGTGACCACAGCCTCCGGCGCGATGCTCGGGGTATGGCGCACCGCCGGACTGCCGAGCGGGAAGTCGTCCGGCTCGAGCGGCGCATCGCCCGCCAGGATCACAGCGCGCTCGATCGCATGGCGCAGCGCGCGGACATTGCCGGGCCAGTCATGCGCCGCAAGCGCGGCGCGCGCGGCGGCGCTCAGGGCGGGGGCAGGGCGATTGTAACGCTTCGCATAATGATCGAGGAAATGATCGACCAGCGCGGGGACGTCCTCGCGCCGGTCGCGCAGCGGCGGCAACTCGATCTCGACCGTGTTCAGCCGGAACAGCAGATCCTGGCGGAACAGTTTCTCGTCGCGCAGCATCGCCGGGGTCAAGTTGGTTGCGGCGATAACGCGGATATCGACCGGGACCGGCCGGTTGGCGCCGACCGGTGTGACCTGGCGCTGTTCCAGCACGGTGAGCAGCTTTGGTTGAAGATGGAGCGGCAGATTGCCGATCTCGTCCAGGAACAGGGTGCCGCCACTGGCTGCCTGGATGCGCCCGATCCGGTCGCCCTTGGCATCGGTGAAGGCACCCTTCACATGGCCGAACAGCTCGGAATCGATCAGTTCGGTCGAGATCGCGCCGAGGTCGACCGTGAGCATCGGCTGTCCGGCGCGCAGCGACTGGCGGTGGACCGCGCGCGCCACCAGTTCCTTGCCGGTGCCGTTCTCGCCCAGCACCAGCACATTGGCGTCGGTCGGTGCAGCACGGGCGATCAGCGAGTTGACCCGTGCCATCGGTGCCGCCGCGCCGATCAATGGCGGCGTGCCGCCCGGCGCCGGATCAGCCACTGCCGCGACCTTGGCGCGCTCGGTCGCGATCGTCTTGCGCGATCCGGCCAGTGCGGCGGCGGTGCGCACTGTGGTCAGCAAGCGCTCATTGGCCCAGGGCTTGGAGATGAAGTCGGTCGCGCCGCGCTTCATCGCCTCCACCGCGATCTTCACTCCGGCATGCGCGGTGATCATCACCACGATCAGGTCGGGATGGACCGCGAGCAGCCGATCGAGCAGCGCCAGCCCTTCCGCCGCATCGGTCGCACCGCGCGCGAAATTGGCGTCGAGCAGCACCACATCGGGCGCATGCGCGCTCGCCGCCGCCATTGCGTCGACCGGGTTGGAGGCGGTCACCACCTCACGGAACATTGTGCGCAGCAACAGCCGCGCCGCGATCAGGATGTCCTCGTCATCGTCGATGACCAGACAGCAATCGAATTCGGGGGAGGATTGGTTCGCCATGTGACCGTTCTCGTACAATCGCCGTTCGATATCGGACAGTCAATTTCCGTGCCAGGACGGCAGGAATTATGCTTCTTGGCCAGAAAATGGCGGAAATCCTGACTTTTCCGCGAATTGGCACGACTGATGCGATGCTCTTCACATCGGCACTCCCGCCGATCTGGAGAAGACCCATGAAGACCCCCTTCGCCTTTCACGTTCTGAGCGTCACCGGCGCCGTTTTCGCCACCCTGTGCCTGACCATCGCATCGGCACCGCCGGTATTCGCATGACTGTCACAGCGGTCCCTGACGTCCGTTTCCGGACACAAGTGTTCGGAAACGGACAGGCTGACCGCGACCCGCCGGCTTCCGCCCTCGGGCGGGCTGCTGGCACGCCGCTTGCTACCCATCCGGGCGAGAGGGACGAATTGATGAGTGTCGTGCGCATACCCCAGGACCAGCCAATCCACGGCGCGGCGAAACCCGGCATCAAATCCGGTGCGGCCGTCACCGGGGCCGGCATGGACCGCATCGTCGCGGTGCGTCGCATGTCGCCCTGGATCAAATGGGCTGCGATCGCCGCCGTCCTGATCGTCGCCCTGATCGCCTTCTGGCTCTATGCCCCGCGCACCGGTTCGCAGACTGTCGTCGCCGACCGGCTGACCATCTCACCCGTGCGCAGCGGCAATTTCGAAGATTTCGTACCGTTGCGCGCACGCGTCACGCCGTTGTTCACCGTCTTCCTCGATGCGATCGAGGGTGGCCGGGTCGAAAAGGTCGTTGCCGAGGACGGCGCAAGCCTTGTCCCGGGCCAGCTCATCGTGGTGCTTTCGAATTCCGAGCTGCAGCTCTCGGTACTGGCGCGCCAGACCGAGGTGGAGCAGCAAATCAACAATATGCGCAGCCAGGAACTGGCGCTATCGCAGACCCGTATCGCCAATCAGCGCTCGGTGCTCGAGGCGGGCCTGTCCACTGACAAGGCGCGCCGCCAATATGAGCGCGAGGCGCCGCTCGCCGCGCGGGGCTTTGTCGCCGGCCGCCAGTTCGCCGACACGCAGGACCAGTATCGCTACGAGCAGCAGCGCCTCGCCGTGCTGCGCCATGGCCAGGCGACCGACGAACGACTGCAGGGCAGTCAGCTTGCCCAGCAGCGCGCGTCATCCGCCTCACTCCAGTCGAGCCTCGCGCTCGCCCGCTCGAGCCTGGAGGCGCTCAACCTGCGCGCGCCGGTCGGCGGCAAGCTGTCGGGTTTCGACATCCAGGTCGGCCAGTCGCTGAAGCGCGGCGAGCGCATCGGCCAGGTCGATAGCCCGGGCCGCAACAAGCTGATGGCCGGAGTCGACGAATTCTATCTCGGGCGCGTCCAGCTCGGGCAAAAGGCGATAGTCGAGCTGGCGGGCAAGAATTACCCCGCGCGGGTCGCCAAAATCTATCCGCAGGTCCAGAATGGCCAGTTCCAGGTCGATCTGCAGTTCATCGGCGCTGAGCCGACCGCAATCCAGCGCGGCCAGACGCTGCAGGCGAAGCTGACGCTCGGCGATCCCGCTCCGGCGCGCATCATTCCGGCAGGCGCTTTCTATAATGAAACCGGCGGTAACTGGGTGTTCGTGGTCTCACCCGACGGCAAGAGCGCGGTCAAGCGCACCGTCCGCCTCGGCCGCCGCAACCCGGATTCGATCGAAGTGCTCGAAGGCCTCGACGCCGGGGAACGCGTCATCACCTCACCCTATACCGGTTTCGTCGACAAGGACCGGCTCAACATCGACCTCACGGCAAAGGATTGAACCATGTTCGAGATGCGCGCTCTTTCGCGAACCTACCGCATTGATACGATCGAAACGACCGCGCTGGATGCGATCGACCTGGATGTTGCCGATGGCGAATTCGTCGCGGTGATGGGCCCCTCGGGCTGCGGCAAATCGACCCTGCTCAACCTGATGGGCATGCTCGATTCACCGTCGTCCGGTTCCTATGTCTTCAACGGCACCGAAGTCGCCGGCCTTGGCGAAGCCAAGCTTGCCGCCTTTCGCAAGGCCAATATCGGCTTCATCTTCCAGAGCTTCAATCTGGTCGACGAACTCTCGGTGCGGGAGAATATCGAGCTCGCCCTGCTCTATCACGACGTGTCCGCTGCGGACCGCAAGCGCCGCACCGACGAGGTGATGGACCGGGTCGGCGTCGGGCACCGCGCGCGCCATCGGCCGAGCCAATTGTCGGGCGGCCAGCAGCAACGCGTCGCGGTCGCCCGCGCGCTGGTCGCGGAACCCAAGCTGATCCTGGCCGACGAACCGACCGGCAACCTCGACACCAATCATGGCGAGGAAGTGATGCGCATGCTGCAACAATTGAATGCGGAAGGATCGACCATCGTGATGGTCACCCACAGCCCCGCCCATGCCGATTATGCCAGCCGCATCGTCAGCATGCTCGATGGCCGGGTCTTGCAGCAGCAGCGCCGCGCCGCGTGATCCGATAACGGCGGACCAACCCACCCCCGTTCGTCCTGAGCTTGTCGAAGGGCATGGCATGGGCTTCGACAAGCTCAGCCCGAACGGAGGTTAATGACAGATCAAGAGGAACCCCAGCCATGTGGCGCAATTACCTGACCGTCGGCATCCGCGCACTCGCCAAGAACCGTGTCTATGCCGCCATCAACATCGTCGGCCTCGCGCTTGGCATCGCCGCCTGCCTGCTAATCCTCGGCTTTGTGCGGTATGAATTCAGCTATGACGGCTGGCTGCCGGGCGCCGACCGCGTGTTTCAGCTCCAGACCTTTTACAAGGCGACGCCGCAGGGCGGCCAGGAAATGAAGATGCAGCAGACCAGCTATGTCTCCGGCCAGGCGCTGAAAAAGGATTTCCCCCAGGTCGAGCGCGCCGCCTATGTCAGCAGCCAGTCGATCGTGGTCATCAAGGACGGCCAGCCATCGACCATTCCCGGTGCTCTGTTCACCGACAGCAATCTGTTTGACGTGCTTGAGGTGCCGTTCATCAAGGGCGATCCGAAACATGCGCTCGACGATCCCCATTCGATCGTGCTTGGGCAACGCGCAGCAACCAAATTATTCGGTGACGCCGATCCGATCGGGCAGACGCTGACCCTGACCAGCGGCGACCTGAAGGCGGACTATCGCGTCACCGGCGTGCACCAGGATCTGCCGAAAAACTCCTCGCTCGCCTTCGGCATGGTCGCGCGGTACGATCCGGCCGTCTACCGCGCCAAGGCACCCGAAGCGATAACCAGCTGGAACTGGCAGGAGGGCAGCTATTGGGTGAAGTTCAAATCGCCCGGCGATGCAGGGCTCATCAACAGCCAGCTGCCCGCCTGGGAAAAACGCAACATTCCCGACGATATCAGCGGTTCAGTTGTGACCAATCCCGGGAATATCCAGGACTGGAAACTCGTCAATATCCGCGACGTTCATCTCGGCGAGGCGCAGAGCGGCGCGCAGCGGCCCGGCAACGACCGCGGCACGATTCTGACCTTCGCGGTGATCGCGCTGCTCATCCTCGGCATGGCGTGCGTCAACTTCACCAATCTCGCTACCGCTCGTGCGACGCAGCGTGCCAGAGAAGTTGCACTGCGCAAGGTGCTCGGCGCGACACGCGGCCAGCTGATCACGCAGTTCATCGGTGAATCGATCCTGCTCGCTGCCGCCGCGATGGTCGTCGCGCTGGCGCTGGTCGAGCTGCTGCTGCCCGCGCTCAACGGCTTTCTCGATGCGCAGATCACGATCCGCTATTTCGCGCTCGACGGGCTGATCGGACCCGTGATCCTGCTGACCCTCTTCGTCGGTCTCGCCGGCGGCCTGTACCCCGCGCTCGTCCTGTCGCGCTTCGAACCGGCGCGCGTGCTCAAGGCGAACAAGTCGGCGGCCGATGCCGAAGGGTCGGGGCGGATGCGCAACATCCTTGTCGTCGGCCAGTTCGCGGTGTCGATCGGGCTGATCATCTGTACCCTCATCGTCTATAGCCAGACGCTCTATGCGCGAAACGCCGATGGCGGCTTCCGCCGCGACGGCGTGTTGCAGATCGACAATCTCGACCGTGCCCAGGTCGACAGCATCGCGACCACGCTGGTGCAGGAAATCAAGCGCATGCCCGGAGTCTCCGCCGTCGGCCGCGGCACGATCGCGGTCGACAATGGTCGCCAATCCTCGACTGACGTGCAACTGGCCGGGCATCCCGACATCGTCCAGCTCGGCGTCTATGCGATCGATCCGGGGTATGTCCCGGCCATGGGCATGAAGCTGCTCGCCGGCCGCACCTTTGCCGAAAATCAGCCGATGGACGATGCCAGCCTGCCGTCGCCGACCAACCTCGACGCTGAACGGGCACTGGTCCAGCGCGGCGTCAACATCATGCTCAGCGCGGAAGCGGCCCGCCGCCTCGGTTTCAAGAGCCCGGCCGACGCGATCGGCAAGCAGGTCATGACCAGCATGGTCGATACCAGCCTCGGGGGGGTACCTTCGACCGTTATCGGCGTGGTCAATGACGTGCGCTATCGCTCCGCGCGCGAACCGGTGCAGCCAGTCTTCTACTTCTATAAATCGAACAATTATTCGCAGCTGCTGGTGCGGTTCCAGGGCGTTCCGGCCAAGTCGCTGCGCGACCAGGTGGAAACGCAATGGAAGCGGCTGGTGCCCGATATCCCATTCCGCGCCCGTTTCCTCGATGATATCATCAACGACCTGTACAATGCCGATGCGGCGCGCGCGGCGCTGTTCGGCGCCTTCGCGATCCTCGCCGTGGTGATCGGTTGCCTCGGCCTGTTCGGTCTCGCCGCCTTCACCGCCGAACGCCGCACCAAGGAGATCGGCATCCGCAAAGTGCTGGGTGCGGGCAATCGCGACATCGTCCAGCTGCTGGTGTGGCAGTTCAGCCGGCCAGTGCTGATCGCCAACATCATTGCCTGGCCGTTGGCCTGGTGGGTGATGCGCGGCTGGCTCAACGGCTTCGACACACGCATCACGCTGACGCCGGTGCCGTTCCTCCAGGCCGGGTTGCTTGCCCTGGCGATCGCGATCGGCACGATCAGTGCGCATGCCTACCGTGTCGCGCGCACCAATCCGATCAAGGCGCTGCGTTACGAATAGGGCATGGCCGCGCTCCGTCAGCGCGGCGGTGCCGATAGGGGAGTCATGGTGTCCGACTTGCTTCGTGTTGGACATGGCGCAACGCGGCATCGAGCATGACGTCCCGATCGCCTGTAATCGGTTGCCTCGGCAGCATCACGTCGGGGACCACCCCGGTCACTTCATCCGCTCCGTTGGGGCGGATGAAATGGCTTTTCGGATAGGTGACGGTGATGCCGGTGCGGGGCAGATCGAAATAGAGCACCGACGCATAGTTCGACGCCACATCCGCCGTCTCCTCTCCCATGACCTTGCCGAATTTATAGTCCTGCACCAACGCCGCGACCGACGCTGCGTTGGAATAGCTGTGCCGATTGGCCAGCACCCAGATGCGGCCATGAAAGCGCGGTTCGGCACGGGGCGCCACGAGTGGAAGGTCATAGGCGTAACGCGTCCCGTTCGGCTGGCGCGCCTCCGTCTCCATCATCCGGGCAAGGTCCGCATCGACCGGTTCGGCTCGCGCCTTCTGCCGGAGATAATAGGCCTTGGTCGCCGCGCTGGCCTTGAGCATGAACGATGAGGCAAAGCGGAACGGACGGTCGGCGAACCACGCGACCATCGGGTCGCTGAAGCTATTGTCACCGCCGGGATTGTTGCGCACATCGATGATCAGGTCAGTCGCGCCGCTTGCCACGATCCTGGCAAAACTGTCATCGATGAAGCGGCGAAAGGAGGACGCGTCATAGGACGGCGCCGGGCCATCCGCCTTGCCGTCGGTGTTGAAGAACGGGCCGGGGCGCAGATAGCCGATCCCGTCGGCAAGCACCTTATAGTCGCGGGTTTCGAAATCGGTCTTCAACGACGCGGCGGGGAAGCGACGGGCGAGCGCGCGACGGCCTTCGAACGTCACCGCCTTGATCGGCATGGTGACGCGCCGGCCATTGATGCGGACCGTGACCGGCACGCTCTCGACCGGACCAAGATCCATCCAAAGCAATGCCGGAAAGCTCTCCTCCATTTGCGCATGGGCCATATAAGACCGCTCGGCCGAGACATAGCCGCCGAGCCGGGTGAGCCATGTCCCAATCGGCTGGCCGGAAATCGCCACCAGCTCCGCGCCCGCCCCGATCGTCCCGCTTTCCTCGGCCGGGGCGGTCAGGAAAGTGCGATCGCCATCGACACGGATGAACAGCGGCAGGAACTTTCCGCCACCCCGGAGAGCGGTGACGAAATCGACCGTCGGGGCATCGATGCGGGCATGCCCGATGCGGCCATAGGCCATGAAACGCTGGAACAGCCGCGCCGCCTGCGCCTTGTCCATCGGCGCCCGGATGGTTGCGTCCAGGGTATGAAAATACGCATCATAGTCCCGTTTCGGGCGGTGTGCGAACAGGTCGTAATGCGCCTCCTGCAGCGTTGCGTAGAGCGAGGCGAAATCGGCGCGGATGTCCACCGGCGACACCGGCGCGGTCTCTGGCACGGGTGTCGTCGCGGCAGGAACCTGAGCTGGTGCCGCGGGCCCGGCGGTCGCAAGGCACAGGCCGGTAAGGATCGCAGCGGCAGTCATTGGGCGCATGGTGTCGTTGCTCCGGTTGCGGAACTGACGGAAGCGTCAGGGCCTGAATCGCTTCATCGATGATCGCAAGCGGCAACGCGAGATCACCGGGGTTTTCGGCATGTGCGCCGGATCACTCGGCGGCGCCGTTACCGCGCAAATCCCGATGCCGGTCGAGGCTTTTCTGCATGTGCCGCCGCGCCGCGGCCCTGGCGCGCGTCGGATTGCCGGCCTCGATCGCGATCAGGATCGCATCATGGTCGCGGTAAATGCCGCGCGCATAGGCGCGGTGTTCGGTCTCGGCCCGGTCGCGCAGGTACAGCCGGCGCGGTGGCACCAGGCGGACGCCGAGAAAGTCCATGAAGCGCAGATAATAATCGTTGCGGGTGGCCGCAGCGATCGCGCGGTGGAACGCCATGTCGGCGGTGACCGCCTCGTCGATATCGCCGCTGTCGCGCATCCGGTCATTGCACAGCCGCATCTCGGCGACATCGGCATCGGTGCGGCGCCGCGCGGCGAGGTCGGCCATCTCGGCTTCCAGCGCCATGCGCATTTCGAGCAGTTTCAGCACGTCATCGACATCGCCCATTTCCTCGGGCGTGACCTGGAACGCCTGGTAGCGCGCGGCCTGCGCGACATAGGCGCCCGATCCCTGCTTCGACACGAGCAGGCCGCGCGCGGCAAGCCGGGCGAACGCCTCACGCACCACGGTGCGGCTCACGCCGGCGCTGTCGGTAATCGATTTCTCGGTCGGAAAGCGGGATCCGGGCGGCATGTCGCCGGCGGCGATACTGCGCTCGAACTGCCGAACCAGATCGTCGGCGAGCGTTGCGGCTTTGGTCGTCATGCCCCGGTGATAGCAGAGTCGGCGGCGGGTGACACCCGCCGCCGAAAAGCGTTCAGAAGCTGACCGAAGTGCGCACGCCGACATAGCGATTGCTGTCGCGGCCCGGCTTGTAATTGACCGCCAGGGTCGGTGTCGCGGCACCGACGCTGTAGTTCCACACCCCGTCGCGCCCGCTGGTCAGGACATAATGCTGGTTGAACACATTGTTGACGAACAAAGTGACCTTGACCGGCCCGGTCTCGATCCCGGCGCCGAGATTGACCAGCGCATAGCCTTTCTGGACCGAGTCCGGATCCTGCAACAGGCTGAAGATCACCCGGGACTGGTAATGCGCGCTGGCCAGCAGGAACGCCTTGGTGCTGTCGCCGAGTGGAATGTCGTACTGGCCGTTCGCGCTGAGGTTCCAGCGCGGTGCGTTGGGCAGCGGCTTGCCCGACAGATTCTGGATGCCGCCGACACAGCCTTGCGCGACGGTCTGTTGCGGGAAGCAGGTCGCATTGGGGAAATCGTCCATCCGCGCGACGGTGTAGGCGCCGTAAGCGTTGAGCGTGAAGTCGCGGCTCAGCCGGGCCGAAATCTCGGTCTCGACGCCGCGCGAGGTGACCTTGCCCAGGCTGTTGAGGATGTTCTGGCCGGTCGTGTCGTCGCGGCTCTGCGCCTGGAAGCCGCGGAACACTTCATAAAAGGCGGTCATGTTGAAGGTGACCCGGTCGTCGAGTAATGTGGTCTTGAACCCCAGCTCGAACGCGTCGCTTTTCTCCGGCGCAACCGGCTGGCGCGCGGCGACCGCGTCGGCGACGGGCACACCTTTCAGCGGGCCAGAGGCGAGCGGTGTGCGCACCGTATAGGTGCTGGTCAGGTCATAGGCGAGGCCCTTGTAGCCGCGCGCATAGCTGGCGAAGAGCATCACATCGTCGGACGGGCGGTACTGCAGCGCGGCCTTGCCGGTGACCACGGTGTCACTGTCGCAGGTCGAGATCTTCACGCTCGCGGTCGGCGTCGCGGTCGCGCAATCGGGCATGCCATAGGTGACGTTGTTGCCGCGGTCACGGAAGCGGTAGCGGATATTCTCGCGGTGGACGCGCAGGCCGCCGGTGACCGAAAAGGCGCTCGACACGTCATAGGTCGCCTGGCCGAACGCAGCATAGGTCTGCTGCGAGCTTTGCGTGAAATAGCTCGAATAGGCGATGCTGTTGGTCGAGGGCAGCGAGGAGAGATTGTTGAAATTGCCCAGCGTGTTCGAACCCCGCACATAATCGCGGGTCGAATCCGTGCTGCTGTAGAACAGGCCGGCGATATAGCGGAACGGCCCGCTGTCCGGCGAGGTCAGGCGGAATTCCTGGGTGATCGTGTTGATCTTGAAGAAGCCGCCATTGGCCGATCCGCCCGCCGGCGCGGTCGGCGCGATGGTGCGGAAATCGAATGCGCTTGAATCCGTGTCCTGCAGATCGACCAGTTCATAGCGGTCGAACGAGGAGATCGAGGTCAGCGTCAGTCCGCCGTCGAAAGTGTGCGACGCCTTCAGCCCGGCACCCCAGTCGCGTGAATCGCCCTTGGCGTCGATGTCCATCCGGGTCAGCCGGTTATTCGATCCGGGGACGATGCCGCCCAGGATCACTGACTGGTTGATGTTCGATTTGCTGAACGTCACGCCGGGGCTGAGGAAATATTGCGCCGGTGCGCAGCAGGTCGATTTGGAGCGCACGAAATAGGGCGACAGCGCGACCGAGGTCGAGTCCGACGGCTCCCACAGCAATTTGCCGCGCAGCACCACGTCGGATTGGCCGTTGAGCCAATTGTCGGTGTAGGTGTTGTAGATCGTGCCGCGATACTTGCTGTAGCTCGCCGAAATCCGTGCCTTCAGTGTGGAGCTGATCGGGCCCGACAAGGTGCCCTGCACGCGCTGTTCGCCGTCATCGGTGAACAGCACTTCTGCCCGGCCACTGAGCTTGTCGCTTGGCGCCATGGTGGTGATGTTGATCGCACCGGCCGAGGCGGCCTTGCCGAACAAGGTGCTCTGCGGCCCGCGCAGCACTTCGATCTGCGCGACATCGGTGAGCGAGGTGAAGGCGGCGGCCTGGAATGCCTGGGGGATATCGTCGATCACCACCACGACGCTGGGCTGAGTCGAGATGCTATAGGCATAGGTGCCGATGCCGCGGATGTTGATGCTGTTATTGGCCGGCTGGCTGGTCTTGGTGATGGTCACTGACGGTGCGGCCTTCACCAGATCGTCAAAGTCGCGGACGTTCGCGCGCTCAAGTCCGGCCGCGGTCATTGCGAGCACGGAGGAGGGCACGTCCTGAACGTTTTCCGCGCGTTTGTTGGCGGTGACGACAATGTCCTCCAGCCCGCCATTATCCTGCGCCTCCGCCACCGGAGCGGCCGGAACAGCCTGAGCAGGAGCGGCGGCATCCTGCGCCAGGGCCGGGGTAATGACCCAGGCCAGAACCGCCGCGGACACGCCGAATTTCACTGCCGACTGCATGCTCATGTTTCAGACCCTCTCCAAAAGCGCCCGGCTTGATGCCGGATCATCGACTTTTGATACCGGTGTCATTGCTGCAGCAAAACGCGGAGTCAAGTCAAGCATTGTATGACAAGTCCCGGTAAATCACCGCTGATTGGGGTCGGAAAGAGGGTCAGGGCGCGTCGGCGACCCGGCCTGTGACGGCAAGCTCTCCCATATACCGCACCCGCAGTGTGCGGCGTGCGAAGCGCCAGTCATCGCCGAGTCTCCGCACTGTATCGCTGTAAAAGGCGATCGCGCTCCAGCCCGTACCGGTGCCGCTTTCCCGACCGAATTCGATCAGCGTCGACTGTACCGATGCGGTATCGGCATCGTCCAGGTCGATGATGAGCCCCGAGCTCGCCTGCACCAGCAATTCCTGACGCAAGACGCTGGCGCGCAGGCCGGCCAGCACGGCGCCGTGCCCGTCGAAGCGCAGGTCGATCGGCGCCAGCGCTTGCCAGATCGCGTCGGGTGCGAACAATGTGGCGAGCATGGTCCAGTCGCGGTGATTGATCGCTGCGTGATAGCGATCGATCAGCTCGCGGATCGCGATGCGGGCGGATGTCTGCTCATTGGTCATGTCATGGCTCCTTTTCTGCGCGTGCTGCGCCGGAAAGGATTTGGGCTAAGCGAGGAAAATGGAATAGAATGTATTATCGCGAATAATTATCTCAGATTTGGAACAATGCGCACGCTGGATGGCATCATCGTCTTCACCCGGGTGGCCGATCTGGGCAGCTTCACCGCCGCGTCCCGCGCACTGCGCCTGCCGCTTGCAACGGTCAGCCGGCGCGTCGCCGATCTGGAAGACAGTCTCGGCATGCGCCTGTTCCACCGCACCACGCGCAAACTCGCGCTGACCGATATCGGCCGGCATTATTATGATCATGGACGCCGCATCGTCGAGGAACTCGAGGCAGCGGAGGCACAGGTCGCACGCGCCCGGGCGGCACCATCCGGCACGATCCGCATTACCGCGCCGGCATTGTTCGCACGCCACCGGCTGGCACCGATCCTGGCCGATTTCCTGATCGCCTATCCCGATATGCGCTGTTCGCTGCATGCGTCGGACCGCGTCGTTGATCTGGCCGAACATGGTTTCGATCTGGCCGTTCGCGGCGGCGACCTGCCCGATTCCTCCTTCACCGCACGACGCGTGGGCCGGATCGTTTCGGGCTTATATGCATCGCCGGCGATGGCCGCCGCGCTCGGCGGCGATTTCGACATTGATCGCCTCTCGACCGTGCCGCTGATCGATGTGCGCACCGCCGCGCTCGCACCGCGCAACTGGCGTTTCACGCCGAACGGCGGGCGACGCGCCGCGCCGTGCGAGGTCGCGGTCGTGCCGCGCCACGAGGTCAACGATGCCGAAACAGTCGCGGAGCTGGCCATGCGCGGGCTCGGCATCGGTCCCTTGCCGACCTTTGTCGGTGAACCGCTCTGCCGTCGGGGCGCACTGATCCGGTTGCTGCCGGACTGGGACGCGGGCGAGACGATGGTCAGCGCAATCTACCCGTCGCATCGCGGTGTCACGCCCGCGGTCCGGATACTGGTCGACCTGTTCGCCGAACGCTTGGCGGACGACTAGGATGGATCACGCTCGGCGGCCTCGCATCCCGATTCAACATCGGCGCTGGTCATGGCAACTCGACTCCGAACGAGGCGCGGCTCAAGCGCCCGGCACGCTCTTTGACATGACTGGAGATATCGAATGGTTCTGTGCTGGCTGTTTCGGGCAGAACAGCCAGCGTCGTTCGCTGTTCGCTGGCTGATACCTGGCTGTTCGCTGGCTGTTATTCAATAACAGCCAGCATAGGTTCAAGCCCTTGAGAATGAACTCGAAATTTGGCTGCCGTATCCAACATAACAGCCAGGAAAAACCATATTCCCGGATAACAGCCAGGAACAGCCAGCAAATCGCGCCCGATCAGCCCAGGGCGTTACGGATGCGCGGGATCGAAGTCCGGCTTCTGCGCCGCGACATAGGCGTCCCATTCGGCCTTGCTATGGAAATCCTCGCCGCGATCCCAGGCGGCACCCATATAATAGACGAACGGCTTGCCCGGCATGATCTTCAGCAGCACGATGTAATTGTCATAATCGGCCGTGACGTCGACGATCGCCGCCGGGTCGACCATCAGCGCGACCGCCATGGTGCCCTTTTCCGGATCGGTCGGGCCCCACCAGGAGATCTTGCCGGTCTTGCGGTCGGCGGAGAAGGTGCCGAGCTTTGTCTCATTGGTCGCGCGCTTGCTGATCCCGATGCCGATGGTCAATGCTTCCGGCTTGTCGGAGCCGATCGTCGAGACCATGCGGGTGAAGTTGGTGCCGGCGGGCAGGGTGAAGCGGCGCTTCTCCCACGCCTTGCGGTTCACATCGACTGGCCAGGGATCATACTCGACCTCGAACGATGCGGTATTCGGGCCGTTCTCGATGATGTGGTAACGGGCATAATTGCGCGAGACCCACAATTTGTTGTCCTGCCAGACACCAAGGCCGCCCGCGCCGCGGAAGCTGTGGACATTGTAGAAATCAATGCCTTCGCCCTGATAGTCATGCTGTTTGCCGGTGCGCAGCTGGCGATCCATGAACGGCCAGCGGACATGCTTGCCCCAGGCGTCGATGCCCGAGCTCGACGGCGGCTCGGCGGCTTCGAGCGGGCGGCCGTAAATGCGGTGCGCGGTGCGGTCATTCTCCCACAAGATGTCGCCATAGCGATAGGGCGCGAAGATCACCGCGGCGCGGCGCGCGCGCTCGGCGTCGGAGGGCGGGGGCAGGGTGCTCTTTGCCACCGGTCGCTGCGGCGCGGCAGGCGGATCCTGCGCCGCGAGCGTGCCGGCGGTCGCAAACAGGCCAAGGGCGATCAAGGGTGCGAGCTTCATGCCTTCTCTCCTCACTCATCTTATCGCTTCCCCGGCTAGGCGGGGCCCCAGTCGGGAAGGCGGTAGTAACGAAGCGCGACGCCCGTCATCACCGCCCCTCAGCTGGACCCCGGCCTTCGTCGGGAAAGCCATATTGGTTACCGCCGCACATCCAGCCCGCCGGCCAGAAACGCGTCGATATCGGCCTGACGAAACAGGCTCGCATCGCCCGGCAGGGAATGTTTGAGCGCCGTCAGCGCCAGGCCGATGCGCGCCGCCTCGGCAATGTCGCTGCCGCTGAGCAGCGCGTGAAGCACGCCGCTGGCAAAGGCGTCGCCCGCGCCGATCCGGTCGACGATTCCGGCCAGCACCACTTCGTCGGTCTGTGCGACGCCGCTCCGCGCATCGATCCGCGCCGACAGCCGATGCTCGTCGACCGTCACGACATGACGCGCGGTGGAGGCGATCATCTGCAGATCGGGGAAGGCCGCAAACGCTGCCTCGGCCGCCTCGCGCCGCCGGTCCTCGCCATCTGCGCTAAAGTCGCGGTCAAGCAGCAAGGCGATGTCACGGTGATTGCCGAACATCAGGTCGGCATGGCGCACCAGCTCGGTCAGCGTGGTGCGCGGATCGCTGTCCCAGCGCTCCCACAGTTTCGCGCGGAAATTGCCGTCGAACGACACGGCAATGCCGCGCGCCTTGGCCGCGCGCACCGCGGCGATCGCGCTCTCGCCCGGCACCGGACCAAGCGCCGGGGTGATCCCCGACAGATGCAGCCGGCCGACTCCGTCGAGCAGCGCGTCCCAATCCCAGGCGCCCACCGGCGCCTCGGCAAAGGCGGAACCGGCGCGGTCGTAGATCACTTCGGTCGCCCGCATGCCGGCGCCGGAGGTGACGAAATACAGTCCCATGCGCTCTCCGCCCAGGGCGATGCCGCGCGTATCGACGCCGTGCCCGCGCAGCGTTGTGATCGCCGATCGGCCGAGATCATTATCGGGCACCATGCTGGCAAAGCCGACATCATGGCCGAGCCGCGCCAGTGCGGTCACGACATTGGCCTCCGCGCCTGCGACCCACACATCGAGCTTGGGCGTCTGCAGCAGCAGCTCGCGTCCCGGCGGCGACAGGCGGAGCATGATCTCCCCGAATGCAAGCAGCCGGCTCATCGTGCGAGCCACCCGCCATCGACGGCGAGGATATGGCCGGTGACATAACCCGCCGCGCGCGAGGCGAGGAACACTGCTGCCCCGCCCAGGTCCTCCGGATCACCCCAACGGCCGGCTGGAATGCGCTCGAGGATCGATTTGTTGCGCGCCTCATCCGCCTGCAGCGCAGCGGTATTGTTGGTTGCGATATAGCCCGGTGCGATTGCGTTCACGGTCACTCCCTTTGCCGTCCATTCATTGGCGAGCAGCTTGGTCAGCCCGCCGATGCCCGATTTGGACGCGGTATAGCTCGGCACGCGGATACCACCCTGAAAGGTCAGCATCGAGGCGATGTTGATGATCCGCCCGTTACCTTGCCCAATCATGTGCCGCCCCGCCGCCTGGCACAGGAAGAACACCGATTTCAGGTTGGTGTCGATCACCGCATCCCAGTCCGCCTCAGTAAAATCGACTGAGTCGGCGCGGCGGATGATGCCGGCATTGTTGACCAATATGTCGAGCCGGCCGAGCTTCGCGATCGTCTCATCGACAACGCGCTGCACCGGCTCGATCGTCGAGAGGTCGGCCGAGATGATCTCGGCGTTGCGACCAAGCGCGCGCGCCTTGGCCACCGTCTCCTCGGCCGGGGTGCGCCCGACAGCGGCGATGTCCGCGCCGGCGGCGGCAAGGGCGAGCGCAATCGACTGGCCGATGCCGGTATTGGCGCCGGTGACGATCGCGACCTGGCCGGTAAGGTCGAAGGGGTTGGTCATCTTCTTACTCCTCCCCTCCCGTTTGCGGGAGGGGTCGGGGGTGGGCTCGCGCTATCCTGAAAGCGCATCGGTCGAGGAGGGCGCGAGCCCACCCCTAACCCCTCCCGCAAGCGGAAGGGGGAATGAAGTTAAGCCAGCTGGCAGATATCCAGCACG
>NZ_JBOHHW010000005.1:0-219761 GCF_050725575.1 Sphingomonas sp. | reverse complement strand
CGGCCGCGACTCTGGCCAACGGCTTGCCCGGCGCGAGCAATTTCGTGCCCAACAATATCGATCCCAACGCCGCGACGCAGACCAATGCGCGCTATTTCGACGTGACTTTGTCGGCTGCCGGCACGACTACACTGGACAGCGCGGTGACGATCGACCGCTTCACCATGACCAGCGCCGCTTCCAAGCTGACCGTTGGCTCGGGCGGGTCGCTGAAGAGCCTGATCAACATCAATCAGCTCGACGGCCTGGTCACCAATAACGGCCTGATCACCTCGGTCGGCGATTATTTCCTGCTCAGCGGCGGGATCACCGGCTCGGGCCGTTTCAACGCGCCGTACTTCACCAGCGCGACCGGTATGATCGCACCGGGTACGACCGGGACGACGGGGACGCTGACCTTCGGTGGCAACCTCATCCTGGCATCGGGGACGCGTTATTTCATCGACCTCGGGTCGAACGGCGTGTCGGACAAGATCGCGGTCGTCGCGACGACGTTCAACGGCACCACGCCGACCAACGGCACCGCCAGCCTCGGTGGCCAGCTCGGCTTCGCGGTCATGCCAAACTCGGTCATCCGCTCGACCGACGTCTACACGATCCTGACCGCGGAGGGCGGTTTCGCCGACCTGAACCGTTTCTCCCCCAATACCAGCCCGCTCAGCGCGATCCTCGGCGCGCCGCGTATTACCTACACGCCCACTGCGGTGCTGGTCTCGATCGATGTCGGCAAATATGCCGACCTCGCCACCTCGCCGATCCAGCGCGCCTATGCCCAGCTGCTCGACCAGAACCGTGCGGGAACCGGCCAGACCTTCGTCAATCTCTACAGCCCGCTCGACCTGCAGAATGCCAGCACGATCCGCGCGACGCTGGAGGGTTTCGCGCCGCGTGCCGAGGCGCTCAACTATTCGATCGGCACCGTGGCGGTCGATAATATGGCGCGCTTCTACCGTGATCGCCTCAACTCGCTGCAGCCCGGCGCGCTGGGCGGCACGCTGGCGCTGGTCGGCCAGCCGATGAAACTGGCCGCGCTCAACATGAACGGCATGCTTGGCCAGCCCGAAGTACGCAGCGATGCGGGCGACACCGTCCTGCAGGAAGGCAAGCTGCCCGACACGGTCAGCGGCTTCATCGCCGGCGGCTATCTCGACGGCGACAGCGCCCCGATGCCGACCGCGGTGCCGCTTGGCGGACGCAATCAGTTCGACGGCTATTACCTCGCCGCCGGTCTGGAAACCGAAGTCAGCGACCACGCCATTGCCGGCTTCGCCTTCTCCTATACCAAGGTCGATGGCGACACGACGATCGCCGGGCAAACAGCGCGCGGCTCGCTTTATCAGGGCACGATCTACGGCAAGATCGAAAGCGCGAGCGGTATCGTGCTTGACGGCGTGGCCAGCGCCGGCCTGTTCGCCACCCGCACCGAGCGGACCGCGGCGATCCTCGCCACGACCTACCGGCTCGAAGCGAGCGACCAGTCGCTGGCCCTGTCGGCCGAAATCGGCCTGGGCAAGAATTTCGACCTCGGCCAGCTCAAGGTCGGCCCGCGGGTCTCGATCCGCGCCAGCCGCATCGGATTCGACCGGGTGGCGGAAACCGGGGGCGGCCCGGCATTGGTCTATGATCGGGAAAATCTCGACAGCCTGCAGGCCCGTGCCGGCCTGACCGCCAGCGGCAAGGGCACGTTCCGCCCTTATCTCTCGGCCTATTATGTCCATGACTTCGCCGATCAGCCGGCGGCGTTCGGCGCGAACTTCGTCGGCGGCGTCGGCCCCAACGCATTGTTCGCGATGACGGGCGAGGACAATGACTGGGCCGAAATCGGCGGCGGCATCGCCTTTGGCAGCGACAAGGCGGAATTCTCGATTGGCGCCGACACGACGCTCAGCCGCAGCGACGTGGCCAACCAGAGCTACCGCGCGTCGGTCAAGCTGCGCTTCTGATAGGATGGGGCCGTCCTCGTCGGAGGGCGGCCCCTCGCTTGTGGGTTATGAAGTTGGCTTTGTGAGAATTACTGGTTCACGCTAGGCTCTGCGGATGTCCCATGAACCGTTCGGCTATGGAAATCGCTGGTTTGACCGAGTGGGCGGACGCCGCCTTCCAGGCACCGTGTTTGCCGGCATATTAATCATTGCCGGCGCTGTGGTCATCTGGTTCAGCGTTTGAGCCCTTTCCACTCCTGAAGGCGCCGCCGCGGCGCGAACGCGCAGCGTGATCGGGGCCTGTTACGAAGCGGAAGCACCGATCCGGATTTCCGCCTTGTCCGACAATGTCACCGGGGCTTTCAGACTGTCATGGACGGTGACGGCAAAGCCTTCGGGATCGTCGACGCGAAACACACCATAGAAACGTTCGCCGGCCAGCGCGGAATCGGCGATGACCAGCTTGCGGTCGTTATAGCGATTGAACTCCGCCACCGCATAGGAAAGCGGCTCACCGGCCAGGTCGATCTTGCCGGCGCGCCAGGCCAGCCCGCGCTCGGCTTCCGCACCCTCGACCGCAATCGGCGTGCCGCCACGATCCGCCAGAAACGCACGCTGCCCGGCGGTTAACCGGACCAGCCGGCGCTCGGCCCCGGCAAGCCATGCTTCGACAACGCCTTCGTTCACCAGCACTTCCGAGCCATTGCCAAAGCGCCGCACCGAAAAGGCCGTACCGACCGCACGGACGCGCACCGGGCCGGTCTCGACGGTAAAGGGCCGCGCCTTGTCATGCGCCACCTGGAACCAGGCCTCGCCTTGTTCCAGGCGGATGGTCCGAACCTGGTCGCCAATCGTCACATCGACCGTACTTTGCGTGTTGACCACCGCGATCGACCCATCGGCCAGCGGCACGCGCCGCACTTCCCCCAACGCTGTGCGATAGGTCTCGCCCGGCCGATAGAGCAGCACGCCGCCCGCGACCGATGCGGCAAGCGTGGCGACCGCCGCCCCAATCAATCGGCGCCGCGTGAAGATGGTCGCGGCCGGCGAAACCGCCCCCATCTCTTCGTCATGCTCATGGTTCAGGGCATCACCGATCAACGCCAGTGCGGCCTCGGCCTGAAGCAGCGCCCCCTTGCGGCGATCGTCGCCGGCCAGCCATTCGGCCAGTTCGGCCTCCATCGCCACGGTGCCGCCGGCATCGAGCCGCATCGCCCAGCGCGCCGCCGCCGCTTCCCGTTCGCTTGCGGTTTCGCGCGTCATCGCCGCTTCACCTTGCTGGCGCGGATCTGCTCATAATGATCCGCGATCCCGCCGCCCCGCGCTCGCATCGCCTCCATCACCAGCCGCAAGCCTCGCGCGCCTTCATTCTCGACGATCGTCTCAGCAATGCCCAGGCGCTGCGCGATCTCTCGCTGCGACACGCCTTCGATCTTGCGCAGCTCGAAGATCCGGCGGCACCGCTCCGGCAATTGGTCGATCGACTCCCGCACCCGTGCATATTCGCGGCGATCGCCGGCGATCCGTTCGGGCGATGGCAATTCGTCGGCGCCGGCCAGCATCTCGATCTCGGCGGCGCTTTCGATCCTCACCACGCGCGCGCGCCGCAACTGGGTAAGGAACAGGTTGCGCACCACGCTGAAGAAGAATGCGGCCGGCCGGTCGATATGCTCGAACTCATCCAGCTCGGCGATCCGGCAATAGGCGTCCTGAACAAGATCATCACTATCCTCGCGAGAGACCATCGACCGGGCAAGCCAGGCACGCACCAGCGGCTCGTGCGGCATGATCTCTCGTGCCACCCACCGTACCAGCCGCTGCCGCCCCTCGCCTCGCTGCATATCCCTCCGTCCCCGCACTTTGGTGGGGTTCGACATCCTAGACGATCGGTGACGGTTTTTCCGTGCGCAAAGATGCCGCGAAAGGCGCCGCGTACGGAAAATATCCGGCCGAGCGTCTAGCTCAGGTCAAACATGACGGTCGGCAAAGCAAGCATGCGCCGGCAGAACGACAATTTGGGGGAGAGGATGATGAGCGGCATCTTTGGCGCCACGGGACGGCGCCTGATGGAATCCACCGCGGTAATCTGTGTGGTGGCGGCGACGCCGGCACTCGCGCAGACCGCCACGTTCGACGTACCCGTTTTGCCCGCCGGCACCGGCATCGCCACCTTCGCGCGCCAGGCCGATATCCAGTTGCTGGTCTCCGAGCGCGATGCGCGCGGCAAGCGTACCAATGCGGTCAAGGGCACGCTGACGATCGAACAGGGCCTGACACGGCTGCTCGCCGGTACCGGCCTGTCCTTTCGCCAGAACGGCCCGCAAACCTATGTCGTAACCGCCGGCACCATCGCCAGCGATGCAAGCGAGCCGGTGCGCGACGATCCCGGCCCCGACATCATCGTGACCGCGCAGAAAAAAGAAGAGAAGATCCAGGACGTGCCGATCGCGATTTCGGCCTTTTCCCGGAAATCGCTTGACGATCACAAGATCGAAGGCGGTTCGGAATTGCTGCGCGCCGTGCCCAATGTGACCTTTTCGAAAGGTAATTTCAGTGGCTATAATTTCTCCATCCGCGGCATCGGCACCAAGGCGGTCTCGGCCAGCACCGACCCGGCCGTCGCCGTCAGTTTCAACAACACGCCGCTGATCCGCAACCGGCTGTTCGAGCAGGAATTCTTCGACATGGAGCGCGTCGAGGTGCTGCGCGGGCCACAGGGCACCCTCTATGGCCGCAACGCGACCGGCGGCGTGGTCAACCTGATCCCGGCGCTGCCCGGTCATGAATTCCGGGGCGAAATGAAGGGCGAGGTCGGCAATTACAAATCGCGCCGGCTGAGCGGGATGCTGAACATACCCCTGGGCGATACTCTCGCGGTGCGCATTGCCGGCGCGCTGACCAAGCGCGACGGCTATGATTACAACAGCTTCAACAAGACCCGCGTCAACGGCCGCGACCTGTGGTCGACCCGGGCCTCGGTGCAATGGGAACCAAGCGACAATTTCAAAGCCAATGTCATCTGGCAGCATTTCGAGGAGGATGACGACCGTTCGCGGACCGGCAAGCAGCTTTGCACGCGCGATCCAGGGCCGACGCAGATCGGCTCCGCGGTGATCCCGCCCGAACTCAGCGGCCGCTTCAGCCAGGGCTGCAAATCCGCCTCGCTCTATGGCGACGCGGCATTCGGCATGCCCAACAACACGCACTTGCCCAATATCTATTTTCCCGCGTCGAACCTCGGGCTGGGCACAGTTTTTCCGCCCGACGGTTCGGTCCTGCCCGTGAACGTCATCGATCTCGGCGTGGATCCGTACAAGGGCCTGTCTCAGTCGCGCAATCTGCGCGAGATCTCGACCAGCTACGATCCGGTCTTCCGGGCGAAGAACGACATTTTCCAGCTTAACCTGGAGCTCCGGATTCAGGACGGACTGAAGCTGGTGTCGCAGACTGCCTATGCACGTGACCGATACTATGCGTCGCAGGACTATAACCGGTTCGCGTCCAACCCAATCTTCAATGCCTCCGATGCGCCCGGATTGCTTGGTTCGCTTGGTGATCAGATGATCAAGGGTCCGACACCCGGCGGAATCTTCTATGATCCGCAACTCGGGCCATCGAACAGGCTTTTGGCGGTCGATCTCAGCCGTTCGAACAATCGCCAATGGACGCAGGAGTTCAGGCTGCAATCCTCATTCGACCGTCCGGTCAACTTCAACCTTGGCGTCAACTATCTCGATTTCAAATCGCAGGATGATTATTACGTCTTCAACAACACCTTCACCCTGCTCGCCAGGTATTTTTACAACCGCTTCGACACCGCCAACAACGAGATCGGCACGATGCCGTGCGTCCCGAACGATCCTCGTGGCGAGTGTATCTATGTCGATGAGAACGATATCGCCCACCTCAACGATCGGGGGCATAATTATTTTCTCAGCCGCAACCTCGTCCGGACCAAATCCTGGGCCGGGTTTGGTGAGCTGTATTGGAACGTCACTGACACTCTGAAAATCACCACCGGCGCACGCTATACACGCGACACCAAAACGGCGACGCCTGTCCCTTCACAATTGCTGCTTGGCAATGGCGTGGCATCAGGCGGCCGGGTGAACGAGGGGTATCCTCGGGCACCTGATATCAATCAGCGCTGGGGCAAGTTCACTGGCCGGCTGGTCGTCGATTGGAAACCGCGCCTCTCCTTTACCGACGACACGCTGCTCTACGCATCGTTCGCGCGCGGCTATAAAGGCGGCGGCAGCAATCCGCCTCGCGTCGATATCGATACCGCCGTTGTGCAACTCCAGCCTTTACCCACCACGTTCAAACCCGAATATGTCAATGCTTTCGAAATCGGCACCAAGAACAGCTTCGCGGACGGCAAGCTGACTCTCAACGCGACCGCCTTTTATTATGACTATAAGGATTATCAGATTTCGCAGATCGTCGACCGAATCTCATTCAACGAGAATTTCGACGCGCAAAGCTGGGGCCTGGAATTCGAAACCGCCTGGCGCCCGTCGCGCAGCTTCCGGCTCGACGCCAATCTCGGCTATCTCCAGACCCGGATCGGCAAGGGCGCAAAATCGATCGACGTGATGAACCGCACACAGGGCAATCCCGATTGGATCGTGGTGCGGCCCTGGGTACAGGTGCCGTCCAACTGCATCGCGCCAAAGGCCTTGGTCGAGGAGATAGTGAATAAGACCACGGGCCAGGACGCCGCCTTTCGGGCGCAGATTCTGTCTGCCGTGTGCGGCGGGTCGGCACGCTATGGCACCTTTTCACCAGAAGTCCCGTCCAACCTGCACTGGAACGACATCTTCAACACGGCTCCGTATAATCCGCTGACTGACGCGCCGAACGGCGGCCGTGGCTTCTATGCCGATCTGGAGGGCAAGGAATTGCCCAACTCGCCGCATTTGACCTTCAATATCGGCGCGCAATACACGTTGTTCTTCGGTGAGTGGCAGGCGACGCTGCGCGGCGATTACTACCGTCAGTCGAGTAGCTATGCGCGGGTCTACAACACCGACTATGACCGGCTGCGCGCCTGGGACAATGCCAATATCGCGCTCACCATCGAGCGCCCGAAATCCGACCTGGCGCTGCAATTCTACATCAAGAACCTGTTCAACGACACGCCGATCACCGACGCCTTCACCAACAGCGACGACACCGGCTTGAGCACCAATGTCTTCACCCTGGACCCACGGATCATCGGCTTCAGCGTAACGAAGCGTTTCTAGGGCCCCTTCGCCATAATGTTCAGGATGCGAGGATAAGCTCCACCCGCTCACCCTCGCACGCCGCTATTTGCGGCAAGCGGCCCCCGTGCGCACTGCCGTCTGATCGAGGACGATGCGCGACGCGCCTTTGGGCGTCTGCCCCGCCATCGTCATGCGCGCCGTAAAGCCCGCCGCATTATAGCTGCCCAATCGAACGGCGCGGAATGTGCCGCCTTCCTTTTGCGGACACACCATTGCCTGGGCGATCTTGCCATCGGCCACGATCGAGCTTTCGACCCGGCACTTCGCCTTCGGATCGGGGACGAGCAGCGCGGCAATCCCTGCCCGCGCCTGGTCCGGCGCGACGCATTTGTGCTCGGTCTTCGACTTGCCCCTCATCATGCGCAGCAGAAAACCGGACGTGCCGGGAATGACGAGCTCCACCGCTGTCGACTTCAGGTCCCAATTGCCGGGTTGGATGGCCTGAGCCGCGGCCGGGCCGGGGAACAGGATGAGAAGCGGAACGAGATAGCGGATCATGCCCGGCCCCATGCCCGGCACGCGCCATCCATACAATCTTGGTTTTTGCGCTCGGCGACGGGACCGGCATGTGGCGCCCGCCTGACATCGCGCTTTCACCGCTATCCCGGCTGAATTCCCGCCTCTCCGCCGAGCGCGCCGTAGAAGATGCGCCAGAGCGCGAGATCATCGCTGAAATCGTCATAATGATGCTCGACGCCGGCGGCCACGAACAGCAGGTCGCCGGCGGTAAAGGGTGTTCACGCGCTGTCATGGACAAGCACGCCATGCCCCCGGATCACGGCATAGAGTTCATCCTGCTCATGGGGCATCTGAAGATTGGGCGGTACCGGTAGCGACAGTCTGACGTCGAGTGTCCCACGGCGAAGCACGAGGACGGACCGCTCGCCCTCGGGTGTCGGAATGCGCGCCCTGGCCTCGTCGAGGCTGATCACGCCGCTTCTGCAATGGTCCGCCATCGCCATGACTCTCGCCAGTGTTCGCCGCTCCGGACCCTAGTCGCCGCGCTGCAGGATAATGCCCAGTTCCTCGACGTCCAGATCGCGTTCCAGTTCGTGCAGGACTTCATCCTCGATCATCCCCGCGCGGTGAATGCGAATCAGCTCCGCGCGGCCTGCCGCAAGGGCGATCAGTACGAGGTCGAAATGCGTTCGGGCGCCCTCCATGAAACTACCCGCGTCCGCCGCATAACGCTGGATGACGTCCAGCCGCTTGCGCGATTGTTCGAGCAATTGCGGATGGATCAGCGTGCCGTCCGGTGCATAGGCATGCGCCTCGACCGCATCGTTTCTAGCGCTGGCGATCGCCGCCTCCGACTGGGCCATGCTCATCTTTGCCGGCGGATCCTGGTCGATCGGCTTGACCTGCCTGATCAGCCAGCCAAGGCTTGCCCCTTGCACCACGACCGTGGCGAAGATCACCGCGAAGGCGATGACGAGCATCAGGTCCCTGCCCGGCATCGATTCCGGCAAGGTCAGCGCCACCGCCAGCGTCACGACGCCGCGCATGCCGGCCCAGCTCAACACTGTCGCCTGCCGCATCCCGAGTGGACGTGCGCGCTTCAACCCTATGGCGTGAAGTGCGCTGAGCAGGCCGTCGCTGCCCAGGACCCAGACGAAGCGCGCGACGACGACCGTCAGCACCACCCCGAGGATAGGAATCGCCATCGTCGCCGAGACAGCTTCAATTCCGCCGACGCGGTCGAGCACGCCGCGCAGCGAGAAACCGATCAGGATGAAGACCAGCGCCTCCAGCACGAATACCAAAGTCTGCCAGAAGGCACTGCCACGGAGCCGGACCTGGGCCGGGAAGATGATATGCTGATACCAGCCAAGCACCAGCCCGGCGACCACCGTCGCGATCACTCCGGAGACATGGACCCGCTCGCCGGCGATATAGGCGACCCAGCAGATCAGCGTGTTGGCCATGATGATCAGCGTCTGGTTGCTCAGGCGCCGGACGACGAACATCCAGATCGCCGACACGACCACGCCGACGACAATCCCGCCAAAGGCGAGGTAGAGGAAGCTCGAGACCGCGGCGCCGGTATGGAACACGCCGCTCAGCGTCGCGGCGACAGCGAAGCCAAACAGCACCAACCCGGTGGCGTCGTTGAGCAGGCTCTCTCCTTCGAGCAAGGCCGACAATCGCCGGGGAAGCGTCACGCCCTTGAGCACGGCGCGGGCCGACACGGCATCAGGCGGCGACACGATGGCGCCGAGAGCGAAGCAGGCAGCCCATGGCAGGCCCGGGACCAGCCAGTGGACCACAAGGCCGACCGCCAGCGTGGTAAACACGACGGCGCCGACCGCGAGCGACAGGATGCCCGGAAGGTGCCGTCGAAAGCGGCCGAACGCGGTGTAATAGGCGCCATCCATCAGCAATGGCGGGAGGAACAGCACCAGTGCGAGTTCGGGATCGAGCGCGACCGGGGGCAGCCCCGGCACAAAGGCGAGCCCGCCACCGCCGACAAGCAACGCGGTTGCCGGCGGAAGGCCGATGCGCTGCGCCGCCCAATGTAGCGCGACGACGCCGGCGAGGAGCGCGAGGACGAGTTCGAATGTCTCGACGGGATGCATCCACTCTCCCACAAATCGCTAGGCGGATGCCACTGCACATCGTCGCCCAAGTTTCTGCACTGTGACATCACTGGGAGCCGGTGGCAAAGCCTCGACCAATCATCGCCGGCGAGCCCTTGCCGCGTGCCCGATGCAACGACCTTGTCGCGGAATAAGCGTCAGGGGCCGTCGGCGGCGCTGCCCTTTTTGTACCAGCGCACAAGTTCGCGCTGGTCTGCGCTCAACGCCATGCCCGAGCGTTCAAGGTCGAGCGCAGCCTCGGCCAGCAATTGCTCCGCGCGATCTTCCAGCCGCTCCAGCATGCCGGCCATTGCGATGGCTTCGGAAGGATCCAGCACGTCCACGAGCTTTTTCGCCCGGATGTCGAGGATGCGGGCCACCTCACGGTAAAGTGCCTGCCCGGTCTCATTCAGCGTCAACAGCGTCAGCCGGCGATCGAGATCATGTTGCTGAATCTCGATAAGCCCCTGCGCCAGCAATGTTTTTACGGCGCGGCTGACGGTGTGCGTGTCCAGCCGTGCCTGATAGGCAATGTCGGCGGCGGCGACCGGCATATAACTTCCGATATTGAGCAGGACGCGCAGTTCGCGTGCACCAAGCGATGTCAGCTGGCGGACATATGGATCGCGATCGACCCGCAACAGATTGGCAAGAACGGCGATTCCGAAGGGAAGATGATCGGCAAGGTCGAGCGCATCCGACCCCGCAGCGAGAGCGTAGATCCGTTTCCGGCGTGTCCGGGTGGCACCCTGATCTTTCATATGTCTGTGCGTCCCCGCCATTCTCAGGCCTCGGCCAATCGCCATCCATCCCCGTCCGCAAACTTACGGTCAAGCGGCGAATAGCTCCTTGCAGTCTTCTCCATAATATTGCAAATGCAATAATATTATTGTAATTGCAATAAGAGAGCCGAGACATGAAACAGCATGAATCCGTTCCCCTGATGGACTATCGGGAATATCCGCCGGCTGAGATGCAGGCACGGATCGACTCCTTCCATAATGATCTCATCCGCCGCCATACGGTTCGAAACTTCTCCAATCGCCCCGTCGATCGTGCGATCATCGAACGCGCCATCATGACCGCAGGCAGCGCACCGAGCGGCGCCAATCATCAGCCCTGGCACTTCTGCGCTATCGGCAGCGCCGAGGCGAAATCCATCCTGCGCTCAAACGCCGAGAAGGAGGAGCGCGCCTTTTACGCGGGCAAGGCCGGGGAAGAGTGGCTCGACGCGCTGAAACCGTTGGGGACTGACGAGAACAAACCCTATCTGGATATCGCGCCCTGGATCATTGCCGTGTTCGGACAACGGCGCGGCGGCGTTTCCACAGCAGAGCAACGCAAGAATTACTACCTGCCGGAATCATGCGGGATCGCCATGGGTTTCCTCATCGCGTCGCTTCATCAGGCCGGGCTGGCCATGCTCACGCATACGCCAAAGCCAATGGATTTTCTGAACACACTCTGCGATCGCCCCGCCACGGAGAAACCCTATCTGCTGCTGGTCGTGGGTTATCCGGCGGATGACGCAACCATTCCCCTCCATGCGACCAGGAAGAAGAGTCTCGAGGAAATCGCCTCGTTCATCTGACGCCGATGGATTGGGAAGGGGTGAGCCCCGCCCTTTAAAGGCGGTATAGCTTTCAAGGCCGGACCCTTTCGGCGGGCGCGCGGTTCACGGTGCCCGGTTGATGACCAAGGCCTATTGAGCGCCGGGAAAGACCGGGATGAACTGAGGAACCATCGCCAACCTCGCGCCAGCCGCCACCGAGCGATTTGAACAATGCGATCGCGGCCTGCCCCTTTGCCGCGCCGGCCGCATCAAAACGGGTTTGTGCCGTGATAAGCGCAGCCTGCGCGCGCAGGAGTGCCAGACGGTCATCCTCGCCGCGATCGGCGCGCTGCCGTCCAAGCGCGAAGGCGCTCTTCTCGTTCAGCAATGCGGCTTCCGCGTCGGCGAACGCGGCACGCGCGTTCAGGAAGCCGTTGATCGCGCTCTCGCTGTCCGACAGCGCACCGATCACTGCCTTGTCGTAACGCGCGGCGGCACCTTGGGCACGAGCGTCGGCGCCGCGAATCTGGGCACGGATCGTGCCGCCGGAAAAGACCGGCCAGGAAAAGCTCGGGCCGACCTGAAGACGGGTCGAGCCGCCCGAAAACAGGTCGCCAACCGTCCGCCCCTGCTGGCCAATGCTGCCGAACAGGCTGAAGCGGGGGAACAGGTCGGCGGTCGCCGCGCCGATGTCCGCGGTGGCCGCCGCAAACTCGCGTTCGGCACGGCGGACATCGGGACGTCGCACGAGCAGGTCGGAGCGTACCCCGACCAGGATCGCATCGGGTGTCGCGGGCAGCGCTGCCGGAACGGTCAGCGCCGGCACGACCGCTTCGGGCGGCCGGCCCAGCAGCGTGGCAATACGATAGGCTGCGGCGGCCGCGCGCGACCGTGCGCCGGGAACCGCACCGGCGCTCGTCTTCGCCTGCGCTCCGGCCCGGTCCGCGTCGATCCGCGATGCTTCTCCCGCTGCAAGCCGGAGCCGGGTCAGCTTTGCCGTCTCTGCGTCGGCATCCGCCATGGCCAGCGCGGTCGCGGTCTCCGCCTGCGCCGCGCGCAGGTCGAAATAGGACCGCGCGACTTCAGCGATCAGGGTCAGCATGATATCCTGTTGCGCGGCATCGGCGGCGTCGACCCGGGCGGTCGCCCCCTCGACCTGGCGCGTCCGCCGTCCCCAGAAGTCGAGTTCCCAGCTGGCATCGAACCCCAGATCGAACAGCGAAAAGTCACGCGTGAAGCCCGGAATCTGCCCGACCGGGATCTGCCCATTCTTGCTCAGCACATTCTTGGTGGCCGATCCCTTGGCTTCGACCGTTGGCAGCCGGCCCCCGGTCGTCGCGTCGCGATTGGCCCGCGCTTCGGCCAGTCGTGCCCGCGCTTCGGCGAGATCGGGGCTCGACGCCAGCGCCTGTTCGACCAATCGGGTGAGCTCGGCGTCGCCGAAGCTCTGCCACCAGACTGAATCCACCGGCCCCGGTGTCCCGGCCTCGACCCAGGCGTCGGCGACCGCCGTTTTCGGCGGGTGATAATCGGGCCCGACGGTGCAACCGGCAAGGCCGGCGACCGCAAGACCATAAGCAAGACAATAGGCAGGGCGGCGCATCATTTTCACTCCATTCGCGCACGAAACAGCCAGGCCGACGCAGCGAGCGTCACACAGGCGATGATCGCAAGCGGCCAGAGCTGTTGGAAGACGGCCTCCGCCGGCATCGCCTTCAGGAACACGCCCTGGACGATATCGAGGAAATAGCGCGTCGGGTTGGCGTAGGTGATGACCTGCATCCAGCCCGGCATATTATCGATCGGGCTGGCATAGCCCGACAGCAAGATCAGCGGCACCGTCGCGAGGAACGAGCCGAGGAACGCCTGTTGCTGCGTCCGTGACGCCGACGATACCAGCATGCCCACACCGATCAGCGCGAGCTGATAGATTGAGAGCGAGAGATAGAAGAGCAGCAACGAGCCGAGGAACGGCACGCCGAACACCAAAGGCGCCAGAATCAGATAGATCGTCGCATTGAACGTCCCGACCAGAAATGGCGGCACCATCTTGCCGATCAGAATCTCGTGAACGCGTAAGGGCGAGACCATCAACTGGTCGAAAGTACCAAGCTCGCGCTCGCGCGCGACCGACTGCGATGTGACTCCAAGGCCGGACACCGACACGACGATCGCGATGAGCGAGGGCAAGGTGAACCAGATATAGTCGAGCGAGGGGTTGAACCAGTTGGTCACCGCGCTCCCCTCCCTCGGCGCGCGAAGCTGCAGATCGCCACCGACGCCGGCGGCGATCTGGCCGAGATAGCCGGCCACGATCTGCGCGGCATTGGAGCGGCGACCGTCGAGCACGACACCCAGTGTCGCGGGCCGGCCGACATCGATCGCGCGGTCGAAATCCTGGTCGATGACCAGTGCCGCGATCACTCGCTGATTGTCGATCGCCGCGGCCAGCTGTTCGGGCGAGGTCAGGGGGATGATGTGCCGGAATCGCGGACTGCCGGCGATGCGCGAGACAAGTTCGGTGGAGTGGACGCCGGCCGAGCGGTTGATCACGGCGATGTCGACATTGCGGACATCGAGCGTCGTCGCAAAGGTAAAGATGAACAGCTGGAGAAACGGCGGCACCACCAGGATCAGGCGCGATTTGGGGTCGCGCAGCAGCGCCCACATTTCCTTCACGATCATCGCACGCAGCCGCCGCATCAGTCGAGACTCCGGCGGGTGGCGCGGAACGCGAGCAGGAAGAACCCCAGCCCGAACGCCAGCATGATCGCAATGTTGGGCAGGATCAGGCCCCACAGGTCGCCCGCCAGGAACACGGTTTGCAGCGATGGGATCAGGTAGCGCGCCGGCACGACATAGGTGATCGCCTGGATCGGCCAGGGCATCGAACTGATCTCGAAGATAAAGCCCGACAGCAGAAATGTCGGCAGGAACGCCGAAAGCAAGGCGATCTGGCTGGCGACGAACTGGTTCTTGGTGGCAGCGGAAATGAACAGGCCAAGACCAAGCGCCGGCATCAGGAACGCACTCGCGATCGCCAGCAACGCAAAGATGCTGCCGCGAAACGGCACGCCGAACATGAACACCGCGATGAGTGTGCACAGCGCCATCGAAACCAGCGCGAGCAGGAAATAGGGTATGACCTTGCTGGCGATGAATTCAGCCATGCTGATGGGCGTGGCCATCATCGCTTCCATCGTCCCGCGTTCCCATTCGCGCGCGACGACCAGCGCGGTGAGCAAGGTGCCGATCATCGTCATCACGATAGCGATCGACCCGGGCACCAGGAAGTATCGGCTCCGGAGGCCGGGATTGTACCAGTAGCGCGGCGACAGGGTCACGCCGGACGCCGTACCGGCATCACCGCTCATCCAGGCCAGGCGCACGCCCTCCGCATAGGCCGCGACGAAATTGGCGGTGTTGGGCTGCGATCCGTCAGTGATCACCTGAATCGGCGGCGCGTTGCCGCGCTTCACCCCAATGCCGAAATCGGCCGGGATGACGATGATCCCGCGGACGCGGCCGTCGATGATCATCAGCTTTGCCGCCGCCACGGCGCGGGCGAAGGTGACGTCGAAATAGGGCGAGTGCGCATAGGACTGAGCGAGATCCAGCGCCGGCGCACTCGAATCCTGCAGCACGACCGCGATCCGCGTGCGCGACGTGTCGAGCGACACGGCATAGCCAAACAGGAACAGCAGGATCAGCGGCAGTACAAAGGCGATGAGGAAGGTCGAGGGGTCGCGCACGATCTGCTTGCCCTCCTTGGTGATCAACGCGGCGAGACGGCGGGGATCGATGCGGGTCATGCTGCCTCCGCATCCGTCGCGCGGACGCGGTCAAAATCCTCGATCAGCGCAATAAAGGCATCCTCCATCGTCGGATCATCGAGTCCCGCCAGCGCGGCCGCCTTTGCCTTGAGCTCGTCAGGCGTCCCGGTCGCGATCTGTTCGGCACGGTAGATCAACGTGACTCGGTCGCAATATTCGGCCTCATCCATGAAATGCGTGGTGACCAGTACGGTCACGCCCTTTTCGACCAGACCGTTGATCAGCGACCAGAATTCGCGCCGCGACACCGGGTCGACGCCGGAGGTCGGCTCGTCGAGGAACAGGACCGGCGGCTCATGCATCAGGGCCGCGGCAAGCGCGAGGCGTTGCTTGAACCCAAGCGGCAACGTGCCGGCATTGACGTCCATGCGCGACCCGAGCTGGAAGACGTCGGCCATGGCGTCGATCGCCCGCGCCGCAGCGCTACGATCGAGATCATAGGCGCCGGCGAAGAAATCGAGATTCTGCCGCACCGACAAATCGCCATAGAGCGAGAATTTCTGCGCCATATAGCCAAGCGATGCGCGCGCATCGGTGGCCGAATGGCGCAGATCATGCCCCGCGACGGTGCCGGTTCCCGCGGTCGGCGTGAGCAGGCCGCACAACATCTTGAACGTGGTCGATTTGCCCGCGCCGTTCGGGCCGAGCAGCCCGAAAATCTCACCGCGCGGAATCGCGAACTGCATGTCGCTTGCCGCGGTGAAGTCGCCGAACCGCTTGGTCAGTCCTCTGGCTTCGATCGCACTGGCATCAATCTCCGGGATGGTGCGATAGCGTTCGGCAAGCGGATTGGCGCCGCTCGGTCCGCCGCCCAATATGTCGATAAAGCCATCCTCGAACCGCGGTACGGCCTTTTCGATCTGCGCGTCGCCGAAATCGGGAAGCTCGGCCCCGGCCTTGAGCAGCAAGCGGACCGCGCGCCCCTGGATCGTGCCGTCGATCACTGCGTCATGATCGAGCGCTTTGGTCAGGAATTGGCGGCGGCGTTCGGTAAAGCCCGTCACGCGCACCACCCGGTGGGCAACACGGTCAGTCAATTCGCGCGGCGGCCCATCGAACAGAAGCCGCCCCTCATTGAGCAGATAGACATGGTCGCACTTCTCGGCCTCGTCGAGATAGGCGGTCGACCACAGCACGCCGATCCCCTCGCCGGTGAGTTCCCCGACCATCGCCCATAGCTCGCGCCGGGAGATCGGATCGACGCCAACGCCGGGCTCGTCGAGCAGCAACAGTTTAGGCGTCTTGACCAGCGCGCAGGCGAGCCCGAGCTTCTGCTTCATGCCTCCGGACAGCTTGCCTGCGAGCCGATCCTGGAAGCGCTTGAGGTCAGTGAAATCGAGCAGCCGGTCGAACGCCTCGTCCCGCTCGGCCCGATCGAGCCCGCGCACCTCGGCATAGAGCGTCAGATTCTCGCGGACGCTCAGATCTTCGTAGAGACCGAAGCGCTGTGGCATATAGCCAAGATCGTCGAGTGCTTCACCGGGTGCCTTGCCGAGCACCCGGACCGTACCTTCGCTCGGCGCCATCAGGCCGGCAAGGATGCGGATCAGCGTGGTCTTGCCGGCGCCGTCGGGGCCGACGAGCCCGGTGATCTTCCCTGGCGGAATGGCAATGCCGACATCGTCGAGCGCGAGGGTCTCGCCAAAACGCTTGACCAGGCCCTCGGCGACAGCGGCGGGTTCGTTCGCCACGTCAATCCTTATGCGCGGGTCGCGCGCCGGGCACCCGGACGCTGACCGGCTGACCCTGGCGCAGGGCATCGTCGGGATCGGTCACGATGATGCGCAGCCGATAGACAAGGTCAGTGCGAAGCTCGGCGGTCTCGACCGATTTGGGCGTGAACTCGCTACGCGGCGAGATATAGCCGATCGTGCCGCGATAGGTCCTGGCATTGCCATCGGCAACCACCTCCACCGCCATGCCCGGACTGATCCGGCTGAGATCCGTTTCGGCGACATAAGCGCGCACCCGGAGCGGGCGGGCGATCGACAGAGTCAGCACGGTCTGCCCGCCCTGCACGATCGCGCCCGGCTCCTGCGCGCGGGTCACCACGGTCGCGTCGCTCGCCGCGACCAGGCGGGTATCGCCGCGATCGGTCGCCGCGCTGCTCCGCGCGGCTTGCGCGGCGCGCAACTGCGCCTCTGCGCCGATGATATCCTCGCGCCGCGCGCCCGCCTCGGCGAGCGAGAGGGCCTGGCGCGCTTCGGCCAGCTGGGCATTGGCCTTGTCGCGATCGGCGACGGTCTGCTCCCAGAGATCGCGGCTGATCGCGCCAGGCCCGACCAGTGGCTGCCGGCGCACATAATCGCGTTCGGTGTTCGCGGCGACGGCGGCCGCCGCAGCGGCGCGCGCGCGCGCCTGCGCAATGTCCTGTGCCCGATTGCCGTTTCGAAGCTTGGCGAGCTGCGCATCGGCTTGCGCCACTTGCGCGTCGGCTTCGTTCATCCGGGCATCGAGCGTTGCCGTGTCGAGTGTCGCCAGTGTCTGGCCGGCCTTCACCTTGGCGCCCTCGTCCACCGCGATCGACTGGATCCTTCCGCCAACCCGAAAGGCCATCTCGACCTCGCGAATGTCGACATTGCCGTAAAGCGACAACCCGGCGTCGCTTTTGTCAGCGAACAGGCCAAAGCCTCTGGTCAGAAGCAGTGCGACCGCAAGCGCGACAAGCGCGGCGATGCCGATGATGCGACGTCGGTTCATTTGCTGCTCCGCGCTTCGAGACGGTCGAAGATGGCATCGAGATTGTCGGCAACGGCGTGCTTGATGATCGCCGCTTCGGACTCGCCCATGTCGTTCCAGCCGGTTGCCGCCAGCGCGGTCGCGCGGGCGACGCGGAAGACCAGGATCTGCCCGACCAACGTCATCGCCCGGACGCGAGAGTCCGTCTCCCCGAGCGTGTCGGCGGAGATCAGGCGCAGCATCGCCGCGACCCGCTGCAGCATCTGTCCCATGATCCCCGCATACAGGCGATCGAACGCTTCGGTCGGCTCGGCCTGCTCGCGCACGATGAAACGGGCGAAGGCCGCAGTCTCATCGCCCACCATGATCTCCACCATGCGGCCGAAGATCGTATGCAGCGACGCGCGCGCGGTGCCGGCGTTGATGCCGCCGGCACAGATCTCGGCGACCCGCTCGAGCGCGGGCCGCAATCGTTCGCCCAATGTCGCCGAGATATGCTCGGCCGCCGCGAGATAGAGCCCGCTCTTCCCGCCGAAATGATAGGTGATCGACGACATCGGCGTACCGGCATCGGCGGCAATCGCGCGCGTGCTCGCCCCCTCCAGGCCTTTGCGGCCGAAATGGTCGATGGCGACATCGAGCAGACGGGAGTCGGTAGGTTTCATCGCATCATCATTCGTTCGAACGAACAAATTGTCAAGACCGTCAGCCATGCCGGCCTCAAGGGTTCCCCTTTCTCGACCCGATCCAACTTATCAGAGATCGGGCTGACCCGCGGATAAACGATGCGCCGGCAGGCGGCCTTCCCCCTCCCTAGAAAGGAACTCATTGCTTCCAGATCCAGATCGTCCTCAAGATGCCGGTCGATATGATCCAGCGCGCGCTGCATCCGGGCCTGGTAGTTTTGAAGTGCCGCCCTCATCGCCCTGTCCTCCGTGGCGACATCAGCTAGGCGTTCACTGGTGCGGCGCGCTTGGCCGATCTTGCGGTTTGGCATGGAAATTACAGCGACCGCACCCCTATAATTTCAATAACTAGCTGATATATAATGAATTATACAACCTCTTCGTCAAGACACCGCCGAAAAAGATACGACACAACCGGTGTCCCATATCTCCCGCCGCCTCGCATGGCCACGTCGCCCACGGTCAAGCCGCGGGTGACGATTCAACCATCTCACAGGATCGGGCATGGCATTCCCTTGCCGGACTTTCCCCGGTGCTCATTCTTGGTGTCGCAACACCATGGCCATTGCGCTACCAGCGCAACGGCCGCCCGGCGGCTCGATGAGATAGGAGGCGTGAACCATGCCCGATCGCACCCCGACCGATCAACACCATGTCGTTGTGGTCGGCGCCGGCTTTGGCGGCCTCCAGACGGTTCACGATCTCGCGGGCGCGCCAGTGCGCATCACCGTGATCGATCGGCGCAATCATCATCTCTTCCAGCCCCTGTTATACCAGGTCGCCACCGCATCGCTGGCCACCTCGGAGATCGCCTGGCCAATCCGGCACCTGCTGCGCAACCGCCGCGAGGTCACCACCCTGCTCGCCACCGTCGCCGGCATCGACAAGGCGGCGCGGCGCGTGCTGCTCGATGACGGGGCAAGCCTGGTTTACGATACGCTGGTGATCGCGACCGGCGCGCGCCACGCCTATTTCGGGCATGACGACTGGGAGCCGTTCGCACCCGGGCTGAAGACGCTCGAGGATGCGACCACGATCCGGCGCCGCATCCTGCGCGCGTTCGAGCAGGCCGAGCGCGAGACCGAACCGGAGCGGCGCCGCGCGCTGATGACCTTCATCGTCATTGGCGGCGGGCCGACCGGTGTCGAGCTGGCGGGAACGATCGCCGAGCTGGCGCGCCTGACGCTGGTCGACGACTTCCGCAATCTCGACTCGCGGACCACGCGCGTGATCCTGATCGAGGCGGGACCGCGCGTGCTGCCTGCCTTTACCGAGGACATTTCGCTATACGCACAGCACGCGCTCGAAAAGCTCGGCGTGGAGGTCAGCCTGGGACGGCCGGTGACCGACTGCACCGCAACCGGCGTGGTCCGCGGCGGCGAGAGGATCGCGGCCTCGACAATGGTCTGGGCGGCCGGCGTGCAGGCGTCTCCCGCCGCGGAGTGGGTCGGCATTGCGGCGGACCGCGCGGGTCGCGCCATGGTCGAACCCGATCTGACCGTGCCGGGCCATCCCGAGATCTTCATCATCGGCGATACGGCGACGATCACCGCCCCCGATGGCCGGCCAGTGCCCGGCATCGCGCCGGCGGCGAAACAACAGGGCCATTATGTTGCGGCGGAGATCCGCGCCAGGCTCAGGGGAAAAAGCACCGGCACACCCTTTCGCTACCGGCACGCCGGCAGCCTCGCGACGATCGGCAAGAGCAAGGCGGTGATCGACTTCGGACGGTTCAAACTGCGCGGCCCGATCGCGTGGTGGATCTGGGGACTGGCGCACATCTATTTTTTGATCGGCGTGCGCAATCGGCTGAGCGTGGCGCTCAGCTGGCTGTGGAACTATCTGCGCGACCAGCGGAGTTCGCGGCTGATCACGCAGGGCTCGACCGAGCGGACTGTCCAGCCGCTTTCCAGCGGATCGAACGATCCTTCATCGCCGTGAGCGCATGGCGGCTATGTCAAGTCTGGCAGCTTGGAGCGTCTTTCGGGAGACAATGTCTTTTCACGCCCGATATGCAGACGGGACCTTCAGCAACGACGTAATGGTCAAGCGGCCCTTGTCGGGTGACGGGCTCAATTTTTCGTCACCAATAATACCCGAGTGAAGGCAATTGGCGGGATAGAAAATCACGCGGTTGAAGCGTAGCTCGGCAAAACCGATCAGTTCGAAAAGGGCATTGTGCCCTGCCTCACACGGCCTGTCAGGTAATCCGAATTCCTGCGCATCCCTGACCAGGCCTTGGCGCCAGGCGGGATGGCGACTGGCATCGATCCGTTCGAAGGCGGAGCGCCGGTGGCGATAGAAGCCAGTCCCCCCATGCGGCGGGGCGCACAAATAATGCACCGCCGCGATCACAGCGGGATCCGTCGTGTCGAAATGCGGGATACGCTGGATCGGAGAGAGGTTCGCCGGATCGTCCGTGGCGATCGCATAGCTCGTCCGCAATACACAGGCGCGCTCTCCCAGCCCGGCCGTTTCGGCCAGCGTTTCAAGCCACGAGGCATAGCTTTCGGGTACCACTGCCCGGATGCCGGGATATTGGTCGGTTTCGCTCCGCTCGAACGTCACGCCAGACGCAGCCTCGCATAATTGTCCGGCAGCGTCATGGGCGTCATCGACAATCACCAGCGGGACATGCTCTCGTCCCATGTCGATGGCCGGATGAACGATCATCAGCGCCGGCTCGTCACGCCGCGCTGCCCAACCAGGCGGCTTCGCTTTCGATCAAGGCGTTCTTGCGCCGAACCATGCTGGCGACATGCTCGAGCGACAGGATCATGGCCACGAAACCGACCATATCCTCGAAATCGACAGAGTCTTTCGCCTGCCGTGCCAGAGCACGCTCGTCGATGCCGTAGAGTCCGGTCAGCGATGCCGACGCGCTATTGTTGAACACGATATCCAGCTTGATTTCCATGACGAGTTGCAGCGCCAGCGCGCGATCGATCAACGCTCGTGTCACGCCTTGCTGCCCGGCGAGTTCACTCAGAATTGCCTGGATCGTGCCGATATAGCCACTGTCGCTGCCGTCCTGCTCGGTGACCGCGCAAGCGCCATTCGGATCGATCGCCGCGCTATCCATGTCAACGCAGATCATGCCGTCATCGCCGACATAAAAGGGCTGCCGCAGGATATTGAGCGGGACATAATCCGCGTCGAGAGCGGAACCATTCCAATACAGATTCTCGTGCGGCTCGAGCCCCATCAAGGCTGCGAGATAGAATTGCCCGGTCTCGCCGTCCTTGACGAAGAAGATCGGATAATGGCTGGCGACCTTGCGCAACTCGCTGCGCACGACGGGTACGAGATGAACCGTTGCTGCGGTCGCAAGCGCCCTGGCCGGATCGATCCGCAGTCCGGCGTGGTGCTCTCGCGACAATTGGACGAGTTGCATGTCGAACCTCTCGGGATGGCGAGCGCCGTTTGAGGGCTATATGGTCTGGAACCGGTAATCGCCAAGCTTGGTCAGGAGTTGCCGGTTGGTGGGCAGCATCCCGGCAAGCTTCCGCTTCATCGTCGCAGTGCGGTCGAACGCATCCTGCGCCGCATTCGGATCGCGCACGCCACGCGCCTGGAAGCGCGGGTCCATTTTGAAGCCCATGCCGTAAAGCACATATTGATAGCTGGCGGCCGGGAACATCTCATGCGCGCTGGAAAAATCCTGCTCGCCGGGTGGTGCATACCGCCACAGCTCGAGCTGATCCTGCAGGGACTGGGGGATGGTCGCGGGATCGCGATTGTCGCGCCAGAACGCTGTGTCGTCGCGCTCGGTCAGGACATAATGCAGCTTCAGGAACTCGACCACCCGGTCAAAGCGATACCGCGTCATGTCATTGAAGCGGCGCGCAACGATGTCCATCCCCGACCGGGTCGCCGGCATCGTCTCGGCAATGAAATCGGCCGACAATTCGATCAGCACCAATGCCGAAGATTCGAGCGGCTCCAGGAATCCGGCGGACAGCCCGACTGCCACACAGTTCCGCTTCCAGAATGTTTCCCGGTGCCCCGACCGGATGGTGAGCTCGCGCGGGGTCAGCGCATCGAACCCCGGGCCGACATACGCCGCCAGCTCCTCTTCGGGTGACGACCCCTGGGCATGCCGGCTCGAATAGACATAGCCGATACCGCGGCGGTTCTGGAGCCCGATGTCCCATATCCAGCCGTGCCGCTGGCCGACCGAGTTCGTCTGCGATGCGACCGGTGCATCGTCCGCGTCGTAGGGAAGCTGGACCGCGAGCGCGCGGTCGATGAACAGCACATCGCTGCGGTCAATGAACGGCACGCCCAGCGTCTCGCCCAGCAGCAGCGACGAAAAACCGCTGCAATCGATGAACAGGTCGGCGGCGAGTGGCCCGTTCACCTGTGTGACGACGGCGGCGATGTCGCCATTCTCTGCCATCTCGACACGCACCACATCGTCGATAACGTGGCGAACGCCGAGCTTTTCCACGCAGTGCGTGCGCATGAACTCGGCGAACCGGCCCGCGTCGAGATGATAGGCATAATTGGCCAGTCCGCCATATTCGGGCGATGTGATCAGCTTGGGCGCCAGCTGGCGTTCGCACAGGAATTCCTGAAAGCACACCGTGTCGGAGAAAGAGGCCGAGGCGGGATCGGCCAGCGCCTCCGCATTCCAGTAAGGTGCGAGGTCGAACTCGGGAAAGCCTTCGGGCAGGACCAGCGGATGGTAATAGAAATCGTCCGCAGCGCCCGTCCGCCAGCGGGCGAACTTCGCCCCCTGCTTGAATGAGGCGTTGCAGGCGCGGAGGAAGTCGGTTTCGGATACGCCAACCTTGCGCAAAGTATTGCGCATGGTCGGCCAGGTGCCTTCGCCCACCCCGATAATGCCGATCCGCTCGCTCTCGACCAGAGTCACCGAAAGACCGCCGCCACCGGGCACGCGATGACGCGCGGCGATCAACGCCGCAGTCAGCCATCCGGCCGAGCCGCCGCCCACGATACAGACTGAGGTAACGAAGTCGCTCATTTCCAAGTCGCCTCCTGATCGCATGATCCGCGATCGAGTGGCAACGAATAGAATGGGGACAGATGGCCGTCACCGACAGCCATCACACCCCGCCTCCCGCCTACCGCGCATCCGGCCATCAAAAGTTCAGCCGCACGCCGACCTTGAACCGCCGCCCGCTGTCTTCGGCATTGAGGAACTGGTTGGTGTAGTAGGCATATTTCAACGTGGTCGAGTTGGTGAGGTTCACCCCTTCCGCAAACACGGCGATTTGCTGCGTGACATTGACGGCCAGGCTGGCATCGAGCTGCGAATAGGCGCGGACCTGCGTCACGGCTTGCCCCGCCCCGTTCAGCGGCGGCGGCGCGAGATATTGCAGGAACTTGTCGCGCCAATTGTACGCGACGCGCGCCTGGATGCCGTGCTTGTCATAGAAGACCACGGCATTGGCCGAATTCGACAGACCGGTGAGCGCGAACTTGTTGGTCAGATCCCGTGGATTCAACTTGCGGTTGGACCTGACCAGAGTGCCGTTCACCTGGAAGCCGAAGCCGCTGTCGCCGATGCTTTGCTGCCAGGCGGCCTCCAGCCCGGTCACCGTGGCGTCCTGACCGTTCACCGGTGCGGTGATGATGAATTGCGCCGGAGTGCCGTTCGCCGGATCGTTGAGCGGCGCGCCCGATGCGCTGGCGACCGTTCCGGTGGTCTGGTTCAGAACAATGAAATTGCTGACGTTCTTGAGATAGGCGCCAAGCGATATGTAGTTGGTCCGGCCATAATAATATTCGAGCGAGAGATCGAGATTGTTCGATTTGAAGGGCTTCAAATTGGGATTGCCGCGGCTCGCGGCGAAGTTGCCCGGCCGCAACGTGACCAAAGTCGTCACCGGTGAGAGCTGTTCGAGCGTCGGCCGCGTGATCGTCTGCGACGCAGCGAAGCGCACGGTGAGTTTGTCGGTCGCCAGCCATTTGAACGCCATGCTGGGCAGGATATCGGTGTAACTGTTCGAGCCCGTCGTTCGGGTCGTCCCCGACGATTCGGAGCCATATTGCGTCTGATCATTGGCCAGCTTGACCAGCGCGGTATACGCCGTCGCCAGACCGTTGATGTTGGTGGAGGTATTCTCGACCCTGACCCCCGCAACGACCGAGAACGGACGCGAGGCCAGCGTTCCGCGGAACTCGCTTTCCAGATAGCCGCCCAGGACTCGTTCCTTGACGATGGTGTCGTTGACCAGCGGCGGCGCAAAGGTGAAGTTGGGATTGCTCGCGCGCTGCTGCGCGGTGATCGCATCGAACAATGCCGGACCGCTGAACGTCAGCCACTGCGTGGGCAAGCGATTGGCGCCGCTAATGCCCGACAGGAAGCCATTGCCCGCATTGAACACCGTGATGGGAACATTGGACGGTGCGGCAAGATTGTATCCGCAGGTGGTGCAGCCAGTGCCTCCATCATTGGAATAAAGTGAGGTTTCCTTGCGGTCGGTCGAAAAATAGCCGCCAAGATTGAGCCGTGCCAGGCCTTCGGTCTCGCTGCCCTTATAGGCCAGATCCGCACGAAGCTGGCCGACCCTGTCACGCACGCCATAGCCGCGCAGCAACATGACGTGCTGGCACATCGGCTGGTTTGCGCCCACGACACCGCCGCTGGCCGGCGTACCGGAATCGGTGGTTGCCGAACCGCACGGGCTGGCGGGGCTTGCGAATGTCGGCAGTGTCTCGGTCGTCCAGGGAAGGATGCTGCCGTCCGACCGGTAGCGATCCGATCCGGTCAGATAACCGAGCAAGGCCAGATAGGCCTCCTTGCCGCCATTGGGATTTTCCTTGGCCAGCGAATAGGTCCCGTCGAGGCTTAGCGAGAGGTCGGGATTGATCTTCCAGTCCACGTTGAGACCGAACTCGCGCGTGTTGGTGACCTTATCGAACTTCTTGTTGTGGAAATCGGTCGCGATCCCGCTGGCCTGGGTCAGGTCGATCGCCGTGCCATTGGCGTCGGTCTTGACGTTGGTCAGGTTTGAGGCCGTGAACCAGTGTCCATAGGACCGGGCGTCGGTCTTGTTGGTGAATTTGGTATAGAGCGCGTCGGCGGTGATGGTGATGTCGTCCGTCGGCCGGAACTGCAGCACCAGCGTACCGCCGATGCGCTCGCGGTCCTCGCGCGTCACCTTGCTGTCGAAGTTTTGCGGGATGAAGATGTTGCCCTGCGGATTGGAGCCGGACACGGTCCCGGCGCCATTATTGACCTGGGCGGCCGGCACCGACGGGTTGATCAGCCAGCCGTCGGTTTGCGCTTGTTTGAGGCTCGTGTAACGGCGCTGATAGCTGCCGCTGAGCAATACCCCGAAACGCCCGTCGGCGAACGTATCACTGAGCAGGAACGACCCGTCCGGCCCCGCCTTTTTGGCATTGCCGTCATAGTTGACGTCAGCTGTAGCCGCGAGCCTGAAACCCGAAAAATCAAACGGGCGCGCGGTCTTGATGTTCACGGTCGAACCGACCCCGCCCGATTGGTAGCGTGCGGTCGAGGATTTGAAGACCTCCACACCCGACACCAGTTCCGAAGCCAAAGTGTCGAAGGAAAAGGCGCGGCCCGAGGCCTGGCTCGGATCGGTCGGCGTCGCGATCTGGCGGCCATTGACCAGCACCGTGTTGAACTCGGGGCCAAAGCCGCGAACGGTGATGAAGGCGCCCTCGCCGCCGGAACGATCGATCGATACGCCGGTGATGCGCTGCAGCGATTCCGCGAGGTTGGTATCGGGAAGTTTGCCGATGTCGGTGGAAGAAATGGCATCGACGATGCCCGAGGAGTCACGCTTGATGCCGCGCGCGCTGTCGAGGCTGGCGCGAATGCCCGTGACGACGATGTCGCTTTCATCGCGGGATGCGACGTCCGCTTCTTGCGGTAAGGTCTGCTGACCTTCCGCCGCGGCAGGCGCGGATGCCGCTTGAACATTTTGTTCCAGCTTTATCGACATCGGTGCCGATACGGCTGAAACGCGACCCCGTTGCGGACTCTCGTTGCGGCGGACGATCACATAGGTGCTGGGACCGGTCTGACGGGCCACCAGCCCGGTACCGTCCAACATTCGGGCCAGCGCATCCGGGACGGTCAGCGCGCCGCGAACCGAATTGGCCCGCTTGGCCTGGGTGACCTTGCGCGCGGCGATGATCTGGACGTCGCCCTGCCGACCGAGCAAGCCGATCGCCGACTCTACGGGCTGGGCATCAATGGAGAACTGCTTGGCCTGCGCCAGCGCCGGCACCGATATCACACAGGCAAGGCCGGTGGTTGCATAAAGCGCGGCGCGACATACCGGGTTTCCGGTCATTCCCCTCTCCCCACATTGTCGGGCTTATTGGCCCCGTACACGCTAAGAGACCTGGTGAGCGAAAATCCTTCCAACATTTGGTCCGGACCGGAGATATTCCTTTGATAACGAGCAATATCGCAATGGGCGGTCATGCCTGTCCGAAGGCCGGCCGGATTTCAGCGATCGATCAGGATCACCGAAGGATCATCCAGCCGGACGGATGCGCTGAAGCCGACCCGCACGGCATCGGCAAATCCTTCCGGATCGTTGATCCGGAACACGCCGTCCATTCGCTCGGCGGCCATCCGGGCGTCGGTGACGACCACCTTTCGTTCATTATATCGATTGAACTCGCTCGCCGCCTCGCCAAGCGTCTCCCCGCTCAAATCGATAATGCCGCCACGCCACGCCAGGGCGCGATCGATCGATGCCTCCTCCGGCTCGACGCGCGCCGCGCCCGCCCCAATGATAGCGCGCTGTCCGGCGCCAAGACGGATAGGCTTCCCGACGACATCGTCCGACCATGTCTCGACGATCCCTTCCGTTACCAGCACTTCGACCCCGTTATCGCGCATTCGCACTGAAAAGGCGGTGCCGATCGCCTTGGCCCGAACTGGACCGGCTTCCACGATGAAGGGGCGCGCGGCATTCTTGGCAACGTCGAACCACGCCTCCCCCTGAGTCAGGCTGACCCGGCGGGCCCGGCGCTCCATCCGGATCGCAACGCTGGACGATGAGTTCATTGTCATCACCGATCCGTCGGCCAGCGGTACGCGACGAATCTCTCCCAGGTTGGTCGAATAATCGGTCTCGGCGCCCAATTGCCACATGCGGCCGAAAAACACCGCCGCGCCCGCCGCCGCCACACCGCCAAGTATGGCCCGACGCCCCCACCGCCCGGCTCCGGGGGCTTGATCGTCAACTTCCAGTTCTTCGATGTCCTCGGGAACGGGTTGATCGCTGGCGAGAGCGTGATCCACCGCCATCCAGGTGGCGTGAGCGCGCAAGAGTAAGCCATGTCGTAATGCATCCACGGCGAGCCAGCGCTGTAAGGCCTCTTCATCGCTTGTGGACCAGTGCCCGGAATCCATGAGCGCCACCCACTCGGCGGCTTCATCGTCCAGTTTTTTCGCGACGCGGTTCAATTACGCCTCGCCGCTGTGCGTTCGAGTGTCAAAAGGAGAGCATCGTTTTGCTGTTCGGTACGATCCCATGCCTGCCGAACGGCGCGAACCCCCAGCCAGACCTGCTTCTCCACTGCCTTTTCGCTCATGCTGAAATGTTCTGCGATCTCTCTCTGCGACCAGCCTTCGATCTTGCGGAGTTCGACGATGCGACGGCATTTTTCCGGCAAGCCTGCGATCAGGGCAAGTACGCGCTCATAGGCGATCTTGGTGCTGACCAGATCTTCGGGGGAAGGAGTGTGGTCATCCCGAAAACCCTCGATCTCGGCGACCGTTTCGAAGGGAATGATCTGTTGCCGCTTCAGGCGGCGCAGCAGGATGTTGCGGGCGATCGAGAAGAAATAGGCGTGCGGCACGGTGATATGATCGACCGAGTCAAGAAGCGCGATCCGGCAATAAGCTTCCTGCAACAGTTCATCCACTTCGTCATGCGAAAGCCGGAAACGGGCGAACCAGGTGCGTACGCGCGATTCATGCGGCAGAATCTCACGCGCCACCCACCCGGCGAGATACCGTCGGTGCTCAATATTACCCGCGCCCCGATCTTCGATGTGCCCTGCTCCTGATCCCCGGTTCGGTTGTGCTTTGCCGTTATAGAGTCCCGAGCGGGAAAAATCCTTCCGCCCGGGAGTTCGGCAATCGATTTATCAGACTTGAAGCTCAGTCGAACCCATCGGGTCTAAAACGCGTGCGCCCAAACCCGATGCCGATTCAACCCCAGCCCAAGCCATGCCATCCGAGTCAGCGAACGCGACCCTGACCGGCCTCGATTCCGCTCTTTGCACCGTGAAATCCCGAACCCACGGCCACCCGCTCCGGCCGGAGCTATTTCGCTGCCCGAAATATGGGCGTCACGCCGCTGCTGCTCCGCGCAAAAAACAGCACTGCGTCCATGCTGTTATCTGCTGTTTTCATGCTGTTATTCAATAACAGCATAGAAGTGCATTAACCCCCTGAATAAATGTCAGAAATTTTGCCGAAATTTCCAACTTAACAGCAGCGGAAAAATCATACCGGAATAACAGCAAAAACAGCAGCGCATATCGGACATTGCCGGCCAGACCGAGCGGAATGCCAGGCCCTCTCCCAACGGCTCATGCGCGGCGGGAACAAGCCATTCGTACGCTGGTATCGGCGCCTGTGACTGGTTTCGCACCCAGGCTGGAATCGCTGCCCTTGAGGTCCGATACAGGAATCCGGTCGGCCGCCTTGATCATCTCGGCGATCATATTGGTCTGCCGCGCGGCCAGGTCGGCGTCGAGCTTGTCCATATGCCCGCCCGGCACGATGCTGAGCAGATAGCTCGGTCCTGAAATACACGCGACGTGCGGGATACCGCTGTCGTGGAACACCGTGCCCGTGGTGAAGCCCGGTCCCTTCTGGACGGCATGGCGAAGCAGGTCGTGGCGCTTGATGCCGTCGATCACCAGATCGTTGAGCGGCCCTGCCGTCGCCGGCCAGTTCATATATTCGTTGTGACCGGTGGCGGCATAGCCCTTGCCCGGCACATCCAGCCATTCGCTGGCGCCGAGGTGCTCGATCGTGAACGCGGCGGCCGCCCGCTTCATCAGATCGGGATGCGCGCGTGCCCAGCCCGGCGCTTCGGGCATCGTACCGCTCATATGGCCCGGCCAGCCGGCGAACACGATACTACGCCGGAGCCGCTGCCCCGCGGGCAGACCGGCAAAGTGCCGGGCGAGCTGCAGCAGCGTGATGCTGCCGTTTTCCTCGATGAAGTTCTGACCATCGGTATGGGAATCGACGATCATCACTTCGTCGCTTTCACCTGGGAGGATCGCGGTCAGTTGAGGGACCATGCCGTCCACCCAGGCCGCGTCGAGCGTCAGATGGCCCGCCTTGCCGGCCTGCGCCGCCATCCGCAGTTCAGCGCCTGCATCCTGACCGACGAACAGCGCCGGCACCTTGGGTTTATAAGGTGACGCATGGGGCGAGAAGTTGCCGGCGATCATGGCCGACGACACGTCCATGATGATCGCCACCCCCGCAACACCGCGGGCGGCAAGCGCGTCAAGCTGGAATGACGGCATCGTCCACAACCGGTGATAGGGCGTATCGAGCACCGCGGAATCAGTTTCACCCCTGACATGGATGAAATGCGGCTGCACGATGTGACGCAGCGCCATTCTGGGCAGTTCGGCGTCGAACACCAGAATGGCGCCCGCAGGGATATCGGGAAGGTTTTCGGGGCCTTTCGGTCCAAGCCGCCCGCCATAGACAAGCGGCCCGCTCACCCCCTCGGCTGCGGTCGGATCCGATCGTACGAAATAGGCTACATTGGATATGGCATGGCGCCGGCCGCCATCGACAACCTCGACGCCCCATTTCCTTGGCTCCCAGCGACGATAGGCGTAGGATTCGCACGGCCCCAACAATAGGCCCGCCGCCTGAAACTCCTGCGCCATCCACTCGACGAATTTCAGATGGTTGGCATTGCCGGGCAAGCGCGGGCCGAAATCGACCATTTGCTGATAATCGCGGCGGATCTGCGCCGCGGACGGCAGCGGCACCGGGGCACGGCCCACCGCGGCGGCGAGCGCCTGGGCCGGCAGGCAGGTACTCGCGAACGATATAGCGGCGGCCAGAAGCGCACCGCGCCGCGACATCATCAACTGATCGGACATGTTTTCGCGTCTCTCTAGAATTTAAGCGTTACCCCGGCCGTCAGATAGCGGCCGATCACGTCGTACAACTGCGGATTGGTGGGATTGAATGTCACGAGTGTGCCGTTCGGAGCAAGCGGCGGATCTCGGTCGAACAGGTTGTTGACGGTCAGGAACAGGCGGAACTGCTTTTCGATGTCGAACGATAGGGTGGCATCCGTGTAGAATACCGATTTCACGCTGTTATCCTCGATCCTGGCCGGCTCGACGCGCGTGACGTCATAGGTTCCGGCACTGATGAAGCGCTCCTGCACGAACAGCTCGACCGGGCCGCTTTTCCAGTTGACGCTCCCCGTGGCGCTCCACCGCGGATTGGAGCTCAGGCCGACCTCCCCTGCCCGGTCGGTCGACGCCCCCCGGCTGATATCCTGTCGCTGCTTCGCCAGATAGCTGGCAATGGCGCGCAGCTGCATCGATCCGCCCAGCAGATTGCCGGTCGGTCGATAGTTCAGCTCGAGATCGATGCCCGAACTCACCAGGCGATTGAGGTTGAGCGTCGGCGATTCGATCCGGCTGATTTTCCCGGCGCCATCGCGCGTGATGTTCGCGCAGAGCTGCGTTGCACCGGCCAGGCACTGGTCGAGCGTTACCTGCGTGGAAAGCGACGAGATCACGCCCGAAATGTCGATCGAATAATAATCGGCAGAGAGCGTCAGGCCCGGCACGAACGACGGCGAGAGAATGACGCCGACGGTATAGGTATCGGCTTTCTCCGGCACCAGATTCCTGTTCCCCCGGGTCGCCTGGATAATTGCTATGGTGTCGGTGCTTCCGTCCGCATTTTTCACGATCACCGAACCCGTGTTCTGGACGATGCCCGCGAACAGTTCCGGCACATTCGGTGCGCGGATATCGCGAGACGCGGTGCCGCGAAACCGTACGCCGTCAACCGGCTCCCACACTGCGCCGGCCTTCCACGTCGTCACGCCACCGCTGGTGCTGTAATTGGTGTAGCGGACGGCACCGTTGATATCGAGCGCGCGAAGAAACGGCAGGTTGCGCGCAAGCGGGACAGCAGCTTCGGCAAACACTTCCCACACATTGTAGGAACCCGCGACCGGGAACACATTGGTGAGCAGATATCCGCCGGGGTTGTTCTTATAGACACCCGGAAAGCCTTGGATGCCCGTCGCGTCGTTGATCCCCGGGCCGATATCGTCGGATGTCTGGTCCAGAACCAGTCGCCGATATTGCCCGCCGGCCGCGAGCGACACAGGCCCGGCCCAGGTCGAAAACGGCCGGGCGCGCACCGACAGGTCAGCAACGTCCTGGGTTATCGTGGTGCGGAACGCCGATGTTGCCTCGACATAGTCGATCGCCGCTTTCGAGGGCGCGCCAGCACCGAAGATGTTCATCGGCACGCACCCGGGATACAGTCCGGGATTGGTCAATGTGACGTTGCAGACGATCTGGCCGCTGCCCGGATCGCGTACGGCGTCGACCGCTGCATACAGGCGTTCGAGGACGACATTGTTGTCGGTGCGGATATTCTGTGTGTTTTTACCGCGCTCATAATAGCCTTCCACGACGAGATCCGACGGACCCGAAAAGCGGAATCCGGCGGTCAGGTCGAGCGTGCGCGCCTTCGCCGTCGCGTTTGCCGGCTCGCCAAAGTCGAAATTCATCCGGCCAACCTGAAAAGGCGCATTTCCAACCTGTTGCTGGACCGCCGGACTCAGGAACGCGTTGCTGGGGGAAATCAAAAAGCCGTTGAAGCCGCCGAGACTGAATTGCTGAATCTGGTTGTAGTGATTGCGCGCAAGCCCGAGATTGGCTTGCGCGAAAAGCGTCAGGGAGGGCGTGACATCGAACTCGGCGCGGCCGAAATAGCTTTCCGTCCGGATATCGGCTGACAAATTGCTGAACGCCTGCGCACCGTCGCCGCCAATCTGGATCAGGCCCGATTGAAGCGACCCTCGCGAAAACGGGACGAGCGAGCCATCCGGGGCGAATTGCCGGTAGGCCATAGGGCCGGTCAGGATGAGTCCACCTGGCGAGGCGGTGGAGGCGCGCAGGTTTTCCCGGAAGATCAGCTGTCCGGGCACGGCAGGATTGCTCAGAAACCCGATACCGCTCCGCCCCCAGTCGCGATCCGTGATGCTCTGCAATCCTTTCGTGTCGAAATAGGAGGCGCTGGCAACAATGCGCCCACGGCCGTCCGCAAATGCGTGCCCCGCCGTCAGGCTCGCTTTGTAGGTTGGCGCATCCCCCTCATCGGAGATGCCGGATTGAAGCGTTGCCTTCAGCCCCGAGAACCGGGTGTCGAGGACGAAGTTCACGACGCCTGCCACGGCGTCCGATCCGTAGGCGGCCGACGCGCCGCCAGTGACGATATCGACGCGCTTCACCAATTCCTGCGGAATCAGATTGATGTCGGTCGATCCATCGCGGGCGGAAGGTGCCGCGCGACGGCCGTCCAAAAGCACGAGCGTTCGCTGCGCACCAAGGTTGCGCAGGTTCAGATAGCTGCCTGAGCCCGGCCCCAAAGCGGCAGTAAAGCCGCCGGTCGGGCGAGATGAACCGCGAAACGCGGGAAGCTGGTTCAGCGCTTCACCGATCAGCCCAGGCTGCGCCTTCGTCAGGCTTTCGGCCGCCACAACAGTAACGGGGGTCGGCTGCTGCGATCCATCGATAATCGCCCGCGATCCGGTGACGACGATATCCCCCTCGTCTTGGGCTGCGGTTTGCGGCTCCTGCGCGCCCTGAACGGTCTCGGCCACATTTGGTACGGGCTCATTCGCGGTTTGCGCTGCAGCAGGAAAAACGATCAACGCCGCCGGACACGCCGACGCGAGCAGGATCAGCCGGATCATTGTCACCCTCCCAGTTTGGGTCTGCGGCGTGTTCGCCGTCTGCCCTTCATCTCCGATGGCGGAATGTCCCCGGCTTTGCAGGGTGAGTCAATAAGTTTCTTTTTTAAGAAAGAAATGTCATGGAATTGATGCCTGACGGGAATCCGTTGTCTGAACAGCCGCGGAGGACGGCGCGCAAAGGGCCCGGATTCCGGCTGCCACAAAGCTCGGCAACCGATCGGCGATGCCGGCAAAATCGGACGATGACACTTCTCCGTTGGAGATGCGATCGATCCGGCCCGTCTGCCCCAGCGAGAAGGTGAAAGCGCCGGTCAGGAAGTGATACCCCCAATAAAGCGTCTCTCGCGGCACGTCCGGCATCAACCGCTGCATGTCATCGATCAGCACGTTCGATACGCCGTCGAAGACTTCCGACATGAGTGAATGCATCGTTCCGCGTGAGCTGTTCACATAGGCGACGATCGCGGCATAATTCCGATGCCCCTCGCTCATCCTTGCCATTTCGAAGCCGGGTCGGACAAAGGCATCGATCAGCCCCTCCAGAGTTCCCTCCATCCCCGTAGCCGCACGATACTCGTCCAATGCCTTCAGCCGCGCGGCGTTTATCAGGGGGCCACGCCGGCGGAAAACCGCAGCGAAAAGCTGCTCCTTGTCACCAAAATAATAGCGCATCAGCGCCGTATCGACGCCGGCGCGCGCGGCCACACTGGTCAGAGTCGCGCCGCTATAGCCCTTTGATGCAAAGTCGGCTTCCGCATGATCCAGGATAAGGCTCATGGACTCCTCGCGACGCTCGGCATTCGGGCGGCGCGATGCTGGCTGTTTTTTCGTCGGCTGCTCGCTCGTCACGTCGTTTCGACCCCTTGAAAGCTTGAGAAGAGGCTTCCGGCTCGCTCGGCATCGCCGATGACCTGAATGTCAGCGCGCAGGCCCCCACCCTCTCAATAAACTGGCGGATGAGTAACCATTTCTTTCTGGCAAAGAAAACATTATCGCAAATAGCCAAACAAGCCTTTGCGGGCTTCGGCTTCAGGCCGCGATGCCCATTGCGCCCGCCTCGGCCGGCGCCGCGCGCAAGGTCAGGATTGCGTTCGCGCCCCGGCCCTCGCCTTCGCTTTCCAGCCGCAGGGCGCCGTCCATCACGTTCATTGAATTGGCGCACCAGTGCAGCCCGAGCCCGCCCGATTTATGCCCGCGCGTCGAATAGCCGCGCTGGAACAGGGTCGCGCCGGCCTGCGGCTCGAACCCCTCGCCATCGTCGCGGATCGCGACGCGGGTCTGGCCGTCCAGCTCGTCGATCGTCACCGTCACCGTGCCGCTCTGCGTGCCCTTGGCGGCAATCGCTTCGGCTGCATTGGCGAACAGATTGCCGATCACCTGGCTGAGAATCAGGCGATTGGCCATCACATGATGCGGCTGGGCCGGGAAGCCGAACATGATCGACACCTCGCCCGAATAGCGCGCGATGGTCGCATTCTGCGCGACGATATCGGTGACGTTGCATGGTTCCAGGACCGGCCGCTCATGCGCCGCGTGCTGCTGCGCGCCGATGATCTCGAGCACCTGGCTCATCGCCTCGCGGCCATCGTGCAGCTGGGCGCGGCGTTCGTCGCGATCGCGTGTCTCGGCCTCGATCGCGGCGGCGACGAACGCGACCAGCTTCTCGCGGCGCGGCTGCGGCAGATCCTCACGCGCCAGCTCGGCGACAGCGCGGTCGAGCGTTGCGCGGTCGATCGGCGGCGGTTGCGCAATGCCCTTGGAAATGATCGTGCTGATCGGGTTGAGCGCGTTGCGGACATTGTGCATCACCGCGACCGCGCTCTCGGTGCGGCCGAGCGCAAAGCTCTGCACCTCAAGCTGTTCGCGCAAATCCTTCAACTGGCTAAGCATCGAATTGAAGCTGGTGCCGAGCGAGCCGATCTCGTCGCGCCGCCCCTCCTCCTCAAGCAGGCCGAGCGAGCCGGATTGCCGCACCACTTGCATATGGCTTTCGACCCGGTGCAGCGGGCGCAGGACGAGCCGGGTGAAGATCCGTCGCAGCACGAACAGCACGACCACCAGCAACAGTGTCGACCCACCGATCGCCAGCATCAGCATGCGCTGGCCCAGCGTGGTGATGTCGCGCGGCACGCTGAACACGGTGTTCGCCACGGCATGGCCGTTCACGCCGCGCACCGGGACGGAAATCTTCATTGAGGTCGGCGCGGTGGTGATCGTCTCCGCGTCAGAGACATTGGCCATGTCGAGGCGCGCGCCGAGCTGCAGCAGTTCGGCGATCTGCGGTGAGCTGAGCTGTCGCGCCATCAGCACATAGCCGCGCGGCGTGCCGGTGCCATCGCTGCGCCGCACCTGCGCGACGCCGACCGCGGCGACCTCATATCCCAGCCGGGTATAGAAGCTGGCCGAGTTGCCCGTGCCGATCGCCCTGGCGAAGGGCATGCCCCTGATCGCCGCGATCAGACGCGTGCGCATCGCCGGGTCGTCGACGCCGTTCCGCAACCAGCGCGCAATGATGATGCGGCCGTCATTGCCGATATAGGCCATGCCATTGACGTCGAGATTGGTCATCGCCAGCGGCGAGAAGGATTCCCGCTCGAACGTCGCCGAGGGCGCGGCCATGTAGTCATAGCTCGACGTCCAGTCGCCATAATCGCGTACGGCGCTTTCGACCTTGGCGGCATACTCGCTGAGCGCCGCGCGAGTACGGTCGACATGCTGGTCGATCGATCTGGTTTCAAGCTGGTTGAAGCTCGGCGTGATGACGCTCGCGAGCAGCAGGGTCAGCGCGACCGAACCGGCCAGGCCGACACCGGTCAGGATCAGCACCAGCTTTGCGCCCAGCGACGCCGGGCTGCGCAGCGCGCCGATCCGTCCGGTCGCGGCACGAAGGGCAGCCATTATCCGTGTGTCCCGTTACCCAGTTTGGCCAGGCCGCCCTCGTCCGCCTCTCCCGCCATCGCGTCGGCAAGATAACGGCGTTCAGCGATCTCGTTGGCGACCTCCAGCGTGACCGGGCGCGAGAAATAATAGCCTTGCAGATGCGAGCAGCCGGCGACGCGCAATGCCTGGACCTGCGCTTCGGTCTCGACCCCCTCGGCGATCACGCCCAGGCCGAGCGAGCGGCCGAGATGGACGATCGAGCGGACGATCGCGGCGCTCTCGCGCTCACGGCCCATGCCGTCGATGAAGCTGCGGTCGATCTTCAGACAATCCAGCGCGAACTTGCGGATATTGTACAGGCTGGAATAGCCGGTGCCGAAATCGTCAAGCGCGATGCGGAAACCCATCTGGCGCAATTTGTACAGCGTCTCGGCAGCGCGGTCGGCATCGTCGAAGATCGCGGTCTCGGTGATCTCGATCTGCACGCGTTGCGGGTCGATCCCGGCGCGCTGCACATTCTCCATGATCCGGCCGACGAAATTGTGCCGGCGGAACTGGCGCGGCGAGAAATTGACCGAGATATATTGGCCAGGCCAGCCCTGCAGTACGGCGAGCGACTGATCGAGCACCCAATCGCCCAGATCGTGGATCAGATTGCTCTCCTCCGCGATCGGGATGAATACGCCGGGCGAGATCGGACCATGATCCTCAGTGTTCCAGCGCAGCAATGCCTCGAAGCCGACCACCTCAAGCCCTTCGCGCGCGATGATCGGCTGATAGGCGAGGCTCAGCTCGCCCTTCTCGATCGCCTGGGCCAGGCCGCCCTCGATCGCGCGGCGCAGGCGGATATTCTCGTCCATCCCTTCGTCGAACAAGCGCGCGATACCGCGCCCGTCACGCTTGGCGTCGTTGAGCGCAAGGTCGGCGCGGCGCATCAGGTCAGTCGGGTCGCGCGTTTCGGTCGGAGACGAGACGACCACGCCGACCGACGCGCCGCCCTGCACCGAATTGCCCAGCACCTTGAAGGTACCGGAACAGCCGCGCAGGATGCGCTCGCATTCCATCAGCGCGGCCTCCGCGCCGGGGCTGTCGAACAACAGGCCGAATTCATCGCCGCCAAGCCGTGCGACCATGCCGCCGGCCGGCACCGAGTCCTGCAAGATGGTGCATATCGCGCGGATCAGCTCGTCCCCGGCGAGATGGCCGAGCGTGTCGTTGACCAGCTTGAACCGGTCGAGATCGAGCATTGCCACGGCAAAGGTCGCCTTGCTCCGCGCGCGATCGATCAGGGCATGGCGAAAGGCGAGGCGATTGGGCGCTTCAGTCAGCGAGTCGTGATTGGCGATATGGATCGCGCGGCTTTCGTTCGCGGCGAGTTCGTGGCTCTGCTCCTCCAGCTGCACGACCTGTTTGGCAAGCGCATCGCGTGCCTCGCTCAGCTCGCGATCGACTTGCCAGCGATGCGCCAGCGCGGTCGCGGTCTGGGTGACCTCAGCGACCTCGAACGGCTTGGCGATGTAGAAGATCTTGTCCGCCGGCCCGGCCACGCGGCTGATCTCGAGCGGGGAGAAATCGGAATAGCCGGTGACGATGACCAGGTTGATATCGGGGTCGAGCGCGCGGATGCGCTTCGCGGTTTCCTTGCCGTCGATACCCGGCGGCATGCGTACGTCGATAAAGGCGACAGCGTAGCGGTCCCCACTGGCAATCGATGCCTGGACTGCCGCGACACCCTCCAGCCCCTGCATCGCGTGAGTCAGGGTGAAGGTGAGGTCATCCGCAGCGGTGGGGGCGGCATCGTCGTCACCGAACAGCTCGGCGGCCATCGCGTCGAGCGCGCTGGCATCGCGCGACGCCGGCGCGAAGCTGCGCCGATAGCTATCATGCATTGCAGGTTCGTCGTCGACGATCAGAACGCGCACGGGGCACCGCCATTGGTTATCGGCGACAGTGCCGTCGGAATGGCAAACAGAAGGTGCAACTTGATGGTGACCGGGTTCTTGTCGATCTTGTGCGGCCTGTGCCGCGGAACACAGGGCGCTGGCGCGCCGCCCAGCGGGCCGGCGAACATGATCGAGTCGCGTCGTGTCTGGTTGATCATCCGCCCATCCCTTTCGCCGACATCACGGTTGATCCGGCGTAAGCAATCAGGGTTAAGGCGCCGTAAACGCTAGGGTCCGGACCCTAGTCCGGCACAGCCTCCGCCAGGGCGCGGACCCCGAGTTCGACTGCGCCCAGCGGCCCGGCATTGTTGCCAAGCGCGGGCGGCACGACGAAGCTGTCCAGGTCAGCCAGTTCGGCCAGCGCGATATAGCCGCCAAGACTGGCGGCGAGCCGCGCGCGGATCATCGGGAAGAGATGCGGTACGCCGGTCATCACCCCGCCCCCCATTACGATACGGCGCGGAATGCCGGTCAGCACCAGCGTGTTGAGCAATTGTGCGAGCGTGTGTGCGGTCACATCCCAGACGGGATGGCCCTCAGGCAGTTCGGAGGCAGGCGCGCCGGCCCGCGCCGCGATCGCCGGGCCCGAGGCCAGTCCCTCGACGCAATCGCCGTGGAAGCTGCACACGCCCGGCCAGCCATCGCCTGCCATGCGCACGGGACGGACATGGCCGAGTTCGCCCGCGATCGGCACGCCGCCGGCAACCAGCCCGATGCCGACGCCGGTACCGACCGTGATATAGGCAAAGTCCGCCAGCCCCTGTGCCGCGCCCCAGCGCCCCTCGCCCAGCGCGGCGCCGACCACGTCGCTCTGGAAGGCCATCGGCACGCCGGCATGGCGCGCCAGCCGCTGCCCGACATCAGTGTTCGACCAGCCCGGCTTGGTCGTCGCGGTGATGAAGCCATAGTCCGTGGCCGCGCGGTCAAGCGCGACGGGCCCGAAGCTGGCAATGCCGAGCGCCGCGAACCCGGTCCCCGGAACGTTCGACCAGCGCGTCAGCACCGCTTCGATCGCGCCCAGCGTCTCGGCTGGCGTCGTGGTCGGAATGCGCACGCTGTCGCGGATGTCCTCGGGCCCGGTGGCGAGGATGCAGTTGCACTTGGTACCGCCCAGCTCAACGCCAGCGATCAGTGGCGCAGCCGTCATGCAAGCTCCTTCAGCGGCGTCGCGGCGTCGGCGATACGCGACACGTCCGGCGTGGCGCCGGCGAGCACCAGCGCACGGCCCTGCACATAGTCGCGCGTCATGTTGACGCAGTCGAGCGCGATCACCTTGCCCGCACGGAGATAAACCATCGAGAAGCTCCGCGCCGCCGGATCGCCGCGCATCACCACCTGATCAAAGCCGGTCGACAGGCCAACGGTCTGCAGCTTCAGATCATATTGGTTCGACCAGAACCACGGCACCGCCTGATAGGGCTGATCATCGCCCATGATCGCCTTCGCCACCAGCGTCGCCATGTCGTTGGCGTTCTGCACGGATTCGACCCGCATCACCGCGCCGCCGGCAAAGCCATTGGCATGGAGCGCGCAGTCGCCGACCGCGAAGATATCGAGCAGGCTGGTGCGGCAGCGATCGTCGACCGCGACCCCGTTGCCCCCTTCCGCGCCGGCCGCGATCAGCGGTGCGACCTCGGGGATGATGCCGATGCCGACGATCACCATGTCGGCGGGCACGATCTCGCCATCGGCGAGCTGCACGCCGGTCACGCGGTCTTCGCCCAGGATGCAATCGACCATTTCGTTCAACCGCACCTCGACGCCGTGCGCGCGGTGCTCCGCCTCGTAGAAGCGCGACAGCGGCTCGCCCGCGACGCGCGCCAGCACGCGGTCGAGCGCCTCAAGCACAGTGACTTGCTTGCCGAGCTTGGTCAGCACCGCCGCTGCCTCAAGCCCGATATAGCCGCCGCCGATCACCACCACGCGGGTGGTGCTGTCGAGCTCAGTCATCAGCCGGTCGACATCAGCGCGGGTGCGCACCGCATGGACCCCGACCAGATCATGCCCACCACAGCTCAGTCGGCGCGGCGTGCCGCCCGCCGCCCAGATCAGCCGGCCATAGCCGATCGTGCCCGTCGCGGTCGTGACGTTGTGCGCCGCCGGGTCGATCGCCGTCACACGCTGCCCCAGCAGCATGGTGACGTTGCGCTCCTCCCAGAAAGCGGGCGGGCGGATCAGCAGCCGTTCGAACGTCTTTTCGCCGGCGAGATAGTCCTTCGACAAAGGCGGGCGCTCATAGGGCAGTTCGGGCTCATCGCCCACGATGGCAATCGTGCCCTCGAACTTCGCCTGGCGCAGCGCGATCGCGGCCTGTGCCCCGGCATGCCCCGCGCCGACGATCAGAACGTCATACTGCCCCATCAGGCTTTCCCTTCCCTCAAACCCGTCATTCCCTCAACCCAGCCTTTGGGCATGCCAACGGACATGGTCCGCCATGAAGGTCGAGATGAAATAATAGCTATGGTCGTAACCGGGCTGCAGCCGCAGCGTCAGGTCGATCCCGGCCGCATCGCACGCCGCGCGCAGCAGCTCGGGCTTGAGCTGTTCGGCCAGGAACTGGTCGGCATCGCCCTGATCGACCAGCAGGTCGGGCACGCGGGCGCCGTCCGCGATCAGCGCGCAGGCATCATAGCTGCGCCACGCCAACCGGTCGTCGCCGAGATAGCCGCCCAGCGCCTTCTCGCCCCAGGGACAATCGAGCGGCGACACGATCGGCGCGAAGGCCGAGATGCTTTTGAACCGCCCCGCATTGCGCAGGCCGATGGTCAGTGCGCCGTGCCCGCCCATCGAATGGCCGGTGATCCCCTGCCGAGCCATATCGACGGGAAACTCGGCCGCGATCAGCGCGGGTAGTTCGTCCTCGATATAGGAGCGCATCCGGAAATGCGGCGCCCAGGGCTCCTCGGTCGCGTCGACATAAAAGCCGGCGCCCTGGCCGAAATCATAGGCCGCGTCATCGGCCACGCCCTCTCCGCGCGGCGAGGTGTCGGGTGCGATGAAGATGATCCCGGCCTCGGCACAGGCGCGGCGATACTCGCCCTTGTCGGTGACATTGGCATGGGTGCAGGTCAGGCCGGAGAGATACCAGAGCACCGGCAGCGTGGCGCCGGCCTCATGGTCGGGCACGAACACCGAGAAGGTCATATCGGTACCGGTCGCGGCGGACGAATGGCGATAGACGCCCTGGACGCCGCCGAACGCCTTGTTGGCCGATATCGTCTGAAGGTCCGACATGCTTCTCCTACCCAGTCTGCGTTTGGTTTTTGCGAAATCCGAGCTGGCGGAGCCCTGACACTTTCGGCGGGTGGAGTGCAATCCCAACTCGTGCGGAACCGGGCGGAAAAATCGCGCTGCGGCGTTCGATATTCCCGCGGCTACGGGAATTGCTGCGGGAAAATGCTTTTTTGAGGGTGCTGCGGGAATCTGCGGGAATTTCTGCGGGAATTTTGTTGGAGCTGAACGGGAATTTTACGGCACGCTTGCGGGAATTTCGGGACATGGCGGGGGCTGGAATCATGATCGGCTCAATTCAGGAGTTTGCGTGATTTCAGGTCTGCGAAGTTCAATTGTTGCGTCGGATGGATCTTCGCCCGGGATGTGAAAAGTCCGTGCGACGAGAGTTGGTATGACAGGTTCGGGCGCGATGTGAATCGATCCGATTGAGGGCAGTGCCGGAGGGTTGAGCGGGGCGCTCAGGGGGAGATATGGGACACCGCTTTTGTGCCATATCTCTGGTGTGATGGGCGCGACGATTCGCAATATATCTGTGCAAATTCAATGAAATACCTGATATATTCGACAACCTCTGACGGGAGATGGTGCTGCCGCGCGCTAATTTCCGCTACTGGCCGTTAACAGCCTGGCAGGCACCGCACCGCCGGTGGCCCAAAGCGGATTTTCGTGATCAGAACCGCGGACCGACCGCTCTCGCCCCAACGCGTGAACAGTCAAATCTTGATCGTGAACTTACCCCTGGCGCTCGATGGCGCTTCAAAGGGCTCGGTTCGGACCAGGAAAGCACGGCCAATCCCCGAAACCTCCAGGTCACGGAAATAGGAATCCTTCAACATCACGACGCTCATGCCGGCACCGACGGACCGCACAGTCACCGCTCCAGGGGGCAATGTTAATTTGCCAAGATCGGCATCCTCAACCGGGAACGGCGTCTGGGCAGTGACATTCCAATCATAGACGTCGTAGATCTGAACGCACCAGTGTAAGATCTCGACCTCAAAGACATCGTCCCCGCCGCCAATAATGGGGATCCCGCCCTCATGCTTGATGAAAGTTGCCTGCACCCAGGCCGCGCTGTGGATGTTGAACATTCCAACGGCCGTGAACAGGTCGGGTGTATCGATCGCTGACGCCCGAATGCCGTCGCGCCACTGGATGAACCGGACCGGCCCCTTGGCGCCAGGCGTCAACGCCGGAGGAAGCAAGGTCCCCTGCGAGTGGGACTTGTTCTTTAGTCGATCACGGCACCCTGACTCGAATTTGTTCCTGACCGTCCCAGCCAGGAAGCTCGGTACGCCGCTGTCCGCCTTTTTGAACGGCGCGTTGCTCATGACGACCGTGGATGCGCTGCCATCGAGCCAGTGCTGCAAATGAGCGGCGGACATCGGACGTTGCGCATTTGCCCCCGCGATCGCCTTGATGATGTCGTTCTGACGCTGGATCGCCTCGTTGGGCGTAAGGACGGTGCCGCCCGTCTCATGCTTGCGAGTCGGCGGATCGCCGAAAAACTGGCCGGTCGGACATGTAGCCATGAGAGCCGGATGCTGGGCGAAGCCCGGCATGTTGTCAGCCGGAGGAAAGGCAAATGGGCCAGGCATCGGCAATTCCGGCAAGGTCCGTTTCTGGCCGACGCTGCCGGCGGAGCTTCCGCCATCGCCGCCGTTCGTCCCGGCATCGAAGCTCGCAAGCTGGAGCATCGGCTTGGTTGCATCGACGGTCGCCCGCGCCGTTGATGGGTCCACGCCCTGCGTGGCCTTGGTGAAGGCCGACCCCTCGTAAGAATATCCAGCGTCAAGCGGAGCGCCACCGCCGCTACTACCTCCATCTCCCCATTCAATGGGAACGTCACCCGAGCCGCCGCCCGGATCTTCGCTGGTCGCTCCGCCTCCGCCGCCCGATCCGCTTCCACTGGCCCCTGCCGGTGGCGGCAATTGACGGTCGTCCATGTTTTTGCCGTGATTGATCTTCGCGCCCTCGCCGGAAATGCCGGCGACCGAGGACGAGCCTCCGCCACCTCCGCCGACGACGGATTTGACGATGTCGGCGGCGATTTGGCCCATCGCCACAGCCTTCTGGGCTTCGGTTCGCATGTTAGCGCTTGCAATCTGCCCGGCGTCTGTGGCCGCGGCGAGCGTCCCTTCCATGCCAGCGCGCACCAGCCCCTGTGTTCCTGCGGTTCCGCTCATGTCGCGGAAGGCGGCCCCGTTGGTCACCGCGTCGAGAACCGCGCCAACCCCTGTTGGCGTCGGCAGCGACGTCGGGTTGACTATGTTAAGGACAGGTTGGCCGAGATTCCCAGTTTTAATGTCCTCCGATTGCGCCCTTGAACCGGTGCCCACCGGCGCAATTTCGGTCGGCTGCAACGGGATCGGCGAATCCTGCCAATTCCAGAACCTCGTGATATCGAGCTTCTCGGCCGAGTTAGACCGCCCAAGCACGGCTTCCGCGAAAACGCCTTCGGTTGGGATGGGAACGAGCCGCGGATCGCTCTCCTTAAAATCGATGCCTCGGCTTTCGAGCAATTGACCCCAGGTCATTCCGTCGCCACCATCGCTGACGCCGGACTCCTCATTGAGCTCGATCGGTGCTCGAAGGATAAGGAAGTTTCCAGCGACCCCCACAGGGCGCGGCTCAACTTGGTCTGCAAGCGGGCGGCCGTTCCAGTCATATTGCGAGAGCAGCGAAACGATCGAAGAGGAATCGAGCGAACGCAGAATGCGCTCATTGTAATGCGCCCGGTTTGCTTTCAGATGTGCAAGCAACTCGCGCTGGCGATCGGCTTCGTCCGTGCTCAGCGTAACGACCGCCTGGGGCGCCAGGCCGGCGGCAAGATCGATCGGGATAGATGGCGTGCTGAAGCGCCTTCCGAGATATTGGCACTCTAGTGTCAGATATCCCGACGCGGTGGCCTCGCCCGATTTGGCGACAAAGATTTGTGCGAGTTCGACCAGCGGGATCGGCTGCGGAAGGTCGAGACGGGCACTGTCGCTCGGAACGTCAAAGGTTTGGTCCTCGGCATCGGCCCCAATGCGGTCGAGTTGGACACGCCGGGCTGAAATACCGCTGAAGCTGAGGCCGAGGAGTTGAGTGTCGTCGGGTAGGTGAAGGGAATCGGACCCCGACCGCAGAAGCGGCCGCGCCACATAGCGCGACACCGACGCAATCTCGGCCGCGTCCCAAACGCGCGCCAGCGCGGCCGCCGGAATCGACGGCGCCGCCGCAGTCGTCATCGAGGCGAGCGGCCCTGGTTTCAGCACGGCGGCAAGGCCTGTTACAGGCTGTGCCGTGGCACTCACCGCCGACTCCCGGATCAGTCCGGCCGCCGCGACCATGCGCATGAGGTCCGGCCGAAATTGGGCCACCCGCACCGGGACCTTGGGTGTCAGGGTCACAGCTGTCGCGGTGTCGAGCAGAAGCTCGCGTGCGCGCCGGGTCAGCGCGCCGATAACCAAAGCCCCGCGATATTTCTCGACATAGTCCATTGCATCGGCGGCGCCGAAGTCGATCGGGTCGACTGGGATAAACAGGCACCGCTCGGCGCGGTGGATCTTAGTCGACAGGCGATAGACCTGGACGACCTCATAATATTGCACGGTCAGTGCGTGCATATGATTGTAATTGGCAACAATGCGAGTGCTGACCTGCTCATGCTCCGACTGGGAAACTTCGCGCACCGCCGATGCTCGCCGGTTACGCACCGAGCTTGCATGCTGCTCGGTCCGGTCGTTGACTGACTGCGCCATGTTCGCTGTGACTGACCGGTTGCCAAGCGACCAAGAACTAGTCTGTGCCGACGCCTGCGTGCTTGCTGATTCCGTCGTTCCTGAAACGTCGGCGCTCGCCCAGAGGCTCGGAATCAGCCCGGTCCCGACCGCGGCCTGGCCCGAACTGCTCGACGAATTGGACTGACTGCTGCTCGCCGATCCGCCCTGTTGGAACTCATTGGCAACGGCGCTTTGCACTTCGCTGAGCGCGCGCGTGTGATTGGTCGAATTGTCGAGATCTTCCGTTTCCGTCGTCGTCTCGGTGACGGAAGCGCGCGTGCGCCTGGACCAGTCGATGACTGCAATACGTGTCGCCTCGCCCGGCGCGAGCGCCAGCGAATGAAGCATGTGCCCAAGCGTGATGCCTTGCGCGTACCAGGATTGCGAAACGGTGAGCTGTGCGCCAATCGCAGGCTTGCTAAAACCGGTGGCGCTGCTGAGCGTGGCCTTCAGCGAAACCGGACCGTCGAGCGTGTCGCGCTCGCCGTCGAACTGCATCTGGAGCATAACCAAAGTGGAATAATAGACGCGCTCGGTCGGATAATCGCCGAACCGTGGCCGTAAGGTTTCGGTTTGAAGCTCGTCGAGGTCGATGGTTGCGCCGGCGGACTCGCCGAACATCCGGCGCGCCGCCTGGTGGGGCGGCCAGAGGGAGAATTCGCGAATGGTCTCGACACCAAGCGCGGGCTTGAGCGCCAACACCTGGGCGGCGTCCAGCGCGCCAAGCGTTTCCAGCGGCAGAGCCCCCACCGCTGCGAGCGATTCGTAAACCGTGCCCGGCTTCAGCCACTCGCCCGGCAGGAGGTTAAATCGTGCCGTGGGCGATCCTAGCCTGCCGGCATTGCTGGCCTCGCGCGCAATTTCGAAGATCGACGAAGCACCAAGATCAAAAACGGTTGCGATGCCGATGGCCCCAAGCGCCGCGGCGGCGGCGTCGTTGACACCAAGCAAAATGGAGACGGGACTGTTCAGCAGATCGGAAAGCTCGATCGCTTCGCTGCTTGTCTTCACCAGGTCGGAGAAATGCATAGGTCCCTCCCTCTCACTGACTTGGCTGAGTTTCGGTAGAACTCATCCCAGGGCTGGCCCATAAGTCACGCCGCAGGAAGACTCAGCACCTTCACTTTAAATATTGGGCAGGAACAATAACAGAATTACCCCTTCTCAAACAGCCCTGACGTTCGCGATCGCGCCGCGTGACCGGGTATTTCTGTTTCGGTGACACGTTCAACAATCTCCTTTTAAGCTTGGCCTCCAAAGTAAGGGGGGTGTTGCACGTGTCACCGTGATTCCTGCCTATGTGACGGCCTGAGCCCAATCATGGACATTCCGTGATCCAGCGGTAAGCTCGAAAAGCCGCTCTTCCAACGGAGTTGATGAACTCTGCTGTGGGCGCCAATGCTTGGAGGTCTCGTGGCAGATATTTTTCCCTATGGCACTGTCCATGAGGCAGGTGACGACCTTCAGGCAGCAATTCGATCGGATCCCAAAATCCTTGCGCTGTGGGAACGCCTGACGCCGCTGGGGCGGAATGAATTCATCTGCTGGGTCGATGACGCGAAGCAGCCGACGACGCGCGAACGTCGCATCGAGCGGACCTGTGAGGAACTGTCGGAGGGGAAGAAGCGGCCTTGCTGCTGGGTGGGTTGCATTCACCGCACCGACAAGGCGCCAAGCCGATGGCAACAGGCCGTCCTGATCGACAAGGAAAAGAAGGATCCATGACCGGCCCATGAGCGGATGCTGCTGTCTGGACGGCCCAAGATAGCTATCGGATCGCTTTCACCTTGTGCATGTTTTCGAAATTCAATCGCTGACGCTGCCCACGCCCGCGGGCCGGTGCTGAACAGCTAGTCGTGCAACGGACCGATCTCGTCATCGCGGCCGGCGACGAACCCGTCGCCAGCTCACGCGATTCCTATTTCGGCATCCCGCTCAGCCCGCTCGCCTTGCGCAGCGCGGTTCCGTCGAGCCGGTAGCCGTCGAGGAACACCGTCTCGACATGGCGCAGATTGGTGATGTCCTTCGAGACATCGCCGTCCACCAGGATGATGTCCGCCTCCTTGCCTTTCGCGATCGATCCGGTGCGGTCGTCCATGCCGGTCATCCGCGCCGGGATGATCGTTGCCGTCTGCAGCGCCTCCGCATTGGTCAGGCCCGCTTGCTGATAGAGTTCGAGTTCGCGGACCAGTTCCAGGCCATAGCCGTCAGTGCCGGCGACGATGCGCACGCCCGCCTTGTGCAGCCGGCCGACCAGGCCGACCATCTTGGCGAAGCTCTTGCGGAAATCGTCGCGCGTCAGGCCGCCGAACAGGGGATAGCCGCCGACCTTCCACCCGCGCACGACCGAGGGCGGGGCGACGTCCGCGAAGGGCGCATATTCGGGGGACAGCGCGGTGCCGTCCGACGTCATCTGCGGTTCCCACACGGTGAGCGTCGGATCGACGATGGTGCGCCGCTTCGCGAGCTCCGCATAGAAACTCTTCATGGCGGGGGAATCGAGGTCGACATCCTTGCCGTACTTCGCCGGCCCTTCGAGCCGCGCGGCGGTGTTGGCCTTGTCGACCACCTCCTGCGGCATCGCCTGCATCATGATGAAATTGATGTGCGTGATCTCATCATAGCCGGCGCGGACCGCCTCGATCGGGCGCATGCCGGCGGGGATATGGCCGTGCACGTGCAGGCCGAGCTTGTGGGCCTCGGCCGCGCCCGGGGCGATCCAGGCCGGCGTCATCGAGGTGTAGAATTTGACGCCCCACAGACCCGCCGCCTTGACCTTGTCGACCGCGGCCACCGTTTCCGCCGCCGACGAGACGGTGAGCGCACCCTGTGCGGCCAGCGGATCCTTGCGATCGATGATCACCGAAATCTTGCCGTCCGGCGCCAGCAGGTCGCCGGCGGCGCGGCGCTTGTAGATGCTCAGCGCTTCATCGATCATCGAGCCGGGGCTGCGATAATTGGTCATGCCGGTGGCGACATTCTGCAGCAGGTTCCAGTCGTCCCCGACATGCTGATGCGAATCCCACAGGCCGGGCACGAGCGTCTTGCCGCGCCCGTCGATCAGGGTGGCGCCCGCCGGCGCCTTGATCGATCCGGCAGCGCCCGTGGCGGCGACCTTGCCGTCCGCGATCAGCACCGCGCGGTTGGGCAGATAGCGGCCGGCGACCGAATCGAACATCAGCACATTGTCGACCAGAGTCGCGGTGCGGTTTGCGGGCGTCAGGAAGCGGTGGGCGACATCGCGGACCATCGCCGCGGTCGCCTTGTCCTGGATATCCTTCAGCCTGGGCCCTTCGGCTTCATAGCCCGCGGGCAGCAGCGCGATGCCGCCGGCATTGCCGAAGAAACGGTTGTCGCCGTCAAGCCAGACTGGCGACGGTGCGAAGCCGGTGCCGGTGACGAAGGCGAGCCTGACGGTCTTCTTGCCGTTCGGGCCAGTGATCTCCACCGTGTCGCCAAGAGCGATGCTGGCATGGCCGGTCGGCAGCAGGTCGACGCCCTTGTCGCCGGCGGCGACCAGCGCATCGACATCCAGTTCGCCGGCAAGCCAGGGACCGCCATAGGGGTTGTAGCGCTTCGCGCCGAACGGGGCCGAGCCGGAGTCGACGACCGTCTTCCAATGCGCGACGCCGCCCGAGTCGACGCTGAAATCCTCGGTCGCCTCGCCCGAATCGGTATAGCCGCGGATGGCGATCGCGGACGGGCGTCGGTCCGGGCCAAGCGTCACCAGCTCATCGGTTTCGGTGACCCAGCCGCGCAGCGACATCGACATGCGATAGGCGACGCGGCCGTCGGGCATTTTCCACGACCAGATGTCGCCATGCTTTCCGGCGGTCGAGCTGATCGTGTAATGCCGCGCATCCGCGGGCGGCTTCATCAGTTGTTCTTTGGTGGTCGATGCACCGGCGATTGACGCGGTGGCGGCAAGCAAGGTCGCAAACATGGTTCGATACATGGTGATCACCCCCGGGAGGAATGGTGCGAGAGTGGCAAGCCGGGTGCGTCGACGCAAGGCCGATTGGCCGGCGGCGGTTGACGGCGCGCGACCCGCTCAGCCGCAGGCGCCCGCGCGCGCCAGCAGGAAGGCACGTTCCGCCGCATTGCGGCTGAGCCCGGCCGCGGCCTCGAATTCGGCGCGCGCCTCGGCCGGCCGACCGGCGCGGAGCAGGAAGTCGCCGCGCGCCGCCGGCAAGGGCACATAGTCGCGCAAGGCATCGGCGTCAGCGATCGCGTCGATCAGCGTCAGGCCGGCTTCGGGCCCGAACGCCATGCTGTGCGCGACCGCGCGGTTGAGCTCGACCACCGGCGAGGGCATCACCGCGCGCAGCCGGTCGTAGAGCGCGGCGATGCGCGGCCAGTCAGTCTCGTCCGCCGTTCGCGCGCGGGCATGGCAGGCGGCGAGCGCCGCTTGCAGCACATAGGGCCCATGGTCGCCGGAAGCCCGGGCGAGCGTTTCGGCGCGGGCCAGCGCGTCAAGCCCGCGGCGGATCAGCAGCTGATCCCAGCGGGCGCGGTTCTGTTCGGTCAGCGGCACGGCGGCGCCGTCCGGCGCGGTGCGGGCCGGGAGGCGCGATGCCTGGATTTCCATCAGCGCGAGCAGGCCGAACACGTCCGGATCCTCCGGCATCAGCCCGGCCAGCATGCGGCCCAGCCGCTGCGCCTCCAGGCACAAGGCGGGGCGGACCAGATCGTCGCCCGCGGTGGCGGTGTAGCCTTCGTTGAAGATCAGGTAGATCACCTCCAGCACCGAGGCGAGCCGCGCCGCGCGATCGGGACCGCGCGGCACCTCGAAACTCAGCCCGGCCGTGCCGATCGCCTTTTTCGCGCGGACGATGCGCTGGGCGATGGTCGCCTCGCCCGACAGAAAGGCACGGGCGATCTCGTCCGTGGTCAGGCCGCCGACCACCCGCAGGGTGAGCGCCGCGCGGGCGTCGGGCGACAATATCGGATGGCAGGCAGTGAAGATGAGGCCGAGCAGCTCATCGCCAAGGTCATCGCCAATCGCCGCGCTCTCCTCCGCCGTTGCGCCGCCCTCCCCGTCCAGCTCGCGCGCGATCTCCTCATGCTTGCGCTCACGCATCTTGTCGCGCCGCGCCAGGTCGATCGCGCGGCGCTTGGCGGCGGTGGTCAGCCAGGCGCCGGGATTGGCCGGAATGCCGGTCCGGGGCCATTCGGACAGGGCAATGACCAAGGCGTCCTGCGCCATTTCCTCGGCCCGATCGACGTTACCGGTGAAGCGGGCCAGGCCCGCGATGAGCCTGGCCCGTTCAATGCGGAACACCGCCTCGATCGCCTGATGCGTCTCGCCCGTCGCCATGTCGCCTTGTCAGGCAAAGCCATGAGCGAGGCAAGCAGGCCATAGCGGCGCGGCGCCTTTATCGGCCGGCCGATCATCAGCCAGTTGGGGCGGCGGCGAACACCGCCCGCTGATCGGCAAAGGCGCGCCGATAGGCGGGGCGGGCCGTGCCGCGCGCGACATAGGCGGTGAGATTGGGATATTCCGCCACCAGGCCCGTCCCATCCAGCCGGCGCAGCACCATCACCATCAGCAAGTCACCGGCGCTGAACCCGCCATCGAGCCAGTCGGCATCGCCAAGGCGAGCGGACAGGTCGTTCAGCCGGTTGCGGACGCGATCCTCAAGCAACGGCATGCGTTCGGCATACCAGCTCCTGTCACCCTCCAGATAAGGCGCCTGTTCGAGGTCGACGATCGGCGGCTCCACCGTATTGAGCGCGGCGAACATCCAGGTGATCGCCCGCGCCCGGGCATTGCCAGCGTCCGGGGCAGCGTCAGGCAACAGCCCGGCATGGCGATCCGCGATATGGAGGATGATCGCGCCGGATTCGAACAAGGCGAGATCGCCGTCCTCATAGGTCGGGATCTGCCCGAAGGGATGCAGCGCGCAATGCGCGGGTTGCTTCATCCCGGCGAACGACACGAGACGAACCGCGTAGCGCTGCCCCACCTCTTCGAGCGCCCAGCGCACCCGCATGTCGCGCGCGAGCCCCTGGCCGCCATCGGGGGAGCATTCAAAGGCGGTGATGGTGACGGTCATTGCCCAGCTCCGGGCCAAGCTCCGGGCCAAGCTCCGGGCAAGGCTCCGGGTGGCGGCACCATGCGCTCGCAAAGCAGCCGGCGGCTCATTGCAGGTCGGCCAGTTCGTACAGCGGCCGGATTTCGATCTCGCTTGGCCCGAGCATGGGATTGGGGCAGCACTTCACCCAGGCGACCGCTTCGTCCATGTCCTTGACCTCCCACAGCCAGAAGCCGGCGACCAGCTCGCGGGTTTCGGCGAACGGCCCGTCGACGACGGTGCGGCCGGGACCGGCGAACGCGACGCGCTTGCCCTCCGACGAGGGTTTTAGGCCGTCGCCGGCGAGCATGATACCGGCCTTGACCAGCTCCTCATTGAAACTGCCCATCGCCTCCATCATCGCGGTCGTCTCGGGCGTGGGGAAAAAGCCCTGTTCGCTGTCTTCGGTCGCCTTCACCAGCACCATCACACGCATTGCCTGTCTCCTTTGTTTGCGCCGGCCCGATCGGCCTGACATCGAAACGACGAACGAGATGTCCGGGAATCGACATCGCCGGCGCAAATTTTTTTCGACGGTCGAGGCGCGGGCCGCGGCTGGCCGTGAAAAATCGCGCCATGAGAGCCGGTATGACAGCGTGCGGGCGCGATGTGAATCGGTCCGTCTGGGGGTGGGCAATGCCGGAGGGTTTGGGGAGGCGGTCGGGGGGAGATATGGGACACCCGTTGTGCCGAATCTTGGGCGCCGGGCGCGCGCGCCATGAGAGCGGGCATGACAGCGCGCGGGAGTGATGTGCGTCGGTCCGTTCAGGGGTCATTGCCGGAGGATTTGGGGGGCGGTCCGGGGAGATATGGGACACCCATTGTGCCGAATCCCGGGCGCCGCGCGAGCGCGCAGTTTTTCAAAAATATCAATTATTATTCAATGATATATCCGGAATACTTGGCAATTCCATCCTGACTCGGGCGCGGGCATCATCGAGCCCGGAACGCGTTACGACGTCCAAAGCCTTTGCGCTTCCTCCGCGAGCAGATCGGGCCGCTCCTCCGGCCAGAACAGCTTTCCGCCTTCCACGCGGCGAACGCCGCGCGATTGCGGCAAGGTCCGGTCGAGCCAGTCGGCCCAGATGACCGGGAACAGCGGGTCAGCGGTGCCCCAGAGCATGCGCGTCGACACCCGAGAACGGCGCAGCGCCGGTTCGATGGCGAGGAGCGGGTTCGGTTCGAACGCGGCGAGGTGCCGATTGAGCTGCGCCCGCCGCTGTGGTGTCGAGACGAGCGGCGCGAGATAATAGTCGATCGCGTCGTCGCTGAAATTGGCGGGATCGACATAGGCGGAACCGCCGATACCGCTCGACGAGCGGGCATAGGCGCGGTCGGCAAGATGGCGCGCCAGCTTCTGATCATAGGTGCCGGCCCGCGCCGCGGCGATCGAGTTGCGCATCTGCGGCGGCGGGCTGTTCTCGTGAACATCGCAGTTGGTGAGAAGCATGGTGCGGACCCGGCCCGGATGCCGCACCATGAAGAGCTGGGCGATCGTGCCGCCGCTGTCGTTCGCGACAAGGTCCACATCGCGGATCGAGAGCGCGTCGAGAAACGCGGCGAGCATGTCCGCTTGCGCCTGGGGAGAAAGATCCTGCTGCTCGGACACTTCGGTGTAGCCCAGCCCCATAAAGTCCGGCGCGAGGCAGCGCCGGTCCCGCGACAGGCGCTCAAGCGATCCGCGCCACTGAAAACCGTTCAACGGAAAGCCATGGAGGAAAAGCGCCGCCGGCCCCTTCCCGCGCTCCACAGAGGCGATCCGCCCGAACGACGTATCGACCAGACGCCGCGATGCATGGAAGGCGGCGGCGTCCAGCCGCACCGGGGCCTCCTCATCGCTGCGCAGCGTCCGGCACGCCGACAAAGCCCCGGCGCCGGCGCCAACACCGGCAAGGATGGCGGAAGACCGCAAGAAGTCCCTTCGGTTCATCTCGAATCTCGTTGTGACGGCGCCGCTTTGCCACGATCCGTAAGCTTCACGGCGTCTCTCCCAAAAGTGCCGGGCGCCGGAATCAGAAGTCCGCCCCTACAAGCCAACAATGTTTACGACGGTGTCATTACGTGAAGTCCGTTTTTTCTCTGGCCGTGGCGCGTCATAAACTGCTCACGGGCGACCGGCAATTCGTGAACTGTCACCGTAATGAATGGATGCGATGGTTGGGCAGCCTGCCGCCGGAGGATGCGGGCGGCCATCTGGTGGCGGTTCGATATGACGCGATGGCTCGATCTGGGGGGAAGTAGGAGTTAGAATTATGGTGACTGCGCACCCAATTCAATTTTCCCGCGAGCGACAGTTTTTCCGGTTAACGCATTAAGTGCACTGTCACTGCAATTCCAGCGAGGATCTGTGATTCATCCGGTCTGGTTAGTGGGATTGCAGTTGGCGCGCTTGCGTGATTTGTGTCGGCGATGGCCGACGCGGACCCGGAACCGAAATATAGCTACCCCGAGCTCATAGCGGCAGTCCGAGAGGGTGCGCTTGAAGCCTTCCTGAAGGCTGCTCAGCGCGCACTTGGGGAGGATCAATGGGCGAGTCTGGTGACGCAGGCGCTTGAGGCGCACCAAGCTGGCGAGATCGATCTGCTTGCAGCCTTGGCCGCTATGCGCGAGGGCCGGCTCAGCTACGGCACCCAGCAATTTCTTGAGCACGTACTTCCCGCCTTGACCATCGAATTGAAGGCGATGATCGAGTTGATCGCGAGCTTCTCGGCCCGCGCGCCCGATGATGGGATTGCGCACTATCTCTTGAACGGATTTGTGAAGTGGTGCGAGGCCGACGCTGCCCGTCCCCTCGCCGCGCTGACAGCGGTGCGCGCGGGCGAAGCGCCGGCGGAGCTGCTACGGGGGATCTTCTTCTCCGGTCTCCGCGTCGACTACGCGCACTTCCTACCGGCGATTGTCGAAATGCTCGCTAGCGGCACACCCGAGGAGCAGCAAGTCTCAGCGGGCGTGCTTGGACGGTTCGATCCGTTCACCCAAGATGGGCTTGAGCAGGTCGTCACGAGCCTCGAGACTGCGCTCTCCGGAGCAATTGGCGACCGGATCGCGGAACCTCTCAGAGCATTGCTTGCGATTGCCATGCGGGCGCCGGACAATACTGCTATCGGCATGCGAGCACTTGAGAATGTCGCGCGGAAATCGGATGCGCATGTACGCCAAGCCGTAGCCACCGAGATGATGTTCGACATCGCCAAGGCGCCCGACGCGCTCGCCGCTGCCGCGCTGGCGCTACTGCATGGCACCGAGCAGGGAGAAATGGCGGCGATCAATGCGATCGATCACATTCTGTCGCATGATCTAGCCGGTCGGCTCGAAGAGGAGAAGCGCACTCTTCTTGACACGTTGCTCGCGCGGCGCACAGCGACGATGACGCTGCTAGCCTCTACTGCACGCACACTTCTGACAGGAAACCCAACCACCTATTCGGCAACGATCGTGCGCTGGCTGACTTCGGACAACTCGGTGCACGTTCTTGCTGTTAGGGACCTGTGTACCGGATTCGGCGAGGACGCGCCGCGTTTCGACCTTGATTTCACCGGTCTGCCGCACGTTTTGGCCGAGCGGATCGCGAAGCGCTGCTGTGCGCTGCTGATGGTATTCCCGGAGACAATCGCATCGATTCTCGCCAGCCTGATGCGGACGGGCCCGACTGACGCCGTCCCATTGATCGAGCAGCTGCTCTTCGATCCATTGCTCATTACTTATTGGAGCGGTCCGCGCGTTTATCTGGAATCAGTCTTGCCCGGCGCACCCGCACCGATGGCAGAAGCTATTGTGCGCGCGATCGAGCATCTTGATCGCTACATCGCCGCGGTCGAGGCTGTACGCGACTTGCCCGAGCTCCGACCGTCGCAGCACCGGCGATTCTTAGTCGAGACTAAACGGCGGGAGGGAAGCCTCGCCATCAATAAGGCAGCGCAGCGCCAGTCTATATTCGCCGAAATTTTTCCAACCTCTATTTTACTCTATGGCGACGCCGCGATCTTCGACATACATGTCGAACCAGGCAAGGTAGTTCGCAATGAAACTCCCATGCAAAGTCACGAATTCTCGCACGAACTCCCGCGGCTCGACGTGATCGACCCATTCGGCTTCTGGTTTCAGCGCGAGCAGCTCCTGCGCGGTGATAACAGTAAATGATTCCGATCGTCCGGGAGTTTTTTCGCGGCCTGAAAGAGCGGCACGAGCTCGACGCCATCATCCCCGAGCTGCTGACCGCGATGGGGTTTGAGGTCATTTCTCGCCCGATGATCGGGACACGACAATATGGCGCCGATGTCGCCGCGATCGGCGTCGACGAGGACGGCGTGCGGAAGCTTTTCCTTTTCGTGATCAAGAAGGGTGACCTAACGCGGGAAGAGTGGGATGACTCCTCCCAAGCAGTCCGTCCCTCGCTTAACGAGGTTCGTGATGCCTATCTGTCAGGCGTTGCCCCCGAGCACAAGGCGCTGCCGGTGGTCGTGTGCATAACCGTCGGCGGCATCGTCCGCGAGAATATCCTGATGTCGGTCAACGGCTATATGGCCATAGAATCCAAGAGCGGGATCGAGTTCCGGCTATGGACCGGCGATACACTCACAGGAAAGATCGTTGACGGCGCGCTGCGCGAGGAAGTGTTTCCACCCGAACTCAGGACGCTGCTGCGGCGGGCCGCGGCGCTCGTCGAAGAGCCCGAGGCTGCGTTCGCGCAGTTCGCGCGGCTGGTTGAACACGTTGCCTCGAACGGCGCGTTGGACCCGGTGTCGCGAGTCCGAATCCTGTATCTCGCGCTTTGGATCTTGACGGTTTGGGGCCGCGAGGCAAAAAACCTTGAGGCGCCGTATCGCGCGAGCGAGTTCGTAATACTTCGCGCATGGATCCTTCTCCGACCCAAGATTGAATCCGACAGGAGCCGCAAGCTCGCGGCGAGCCATACTTTTCTAGAAGTCGTGCAGCTGCATCTGCTGATTTGGGACGACCTTTACGGCGAAAAGATCCTGCCCTACGCGTCCAGCTTGCATGCACTGAGCTTCGCGGCTTGGTCGCATGAAGCACTCGACGTGAACCTCGCGCTGTTCGAGACTGTCGGTCGCGTCGCAATGGGCGGATTGTGGCGCGCCTGGCTCGAAGCGGGTGCCGGGAGCCTGCCGGACCTGATCGAGCAACCAGGCGAAAAACTCGCCGCGACTGCGGTCGCGTTGGCCCAGCTGATCGAGGCCAATCCGGCATTGTACACGCCCGCTTGTGACGACCATGCCATCGACATAAATCTCGCTTTGATGCTGCTCACCATCGTACCGCAGACGCGCGGGGCCGCCGCCCATTGGGTGTCGCAGGCCGCCAATGCCACGATGATCTGCTACCGGCGCGGTAGCAGTTTCCCTGTCATCGAGACCGACTATGCGACGCTGATCCGATATCCATCTGTTCCCGAAGAGGAACTGCGCAAGGAAATGACTGCGGGCAGCATCCTCTATCCCATGCTCGCCGCATTTGCCTGGGGCTTCGGCGACGACGCACTCGTCGGCGCCCTTGGCGAATTTCAGACTGGCCATCTCGCCCACAGCAATTTCCAGATCTGGGTTCCTAACGCGCGAAGCGAGGAGCGAATCTGGCTCGGCGAACGCAACGGCTCGGTGCTGGGCGGACTGTCGATCGGCAACGATGGAAGCGCATTGATCGCCGCATTGCGCCGGGAAATAGATCAGAACACCGCCTATCCCGATCTATCTGCGGTCAAGCTTGACCATTGGCCCATGCTGTTGCTGGCGTGCCGATGTTACCGCATGCCTCCGCCACCGCAACTCTGGTTGCCGCTTCTCGACGCGCTAGCCGCAGCAAGCAAGCCAAAGACTGGTCGATGGGTGAAAGGTCGGCCACGGTCGATAGGCGGTGTGGCACGGGTGCGCCAAATCGCCCTGCGCTCTGCCGGTATGGGCGCGTTGATGCATGGCCAGCTGACTATGGAGACCATGATCAGCGACTAGACCAACGACAGGCTGCCGGAAGTCGATACGAAAAGCACAGCCAGCAAACATTTTGACGAAAATCGATCTCGCTGCTCTCCATGAGTATCAGCTAAGGGACGGTGTACCCGTTTTTGTCAACATTCCGGTGCGCATCGAGCGAGAATTGGCTGCACCGTCACCGTAATGCAGTCAGCCCCGCTTTTTACCACAATGGCTTACGCTCCCGTACAACAATACCTTCGATTTCCGACCATTCGGAGGGCGTCGCTAGCAGAACGGAGAGCGGGAGCCCAAAGGCTGTCGCGAAGCGCGGCACTAGGTCATCGCGAAGCGATCTTACCCGATGCCACCCAGCCTCGCCGGCACGGTCAGTCGTGACTAGCACTACATCGATGTCGCGCGGCGTCCTTGTCGGGTCCAGTGCCGATCCGAACAAGAAGGCAGCGAGAAGGTCGTCTCTCGCCATTTCAAGTTCAGTTTGTAGCCAGAATATTATTCCCAAAAGGAAACGCCCTTGTTACGAAGAAACGCGAATAGGCCGGCATACCGCACGACAGAAACGCCCTTTGCTTTCGCGCGCAATTTGCCTTCCACGGTGGCATCGCACCAGGAACCGTAAGCGATGATATTCGCGCCGAGATCGACTGCTTTATCCACCACGTCGGCGGTCACCCGATATTCGTCGGAATCCGGGCAGTAGACTCGCTCATCCCGTCCGCCACCGAGGAAAATGGTTAGGACCGGATCGCCGCCGTCGGTTCTCGCATCGCTCCCGTCTGCGAGCTTGCCCCTCAGCCAATATGTGCTCAAATCTGCTCTCCAATGGCTTGGTAGTAAGCTTCGAGAACCGCCTCTCGCTTGCTCACGACATGGGGGCGGATATCTGTCGGGAAGAAAAAGCGCTTGTACAGGTCCGTTTGTACCTTCTGGAAAGTCTCGTACATCGCAACATGCACCAGTAGGCGATGATAGGCATCGAGAGAGTCCGCCTCCTCTAGTAGATGCGTCTTAGTGCGCAGGATGGTTTCGATCTGCGCGTTGTTGGTTAGGATCTTCTTCTTCGTTTCCTTCCAGACCAAGGCCGCCGCGGTGTGACCATCTTCGTCTCTAGGAAAGCTTGATGGCCCGGTCTGATCAAAAATCTCCTTGTTTATATCCAAAAGGGCAAGAAGTGGGTTGTAGAACTCGTTCAGAGAGGCCGACAAATGTTCAATTTTTCGCTGTCGGAGCAAGGCATTGAACGACCGAGATGATTGGAGATAGATGAGGCCGACTGCAATTCCGTTGGTGATGATAAGGGTGAGACCGGTTCCGATAAGCGGCCACGGACCGCGCTCGAACCATGATTTTTCGTCTTTGGGAGAAAGCTGAAGCTGCTCGGTCGACTGGATCGTTAGCGTGTGCGTCGGCGCCGCTATCACAGCCGTCGCCATTGCAGTCATTACCAATAGTACTCCGATAAACAGAATCGCCGCCGTGCGAGCGCGGCCTCTCGCGCGCGCGACAATCTGCTTGATCGTTATCATACAGCCTAAATAGGCGAAATGAGCTCGCCGCGCTGCTGCTAATTGATGGTGCAACTCGCCTCCTTGGGAACGGCGCCACCGAATACGGTAGAATTACGGTGACTGCGCACATAATTTTCACGATCGGCCCGTGCCCCATCTCGCCCAAGGCCTATGGGGCTACGCGCAGCCGACGGTGAATTTCACGCATCGGCAGCAGCTTGTCATGGCGCGCGGCGTGCGATGAGGCCCACGAGTTAGCGCCATGTTAACCATGGCCAATTATCGCCGGCGCAAGCAATTGGGAGTGGGTTTTGGACCAGGACATTCATGTGCAGGCGGGCGCCGCGGCGCTCGGCTCCGGACACTCCGCCGTTGGCGGTTCCGGTCATGCCGCACAGGATCGCGAGGCGATCGTCCGCCTGGTCGGGGCGAGCGCGCTGATGCTGTTTCTCGAGCTGGCGCTGATCCGCTGGCTCGGCGCCAATGTCGTGCATTTGTCCTATTTCTCCAATTTCGTCCTGCTCGGATCGTTTCTCGGGATCGGCGCCGGGTTCCTGATCAGCCGCAAGAGCTGGTCGATCTGGCCGGTGTCGCTGCCGGTCCTCACCATCCTGGTGTTCGGGGTGCTCAAATTCCCGGTCACGATCGAGCGCACCGGATCGGACATGATCTATTTCACCTCGCTCGCGGTGAGCGGCCCGCCGGCCTGGCTGGCGTTGCCATTGCTGTTCATCCTTGCGGCCATCATCCTTGCCGGCCCGGCCGAGCTGGTCGGCCGCTGCTTCGCGAAGCTCCGCCCGCTGACCGCTTATCGTTACGACCTGATCGGCTCGCTGCTCGGCATCGTCACCTTCACCATCCTCAGCTTCCTCAATGCGCCCTCGGTCGTGTGGGGCGTGGTCGCCGCGGCATGCTATCTCGGGCTGGCCGCGCCGAAGCGACGCCTGGTCACCGCCGCCTGGATCGTGGCGCTGCTCTATGCGCTGACACTCGAAACCATGACCCCGGGGGTGAGCTGGTCGCCCTATTACAAGGTGACGGCCCGCGAAGTTCCCAACATGGGACCCGGCTTCCTGCAGATCGACGCCAATGGCGTGCCGCACCAGCTGATGGCGCCCGCCAGATGGAAGATCGAGCAGGGCGAACGGATCTACGAAACGCCCTATCTGCGGCTTCCGGGCAATGCGATGCAGGATGTGCTGATCATCGGCGCCGGTTCGGGATCGGACGTGGCGATCGCGCTGAGCGAAGGCACGCGCCGGGTCGACGCCGTCGATATCGACCCGCGGATCCTGCAGATCGGGGCGGAGCGCAACATCGACCGTCCCTATGCCAATCCAGTGGTAACGCGGCACACCAATGACGGCCGTGCGTTTCTGGAAAGCACGAACCGGAAATATGATCTGGTGCTGTTCGCCCTGCCGGATTCGCTGACCCTGGTCAGCGGCGCGTCGCAGATCCGGCTTGAATCCTTCCTGTTCACCGAAGAGGCGATGGCCTCGGTCCGCCGGCACCTGAAGCCGGACGGCGCGTTCGCGATGTACAATTATTATCGCGAGCCCTGGCTGATCGACCGGCTTGCCGGCACCGCCGCCAAGGCATTCGGCCATGCACCGTGCGTCGACACCTTTGCCGGCGCGCAGGCGGTGATCAGCATCGCGGTGGCGCCCGCGGGGCAGAAGTGCAACGGCGCGTGGAGGCCGTCCACCGCCCGGGCGGTGCCGCCCGCCACCGACGACGCGCCGTTCCTTTATTTCCGGGGCGATGTCTTCCCGCCCTTCTATGCCATCACGCTGGCCGCGATCCTGCTGACATCGCTCCTCACGGTGCGCGTGCTCGGCGGCCCGCTCGCGCAGATGCGGCCCTATGCCGACCTGTTCTTCATGGGCGCGGCGTTCCTGTTGCTCGAGACGAAGAATGTCGCGACCTTCGCGCTGCTGTTCGGCACGACCTGGCTGGTCAATGCGATGGTCTTTGCCGGCGTGCTGCTGATCGTGCTGGCCGCGGTGGAGACGACGCGGAAGTTTCGCACGCCGCCATTGCCGCTGGTGTTCGCCGGCATCGCCCTGTCGCTGGCGCTGGCCTGGGCGATCCGGCCGGAATGGCTCCTGCCGCTGCCGGTGGTGCCGCGGCTGATCGCCGCGACGGTGCTGGCGTTCCTGCCGATCTTCCTGGCCAATGTGGCCTTCGCCAAGCGCTTTCAGGGGACCGGGGATGCGCAGGCGGCGTTCGCGATCAACCTGCTCGGCACAATCGTGGGCGGCTGCCTCGAATATGCGGCGCTGCTCACCGGCTACAACAATCTGCTCATCCTGACCGGCTTGCTGTATCTCGTGGCGTTCATCCTGGTGCCAAAAGCACGGCCGCGCGTGATGACACCGACATAACCGCAAAGATTTGTTTGCGGAAAATTACGGGGGGCGTTGCGTTCAATTGCGCCGGTCCGCGAGCGCCGGTTTTTCTCGGTTTGACGCATTACGGGCAACGTCGCCGTAATTCTCTCGCGTCTGGGGGTAGACAGGATTTGTAGCGCTGCTACGCAACGCCAGTTGAATGAATTGTATCAGAGGTAATCCAAATGGCGGCCAATAATGAAATGCTGCTGGCACTCACTGCCGATATCGTTGCGGCGCATGCCGGACATAATAGTGTGCCGATGAATGATCTCCCGGCAGCCATTGCGAATGTCTACGCAGCGCTGGCCGGACTCGGTGAGGCCGCCGCGCCGGCACAGCCCGAAAAGCCGGTCGGAGCGGTGTCGATTCGCGCATCGATCAAGCCGCAGCACATTGTCAGCATGATCGACGGCCAGCCCTACAAGATGCTCAAACGGCATTTGTCGCTGAACGGCTATACGCCGGAGAGCTATCGCGAAGCCTTTGGATTGCCCCGGGATTATCCGATGGTATCAGCGGAATATAGCGAGAAGCGCAAGGCATTGGCGCTCAAGATCGGTCTCGGCCGCAAGCCAAAGGGCGCTGCACCCGCAAAGGCCGCCGCCCCGGCAAGCAAGGCCGTTCGCAAGCCCAGGGCATCGAAGGCAGCGGCAACAACCGAAGCCTGAGAGGCGGTACGCCTTTCGGGCGGTCGCACAGGCACAGGGGGTGAGGCTTAGCTCACCCCCTTGTGCCCCTATGGCGCCCGCCTCACTCCACCGTCACCGACTTCGCCAGATTGCGCGGCTGGTCCACATCGGTGCCCTTGAACACCGCCACATGGTACGCCAGCAGCTGCACCGGCACCGCATACACCAGCGGCGCGATCAGCGGGTGGACCTTGGGCATCTCGATCGTCGCGATGGTGTTCTCGCCGGCCTGGGCGATGCCATCGGCGTCGGAAATCAGCACGACCTGCGCGCCGCGCGCCTGTGCCTCCTGCATGTTGCTGACCGTCTTGTCGAACAGCGGGCCTGACGGCGCGAGCACGATCAGCGGTACGCTGTCGTCGATCAGCGCGATGGGCCCGTGCTTCATTTCGCCCGAGGCATAGCCCTCGGCATGGATATAGCTGATTTCCTTGAGCTTTAGCGCCCCCTCCAGCGCGAGCGGGTAATCCGGGCCGCGGCCGAGATAGAGCACGTCGCGCGCCGCGGCGATCTTCGGCGCCATCGCCTCGATCTCGCCGTCATGGGATAGCGCGTTGCTCATCGCCTGCGGCACTTCCTGCAAATGATGGACGATGTCGCGCTCCTCCTCCGGGCTGAGCTTGCCCTTGGCGCGGGCGAGATTGACCGCCAGCGCGGCCATCACGCTGAGCTGGCAAGTGAAGGCCTTGGTCGAGGCGACGCCGATCTCCGGCCCCGCATGCGTGGGCAGCAACAGGTCGACTTCGCGCGCCATCGAGCTGGTCGGCACGTTGATGATCCCGGCGGTGGTCAGGCCGGCCGCCTTCATGTGGCGAAGTGCCGCGAGCGTGTCCGCGGTCTCGCCCGATTGCGAGATGACCAGGCCAAGCATGTCGGGGGTGAGGACCGGGTCGCGGTAGCGGAACTCGCTCGCCACATCGACTTCGACCTGAACGCGGGCGAGCTGCTCGATCCAGTATTTGCCGATCATCCCGACATAGGAGGCGGTGCCGCACGCGACGATCGCGACGCGCTCGACCGATCCCAGGTCGAATTCCATATCGGGCAGCGCGACCTGCTCCTCAAGCGGGCGGAGATAGGAGCGCAAGGTCTGCGCGACGACCACCGGCTGCTCGTAAATCTCCTTCTGCATGAAGTGGCGGTGATTGCCCTTGTCCATCAACTGGCCAGAGGCGCCGCTATTGACGATCGGGCGCTTCACCGGATCATTGTTGCGGTCATAGACCTGCACCGCGGCCCGCGTGATGACGGCCCAGTCGCCTTCCTCGAGATAGGCGATGCGCTGGGTGAGCGGCGCGAGTGCAAGCGCGTCGGAGCCGAGATAATTCTCATTGTCGCCGTACCCGACGGTCAGCGGCGCGCCGAGCCGCGCGCCGATCAGCAGATCGGGTTCGGACTTGAACATCACGCCGAGCGCAAAGGCGCCGTGCAGCCGCGGCAGGACATTGGCGACCGCTTCGCGCGGTTTGAACCCCTTGCCCAGTTCGCGGTCGATCAGATGCGCGACGACTTCGGTATCGGTCTGCGACTTGAACTCGCGGCCTTCGGCGGTCAGCTCGTCGCGCAGCGGCTTGAAATTCTCGATGATGCCGTTGTGGACCAGCACGACGTCGCCGACGATGTGCGGATGGGCATTATCGACGGTCGGCGCGCCGTGCGTCGCCCAGCGTGTGTGTGCGATGCCGCTGTCACCGGGCAGCGGATTGGCGACGAGCTCGGCGGCGAGGTTGACCAGCTTGCCCGGCGCGCGGCGGCGGTCGAATTCGCCGTCATGCACGGTGCAGATGCCGGCCGAGTCATAACCGCGATATTCGAGCCGCTTGAGCCCATCGAGCAGCCGGTCGGCCACTGCGCCCTGCCCCAGAATTCCGACAATTCCGCACATTCGACTGTCTCCACTCCGCCATCTGGCGGGTTATTTCTTCGCGGCCTTTTTCGCCGTCATCGCATCGCGAAACCGTTTCGCCCAGCCGGCGCGCGCTTCCTGCGTGCCGCGTGCCACGGCCAGCGCATCGGCCTCGACATCTTTGGTCACCACGGATCCGGCGCCGACGATCGCGCCGGCGCCGATCGAGACCGGCGCGACCAGGGCGCTGTTCGAACCGATAAAGGCACCCGCGCCGATCACCGTCTTGTATTTGAAATAGCCGTCATAATTGCAGGTGATCGTGCCCGCGCCGATGTTCGCACCGGCGCCGATTTCGGCATCGCCGAGATAGGTCAAATGATTGGCCTTTGCGCCGGGGCCGAGCACCGCCTTTTTCATCTCGACGAAATTGCCGACCTTGGACTTTTCGCCCAGCACCGCGCCGGGGCGCAGCCGGGCGTACGGGCCGACCTCGGCCTTCGCGCCGATCGTCGCGCCCTCGATATGGCTGAATCCGTGGATCACCGCGCCGTCGCCGACCGTGACGCCGGGGCCGAAGAAGACGTTCGGCTCGATCACGACATCGCGGCCCAGCTTGGTGTCGTACGCGAACCACACCGTGTCCGGCGCGATCAGGCTCACGCCGTCGGCCATCGTCTGGTCGCGGCGCTTGGCCTGCCAGCGCGCCTCGGCATAAGCGAGTTCGGCGCGGCTGTTGATGCCGATCACTTCATCAGCGTCGGTCTCGATCACGATCGCGCGGTCGCCATCGGCCAAAGCGAGCATGACGATGTCAGGCAGATAATATTCGCCCGCGGCATTGTCGTTGCCGACGCGTTCGAGCAGCGGCCAGAGATCGGCGGCGCGCACCGCGGTCACACCGGAATTGCACAGGTCGACCGCGCGCTCGGCCTGGGTCGCGTCCTTATATTCGACCATCTTGGCGATCGATCCGTCGGCGCGCGCGATGATCCGGCCATAAGCCTTGGGATCGTCGGGCCGAAAGCCAAGCATGACGACGCGCGGCGCGTCGGGTGCCTCGAGGCGCGTCGCGAGGCGGGCGATCGTCGCCGCATCGAGAAAGGGCGTGTCGCCAAAGCAGACGATCGCGGTACCGTCGAACCCGGCCAGTGCGTCCTTTGCCTGCAGCGCGGCGTGCGCGGTGCCGAGCTGTTCGGCCTGCAGCGCCAGCGTCACCGGATGACCGGCCACCGCGGCCTCAAGCTGTTCGCGCCCTACGCCCGCCACCACCACGCTGCGTGTGGCGCCGGCGCGCTCGAAGCTGTCGATCAGCTGCAGCAGCATTGGCCGCCCGGCAATCGGGTGCAGCACCTTGTGCAGGTCGGATTTCATGCGGGTACCCTTGCCTGCGGCAAGGATGATCGCGGCAATCGGCTGGGTCATGCGCCTGCCCTGCCACGACACTATTGGCATTTCCATAGCGATGCTGTCAGGGGCCCGTTTCATGACGGATTTTTCATTTCAGATCGTCGGTTTCGACCTCGACGGGACCTTTCTCGACACCAGCGGCGACCTGACCGCGTGCGTCAATTATGCGCTCGGCCTGGCGGGCCGGCCTCTGCTCACGGTCGAGCAGGTCAAGCCAATGATCGGCGGCGGGGCGAAACATATGCTGACGCAGGGGCTGAACGCGACCGGCGGCTGCGAACCGGAGGAGCTACACCGGCTCTACAAGCTGATGCTGGGCTATTACGAGGCCAATATCTCGGTGCACACCGTACCGTTCCCGGGTGCGATCGACACGCTCGACCAGCTCGATGCGCTCGGCGTGAAGAGCGCGATCGTGACCAACAAGTTCGAGGGGTTCGCGCGCAAATTGCTCACCGAGCTTGGCCTGATCGACCGCTTCGCCACGCTGATCGGCGGCGATACGATGGACAAGATCAGGGGGGTCAAAGGACTATCCAAGCCGCACCGCGCGCCGATCGACGAGATGATCCGCCGTTGCGGCGGCGGCCGGGCGGCGTTTGTAGGTGATTCAATCTACGACATCATGGCGGCGAAGAATGCGGGCATCCCCAATGTCGCGGTCAGTTTCGGCTTCCTGATGCAACCGATCGAGGAGCTTGAGGCCGATGTGGTGATCGACTCTTATGGCGACCTGATTCCCGCGCTGCGCCGTCTCGGCTGATTTTTTCGTTACGATCCCGGCACTTTTTCTCTGCTCCCACGTTACCTCGCCCGACCGACCCCCGCACCGCTCGTAATGGCTTTGCGGGACGGACAGGGATCAAGGAAAAAGGGAGATACGATGCACGACCGTATGCTGAAGAAGTTCCGGAGGGTCCTGGCCCCCTCGTTCGGGGAGGCGACCGATGCCCGATAACAGCAAATGGATCATCCTGACCTGCATTGCGGCGTTCATTGGCGTGTTCGTGGGACCGGTGCTGGTGCGCAGCTTGCCGGACGGTGTTGGCGGGTCGCTGATGATCGCGATCCTCGTCGCGGTGGTTGGTTACATCGTCTATTTGCTGGCGGGTAACAAGGTCGGCAAGGCGGCCGATGCGGCAACGCTGAAGGACGCCCGGCTGCTGATTCCCGCACCCGGCAAAGCGCGCATCTATGTCGTCCGGCGCGGCTTCATGGGTGGCCTGGCGGGTATGAAGGTGAGCATCGCCGGCGTCGCGTCGGGACAGATCCGCATGAACCAGTTCGTCATGGCGGAGGTGACGCCCGGAACCTATACCGTCGAGACGGCGATGGCCCGCAACGGCATGAAGCCGTCCAATTCGGAGTCCAGCGTGACCGTGGCCGACGGCGATGCCGTGGTGGTGCAGGTGATACTCGAAGTGCGCGCCACCCATGCGGTCACCGTGCAAAAGCAGCTTTCACCCGGCCAGGCGCGATCCGAGATCGCGAGCACCAAAATGGTGCAGTGGACCAGCTGAATCTGGCGAGATTCAGCTGACGGTCAATTGAGGACCAGGGCGTCGGAATTGATGTGATAGCCTGCCAGGCTGACATCCTTGTCCGACACCTGGAACACGAAGGTCTCGGCCGCCTTACCACGCTCATAGAGCGTGTCGTAACCGAGCGTGAGCGTGTGTCCGTCGCCATTGACTTGTTCGTTCCAGCCCTGACGAACGGACTGTTTGGTCGCGCCGAGCTTACGATGCACGGCGGACAGAAGCGCAACAAGCTGCGGGCCAGTGGCAACGGATTTCATCACGCTGCCAGACTGATCGTAGATTTGCTGGAACTGCCCGCGATCGAGCATGGCGTGGAATTTGACAACGGCTTTTTCGGCCGCCGGTACGCTCGCACCCAGTGAACAGGACGAAAGGCCGATCAGGGCCAGGGCAGCCAGCGCACGCTTCATGTCATATCCTCGAGTCGCGGGCGAAGTTTGCCGGATCGGCACGCGCCGCACAATTGCGCGGCGTCGGAATCCTTACCCGCTGACCGGACCCGCTCCGCCCTTGCGCCATTTGGTCCATAAATGCCGCGCCAGCATCGCCGGCGGCATGCGCAGCCAATGCGAGCGGATATAGAAGGCAAGTCGGGTTACGGGCCGTGTCGGCCAGCCCCAGCCATCGCGCGCGGTAAGACGGCGCAAATACAGGCGATCGGCGGGATTGAGCCTTGCCCCCGCGCCGTACAGCGCGGTCGCGAGGCGCAGCGCGCGCGCGGTTTCCTTGGCCAGCCCATGATACGCTGCGCGCTCCGCCAGGCCGCCGGTGCCGAATTGCCCGACCAGGCAATGCACGTCCCACAAATTGCGTATCCCCCCGGCGAGATCGCCATCGGCGAACAGATGCGCAGCAGCATGGACCAGCATGTCGTTGGGCGAGAGGATACGCACCTCACCAATCCCGTTCGCTTCGGGCCCTTCGACTGCCTGCCAAGGCAGGCGCTCAGGATGAACTTCTACCCCGCCGGCCGAAGTCGAGAAGCCGGTATCGTCGCTCTCGGAACCGGTTTCTCGACTTCGCTCGAAACGAACGGAGGGAGGAAGTGCCAGGCTGTGCTCAAGCAGCGCGCCCGCATCAGGCGTGATCCGCGCGGTCAGTGGCAGGATCGTATGGTGCACATCGATCATCCGGTCGCGCTCGCGGTGGATCAGCGGCGGCAGTTCGTGCATCCAGCGACGGTAATACTCATCGTCATAGGGATCGGGCTTGACCCATTCCCATCCCGCTGCGAGCAGCGCCGTCTCGACCGCATCGATGCGATCCCTGGGCACCAATATGTCGAGATCACCGATCGAGCGCCCCCGCCCTGCCTCCAGCCCGGCCGCGACGAACGCCGTGCCTTTCAGGAGCACCAGCGGCACGCCGATCGCGGCCAGCACGCGGCGCGCCATCTCGGCTTCCCACAAAGCGACGATGCGCCCCTGTTCCGCCGAGGCGCGGGCATCGTCGAGGATGCGCGCAACTGCATTCGGTACCGGCAGGCCGGCGAGCCGATGCGCCAGCGTGCCGATCATCTGCTCCGCGCGCGCGATCGCGAGCAAATCGGTCCAGCCCGCCGCGTCGAGTGCGAGCATATTACCGGGCGTGCGCAGAGCGCGGGCGAGCAGCCAGCCGTCATTCACGGCGTTGCCCCCAGATCTGGCCCAAGATCTGACCCAAGATCTGACCATGCCGCCTCGACTTGCGCCAGCGCGCTCTCGGTGTCGGGATAGTCAATCGCGCATGCGGGGATCGACTTCACCAAGCGAGTCAGCGCCGTGAAGCCGCGTTCGCCCATCGCGACATAATTGGTCGACGCCTGGGTCAGCCGCACGAACACTTCGCTCAACGCCACATCGCGTGTCGCCGCGTCGAAGCCGAAGCTCGGAAAGAGCAGCAACGCCGGTATCGCGGGCGTTTCCATCGCCGCGATCGCGTCCGCGCCGGGCACGAGATGGCGGATGCTGCCCTTGGGCGTTCCGTCCATCAGCGGGCCGAAACGCCCCTGCGGCACGGCCTGTTCGGTGACCGCAATCGCCTGGTTCTTCAGGCTGACCAGCCGGGGAAAGGGATGCACCAGCCGGGTCGCCGGATCGAGCAGGGCGAACTCATCACCCATCAGCCGCCAGCCCCGCGCGCCGAGCAACGCTGCGAGCGTCGATTTGCCCGAGCCCGACACGCCGGTCATCAACAGCGCGCGGCCGCCGCGCTCGACCACCGAGGCGTGGAGCAGCAGATAGCGCCGCTGCCCGAGCGCCATTTGCAGGTTCATGCCCATTTCCGCCGCGAGCAGGCCCTGCGCGAGCGGCAGCGGCGCCGCTTCGGGCAGCACAAAATCGCCGCCGATCATCACTGACGGCCGCACGAAACGCCGCCACGGCCGCGCCGCGAACAGACGCACGGTATAGTCCGGCACGCCGTCCTGCGGCGCGGGGTAATCGCGATACAGTTCCGCGAGCTGATCGACCGGCGCGCGCCAGTCGGAACCGATGCGAAAGCCGATCGGCCCGATACGCACGGAAAAGACGTGCCTCATGCCGGGCTTGCCTCGACCAGGCCGGCCGCAACCAGTTCATCAAGCCGCGCCGCCAGTGCTGACGCATCACCGTCGAGCATGTCGAAATCGGCCGCAAGCCGCTCGGCCAGGGCGGGCAGCGTCATGCCGGCCTCCCCCAGTGCCGCGAGAATCTCAGGCGCGGGCGAGGTCAGCAAATGCGTGATGCCCGAAACGCGATGGTAGAAAAGCGTGAAATCGTCGAGCCAGTCGATGCACAGCGTCTCGACGCGCGCCGCGCGAAACAGCCTGTCCAACGTCAGCCGCGCGGCATCTGCAACGATGCGAAGCAGGTGAAGCCGCTGGTGCCCGACTGCAGACGGCGGATGTAATTGGTGTAGGCGCGGTTGCGCTCATAATCGACGCCGGGAAGCTGCCCGCCCGACAGCGCGCGCTTGACGTCCTGGCCCTTGAACGGCCGGCCGGCCGGCGCGAACGCGCCCGGCGTGCCCGCCGGCACCAATTTACCGTCCGGGGCGATATAGCTGCCACGACGGGCCGGGTCGGGCACCGGAATCTCACAGGTCAGGATCGACGCCTGGGTCTGTGCCAATGCAGGACGGATCGAAATGATCGCCGAGGCACCGACCGCACCAAGCAGCAGCGCGCGGCGGCGGGTCGTTCCCTCCGTTGGCAACTCGGTTTCAGGAATGTCGTCGCTCATTGTCCGCCCCTTATGCGGCCTCAGCCCTTTCATATTCATGAAACACTGGCAAGCGGGCCTATCGGGGTTAAGCACGATTGCGCTACAGGCAGTGTAATGTTCACTGGTTTTGGTCCCCGCACGGTCACCGCGATCGGCATCGTCCTGCTCGCCGCCGCCGCCGTCTATCTGCTCGGGCATGATGCGCAGACCACGTTGGTCACGCTGGTCAGCGGCGTGGCCGCAGTGCTGGCTGCCGCCGGCACCGGCGACAGTTCGGCGGATCCACCGCTTCCGGCCCCGGTACCCTCCGGCCCCACCGCGCCTGACCTGAGCGAAGTGATGGAAGCGATCATCGAACCGGTGCTGATCGTCGCCGACGGCCGGGTCAGCCACGCCAACGCCGCGGCGCGCGCGCTGCTTGGCGGCCATATCGTCGGTGAGGATATCCGGCTTGCCATCCGCCACCCCGCGGCAGCGGAGCGGCTGGCCAATCCGCTCGCCGGCCATTCGTCGCGGCCGATCGACCTGGTTGGCCTGGGCACGCTCGACCAGCGCTGGGAAATGCGCATCGGTCGCGCCTCCAGCGGGCAACGCATCGTCCATCTGATCGACCAGACCGGCAATTATGCCGCGGAGCGCATGCGGGTCGATTTCGTCGCCAATGCCAGCCATGAGCTACGCACCCCGCTCGCCTCGATCCTCGGCTATATCGAAACGCTGGCCGAAGAGAAGGCGGGCGAAGACTCCGCGGTGCGCAATCGTTTCCTGCAGATCATGTTCGACGAAGCGCGGCGGATGCAGCGGCTGGTCGAGGACCTCATCTCTCTGAGCCGGATCGAGGCAGAGAAATACCGCCTACCCGACATTGCGGTCGATCTCGGCGCGCTGATCGGCGAAGTCCGCACCGAAATGGAGCGCGCGCGGGACAAATCCGCCGGCGAGATCGTCGTCGACATTGAACCGGAGGTGCCGCCGATCGCGGGCGACCAGGCACAACTGAGCCAGGTGCTGCACAACCTGATCGGCAATGCGACGAAATATGGCCGCGCCGGTGCACCGGTTTCGGTCCGGCTGTGGCGCGACCAGACCAATATGGTGCGGATCAGCGTGACGGATCAGGGTGAGGGCATTGCTCCCGAACATATTCCGCGGTTGACCGAACGCTTCTATCGCGTCGATCCCGGCCGCAGCCGTGCGGCCGGCGGCACGGGTCTGGGCCTGGCGATCGTCAAGCATATCGTCGAGCGGCACCGCGGCCGGCTCGACATCGCCAGCACGGTCGGCAAGGGCACCACGGTGACCATCCTGCTGCCCGCTCATGCGGACGCTGTCATCAAACGGTAACGCAAGTGTCACACAGCGGCGATCATCGCAGTGCTAGGCGCAAATGCGGCGAGTCGAACCGGCTTCGCCCGACATCGTCACCAGAGGGGTCCCATGCTGAAGAACATCGCGCTTATCGCCGTCTCCGCGCTCGCGCTTGCGGCGTGCCAGGATCAGGCCAATGGCGGCGGCGCAGGCTCGCGCGACCAGATCAAGGCGGTCGGATCCTCAACCGTTTATCCGTTCACGACGATCGTCGCCGAACAGTTCGTCAACAAGAACCCGGGCATGAAGGCGCCGGTGATCGAATCGACCGGCACGGGCGCCGGCATGAAACTCTTCTGCGCCGGCATCGGCGCGGCGCATCCCGATATCGAAGCCGCATCGCGCCGCATGAAGGCGTCTGAATATGCCGGCTGCAAGACCAATGGCGTGGCCGACATCATCGAAATCCAGGTCGGCCTCGACGGGATCGCCTTTGCCGAGGGCAAGAACGGGCCGAAGCTGCAGCTGACGCCAGCGGACCTTTACAAGGCACTCGCCGCCAATCCGGGCGGCAAGCCCAACGCCTACAAGACCTGGAAGGACGTCAATCCGACGCTGCCCGCGATCCCGATCCAGGTGTACGGCCCGCCCTCGACCAGTGGCACGCGCGATGCGCTGACCGAGCTGATCCTCGACAAGGGCTGTGCCGAGGTGACGCCGAGCGTCAAGGCGCTGAAGGACAGCGACAAGGATGCCTATGCCGCCGCGTGCAACCGCATCCGCGAGGACGGCGCCTATATCGACGCCGGCGAAAACGACAATCTGATCGTCCAGAAGCTGCAGTCGAACCCCAATGCGATCGGCATTTTCGGCTATTCCTATCTTGAGGAAAATATCGATCACCTCAACGGCGTGCCACTGAACGGTATCGAGCCGACCTATGAGACGATCGCGCAGAACAAATATCCCGGGTCGCGCCCCTTGTTCATCTACGTCAAGAAAGCGCATCTCGCCGCCATTCCGGGCCTGCAGAAATTCCTCGACGAATATGTCGCGGCATGGAATCCGGGCGGCCCGTTGACCGCCAAGGGCCTGATCGCCTCGCCGGAAAATGTACGGACCAGCTCGGCCGCCATCGTCAAGGCGTCGACTCTGCTCGACCCGAGCCAGTTGAAATAATGTTACCGGCGCGCCGGTCGTGACCGGCACGCCTCTTTAATTACGAGCCGCTCCTTACGAGCCCCTCCTGTTCGAGAACGCCGCGTTGTCCACGCTCGCCCTTTTATTCCTGATTGCCGGACTTGGCCTGATCGGCTGGCTGACCGCGCGCGTTCGCGCGGTCAGTTTCCGCCGCGACAGCAGTGCGCGGTTCAGTTCACTGCCGACGCATCACGGCACCTATGTGGCGCTGTGGACGCTGTTGCCGGCGGCGCTGTTCGTGGCCGTGTGGTCGTCAGTGTCGCCGGCCTTGGTCACCGACACAGTGCTCACCTCGCCCGCTGCAACACAGCTGCCCTCACCGGGCTTCGAGCGCGCGGCGGTGCTGTCGGAGGCGCGTAACATCGCCAATGGCCGCACCTTCGGATCGTTCAACCCGATCGCGCAGCAGCTCGCGCCGGCCTATGCCGCCGCGCAGTCGCGCTATGACTGGATCGGTACGGCCGCCGCGCTGCTCCTCGCCTTTGCCGCCGGCGCCTGGGCCTATCTGCGGATCAAACCCGATTTCCGGGCGCGCACGCGGGTCGAGCGGGTCGTCATGGTCGTGCTGCTCGCCGCCTCGCTGATTGCCATCCTGACGACGGTCGGCATCGTCGCCTCGCTGCTGTTCGAATCCTGGCGCTTCTTCCAGATCGTGCCGATCGGCGATTTCCTGTTCGGCACGCATTGGAGCCCGCAGGTCATTCCGGCCAATGACCCGGGCAGCGCGTTGGGCGCGGTGCCTTTGTTCTGGGGCACTTTCTTCATCGGCGCGGTGATCGCGATGGTCGTCGCGATCCCGTTCGGGCTGATGAGCGCGATCTATCTGACGCAATATGCCGCGCCGCGCGTGCGTCGCTGGATGAAGCCGATCCTGGAGATCCTCGCCGGCGTGCCGACCGTCGTCTATGGCTATTTCGCCGCGCTGACGGTTGCCCCGGCGGTGCGCGACCTGGCCGTGTCGCTCGGCGTGACCTGGGCCAGTTCGGAAAGCGCGCTCGCCGCCGGGCTGGTGATGGGCGTGATGATCATCCCGTTCGTGTCATCAATGGCCGACGATTCGATCGCCGCCGTCCCCTCATCGATGCGCGACGGCAGCCTGGCGATGGGCGCAACGCCGTCAGAAACGATCCGCAGGGTGATGCTGCCCGCGGCTCTCCCCGGCGTGGTGGGCGGTGTGCTGCTCGCGATCTCCCGCGCGATCGGCGAGACGATGATCGTGGTGATGGCCGCATCGGGCGTCGCCACCCTGTCGCTCAATCCGTTCGGCAGCGCGACCACCGTGACCAAGCAGATCGTCGATCTGCTGACCGGTGAGGCCGAATTCGACAGCCCGAAGACGCTCGCCGCCTTTGCACTTGGCCTGACCCTGTTCATCGTCACTCTGCTGCTCAACATCATCGCACTGACCGTCGTGAAACGGTATCGAGAAGCTTATGAATAACGTCGCTGCATCTCCCTCCGGAGTGGTGCCGGATCGCGCCCCGACCGACTGGCGGACCGACGCGATGCAGCGCCGTATCCGCCGCCGCTATGCCGCCGAGCGCCGCTTCCGCTTTATCGGGCTGAGCGCGGTAGTCATCTCGGCCGGGTTCCTCGCCTTTCTGCTCGTGACGATGTTTCTCAACGGCGCGAGCGGCTTCACTCAGACCGAGCTCAAGCTGCCGGTCGATTTCCCGCGCGCCGAGCTGACGATCGATCCGGCGCAGCTGCACAATAAGGGTGCCGATATGGCGCTGGCCGCTGCCGGGCTGGAGCGGGCGACCGATGCCGCCGCGATTGCCGCGTTCGGACCGAAGGGCGATACTTTGCTATCCGATGGTGCCGGGCTGCGCGTGCGCGATGCGCTGAAGGCCGACCCGGCACTGCTTAAGGCGCGCAACATCATCTCGGTCCCCGCCTCGGCCGCGATCGACATCGCCGCCAAGGGCGTGGGATCAGCCGATGCCGAGCGGCAGGTCGCCGAACTGGGCCGGCGCGGCGTCATCACCACCGGCTTCAACCCATGGTTTCTGACCAATTCGGATTCGACCGACCCCACCATGGTCGGCATCTGGGGGGCGCTGAAGGGCTCGCTATTCACGATGATCGTGACCCTGCTGCTCGCCTTCCCGATCGGCGTGCTGTCGGCACTGTATCTCGAGGAATATGCACCGCGCAATCGCTGGACCGACCTGATCGAGGTGTCGATCAACAACCTTGCCGCGGTGCCGTCGATCATCTTCGGCCTGCTTGGCCTCGCCGTGTTCCTCGGCACTTTCAACCTGCCGCGCTCGGCGGCTTTGGTCGGCGGGCTGACGCTCGCACTGATGACCATGCCGGTGATCGTCATCGCCGGCCGCAACGCGATCAAGTCGGTGCCGCCATCGATCCGCGATGCGGCACTCGCGGTCGGGGCGAGCCCGATCCAGGTCGTGTTCCATCATGTCCTGCCGCTCGCCTTGCCCGGCATCTTGACCGGCACGATCATCGGCATGGCGCGTGCGCTGGGTGAGACCGCGCCGCTGCTGATGATCGGCATGCGCGCCTTCATGGTGTCGCCGCCCGAGCGGCTGACCGATCCGGCAACGGTGCTGCCGGTGCAGATCTTCCTGTGGTCCGATCAGGTCAATCGCGGCTTTATCGAAAAGACCAGCGCGGCGATCATCGTGCTGCTCGTCTTCCTGCTCGCGATGAACGGGCTGGCCATTTATCTTCGCAACAAATTCGAGACCCGCTGGTGATGACCGAACAACATCTGAAAATCACCGCTCGCAATGTGAACGTCTTTTACGGCGCGAAACAGGCGATCAACGACGTGTCGATCGATGTCGACCAGGACAATGTCACGGCGTTCATCGGCCCGTCGGGCTGCGGTAAATCGACTTTCCTGCGCACGCTCAACCGGATGAATGACACCGTCGCCAGCGCACGGGTCGAGGGCGATATCCGGCTGGACGGCGAGGATATCTATGCCTCGTCAATGGACGTGGTACAGCTCCGCGCGCGGGTCGGCATGGTGTTCCAGAAGCCCAACCCGTTTCCCAAGTCGATCTATGAGAATGTCGCTTATGGCCCGCGCATCCACGGCCTTGCCGGCAGCAAGACCAATCTCGATGGGATCGTCGAGCAATCGCTGCGCCGCGCCGGCCTGTGGGACGAGGTCAAGGACCGGTTGAGCGAAAGCGGCACCGCGCTCTCGGGCGGTCAGCAGCAGCGGCTGTGCATCGCCCGCGCGATCGCGGTCGACCCCGAGGTAATCCTGATGGACGAGCCGTGCTCGGCGCTCGACCCGATCGCCACCGCCAAGATCGAGGAGCTGATCCACGAACTGCGCGGCCGCTATGCGATCGTGATCGTCACGCACAATATGCAGCAGGCTGCGCGCGTTTCGCAAAAGACCGCCTTCTTCCATCTCGGCACCCTGGTGGAATATGGTGCAACCTCCGACATCTTCACCAACCCGCGGCAAGAGCGGACCAAGGACTATATCACCGGCCGTTATGGCTGAACATTGGGATCCCCCCTGTTAGGATTTAGGTTGTGAGTGACCATACGGTAAAGGCTTTCGACGAGGATATCGGCGAACTGCGCGGCCTGATCGCGCAGATGGGCGGATTGGCCGAACAGGCGATCGGCGCGGCGATGGATGCGCTGCACCGCCATGATCTCGTCGCCGCTGCCAAGGTGGTCGCGGGCGACAAGAAGATCGATGCGCTCGAGATGGACGTGGAGCAGCTCGCGGTGCGGATCATCGCACTGCGCGCGCCGATGGCCGACGATTTGCGCGAGGTGGTTGCCGCACTGAAGATTGCCGGCGTGATCGAACGCATCGGCGATTACGCCAAGAACATCGCCAAGCGCGTTCCCGATATCGACGCGCATAGCGAGATCGAACCATTGTCGGTCATGCCCGCTATGGCCAATCTCGCCAAGGCGATGGTCCATGACGTGCTGGACGCCTTTGCCGCGCGCGATGCGCAGGCGGCGGTCGAAGTGTGCGATCGCGACCGTGCGGTCGATGATTTCTACAACAGCCTGTTCCGGGTGTTCGTCACGCACATGATGGAAAACCCCAAGACGATCAGTCAGGTCGCACAACTCTTGTTCATTGCCAAGAATCTGGAACGTGTCGGCGACCATGCGACCAATGTCGCGGAGATGGTTTATTATGCCGCGACCGGCGAACATATGGCCGAGCGCGACCGTGGTTCGCCGACCGCCAGCGAAGGAGTTTGATTATGGCGCGCGCCCGTATGCTGCTGGTCGAGGACGATGCCGCCCTCGCCGAATTGCTCGTCTGGCATTTCAAGCGTGAGGATTTCGAAATCACGCACACGCCCGATGGCGAGGAAGCCTTGCTACTCGCCAAGGAGGCGACGCCGGATATCGTGCTGCTCGACTGGATGGTCGAGGGGCTGTCCGGGATCGAAGTGTGCCGACGCCTGCGCCGCATGCCGGAAACCGCCAATGTACCGATCATCATGCTCACTGCACGCGGTGAAGAGGAAGATCGCGTGCGCGGGCTGGAAACCGGCGCGGACGACTATGTCACCAAGCCCTTTTCCCCACGCGAACTCGTCGCACGCGTCGGCGCGGTGCTGCGCCGGGTACGCCCGGCGCTGGCCGGCGAGCAACTGACCTATGCCGATATCGAAATGGACACGGTCGGGCACAAGGTGCGCCGGTCGGGCGACGTGATCCCGCTCGGGCCGACCGAGTTCCGCCTGCTTAAGCATTTCCTCGAGCATCCCGGCTGGGTCTTCTCACGCGAGCGCCTGCTCGATGCAGTGTGGGGGCATGACTCCGACATCGAATCGCGCACCGTCGACGTACATATCCGTCGGCTGCGCAAGGCGATCAACGATGGCGGCCGCGCCGATATCATCCGCACCGTGCGGTCGGCCGGATACGCGCTCGATTCGGGCGCCTAAGGGCTTTTTGAAATTCGCTCTTCTGCGAATTTCAAAAGTCTTTCCTACGTGTTTATTTCCGTCGTGCCCCGGCTGATCCAGCTGGGGCTCCGGCGGGATCCGCATCCGGCTCCGCGGATGCCTTAAGATCGAGCCAGTCGGTCGGTGGCAAGCCGTACAGCATATCGAAGAATTCGAGCTGCAGGCGCGCGGCTATGCCCCGGTTGTTGTTCCACAGCATCACGATGCCGCTCCTGTCCGCGGGATCGAACAGAATGAGCGAGCCATAACCGTCCACCGATCCGCGGTGACCGACCAGGCTATGGCCGGCATAGGTGAAGCTGCGCCACGCCAGGCCGTAGGACGCGTTGGCCAGCGCGCGATCCATCGGCCCGCGCGGACCGTGCGGCGGCGTCGGCACCCTGGGGCGATGCATGGTGCCCAGCATTGCCGGCGACAATATGTTCGGCGCGTCGCCCATCTGCGCGCGCATCCAGCGCGTGAGGTCGTTGATCGACGAATTGACGCCGCCTGCCGCGGGCACGCGATAATAGATGTCAGTCACCGTCGCGGGCGTCCGGGCCAGATGGTGCGGCCGCGCCCAGCTCGCGGCGCTTTCCAGCCCGGCACGGCCCACGCTTGCATTGGTCATGCCGAGCGGCACGAACAGCTGCGCGCGGGCGACCGATCCATAATTCTGCCGCGTGACTCGCTCGACGATCTCGGACGCCGCGTCGAAGGCGATATTCTGATAGGTGTAACAGGTACCCGGCGGGCAATAAGGCGGGAGTGTGCCGAGCTGACTACGAATCAGCTTCGGGTCTTCACCCGCTTCCAGCCGGTCGTCCCAGGCGTTGCGGACGAGGCCGAGGCGGTGCGAGAGCAGGTCGGCTACGGTGACCCGGCTGGTATCGCCGGGCAGCGTGAGAGTCGTGCCCATGGTCGCCAGCGGCGCGTCGAGCGAGAGCCGGCCCTCCGCGGCGAGTTTGGTAACCAGTGCAGAGGCCACGCCCTTGGAAAGCGACGCCCAGCGGAACACGGTATCGGGCGTGACTCGATCGCCCGTACCCGCGAGCGTCTCGCCATAACCCCGAACAAACCGGACCTCCCCGCGCTCGACCGTACCGACCGCCAGGCCGACCATGTCGGGCTGCTGCATGAGGGTGAGGATCCGCTCATTCAGTCGTCGATAATCGACCCGGGATGGCTCGCCGACAGGAGCCAGGTCGATCGACAAGGCGCTCGCAGCGTTCGCCGCCTGTTTCTCAGTGGTACCCGGCCATACGCGGTTCAAGGCGAGCATCACGACGATGCCCGCGAGCAGGACAAGTCCCAGAACCATGTAGCGCTTGCCTACTCGCCGCTGCGTACTCCTCACTTCATGCATTCGTGCTTCGACTTCCCATGTCATGGCTCCAACGATCGATCATGGAACCGCGGCTCTGTGTGCCAATCTCAGCGAATGCACCAGAGAGGCGCGGGCTTTTTCGACCAAACCGAGCTGTCCGGGCCGAATGTCCGGGTGGATCGCCGGGATCCAACCGATCCAATGTTCCAGCCATCATCATTTGCACCGCGGGATCGGCCGGACAGGTGCTCGATTCGCGAGCGTGATGATTTTTTGGAGCCATTAAGGACAATGCGCGTTGGGGGTGGCGCGCCGGTCTTCGGCGCAATGCTATCAGGAGACCCTTGATGAAGCTGATCCTATTGGCCGCCGCCGCGTTTATCGCAGCTCCCGCGGTGGCGCAGGACGCCCCGGCACAGCCGGCCACAGCAGTCGACCCGACCCCGGCCGGCACCACTGGCGGGTACGGCCCGACCGGCCCCGCGCTGAGCGGCCCGGTACAGCCCGGCGCAACCGTCGTGTTCCGCCAGGCGCCGACGCCGGACCAGGCCTATCCGGCCCCGCCACCGCTGGCCAAATATCCGCTGTGCAAGCGCGGCCAGACCGATAATTGTATCCAGCGCGGCGGTCGCTGAACGCATTGCGGGCGTGCGTCATAAACGTGCGCCCGCACGGCTTTCCCTAAACGGAAACTTGTCCTAGGAAGCGCTCGAACGTTTCCAGGAGCCCTTTTTCATGACCATTCGCTTCGATAATCGCGTCGCCATCGTCACCGGCGCAGGCGGCGGCCTTGGCCGCACTTATGCCCTTGAGCTCGCACGTCGCGGCGCGAAGGTAGTGGTCAATGATCTCGGCGGATCGCGCGACGGCACCGGCCATTCCGACGCTGCGCTGAAGGTCGTCGAAGAGATCAAGGCGGCCGGCGGGGAAGCGATGTCGGACGGCGGCAGCGTCACCGAATATGAGCATATGGTCGAGCTTGTCGCCAAGACGAAGGAAAAATGGGGCGGCGTCCATGTCCTGATCAACAATGCCGGCGTGCTGCGCGACAAGAGCTTCGCCAAGATGGAGCCGGCCGATTTCAAGTTCGTCGTCGATGTGCATCTCAACGGCTCGGCAATGTGCACCAAGGCAGTGTGGGAAACGATGCGCGAGCAGAATTACGGCCGCATCCTGATGACTGCATCATCGACCGGCCTGTACGGCAATTTCGGCCAGGCGAATTACGGCGCGGCCAAGCTCGGCCTGGCCGGCCTGACCAAGACGCTCGCGATCGAGGGCGCCAAGAACAACATCAAGGTCAACACGATCGCCCCGACCGCCGGCACGCGCATGACCGAGGACCTGTTTCCGGCCGAGGCGTTCGCCGCATTCGCGCCGGAAAAGGTCGCGCCGGCCGCAATCTATCTCGTGTCGGAAGACGCGCCGACCAACATGATTATCGGCGCGGGCGCAGGCGTATTCCAGGCTGCCTATGTAACGCTGACCCAAGGCAAGCTGCTGACCGGCGACGAATTGTCGGCCGAGGGGATCGCCGCGCATTGGGCGGAAATCACTGACCGTACCGGCGAACTGACCCCACAATCGGGCGCCGAACAGTCGCTGTCGATCATGCGCAAGCTGCAGGGCGGCTGACGCTCACGATTGCGCCAAGCGCATGACCACCCCACGCAGCCACACCGATGCAGGATCGGTTTCGAGCCGCGCGGGGTAGAGCAACCATTGCTGATCGGCCGACTGGCCGATCGGCAACGGCGTCTCGACCAGCCCAAAGGGCCAGGCGACCGTGGTCGCGAACCGCGCCGGAACGATCGCAACCAGATCGCTGCGCGACACGAGGTGCGCCGCCTGGAGATAGGTCGGCACCGTTACCGCGATGCGCCGGCTCAGCCCCTGGCTGCGCAGCCAGGGTTCGACCGGATCCTCCGTCAGCGCCGCCGGGATCACCGCAACATGCCGCAGGCTGAGCATCGTCGCCATGTCGCCCACAGCATCGTTGCCCAACCGTCCCACGCAATGGATCAGCAGGTCGCGGTCCTGATATAGGCTGCGCATACGAAAGCCGTGATAGACCTGTGGCTCGGTCGAAATGGCGAAGTCGGTCTCGCCCCCGCGTGCCGGCGCAAGGCCCGGCCAGCCGATGATCTCCAGCCGGCAGCGCGGCGCTTCGGTTGCAAGGATTTCGATCAGCGGCGGCAACAGGGTCGTCGCCACCACATCAGGCATGGCGGCACGAAACACGCGTTCGGCCTCTCCGGGGATAAAGGCTTCCGGCCGATACAGCGCGGCGGCACGATCAAGAAACGCCTCGATCGTATCACGCAATGCGTCACCCCGCGGTGTCCGGCGCATCGCGGCCCCCGACCGGATCAGCAGCGGATCACCGAAATCGAGGCGCAACCGGGCGAGGGCACGGCTCATGCCTGGTTGCGAGAGCCCCACTATTGCGCCGGCTTGTGTCACATTGGCGGTCTCGAGCAACGCGCGGAGCACGACTAGCTGATTAAGATCATAACGCCGTAAATCCGTTTTTGGCATGATAGATATAATCCATATGCATTTTTGTTATTTACTGATCTGATCCACAGATGGCGCCGACGCAATAAGGAGCATTTCCATGAGCACCCACGCCAACAAGGCCATCGTCAAGCGCATCTTCGACGCCATGGCTGAGGGCGATCGCAGCGCGTTCGGCGACGCGCTGCATCCCGATTTCACCTGGCAGGCGACCGGCTCGTCGAGCTGGTCGCGGCGCTGGGAAGGCCTCGACACGGTGCGCCGCGACCTGTTCCGGCCGCTGTTCGCGCAATTCGACGGCCAGTATCGCAGCCACGCGACCCGCATGATCGCTGAGGGCGATCTGGTCATGGTAGAGGTTCAGGGCGACGTGCGCACCCGGCGCGGCGGCCGCTATAATAATCAATATTGCTATATCTGCCGCTTTACCCAGGGCAAGATAATCGAGCTGATCGAGTATATGGATACGGCGCTGATCGACCGCGAACTCGGCACCTATGAGCAGGCGCTGGAGGCTGCCAAAGCCTGACCGCTCTGGTGTATTGCATTACCAATACACCAATGCTATCCTTCCGGCCGGAACAGGGAGGATTGTCATGTACAGCGAAAGCGACATCGACGGCGCCGTGGCGGCCGGGGTCATCACCCCCGATGCCGCCAGTGCGCTACGCAACCACATTGCCGCCAATCGTGCCGCGCCGGCGGTCGACGAGGAGTCGTTCCGGCTCCTGACCGGCTTCAACGATATTTTCGTGTCGATCGCGATCGCCTTGCTGCTCGTCGCGATCGCGCAGATCGGCGAGGCGATCGCCAAGCCGCTGGCCGGCGCCGGCATTGCGACGGCGTCATGGCTGCTCGCCGAATATTTCACGCGCAAGCGCCGCATGGCGCTGCCCAGCATCCTGTTGCTGCTGGCATTTGTCGGCGGCGTTGCCGCGGCTCTGGTCGGCGCGATGATCCAGATCGACCCCAACCTGCCGGAGCAGACCAATGCCGCGATTGGCGCGGGGATCGCACTGATCGCGGCCGGCGCCGCTTGGCTGCACTGGCGCCGCTTCATGGTGCCGATCACCATTGCGGCCGGCGCCGCAGCCTTGGTCGCGACCGCCACGGGCCTGGTCATCGCCGCCGTGCCGGTGGCCGAGAATGCGGTCTATGTGATCGTCCTGGTCGGCGGGCTAGCGGTGTTCGCGCTGGCAATGTGGTGGGACATGTCGGATACCCAGCGTCGCACGCGCAGAGCCGATGTCGCGTTCTGGTTGCATCTCGCTGCCGCGCCGATGATCGCGCACCCGGTGTTTCAGATGCTCGGAATCTTCGGCGACGATGTCGGCATGGGCACCGCGGTGATTGTGCTCACCCTCTATCTCATCTTCTCGTTCGTCGCACTGGCGATCGATCGCCGCGCCCTGCTCGTGTCCAGCCTCGTCTATGTCCTCTATGCGATGTACGCGATCATCAACAGCGCGGGCGCAGTCGAACTCAGCGCCGCGATCGCCGCGCTGGTGATCGGCTCCGCCCTGCTGATGCTCTCGGCCTTCTGGCACACGATGCGCCGGACGGTGGTCGGCACGCTCGGCGGTCTTGGCGGTCGCCTGCCGCCGGTCGCGACGCTGGTGCCGGCCTGACCATAGCAAGCCATCCGTTCGAACGCCCCCCTGCCCCGGCACCGCAAGGCTGCCGGGGTTTTCTTTTGCCTAATCCGCCACCAGCTTCATCAAGCGACGTTCGACCGGCGCCAGCACCGCGGGCAATTCATGCCCGCGCTTCAGCACCACTCCAACCTCGTTGATCAGCGCCCACATGCCTTGGCGGTTGCGCAGCGCCGGGCGTTTCTCGATGCGGAATTCGGGCCGTTCAGCGGCGCGGCGGAATGCGGCGAAGACGGCGGCATCGCGGCCCAGGTCCATGGCATAATCGCGCCAGTGCCCGGCCGAGACCATGCGGCCATAAAGATCGAGAATGCGGGTCAGTTCGGCGCGTTCGAATCCCACTTGCGTGGCGGGACGCTGCGGCGCGGGAAAGGGTGTGACGCTTCCCATCAAGCCTCCGGCACGGAATTGTCAGGCACGATCGCGCGCTCTCTCCACGCTCTCATGTTCGGCAAGCAGCGCATCGAGCCGCTTGCGCATCGTCTCCAGCTCGCAGCGCAGCAGTTCGACCTTCTGCGTCGCCGGATCGAACATGTCGCTGCACGGCGTACCATAGGCAAGGAAGCCGCTTTGCTTCTGCCCGCCCTCGACTATCGTCGCGCGCGCCGGGATGCCGACCATCACCGCGCCTTCCGGCACTTCGCGCGTGACCACCGCATTGGCACCGATCCTGGCGCCCTTGCCGACGATGATCGGCCCAAGCACTTGCGCGCCCGATCCGACGATCACGCCGTCCGACAGGGTCGGATGCCTTTTGCCCTGAATGCCATTGTCAGGGCTGGTCCCGCCCAGCGTGACGCATTGATAGATTGTGACATTGTCGCCGATCTCCGCGGTCTCGCCGATCACCACGAAACCATGATCGATGAAAAAATTGCGCCCGATCGTCGCACCGGGATGAATGTCGATTGCCGTCAGGAAGCGCGAGAAATGATTGACCACGCGCGCCAGGAAATAGAGCCGCGCCTTGAACAAGCGGTGCGCGATGCGGTGGTACCCGAGCGCCCAGACGCCGGGATAGGTCATGATCTCAAGCCGCGACCGCGGCGCGGGGTCGCGCGCCTTGATCGAATCGAGATAGGCGATCAGACTTCCCATCATTGCGTCCCCTTAGTCGCGGGGCCATATCTAGTCGTTCAATCCGGCGAATTAAAGGACCGGACCATCGTAACTTTCTGCCAACAAACCCTATCTTGCTTGTAGGATTTCCAGCGGTGCGCGATCTCGATCCTTCAGGCTGGGTGCCGGATTGCCTTGGGGGATTGCATTGAGTCCGTTTATTTCAGTCGAAACCATCGAAACTATTCTTCCCTTCATCGCGATCGGCTTTGCCGCGCAAATGGTGGATGGCGCCTTGGGAATGGCGTTCGGCGTGATCTCGAACTCGCTGCTGCTGTTCCTCGGCGTGCCGCCAGCCGCAGCGTCGGCGGGGGTGCATACGGTCGAAACCTTCACCACCGCCGTCTCCGGTATCAGCCATGCGATCCACCGCAATGTGAACTGGAAACTGTTCTTCCGGCTGATGATCCCAGGCGTGATCGGCGGCGTTCTCGGTGCCTATGTCCTGTCGAATATCGACGCGAGCACCGCGAAGCCATTCATCCTGGTCTATCTGACCGGTATCGGCGTGTACCTGCTGTTCCGCGCGCTGCGCTATCCGCCGCGCGAGCGTGAGCCCAAGATCGTGGAGCCGCTCGGACTGATCGGCGGCTTTCTCGATGCGGCGGGCGGCGGCGGCTGGGGCCCGGTCGTGACCTCCAACCTGCTCGTCCAGGGCGCAAGCCCGCGCATGACTGTTGGCACGGTCAATACCGCGGAATTCTTTCTCACCGCGACGATCTCGGCGACGTTCATCAGCCAATTGGGCCTGGAGGCCTTCACCCTGGCGACGGTCGGCCTGCTGATCGGCGGCGTGATCGCAGCACCGTTCGGCGCGATGCTCGCCAAGCGCGTCCCAGCCAAGACGCTGATGTTCCTGGTCGGCATCATCCTGACGCTCACCAGCCTGTTCAACCTGTACCGGGCGCTCCACTAGGCGTGTTCAGACGATGGGACGGTGCCGGCCGGCACCGTCCCATCGGCGTCAGTTCACCGCTGCATGGACTGTGGCAACGGCCTTCAGCACCGCGCCGATGCGCACGGCGGTCTGGATCGCTTCGGCCGAGGCACCGGCCTTCTTGAGCACTTGCTCATGGCTGTCGATGCACATGCCGCAACCGTTCATCGCCGACACGGCGAGGCTGAACAGTTCGAAATCGACCTTGTCGATCCCTGGCTGGCCAATCACGTTCATGCGCAGCTTGGCCGGCATACGTTGATATTCGTCATTCCCGGCAAGGTGCGTGAAGCGGTAATAGACATTGTTCATCGCCATCACCGCCGCCGCCGCGCGTGCCGCATTGGCCGCCTCGGGCGAGAGCTTGCCGGCGGTCTCGGCCTCGGTCACATCGACCAGCGGCTTATAGCCGGTGGCGTGCGCGCAGGCGAGCAGCAGGCCGAACTTCTGCTGGTCGGGCAAATGCTGCTCATTAAGCAGCGATCCGACATTGAGGCGAATGTCCTTGGCGAAGTCGGGCAGCGTGCCCGCAAAATCCTTGAGCGACATGGGGATCTCCAGTCAAAATAAAGGGCGCGAGGCCGCATGGCCCCGCGCCCCTCGAACGCTACGGCGCTTAAGCGGCCAGCTTCAGGACGTCGTCGCCCTTGTTCCAGTTGCACGGGCACAGCTCGTCGGTCTGCAGCGCGTCGAGCACGCGCAGCGTCTCGGCGGGGTTGCGGCCGACGTTCAGGCCGTTGACCTGCACCGCCTGGATCACATTGTCCGGATCGATGATGAAGGTCGCGCGGAACGCGACATGCTCGTTCTGGTCGAGAATGCCGAGTGCCGAGGCAAGCACTGCGCCATTGTCGGCGATCCACGGGAAATCGGCGGCAGCGAGGTCGGGATCCGACTTGCGCCAGGCGAGGTGGACGTGCGCGGTGTCGGTCGAGGCGCCGATCAGCACGGCGTCGCGATCAGCGAAATCGTCCTTCAGGCCGGCATAGCCGACGATCTCGGTCGGGCACACGAAGGTGAAGTCCTTCGGCCAGTAGAACAGCACCTTCCACTTACCCGGGAAGCTGTCCTGGCTGAGCGTTTCGCCAGCCGGAAGGGCGTCCACGCCCTGCTGGACGGGAACGGTGAAATCGGGGAGCGTGTCGCCGATGGTGAGCATTAATGGCCTCCTCAAGGAAATGGGTCGGCCGTCCGGACATCCTCGCACCGGGGCGTTAGCCGCCCTCTTCGCTGCGCTGCACATAAGCACTGGCTTTTAATCGATCAAGCAGGTTATTCTGGCCACCTTGATCGATTGAGGCAATCAATGGCCACCTACCTGCCAACCTTGAAACAGCTGCAATATCTCGTTGCATTACAGGATCATGGCCATTTCGGGCGCGCCGCCGAAGCCTGTTTCGTCACGCAATCGACACTGTCGGCCGGCATCCGCGAGCTCGAGACATTGATCGGCGTGGTACTGGTAGAGCGGACGCGACGCGTCGTGCGCTTCACCCCGCTCGGCGATCGAATCGCCGACAAGGCGCGCCGCGTGCTGCGCGAGGCAGAGGAGCTGGGCGACCTCGCCCGCGCCGCCGGACGGCCGCTGTCGGGGGAAATGCGCATGAGCGTCATTCCGACGATCGCGCCGTTCATGCTGCCGCGCATCCTGCCGCGTCTGCGCCGCGACTATCCCGACCTCAAATTGTTCCTGCGCGAAGAGCCCAGCGGCACCGCCTGCGAAGGCCTGCATCATGGCCGCACCGATTGCGTGTTGCTCGCCCTCCCCTATGCTTGCGGCGAAGTGTCGAGCGAATTCCTGTTCGACGACCGGCTGTTCGTCGCCGGCCCCGAGTCCGAACTCGGCAGTTCGTCACTCACCATACGCGCCGCCGATATCGATGAAACCCGGCTGTTGCTGCTCGAGGACGGACATTGCCTGAAGGACCATGCGCTCGCCGCGTGCAACCGCCCCGAACTGCGCGCCGAAGCGACGATGCTCGGCACCTCGCTGCACACCATTGTGCAGATGGTCGACAATGGACTGGGCGTGACGATGCTGCCCGAAATGGCACTGAAGGCCGGAATTCTCGATCATACCGGCTTGACAGCCCGGGCGCTCGACGCTGAAAATCCGTCACGCCAGATCGCTTTGGTCTGGCGGCGCGCAAGCCCGCGCGAGAAGGATTTCCGCCTGCTCGCGAATGTGCTTGCCGAGGTGCACTGAGCGGCCCGCACGACGGACGGCGGAACCCATTTGTGTGCTGAATCGTACATTTACCGCGTGCCGGACCCGGCACGACACGGTTTACAAGTTGGAGAGACAGATGAATTGCTTTGCCAAACTTCCTTTGGCGGCGCTTGCCGGCGCGCTTTCAATGACCGCCATGACCGCCACTGCCGCCCCGTTGCAGGATACGGCAACCTCGGCCCAGACGACTTCGGCTCAGGCAGCAACGGCCGCACCAGCGGCGGCACAACCGGCCAATCCGGCTGTCGGTGGCGCGGCGATGGATGCCACCAAGACGATCGTCGACAACGCCTCCACCGCACCCAATCTGAGCACCCTCGTCTCCGCCGTGAAGGCCGCCGACCTGACCACCACGCTGTCGGGCCCGGGTCCGTTCACCGTCTTTGCGCCGACCAATGACGCGTTCAGCCGCCTCGCGCCGGGCACGGTCGACACGCTGCTCAAGCCGGAAAACAAGGCGACCCTGGTCAAGGTCCTGACCTATCATGTCGTGCCCGGCACGATCACCGGCGCGCAATTGCTGGCGCAGATCGACGCGGGCGGCGGCAAGGTCGTGCTGAAAACGGTCGAAGGCGAACCGCTGACCGTGTCCAAGGAAGGACAGGCCGTGGCGCTGGTCGATGTCAACGGCAACAAGAGCTATATCGAAGTGCCCGATGTCCGTCAGTCGAACGGCGTCGTCCATGTCGTCAACGGCGTGGTCCTGCCCAAGCTGAACTGATTCAGCCCGGCTCCTGCCACCGCGCGGCGGCGTCATCGTCGCTGCCGCGCGGTTCGACCCACCGACTGTCCGCCCCCCGGCTTTCCCGTTTCCAGAACGGCGCGTCGGTCTTCAGCCGGTCGATCAGGAAAGCGCAGGCCTCCAGCGCCGGTGCACGGTGCGTCGCGGCGACGCCGACAAAGACGATCCGTTCGCCCGGATACATCACCCCGACACGGTGGATCACCGTGACCGCCAGCAGCGACCAGCGCTGCGCCGCCCGCTCGGCCAGAGCCAGCAACGCCGCATCGGTCGCACCGGGATAATGTTCGAGTTCCAGCGCGCTGACCCCGTCATCGGCGCGGACCAGCCCGGCAAAGGTTGCGATCCCCCCTGCCCCCGGCACTTCGATCGCGGCCAGTTCCTGCGCGAGATCGATCGGGTCGGTCTGGACGGCGGCGCGGATCATCCGCCGGTCACCGGCGGAAAGATCGCCACTTCGCGCGGCGTGCCGAGCGGTGCGTCGAGCGCCACGAAGACCTGATCCACGGCCGCTCGCAGCCGGCTGCGATCGGCAAAGGCGCCGGCATGTCCTTCACTGCGGGTAGCAAGCCAGTCGATCAGCTGCGCGATCGTCGCGACCGACTCCGGCGGATCGACGCGCTCCTGCCCGACACCGATCGCTTCGCGCACCCAGGCGAAATACAGCATCTCGATCGCCACGGCTCAATCCATATGCTTCAGGCCGACGCGCAGATAATCCCAGCCCGTCACCAGAGTGAGCGCCGCGGCGCCCCACAGTGCCGCGAGGCTGACAGTCTGCACCCAGGGCCAGCCCGGCAGCCCGCCGCCGAGGATCAGCCCGCCAAGCGCAATCAGCTGCAGCGTCGTCTTCCACTTGGCGAGCTGCGACACCGGCACCGATACCTGCAACTGCGCCAGGAACTCGCGCAGGCCCGACACCGCGATCTCGCGCAGCAGAATGACCAGTGCGGCGACCTGGTGAATGCCGGTGATCACCGCCGGGCTGCTGTCGCGCGTGCCGACCAGCAGCAGGATGACCGCCGCGACCATGATCTTGTCGGCGATCGGATCAAGGAACACGCCAAGCTTCGACACGGTGCCCTGTGCGCGGGCGAGATAGCCGTCGAAATAATCGGTCACGCCCATCAGGCAATACAGTATGAACCCGGCGAGATAGCCGGCTGGCCAGCCCGGCCACCACAGGAACCATGCCAGCAGCGGCACCGCGACGATTCGCGAGAGAGTAAGCAGGTTGGGCAGCGTGAGCATGTGATCGCTCTAGACCTGCCTACGCCCCCGGGAAACCCCAAGGCAGACGCGCGAGATGGAACGGAATGACACGGCCATGCGTCAGGAAGAGGCGCCAATGATAAGCGGTTGCCGCTCCGCCACCGCCTCGTCTATGTCGCGACACTGTTTCGCCACAAACCCAATCACTAACCCCAATCACTAACAGGGCCGGATTAGACCATGCTCACTGCGCTCGGGTTGCTGAAAGAGCGCCGTTTTCTGCCCCTGTTCACCACTCAGTTCCTCGGGGCGTTCAACGACAATCTGTTCAAGACCTCGATGGTCCTGTTCGCGACCTACCAAATCTTCAACGACCCGGCGACCGAATCGAACTTCAACGCGCTGGCCACTGGTCTCAGCATCATTTCCTTCTTCCTGCTCTCGGCGCTGTCCGGCCAGCTCGCCGACACGACCGACAAGGCGAAGATCATCCGCATCGTGAAGACGGCGGAGATCCTGATCATGCTGCTCGGTGCCGCTGGGCTGCTGATCGCCAAGGCCGGGCACACTGGTATCGGCATGTTCATGATGCTCGCGGCAGTGTTCGCGCTGGGCATCCATTCGACCTTTTTCGGGCCGATCAAATACGCCATCCTGCCGCAGCATCTGAAACCCGAAGAAGTGCTTGGCGGCACCGGCCTGGTCGAAGCCGGCACCTATCTCGCCATCCTGATGGGGACCGTGGTTGCCGGCTGGATCTCGGCCGAAGGCGCGGCGGTGACCGTGCTGGTGGTCGCGCTGATCGGCTGGTTCTCGGGGCGGCAGGTACCGCCGGCGCCGCGCGAGGGCGCCGTGCTCAAGCTCAACTACAACCCCTTCACCGCCTCATGGCGGCTGATCGCGGCGACGATGCACATCCCGCGCCTGTTCCTGGCGATCTGCGCAATCTCCTTTTTCTGGACGATCGGCTCGGTGCTGATCATCGTCTTTCCGCCGCTGGTGAAGAATGTTCTAACCGCCGACGAACGCGTCGCCAGCATGGTCATCGCGATCTTCTCGGTCGGTGTCGCGATCGGATCGGTGATCATCAACTCGATGCTGAAGGGCAAGATCTCGGCGAAATATTCCCCCGTCTCGGTCATCGCGATGGGCGGCTTCGTCGTGGTCTTCTCGCTGCTCGCCCGGTCCTGGGTGCCGGCCGCTGACGGCCATCTCTACGGCATCGTGGAATTCATCACCCAGCCGCGCTCGATCCCGGTGATCCTGTCACTGCTGGCGATCGCGATCACCGGCGGCATGTTCGTCGTGCCGCTCTATGCCTTTCTCACCACCACGGTGACCAAGGACCAGACCGCGCGCACGGTCGCGGCGAACAATGTCGTCAATTCCGGCGCGATGACGGTTGGCGCATTCACCGTGCTGTTCCTGATCTGGCTTGGCGTCTCGCCCGAGGACATGATGCTGCTGGTCGCGGGCATGTGCCTGGTCTCGGCGTGGATCGCGCAAAAGCTGCACCTCGCCTGCGATTGACGCATCGGGCGCAGCGCTCCGGCAAGACTGTTTTCGACCCTGAGAAAGAGCGCGCCGATATCAAGTCCGGCGAGCGATGACATGCCGAATCCTGCGCGATGGTCGAATGATTGCTGATGGCCGGACCGCGAAGGACAGGGGAGATATGGGACACCGTATGTGCCGTATCTCTTTCACCGCCGCCCCAACGTGGCAACGCATAATATCCATATATATCAGATACTAATGCGAATTCCACTGAGCAGGAAACTCTATCGCCCGGCCCGGTGCGAGCGGCAGGAGTCGATCAGCCCGAACCGGGTTCGCGCTAGAAAATGAAGCTGTAGATGCAGATGAAAAAGGCAGTGAAGCTCAGCACGAAGAGCTTCAGATCGCCATCTTCATTGCGCAGCCGTTCCGTGTGCCGGGCAGGCGCCAGGGTCCGCCGGAAGGGGTGGCGGGGCGCTGGAGCGCTGGGGGCAAACTGGCTTCGCATGACCAACAGTTAACGCCGCGTTTACGATTTCGGCCAGCGCAACTTATGGTTAAGAAAGTCTTAATTCGGGACGATCGCATATGGCAGTTGCGGCCCGTTGCTGCGCGGTCTAGGCGCATCCGGCAATGTATCCGGCGTCTTACCAATCCTCGTCGGACCGGCGCCGTGCAACCGGCCTGGGGCTGGCGCTGATTGCCCATATCCTGGTCGTGATCGTGCTGGTGAGGCTGGCCCCCGACCCGCCGCCTCCGCCGGAAAAGCCGCGACGGCCCAATGCCTTCCGGCTGCTGCCCGAACCAAAGCCTACCCCGCCCTCGCCGGTGGTCGCCAAGGCCAAGCGCCCGACCGGCGGTGCACCGCCGCCACGCCCGACACCGCCGGCGGAGGCGCATTCGCCGAAACCGCCACAACCGGAAATGCCGTTCCTGATCGGCGGCAAGGAAATGTTCGAAGCCGCCGACCTCTCCAAGCTTCCCAGACACCCCGGCAGCGGCGACGGCAACTCGGCCGGCAAGGACAGCAAGGGCACTTATGGCCCAGGCGAAGGGCCGGGCGGCGAGACGCTCTACAACGCCGAATGGTACCGTGAACCCACCTCCGCCGAGATCAACGGCTATCTGCCGGCCAGCGCCCATCAGACCGGATGGGGCCTGATCGCGTGCAAGACGATCCCGGATTACCGCGTCGAGAATTGCCGCGTGCTCGGCGAATCGCCGCCCGGCTCTGGCCTGGCGCGGGCGATGCGCCAGGCGGCGTGGCAATTCCGGGTCCGGCCGCCGAGAATCAATGGCCGTCCGGTGATCGGCGCCTGGGTGCGCATCCGCTATGACCTGACGATCACTACCGAGAAGCCGTCGAGCCGGCGCCCCATACCGGGCGGCCCGCCGGACGACAGCGAGGATAACGCACCGGGCCAATAGCGCACGCCCGATTCGCCCGGTCACGCGTTCAGCCGTGCCGCACGCACGTCGGTAGAGGCCGATAACGACGCCGTGCGCCATTTTAGCGGCAACCAAAATCCTCCAGCGGAGTAGAACCGGCACTGCAGCGCAACAAAGGATCGCCAATGGCCGGAACCGACATCATGACGCATTCGGCCCTGATCCTGCGGCCGGACCCTGCGCGCACCGTGATCCGGCCCTTCTCGCTCGAGGACCCCGGCCCCTTCCTCGTCAAAGGCCATCCGCGCGCGGAGCGAATCATCGCCCGGGTCATGTCGCTCGATGAGGATGAACTGCGTACCGAGCTCGACCGGGTCATCACCTCACTGTCCGAGCGGCACCGCGATGTCGAGGAGACTCTGCTCCGCCGCTTCGCCGAAGTGGAGGCGCTGACCGACGAGGAGGAGCATCTCGACCGCGATCGATCGTTGCTGATCGGCGCCTATTTCAGCGAGGAATATTCCTTCGAATCCGCCGCCTTGTTCAACCCGTGCATCCTCATGCATCCCGAGCAGTCGGGCCTGGCCGAGGGCACGATCCGCTTCGCCATGTCGCTGCGCGGGATCGGCGAGGGACATGTGTCGTCAGTCACCTTCCGCTGCGGCACCTGGGCCGCCAACGGCCATGTGACGATCGACCCGCCAAGCGCCACCGTGGTCTCGCCGCAGATCGACTCGGTCGATGGCGAAGGCGACGATGCGGTCACTCGCGTCGTTTTCCCGGGCAGCCAGGACCCGTCGGAGACGGTGTTATTCCCGGTCACGCCCAGCCAGCACCAGGGGATCGAGGATCTGCGCATGGTGCGTTTTGTCGAGGACGACGGCAGCGTCCAGTATCTCGGCACCTATACCGCGTTCAGCGGATCGGCGGCGCGCTCCGAACTGCTGCGCGCGCATGACTTCCGCAGCTTCGAAATGCGCCCGCTGCATGGCACCGCGGCCGCGGCCAAGGGCATGGCATTGTTCCCGCGCCGGATCGGCGGGCGCTATGCGATGCTCAGCCGGCAGGACAATGAGAATATCTGGCTGATGTATTCCGACGATCTCTACACCTGGGACGGCGGCGAGAAGATCGTCACGCCGAAATGGTTCTGGGAATTCGTCCAGATGGGCAATTGCGGCTCACCGATCGAGATCGAGGAAGGCTGGCTGCTGCTCACCCACGGCGTCGGCACGGTGCGCAATTATTGTATCGGCGCTTGCCTGCTCGACCGGGACGATCCGTCAAAGGTGATCAAGCGCATGAAGCTGCCTTTGGTCCATCCAAGTCCCAAGGAACGCGACGGCTATGTCCCCAATGTCGTCTATAGCTGTGGCGGGCTGGTCCATGACCGGCGGCTGCTGCTGCCCTATGGCGTGGCGGACAGTTTCACCACTTTTGCCAGCGTGGCGCTCGACGACCTGTTGGCGGTGATGGTGTGAGGTAGCACGGTCTTGCCATGCCTGTACCGGCTCAGCGCGCGCCGGCGAGGTGAGCTTTCAGGAACCGGCTCATGATCGAGAATGCCTGCCGGGATTCGGGCGCGTCGATATAGGCCCAGAACGCGTGCGGCAGCCCGTCGAACACCACCAGATGATTGTCCACGCCCGCAAGTTCGAGCCCGCGGCAGAAATTGGCGGTGTCGCTCATCAGAAAGTCGCGCGTGCTGGTGACGCACAACGTGGGTGGAAAGCCATCCAGCTTGCCCAGCAACGGCGAGGCGATCGGATCGGTCGGCGGTGTGTTGCCGAGATAGAATTTGATCAGCGGCGACAAGTCGACCCTTGGCGATGTCAGCTGTGAATCGCTCTTGCGCGAGAAATCGGCGCCGCCCGCAAACATGCCGAACGCGGCCGGCATGGGCAGCCCCTCCGCCTTGATGCGCGCGATCAGTTCGCCGCCCAGAAAGCCGCCGGCCGAGGTACCGTACACGCCGATCTCGCCCGGCTTGTGGGTCTTCAGCAGGTCGCGATAGACCGCCAGCGCCTGATCCAGCGCAGCGGGGAATTGATGCTCGGGCGACAAGGGGTACAGCACTGCGACAACCGGAATCCCGGTCTCCGCGGCGATCGGGATATTCTCGGTCAGCGACCCGGAATCGCCCATGAACCCGCCGCCATGGAGATTGAGCAGGATGCGCCGGTCGCTGGCCTTTGCGCCGGCCTTTGGCGTGATCAACCGCACCGGGACCCCGGCCATCACCTGCTCGGCGATCTCGACCGCATGGCGCTCACGCTGGCGGGCGCCGAACTCCTTCTGAAACCGGTTCAGGAACGCACGGTTTGCGGGAAGATCGGCCGGCGACGGCTGCGGGTTTTTCTCATTGGCCGCCACTGCGGCGCGCGCTTCCTCGCTGACCGTCGGCGGCAATGGCAGGGTCGACTGGGCGGCGGCATGGCCCGTCAATGAGGCGAGCAGCGCCGCAGCGCCCATCCGGGCCGCGTAGCGATACAGGGTCTTTTTCATCTGAAATACCTCTCCACGGCCTGGTTCCCGGCGCTCAATATCGGATGCGCAGCGACGCGCCGAACATTCGCGGCTCGCCGTAGATCGCGCTGGTGTAGCCGCTGGCATTATATTGCTGGATGATCGCGATCCGGTACGTCTTGTTGGTCAGGTTGGTCGCGAAGAGCGCAAGATCGACATTCTTCGTATCAAGCACATTCTGCCAGTCGATCCGCGCGCCCAGCAGCCCATAACCCTTGATGGTCGAGAAAGGCTGAGTCGGATCGGTGTCGCCGGCGTAGATGCGGTCCTGCCAGCTATAGGTGCCGCGCAGGACGAGATCCCCGAATTGCTTCGGCGTCGGCAGCGTCAGGTTCGCGCCGATGTTGAACTGGTTCTTCGGCGTGAAGACAAAAGGCAGAGCCGACAGGTCGAGCGGCGGCATCGACGGATCGGTGCCGGCGACGAGATATTGGTCGTATTTCGCGTCGGTATAACTGTAGCCGGCGTCGATCGAGAACCAGCGACGGATGCTGACATTGGCTTCCACTTCCATGCCCCTGATCGTGGCGCGGGCGGCATTCTGGATCGCGGTCGCCGTGAACGGCGGAACGATCGCCGGCACGTTTGCGTGAATGTTGCGATATCTGCTGGAATAGCCGGTGACATTGAACCGTCCACGCAATCCCGCGAGCGACCAGGAGGTCTTCAGGCCGACTTCGGTCGTGTTCACGGTTTCCGATTTGAAGCTGTAGAACGGATCGGATGGCGACCCGCCAAAAGCCGCCACGGTCGGATTGAAACCACCCGGCTTGTAGCCGCGCTTGTAATTGGCGAAGATCATGACGTCGCGCCCGATCTTATAGTCCGCGCCGAAGGCGAACGAATCCCCCCGGTCCTTGCCCGATCCCGAAACGCCGCAATTCGGATAGACATTGCCCGGGGGCACAAGGCACGGAGTACCGGCTTGCGGTTCAGGCGGCGGGCGCAGGATTCCGGGATATTGCAGCAAGGTGATGCCGAAGGCGAAATCGTTCCAGGTATAGCGATAGCCAGCGGTCAGATTCAGCCCTTCCAGCGCCGGAACGACTTTGCCGACATCGAAACCGACCTGCCCGAACAGCGCCTTGGAGGTCGACCGGGCGGTGGAGTCGACCTGCGAACTGGTCGCCACGGTCTGCAGATTCTGCGAATAGGTCATGACGCCGCCGGGCGTCAGGTGATCATAATATCCGCCGGCCTGGAACTTCACGAGACCGCCGCCCAGCGTTCCCGACAGGCGCAATTCCTCGGTCAGGTAATTGAAATTCGTATTCCATGTCCCGGGCTTCCAGGCGCCATTCGAATCCTGGATCGGCAAAGGCGTGCCGTCATCGTCGCGGGCGCTGTCGGTACGATAATTGGTATAGCTGAAGATGTTGGTCAGCGTCAGATCGTCGGAGAGATTGAGCGTCGTGCGGTTGATCACGCCGAACTGCCGCGTGCGGTCGCGCGAAATGGCGCTGAGTGCGACATTGCGTACGCCCCTCGCCTGTTGCTGCGCCAGCAGCGGAGTGAGAAACGATGCGAAGACATTCTTGGGATTGGCGGCGATCAGAACGACGCCAGGGCCATTTTCCCGCGAGCCGGCGAACTGGACGACCGTATAATTTTCGAATGAGCCGGACGGCCGGAACAACAGGCTGGCGCGGACCGACCAGGCATTGCGATCGTCATAATCCTTGCCGGTGACGGCATCATGGGTGAAGCCGTTGCGATTGAGCGTCTGGCCGCCGACACGAAACAGCAGCTTGTCATCGACGATCGGGATGTTGACGGCGCCTTCGATATCGAGGCGGCCATAGCTGCCAACCGTGCCCATCACATAGCCTTCGAACTCATTCTTGGGCCGTTGCGGTTCGAACAGGATGGCGCCGCCGGTCGTGTTCTGCCCGAACAGCGTGCCTTGCGGCCCCTTGAGTACCTGCACATTCTGCATATCGAAGAACTGCCCCGGCCCGATCGCGCGGGACGGCGCCTCAGCGAAATAGGCCACCACCGCAGGGCCGCCGCCGGTGCCCGGCGATGTCCGGGTCTCGCGCTGCCCGCGCATCGCGAAGGTCACATTGTTGCGATTGAGATCGGTGGAGAAGTTCAGCGACGGCACCAGCCGCGTCAGGTCCGAGACCATCGTGACATTCTGCTCGCGCAATGTGTCGCCCGAAATAGCCGTGAGCGACATCGGCACGTCCTGCTGGTTCTCGGCGGTCCGCCGCGCGGTGACGATGATGTCGTCATGATAGTCCGGCGCCGGTGCCGCGGCCTCACCGTCGGCAGGTGCGGTCTGCGCGGCAGCCGGCATGGCGGCCAGCACCAACAGCGACGCCGTGAACAGCAAAGTGGTGGAACGATACGACATGCCTGTGGCCCTCTCCCTGGCGAGACGATTCATGCCGTCCCGTTGTTCTGCTCAACCGCACCGGATGCGGTTCTCATCCTGTGCATTACCAGAAATGATATCGATAACAATGGAAAAATGAAATCGATATCATTTCACTGTATCAAGCGGCTGCAGAGCGGACCCGGTGGCCCTAGGGCCGGCCGAACATGAGCTTGCGATAGGCCTCGGTCGCGAAGGGAAGCGCCTCTACCGGCACATTGTCGGTGACGTCGAGCTCGACCTGGCGGTATCCCTTGAGGACGTCGGCATAGGCGCGATCGAGCACCATCGTGCCGTGACCCGGCAGCAGCACATCCCAGCGGACCTTGTCGGGATAGGTGCCGTACCCGGCCAGCTTCCTCAGCGAGGCGAGATAGGCGACATTGTCGGCAAAGGGCGTCGGCTGCGCGGCCAGGCGATAGTCGAACAGGATGGTGTCGCCCCCGAACAGGATGGTCTTTCCGTCGACCTGCAACAGGTAGCAGGTCGATCCCGGCGTGTGGCCGGGCGTATGGATGGCATAAAAGACCTTGTTGCCGAGCTTAAGCGCCTCGCCGTCATCGACCGGCCAGTCGACGCGAAGCGTCGGATAGGCGGCCTGCATGGCGGGCGGCAGGATGTACTTGCCCGTGATCAGCGTGCCCTTTTCGACCGCCGCCACGTCGTCGCGGCCGATCAGGATGCGCGCGCCCAGTTTCTGGAACGATGCGTCTGCCATCGAATGGTCGAAATGCGCATGGGTGTTGATGACCCATTTTATCGTGTCGGTGGAGAAGCCTAGCGCGGCGACATTCTTGAGAATCGCGGCGGTGTTGCTTTCCATTCCCGGGTCGATGATCACCACGCCGTCCGGGCCGGCATCGATCAGATAAACGAGATTGGGTTCGGTGTTGACCAGATAGACGTCCGGCATGATCCGCGCGGGCAAGGACAGTTTCGCCGGGATTGGCGGCCGGTCGAGGCCGAAGCGCTTGAACTGTGCGTCGATCGCCGCCTCCGACGGCCAGGGCTCATCCAGCGGCAATCGCTTGGCCAACTCGCGCCGTTGCCAGGTGTAGCGGTCGTAAATGACCTTCTGCCCTTCCTCCGTCGTTTGAGCCTGGAGCGTCGGACTCTCTTTCCTGGCGGTCGCGTCACTTGCCGGAGCGGGACGCGTCGATGCCCGCCCTGCGCCGGGGCTGGCCATGACAAGTGCCGCTGCCAGGCCCGAAACAACGATCTTTGGATCGACTTTCATGGACGCTCCTCCCGATACCATCTGGCCTTCCTACCGCCGCGCGCGAGTGGTCGATCCAGAAATGATATCGATACCATAACCGGGATGCTGTCGATACAGGTTTCGCCGGGAGGGTAATCATTTCATATTAAGTATCTGAAATACAATGAATTATATGAGCACGCCGTCAAAACGGCCGCATGAGATATCGGACATTCCTGGTGTCCCATATCTCCTGCCTCCCCAGTCAGTCAGGCGGCGCCGGTCCCGAGCCCCATACGCAGCACGGCGCAGATATCCGCATAGGCCGTGACGACGCGCGGAATGGTCAGCGGCAGCGAGAAAAAGCCATGGGGGAGGCCGGGATAGTCCCGCCAGGTGACCGCGACTCCGGCCGTCGCGAGCGCCCGGGCATAGGCTTCACCGTCACGGCGCAGCGGATCGATGCCGGCCGTGATCACGTGCGTCGGCGGACAGACGGCAAGGTGCGGCGCGAGGATCGGCGACGCACGCCAATCGGTCAGATCCTGCTCGTCCGCGATATACTGCGCGCGGCACCACAGCGCTTCCTCGATCGTGAGGCCCAGCGGATCGAACACGTCGTCGGACTCGGGATCGAGGAGCCGCAGATCGGTTGCGGGATAGATAAGGCATTGAAAAACGAAGCGCGGCTGGGATTCTTCGCCGAGCGACAGCGTCGTGACCGCCGCCAGATTGGCGCCGGCGCTCTCGCCGACGATCCCGATCCGGGCGGGATCGCAGCCCAGCACCGCTGCGGACTGCAACGCCCAGCGCGCCGCCTCGACGCAATCGTCCACCGCGGCCGGGAAGCGATGTTCGGGCGCCAGGCGATAGGTGACCGCAAGGACCGCGCAGCCGCTCCCCGCCGCCAGCAGCCGGCACATCTGATCATGCGTCTCGAGATCGCCCCCGACCCATCCGCCGCCATGCACGAACAGGATCAGCGGCGGATGATCGGCGGCGGGGCGATAGAGGCGCAGTGCCAGCGGACCGGCCGGGCCGGCGATCGAAAGATCCTCGCGCGTCAGCTTGGGAAGGTCCGGGCTGGCGAAAGCCCGCGCCATCTTGCGCTGTAGCGCCCGTGCGTCGGCGGCAGTGAAGTCGGCGCCGGGGGCGTCGAGCTTGCCGCCCGACCGGATCGCGGCCCTGATTTCCTCGTCCAGGACCCGCTGGCTCTTGTCCACTTTGCGCTACCCCTCCCCTGTCCCTAGAATAGCTGAGGCCGGGCCGCTTTGCTTAACGCAGAGAATGATGCCGGCGGTTAGAGAGATTGATGGCAAAAAGCGAAATCAGCAACGGCAGCGGCCGGGACATGTCCGGCCGACGCCCGACCATGGGGGATCTGGCCGCGTTGGCCGGCGTGTCGAAGATCACCATCTCCCGGGCGCTGAACGACAGCCCGCTCGTGCGCGCAGCGGTCCGCGAACAGATCCAGCAACTCGCCAGCGCGCACGGCTATCGGCTGAACACCGCGGCCCGAAACCTGCGGCTTCGGCGCAACCACAGCATCACCGCGGCGATCGAGATGATGCCGAGCGCGGATCGCCCGATGTCCGACCCGATCCTCCTCGCAGCACTCGGTGGACTGCTGCAGGTCGCGACCAGCGCGGGCTACCGCGTGATCCTGACCACGCTCGCACAATTGCTGCAGTCGAGGAGCGCGGATTCTGACGGGATCATCCTGCTCGGACAGGGGACCGATCCCGACGCCGTCCGGCGCGTGCGCGCGCTCGACCTGCCGCTGGTCGTCTGGGGCACACCGCGCGACTCCGACGGTGACTGGCTGACGATCGGCAGCGACAATCGCGCGGGCGGACGCCTGATCGGCGAGCATCTGGCATCGCTTGGCCGTCGCCGCATCCTCTTCCTCGGCGACCCGACGCATCCCGAAATCGCCGACCGGCTCGATGCGATCCGGAAGGCATCGGGCGCCGAGGTCGAAGTGCAGCCCTGCGATTTCGGCATCGGGCCGGGGAGTGTTGCGATGAAGGCGGCCCTGGCGCGGGGCTGGCGCGGCGACGCCGTCGCGGCGGCGAGCGATGCGATCGCGCTGGGCGCGCAGACCGCGCTCCAGGAAGCGGGCATTACTGTTCCCGCCGATATCGCAATGACCGGCTATGACGGCATTCCGGCATCTGCCGTCGCTGCGGTTCCCCTGACCACCGTGCGACAGGACTGGGAGCGCGCCGGCGAACTGGTTGGCGCAAAACTGCTGCAATGGCTGGATAACGGCCGGCCGGAAGCGGAGCTTCTGCCGGTCGAACTGATCATACGCGCGTCTACGACCGGCGCCTGATCGCACACGATGCGGACGGCCATTTTCAGGCCGTCCGCGAACGTCACATCAACGCAAGGGCTTGAAGGCCAGCCGCAGATCCTTGGTCAGGGCGTCAGGCTGCTCCCAGGCGGCGAAATGCCCGCCCTTTGCCTGCCTGTTGTAATAGAGCAGGTTCGGGAACGCCTGATCGACCCAGGATTTGGGCGCCTGGTACAGTTCATCCGGAAATGCGCTGACCGCGACCGGAATTTTGATCCCCTTCGGCGCGAAAAAGGCGAACTTGTTCTCCCAGTAGAGACGAGCGGAGGACACCGCCGTGTTGGTCAGCCAGTAGAGCGTGATATTGTCCAGCACATCGTCCTGCGTCAGGCCCTCGCTCTTGCCGTCGAAGACCCGCGCGATCAGTTCATAGCTGCGCGCATCATGATCGAGCATCCAGGATGCAAGGCCGACCGGGGAGTCCTCGATTCCGTACAGGGTCTGTGGCCGATTGGTCATCTCCTGGGCATAGGACAGGCCGTGCTTGTAGAAGAAGTCGAGCTGATCATAGGCGTGCTTCTCATCCGCTGAGAGACCCGCCGGTGCCGGCTGGCCGGCCGCCAGCGCCTTGTCGATCTCGGCCGGGACGGCGCCCGGCATATTGGTATGGATGCCGAGCAGCCCCGGTGCGGCCTGGACCGCCATCTGCTCGGTCACCGCATCACCCCAGTCCCCGCCCTGCGCAACGTAACGCGTATAGCCGAGCCGCTTCATCAGCTCGGTCCACGCACGCGCGATCCGCGCCGGATCCCAGCCAAGTTCGGTCGGCTTTCCGGAGAAACCATAGCCGGGCAGCGACGGAATGATCACATCGAACGCGTCGGACTCCTTGCCGCCATGCGCGGTCGGATTGGTCAGCGGATCGATGACCTTGAGCTGCTCGATGATCGACCCCGGCCAGCCATGAGTGATGATGATCGGCAGCGCTTGCTTGTTCTTCGACCGGACATGGATGAAGTGAATATCCACCCCGTCGATGTTGGTCACGAACTGCGGCAGGGCATTGAGCTTCGCCTCGGCCTTGCGCCAGTCATAATCGGTCGCCCAATGCTGTGCGAGCTTCTGCATCGTCGCGAGCTGCACGCCCTGGGTCGCGTCGCCGACCAGCTCACGGCTCGGCCATTTGGTGGCAAGGACGCGGCGGCGCAGGTCGGCGAGCTGCTCGTCCGTGGCATGGAACTGGAACGGGCGGATCGACGTGTCTTGAGCCGCTGCTGCGGCGGCGGGCGCCGTCACGGTGCTGGTTGCCGAATCCTGCGCCTGGGCCAGAGGTGCGAAGGCGACCACTGCGCCGAGCAATGCCGAAGCCGCAAGCAGCCGCCGGGCAATAGGATTGTTGAGGGACTTCATCATTCATTCTCCTGGTCAGATCGCAAAAAGACCGCATCGGCATTGCCCCGGACGGAGCGTGAAGACCGGCGGCATCTGGTAGATAACTCGCATCCGTTTAAATCGGATGCGAGTTATCTAGTTTGGCCGCGACACACTGTCAATGCACGCGATCTAATCGGATGCGATTTATCTCGGGCTGTGCGAAAGATGCCGGGCGAGCATCGACAGCGCGACAGGCATGATCAGGCGCCGCAAGCCCCCGCGCGTCGGCACTCAGCCAGAACATGCGGCAACGCTCGAGCTCTTGGTCGTACAGCGAAAACCGCACAATTCGGCGACGAGTCGTCGATCACGTAGGTCGCTTTGTTTTTTATGGGATAATTGGCGGAATGAACCGCCAATCTGTATCAAGCGATGAAATCAATCACTTGAAAAATGGTGGAGCCGTGGGGGATCGAACCCCAGACCTCTGCAATGCCATCGCAGCGCTCTCCCAGCTGAGCTACGGCCCCATCCGTTTCAGGCCCTTGGGCCTTGGGAACGTCGCCCTAAACGGGCGACGCTTTGTTGGCAAGCGGGTGAATCACCCATGCCGCATCAAATTTTCATGCCGGCCCGAAAAAATTCCGGGCCGGCAGGCTTATTATGGAAATCCAACCTGGTCGGTTGGTTGGATCAATGCTCGTCCTCGTCGACCGGCGTCTCGACGCCGAGATCGTCGTCGCCGCCCAGATCGACTTCGTCGTCGGGCGAGGGCTCTTCGTCTTCACCGGTGTCCAGATCCTCGTCGTCGCCGGCGAGATCGTCGTCCTTCTTGATGAGTTCAGGCTTGGGCGCGTCGAACGGCAGCGGCTGCTTCGACTTCAGAATCGGCTCGGGATTCCAGGTTGAACCGCATTCGATGCAGGTGACCGGATCCTCGTTGCCGAGGTCATAGAAACGGGTGGCGCATTTCGGACACGATCGCTTCGTGCCCCATTCCGGCTTGATCATGTGCCGCCTAGACCTTTCAAGACTATTTTGAATGCAGCCCTCTTGCGAGGGTAAGCTGGGTTTTGAGGTTCCTCTTTCGAGGGTAGCCTGCAAAGTGGGGCGCGCCTTGCCATAGCGCAAGCGCACTGTCAAAGCGCCGCCCAATGTCGCATGCAAGCCCCCGCCCGCTCGAAATCGCTCACACCGGCCCGCTCACTGGCCGACTCACCGTCCCTGGCGACAAATCGATCAGCCACCGTGCGCTGATGTTGTCGGCGCTCGCGGTCGGTGAAAGCCGAATCACCGGACTGCTGGAAGGCGAGGACGTCCTCGCGACCGCGGCGGCGATGCGCGCGATGGGCGCCGATATCGTGCGCGGCGATGACGGCATCTGGACAGTGAACGGCGTCGGCGTGGGCGGATTGCTCCAGCCCGAACAGGCGCTCGACATGGGCAATTCAGGCACCTCGACCCGGCTGCTGATGGGCCTGGTCTCCAGCCACGGCATTACCGCCACCTTCACTGGCGACGCCTCGCTCTCGGCACGGCCGATGGCGCGCGTGATCGAGCCGCTGTCGACGATGGGTGCGGATATCACCGCCAGCCCGGGCGGGCGCCTGCCGCTGATGGTGCGGGGCATGAACCCGGCGGTGCCGATCCGCTACACGCTTCCCGTCGCGTCGGCACAGGTGAAGTCGGCGATCCTGCTCGCCGGGCTCAACACGCCGGGCATCACGCGCGTGATCGAGCCGGTCGCGACGCGCGACCATAGCGAGCGGATGCTGGCCGGCTTCGGCGCCGAGCTGACGGTCGAGGAAACACCCGAGGGGCGGGTCATCTCGCTGGTCGGCGAGGCCGAACTCAAGCCGCAGCAGATCGTGGTTCCCGGCGACCCCTCCTCCGCCGCCTTCTGGGTGGTCGCGGCAACCATCGTGCCGGGATCGGACGTGGTGGTCGCCAATGTCGGGCTCAACCCGACTCGCGCCGGCATCTTCACCGCGCTGCGCCTGATGGGCGCCGACATCACCGAGGAGAATGCTCGCATCGTCGGGGGCGAGCCGGTCGCCGACCTGCGCGTGCGCCATGCCGCACTGCACGCGATCGAGGTGCCCGCCGACCTCGCGCCGAGCATGATCGATGAATATCCCGTGCTGTTCGTCGCTGCCGCCTGCGCGACCGGGCGCACCGTGGCGCGCGGCACGCATGAGCTGCGCGTCAAGGAATCGGACCGCATTGCCGCGATGGCCGCGGCGCTCGGCGCGATCGGCGTGAAGACCGAGGAATTCGACGACGGCCTGGCGATTGAGGGTAGCGGCGGCGCGCTACTCCACGGCGGCGGCGCGATCGCTTCGCTGCTCGATCACCGTATCGCGATGAGCATGACGGTGGCCGGGCTGGTGTCGACGCGCGGCGTGACGATCGATGATGTCTCGCCAGTCGCAACAAGCTATCCTATGTTCTTCCAGACGCTTGACGAATTGAGAAAGCAGGCGCTGTGACCGGACCCTTGATCATTGCCGTCGACGGGCCCGCCGCATCGGGCAAGGGCACGATCGCGCGCGCGCTGGCGAAGCATTATCGCCTGCCCTATCTCGACACCGGCCTGCTCTACCGCGCGGTCGGCGAAAATGTCCGCCGCCTTGAGCTCGACCCCGAGAAAGAGGCCGATGCGGTCGCTGCGTGCGATTTCGACGATCATCTGCTCGACGACGATGTGCTGCGCTCGGACGACGTCGGCAAGCTCGCCTCGATCGTCTCCGCTCACCCGCTGGTGCGCGCCGCATTGCTGCACCGGCAGCGGCGCTTCGCCCGCCAGCCCGAGGGCGCCGTGCTTGACGGGCGCGACATCGGCACCGTGATCGCGCCGGATGCCAGCGCCAAGCTGTTCGTGCGGGCCACCCCCACGATCCGCGCCCGGCGGCGTCACGCCGAGCTGCGCGAGCGCGGCTCCTCGGTCAGCATCGACCGGGTGCTGGCCGATATCCGCGCCCGCGACCTGCGCGATTCGATGCGCGCCGCCGCCCCGATGGTGCCGGCCAATGACGCCGCCCTGCTCGACACCAGCTTCCTGTCGATCGAGGCCGCGATCAAGCGTGCGATCGAGCTGGTCGAACGCCAGGTCAACCTGAAAGCGGAGAACGCAGCTCACGGCTGAACCGGGTGTGGACGCGGGGCCGATCCCGCCCTGCTCGACACACAGCCGGTAGCCGGAGCGTTCCACCTTGCGTACCCTTGTGCGACCTTGCCTTCCTGCCCTTGTGGCGCTATGTGCGCGTCCGTCCGGCGAGTGGGTGCTCTCGGAGGAAGGCGCGGAGCCATGCTCTCGCGCCCTTTTCGCATTTCAACGCGTCTAGTTCCTCCTGTGCCCGCCCGAACGGATGCCGTGCCGGTATTCGGCTGTCGCGGCGTTTTGGCCAAGACCGCCGGAAACAACCGGCTGGCCGGAAACTGAACTAGGACGTACATATTTTATGGCCACTCAGGCACATCCCACGCGCGACGATTTCGCCGCCATGCTCGAAGAAACGCTCGGCGCCGCCGACAGCTTCGAAGGCCGCGTCGTCAAGGGTACCGTTACCGGAATTGAAAACGACCTCGCCGTCATCGACGTCGGCCTGAAGTCGGAAGGCCGCGTGCCGCTGCGCGAATTCGCAGCGCCGGGCCAGAAGGCCGATCTGAAGATCGGTGACGAAGTCGAAGTCTATGTCGACCGCGTCGAGAACGTCCATGGCGAAGCGATGCTGTCGCGCGACCGCGCACGCCGCGAAGCCGCCTGGGACAAGCTGGAAACCGAATTCGCCAAGACCGCGCGCGTCGAGGGCACGATCTTCGGCCGCGTCAAGGGCGGCTTCACCGTCGACCTGAACGGCGCCGTGGCGTTCCTGCCCGGTTCGCAGGTCGATATCCGCCCGGTCCGCGACGTGACCCCGTTGATGGACATTCCGCAGCCGTTCCAGATCCTGAAGATGGACCGCAAGCGCGGCAACATCGTCGTGTCGCGCCGCGCGATCCTCGAAGAGACTCGCGCAGAACAGCGTTCGGGCCTGATCCTTTCGCTCGCGGAAGGCCAGATCATCGACGGCGTGGTCAAGAACATCACCGATTATGGTGCGTTCGTTGATCTCGGCGGCATTGACGGCCTGCTGCACGTCACCGACCTCAGCTACAAGCGCGTCGGTCACCCGAGCGAAGTGCTGAACATCGGCGACACCGTGAAGGTGCAGATCATCCGCATCAACAAGGACACGCAGCGCATCTCGCTCGGCATGAAGCAGCTCGAGAGCGATCCGTGGGAAGGCGCGATGCAGAAATACCCGGTCGGCGCCAAGCTGTCGGGCCGCGTGACCAACATCACCGAGTACGGCGCATTCGTCGAACTGGAAGCGGGCATCGAAGGCCTGGTTCACGTGTCGGAAATGAGCTGGACCAAGAAGAACGTCCATCCGGGCAAGATCGTCTCGACCTCGCAGGAAGTCGACGTCATCGTGCTCGAGGTCGATCCCGAGAAGCGCCGCATCTCGCTCGGTCTCAAACAGGCGCAAGCCAATCCGTGGGAAGCCTTTGCCGAGGCGCACCCGATCGGTTCGACCGTCGAAGGCGAAGTCAAGAACGCGACCGAATTCGGCCTGTTCATTGGCCTCGACAACGATGTCGACGGCATGGTCCACATGTCGGACATCGCCTGGGGCGTGTCGGGTGAGGACGCCCTCAACCTGCACCGCAAGGGCGAGACGGTTCAGGCCGTCGTGCTCGACATCGACGCCGAGAAGGAGCGCATCTCGCTCGGCATGAAGCAGCTTGAGCGCGGCGCACCCGCGGTCGGCGCGACCGGCGGTGCTGCCGCTGCAAGCGGCGGCGGTTCGGGCGGCCTCAACAAGAACGCGATCGTCACCGTGACCGTGCTCGAAGTCCGCGATGCGGGCCTTGAGGTTCAGGTTGGCGACGATGGCGCGACCGGCTTCATCAAGCGCACCGATCTCGGCCGCGACCGCGACGAGCAGCGTCCGGAGCGTTTCCAGGTCGCGCAGAAGTTCGACGCGATGGTTACCGGCTTCGATCGTTCGAAGAAGCCGACCTTCTCGATCAAGGCGATGCAGATCTCCGAAGAGAAGCAGGCCGTGGCGCAGTATGGCTCGTCCGACTCGGGCGCGTCGCTGGGCGACATCCTCGGTGCGGCGCTCAAGGCGCAGAGCAGCGAGAACAAGAAGTAAGAAATCGGCGGGCGGGAGTGCGATTTTTCGCCTCCCGCCCTACCCGTTTTGAGTGTTTAGTGTCGAATCGGTCCTATCGGTTTGACAAAGATCAGTATATCGTTTCGCAGACGTCCTTTAGGGGATGATTGATCCGGGTCCGTCGAGTACCGCCTTTTGTGGTGCGATCCGCGATCGAGAGGGGAATGAACACGCCATGATCCGATCCGAGCTTGTCGACATGCTGGCCCAGGACAATCCCGATCTCGCGCTGCGCGACATCGAGGCGATCGTCAGCACCTTTTTCGATGAGATTTCGCGCCGCCTGGCCGCCGATGGCCGGGTCGAACTGCGCGGCTTCGGCGCTTTCTCCACCCGCGCCCGCGATGCCCGCACCGGCCGCAACCCGCGCACTGGCGAAACCGTTGATGTGGTCGCCAAACGCGTGCCCTATTTCAAGCCCGGCAAGGAAATGCGCGCACGTCTCAACGTGTGAGCGGTCGGTTTTTTTGAAGAGTTGACGGAATACCTCGCCCGCGCCACCACGGCGCCGTTGCGGACGTGGCGAAATCGGTAGACGCAGGAGACTTAAAATCTCCCTCTTCGGAGTGCGGGTTCGAGTCCCGCCGTCCGCACCATGAATATACAATCCAATAACATGCTATTAAGCCTTTGATTTATTTGAAATAGCATCGCGACGCGCTCACCTTTCACATTTGCGCGGTCGCTCGCGTCGAGGCGCGCTTCAAAATTCCCAGTGTTCGTGACCGCCCTCCCCGGTCCCGGCGCTCTCAGCCCTCAAACTCGAAAACCTTGCCGTCCCCTGCTCGTGCCTGAGTTCGCTCTCCGGCCAAGGTGATCCGTACGGCGGGGCTGACCGCTTTCAGAATGACAGGGCCGTGGACTTCACCTGAGCACAGGCGTGATCAACAGGATTATATCGTATGCGATTAAATCGTACTTGACTCTTATCCGCGACTCGCATATTTAGATCGCATCCGCTTTAATCGGGCGCGATTTTAAACATGAGAAAGGAAAGAACATGACTGCCAAGACCATCTATTCCGGAACCACTCACAATGTCGGTGGCCCCAACGGTTATACCCGCAGCGCCGATGGCTTCCTCGACCTGCAGTTGGCTGACCCGCACCCCGCAGCAGAAAACTTCTTCGGCGCCGCCTGGTCGGGCTGCTTCATGGGCGCGATCGGGGTTGCCGCCGCTCAGAAGAAGGTCAAGCTGCCAGAGGCCCCAAGTGTCGACGCGAAGATCGATCTGTTGATGGAAGGCGCCGAATTCTTCCTGCGCGCCAAGCTCGACGTCACCGTTCCGGGCATCGACATCGAACTGGCCCGAGAGCTGGTTCATCTCGCGCACCAGATCTGCCCCTATTCGAAGGCCACCCGCGGCAACATCGAGGTCGAAGTGACTGTGCTTGAGCCGGCCTTCGCCTGACTTTCAACCAACCAAACACTTCAACCGACCGAACGAACGGCGCCCAGCAATGGGTGCCGTTCGAGCCCTTCCGATTCAATCGGGTACGCTTTAGGTGATGAGCGATATTATATACTGGAAAGCAGGATCGATGGCGCACAACAGAAATCCACGCGAGTCCGCCAAGCTGGGCGAGTTCCTCTGTTTTGCGGTATATTCAGCCAATCTTGCCTTTGGGCGCGCCTATCGGCCGATCCTCGACAAGCTCGGCCTGACCTACACCCAATATGTGACGCTGGTCGCACTGGGCGAGGAGGACGACCAGAGAGTCAGCGATCTGGGCGACAAGCTGTTCCTCGAATCCAACACACTGACCCCGATCCTCAAGAAGCTGGAGCAGTTGGGCCTGGTCGACCGCCGACGCGATCCCGCCGACGAACGCCAGGTCCGCGTCAATGTGACGCCGGCGGGCCGCAAACTGCAGCAACAGGTCGAAAGCAGCGCGCCCCAGCGGATCGAAGCCACGGGCCTGGGGGACGATTTCGCCAAGGTCCAGCAGAGCATCGCCAGGTTGCGCGACAATCTGCTGAGTTCAACCAAGTCATAGTTCGGCTCTTTGCGCCAAGCTCCGCCCCCAGACGGTAATGACGTCTGACCGCGAAAGACGCAGGCACAATCGTCATCGCGACGAGTCGTACGCCCGATAGCGGACAGTCCGCTTCGCATTTTGCCTCAACCGCAGCGCCGTCTCATGTCTCGGCACCGGCACGAAATGTCGGCGGCGTTACCGCCCCACGCCAGGGCGATCGTCGCAATCCACCTCGTCGGCACGAGGTCATTGGCCAACCCAAACGCCAACGGCATCAGCACGAAGAATATATCGCCTGCCGCTTTCCCTTCAATCAGGGTCGGCCAATTGAGAAATAATACGGATAGACGGATCAATAGACGGTAAACCAGTTTTACCACCATTTTGGCTGTAAAATGGACACACACATTAGTAATCTGACATCACCGCAGCCAGAAAATTGTAAAAAACGGACATACACTCCTTCTAAAAATTGAACACTCTCTTCAAATATCACAGAGAATCTTTGGTGATCATTGATGTTGTGTAGATTTTCCTTGTCACACCGGCGATTCTGGTAAAGACTAGTACTCACAAGAAGCGCATTGAAAGTTGCTCAGCCAATTTCGGCGTTTGGCCGGTGTAAACTCTGCTTGGGGGTGGGGGATGTCGCTACAAACTTGTCTGTTGCTCCATCAGTCGTCGAGGGTATTGGCTCGATCGACCGCAAAACCCCGAACCCTGTTGTCCCGGGAGGCGTCTTAACAATCCGCAGAGCATCTCGCGTAATCCGATAGTCTTGGTGTGCCGACAAAATCCCTCATTTCAACGAAGGAAAAAGCGATGAAGACCGAAAAAATGCTCGCACATGACGCAAATACCTCGTCCACCCGCATCGATGCCCTGTTGGGGGGGACGATTTTCGCGAGCGAATTCGCGGGCGCGGCGTTCGATGTTCGGGTCGTCAGCGAAAACGCTGTCGATGCCCCCCAGGGAACTCAGACGAAAACCTGCAAGCCGACGCGCAATCCCTGCTGCAAGGGTCATAGCGAGGAGCCGGCTGCCGGGCATCGTCACGATGCACTTGATCTTCTCAGCGTCTGAGCATCACATGCGGCAGGACAATATGGCATCAGGCATGATCGCCAAATAGTGATCCTGACCCGACAGAATGTGCTCCACTATCTGGTCCAGGCCGATCATCTCGGCCTGGACCGCATCGTGAACGGCGACATCCAGATCGTCTCGCGAGAATCACGCAACCGCGCCTTCGCCGTTTCCGACGCGCGCGGGCCGGGCTTCTTCGTCAAGCAGCATCGCCCGGACGAAGGACATTGGAGCGGTGGCTCCACCCTGGAGAGCGAAGCACATATCTATGCGCTCGCTGCGGCCAACGACCGGCTCGCGGCCTTGCTTCCGCCTTTCCACAGCTTTGATTCGGAGCATCAGATCCTCGTCATCGGTCTTGTCGAACCGGCCGAGACGCTGCGCGCGCGCCATCGGCGAACCGGCACGCTCTCGCTTCCGGCCGCCGAAGCGATCGGTCATGCTCTGGCGACATGCCATATCGAGTTCGGCAAGACGCTTCGTTTCGGGCCACCCAACGCGTCGCTCGCAAAGCATCGCCCCTGGATCCTGAGACCGGACCGGCTCGATCCCCATGTCACGCCCAGCCAGAGCGCGGCACAGGCAAGGGTCATCTCGATCGTCCAGGATCACCCCGATCTGATCGATCGACTGCGCGCGCTTGAGCCCGGCTGGCGCGTCAACGGCATCATCCATGGGGACATGAAATGGGATAATTGCCTGGTGACGGATGCGGGAGCGTCGGGCGACACGACCGTGACTTTAGTCGATTGGGAAATGGCCGGAACGGGCGATGTGGCGTGGGATGTCGGTGGCATCCTGCAATCCTGCATTATTGCCTGGATTCGCTCGACCCGACCAAAATCGGGGGACACCGCCGCGTCGATTGCGGCGAGTGCCGAAATTCCCCTGTCGGCACTGCAGCAGACGACGCGCGGCTTCTGGAACGCCTATGCCGATCATCTGGACCTGGATCGACGCGCAACCGCCACATTGCTGTCGAGCGCGGTGGCCTATGCCGCGGCACGGATCGTGCAGACCGCGTTCGAAGCGACGAGCGACGACGCGCTGGTGAGCGCGCACATGATCCTCGCGCTGCAGTTCACCGCGAACATGCTCGCCGATCCGAAAGCCGTGGCCGCCTCGCTCCTTGGGCTGGCGGCGTGAACGCAACCGCCCGGGGCGCGAGCCGACCGCGCTGGCTCGACGATCTGCAACCTATCCTCGACACGGTCCAAATCGTGTCACCGACCTGCTTCACCCTCGCCGGCGAGCGAGTCGATACCACGCGGCGTCCCCCACCATCGTCTAGGGACGAGTTCTTCGATCCCGATCCACTGATGAGCATGTTGCACCGGCGGCTCTATGCCACTTTTCATGCGGGCGCCTCCGGCAGCGACGATGGCGGGGCGGAGCAGCAAATTTATGTTGCCGGGTTGTCGGCGGCGAATTTGAGCTTTGACCGGTGGGACAGGGGCTGGACCGTCGTCGAAACGCTGGCGAGCGGCGCCGTCATCGTAGAGAAGGGATATCGGACACGGCGCGCCAATCCCGGCGAATTCCTGTCCGGGACGGCGCCAGCCAATGTGGTGCGGGGAACCCCGGTCGAGATCCGCTTCAGGCGGGAAGCGAGAGTGCTGCAAGAGAGCTTCTATTATGCGTTCGGGGGTGAGCTCGACGATGATTTCGCACGGATGCGCTCAGTGCGGTATTATCTGAACATGGATGCGATTGCGGCACCGTCCGTCATCGGCATGCTGACCGGCGAATTTACCACCCGCGCTGTCCCGTTTGCGTGCAAATGCGCCAACAGCCCGGCCGGATTCGAGCGTCGCGATCCGTGCGTCCTCTATGTCGGCGCGCGGCACGCCCAGCTCGTCCATTATATCCTCCTGTCGCTGCTGCCGACGCTGGCGCCGCATTTGCGGCCGGCCGTGCCGATGCTGACCCACCAATTGGCGTCCGGTCTCGGATTTGCCGAGGAGCCCCTGGGAAACGACAGTTTCGGCAGTCACCGCATGCGTGCAATTGCCCTTGGCCTCATCACCGCCCACAAGGAAGAGCGTGACGACGTCGACGGTCGCCGTGCCGCGGTGCTTGCCAGCTTTGCCGCGCTTGGCATCGACCTCGATCTGCCACATCTCACGGCGAGCGATGCGGATCCGTTCGGACTGCGGCGGCTGAGTTTTTCCGATGACGAGTGACGCCGGCCAACGGATCGATGCGGCGCTGCGCATCGGCAATCTGCTCTGCGCCGATGCCTTGTGGTGGGACGGCCGTTGTACCTTCACCACCGACGATGTGGATCCGATCGCTGCGGGCTGGCAGATCGTTCACCGCACCTGTGGCGGCGACCTCTACACCGGTACCGCGGGCATCGCGCTTTTCCTGGCCCGGCTGGCCGCGCTAACCGGCGACCGCGTGATCGCGCGAACGGCCGCCGGCACGCTCGCCCATGCCCTTGCCGAGGCGGACACACCGGGGATGGAAGGCCGGAGCGCGCTCTATACGGGTCGCCTGGGCATTGCGGTGGTCGCCGCCATGGCGGGAGAGTGGCTCGGCCGGGCCGACTTCACGGCGGCGTCGGCGCGGCTGGTCACGTCGATCGAGACGAGCGCCATCGCCGGATTTTCCGGCGGCGATTTGATGGCGGGACTCTCGGGCGGGATCGCCGGCGCGCTGATCCTTGCACGACGGCTCGCTGATGATCGGCTGCTTGCCTGGGCATCCCAACTCGGCGATGCGCTGATCGCCGAAGCGCATCGATCGCCCTCGGGATGGCATTGGCCAACGCCGAAAGAACTGATCGGCCTGTGCGGCCTTTCGCATGGCGCCGCGGGTATTGCCTGGGCGTTCGCCGAACTCGCGCGCGCCACGGGCGAACAGCGCTTTGCTCAGGCCGCCGCCAATGCCGTCATACATGAACAACATTGGTTCGACGCTGACGCCGGCAACTGGCCCGATCTTTCGCCGGACAGCTGCGACAGTGCAGGCCGCCGCTCCTTCAGCCTGTCATGGTGTCACGGTGCACCCGGGATCGCGCTGACGCGGCTGCGCTTGTGGGAACTGACCGGAAACGATCAGTTGCGCGAACAGGCTCGCGTCGCGATCGCAACAACCGCGGCAGATCTCCGTGCAAGCCTCGAACAGGGCATCGGCAACTATTCGCTCTGTCATGGGCTGGCCGGCAATGCCGAGGCGCTGATCGAGGCGGGCCCATCCTTCGAAACGGGAGACCTGGCAGCGTCCGTTGCGATGGCGGGCATTGATCGCTTCGGCGCCGATCCACGATCATGGCCGGCCGGAGTCGATTCCGGCGACACCACCTCGCCGACATTGATGCTGGGTCTGGCCGGCACCGGCTATTTCCTCCTGCGCATCGACGACGCCGCGGGAACGCCCTCGATCCTCCTCCCCGACGCCGGTGTGTCGCCCGCGTGTCCGACCGTGCCGAGTCTTGTCGAAGCCTTTGCCGATAAAAGCGCGCGGTCCGGATAATTCCAGCATGGCCGCAGCCGGGTCGCTCGTATATTCTGGATTAACTACTTGATCTATAACAATTTTTCTTGAATTTTACGAGAACACGGCGAGGGGAGATATGACACGACCGGTGTCCCATATCTTTCGCCACTCGATCTCCCGGCCTTGCCGCCTGTCAGACCGCCGCCGTCATCTGCCCGGCATACCAGCGGACATAACGATCGACATTCTGCTCCTTGAGCGGCGAATAGGGCCCGGGTTCGAAACCGGGCGCGGTGACCCCGCGCCATTGCCGGCGGCAGATGTCCCAATCCTCCATCATCACCCGGTGATGGAATGCGGCGACCTGGTCCGGATCATAATCGCGCCCCGCCTCTGCCTTCTCATCGACCAGCCAGTATCCGCGCACGATCGTCCGCGTCGGCGAGACCGGGTGATGCGCACCGTATGGGCATAATCGGCATTGGCGTGGCACCAGAAATTGATGTTGGTGTTGGCGCGCGCGGTGCCCATGTCGGGATCGTTGAACCCACCCATCAGCACGGCGCATACCGCCTGTCCGTCCGGGCTTTCCGTCACCATGTCGCGGCGCACCGGCGTGCGGTTGGCGCGAAACCACTCGGCGGTATAGTCGGATGACGTATTGACCCGGCTGGTATCGAGACCCGCCTTTTCCCACCGCACCGTACAATCGGCGAGGCGTTCGGCAATCTCGCCCTGCAGCGCCGGATTGTCGTTCTCGGTGTCATATTGCACCGCGACATAGTCGGGATGGTTGGCCTTGCAATGATAGCATTCGCGGTTGTTCTCGACCACCAGCTTCCAGTTCAGCTCGAGATCGTAATCGCGCATCACCGCGATCTTCGCGCGGTCCATCCCCTGTGACGACAGGATCGGCGAGAGATGGTCGCGCAGCGCATCGATCGGCTCGGCGTCATCGGCCAGGTTGACGAAGACCAGGCCGTCAAACTCCGCGACCTGCACCGGCTTCAGGCCATGTGCGGCCTTGTCGAACCCCGCCCCCATCATCGGCGCCGCGATCAGCGCCCCGTCCAGCGCATAGGTCCAGCTATGATAGGGGCAGGTCAGGCGGGCCGCCCTGCCCTGCTCGCTGGTGCAGATGATCGACCCGCGATGGCGGCAGATATTGAGATGGCCGTGCAACACGCCGTCACCGTCACGAACGATGACGACCGGCGCATTGCCAACGTCCAGCGTCAGATAGGCGCCCGCCCCCGCCAGTTCGATCGAATGGCCGGCGAAGAACCAGTTGCGGTGAAAGATCCGCGCCTGTTCCTCGGCATAGACACCTTCGCTGAGATAGGCAGCGCGTGGTAGCCCGTAACCGGGACGATATGTGTCGAGCAGTTGAACATTCATTGTCATTTTTCCGGATCAGGCCATTGCGACCGCGCGGACCACCGGCCGCGGTCGAATGAAATGCAGCGCCGACAGCGCCACGCCGAGGATGCAGAACAGCGCCGTGCCGTAAGCGGTCGCTTCGAAGAAGCGCAGCCAGTCGAACTGGATCGCCGAGAAATTCTTCAGCAGCAACAGCCCGACCGTCCCGGCATAGCCGCATGAATCGGCGAGATAGATCAGGAAGCCGGCGGTGCCGACCTCGCGCGTGACCGCAATGATCCGATCGAACAGCATCGCGTTGAATGGCGTATAGGCCATGTACAGCCCGGCGCCGGCAAGGACCATCCAACCGGCCGGGCCAAGCCAGCCGCATTGATAGGCCAGGGTCGAGCCGCCGATCAGCAGCGCGCCGACGATGATCGCCCCATGCACGAAGAGCAGAGCGCGGCGATTGTCGCGCACGCCCATCAGCGCCCCGAGCGTGACGAGCGAGAATAACGCGACCGGCACTTCGCTCGCGGTGAACATCGTCGCGACATTGTGATAGCCGAGCGCCTGCCAGATCTCCGCCGCAAAATTGTCACGAAAATCGCGAAACGCCGTGAGCAGGACATAGGCGATGATCAACGGGATGATCGCTGCGGCATGGTTGCGCAGAAAGGTCGCGCGCTGGGTGCGGTTCATCGGCGCGCGCGGCGTGCGCTCGGCACGGTCGGCGGTGTCGGGCGGGGGCAGCATCGACAGGCCGACCACCGCGATCAGCAGCAGCGGGAAGAACAAGGCACCGGCCGCCACGGGCATCCAATAGTCGGTGACACCCAGGCCGAGCAGCCAGCTGCCGACCGACTTGACTACGCCGGATGACAGAATGAAGCTGGAACACAGGATCGCACCGAGCATTTCCGAGGTCCGCCGTCCTTCGACATAGCTGTAGACCAGCCCCCAGATCAGTCCCAGCGGGAGGCCATTGAGGAACATCGCGGCGACATTCCACGGCGCAGGCAGGATCGCAAACAGCAGCAGCGCGAACCAGGACAATGCGATCAGGCCGATGATCGCCGCGCCGCGATGCGCCTGCCCCATTTCGGAGATCAGCTTGACGCCGATGATCTTCGACAGGGCATAGCCCAGCACCTGGGCGATGATCAGCGCGATCTTGTAATCAAGGATGAAATGCCAGCCTGCGACGTGCTCGAACGTCGCCGCGGCGAATGGCTTGCGAAACGCATACATCGCGAAATAGGCGGAAAAAGACGCTGCACCGGCAAACAGGCAGAAAAAGACGGAGTGCGCGCGCTGGAGGCGATCGGCGAGTCTCATCGCTCGCCTCCCTTGTCGACGCCGGGCAAGGCGACCGGGCTGAGCGAGCGCAGCGTTTCGACGATCGCCATGACTTCGCGGACCAGCGCGGTGCGGCGCCGATCGGTAAGGCAGACGACATAGCCCGAGAGTCTGAAACCGACCTCCGAGCCCTCGACCGGGAGATAGACAATGCGCGGATCGGGCGGCGCCTCGCACGAGAAGAAGAAGCCAACCCCAACGCCCAGCGCCACCGCCTCGCGAATGGCCTCGCGAGTGTGCATCTCGATCGTGGCCACGGGTTCGATCTCCGCCGCCGCGACCAGCGACTGCGAAATCGCCCGGGTCCGCGACGTTTCCTCACGGATCAGCAGCGTCTCGCTCTGCAATGCCGCGAGGGGGAAAACCGTCGAGCCCGCGAGTGCGTGGCCGGCGGGCAGCGCGATGACGATGCGGTCGGCATAAAGCGGCTCATAGGCGAACAGCGTGTCGCCCGGCGGATCGGAGGCGATCGCGACATCGGCTTCCGCCTGCCGCAGCTGCTCGATCACTTCGCGTGCATTGCCGATGCGGACGCGCAGCTGGACCGTCGGGTGCAACCGATGAAATGCCGCAACCAGTTGCGCGGCATAGGGCGGCGAATCGGACGCGATCCGCAACGTCGTGCCGTCGAGCCCGACCGCACCGCTCAGCATTTCACTGATATCGTCGCTCGCCGAGAAGAGTTTCTGGCTGAGCCGGAACAATTGCTTGCCGGTTTCCGACAGTTTGAGCGGCGATTTCCGGCTTTCGAACAAAGTAACGCCGTGACGTTCCTCAAGTGCCTTGAGCTGCTGCGAAAGGGTTGGCTGAGACACGTTGAGCCGGCGCGCGGCGCGGCTAACGCTCGCCTCGACCGCGATCGCGTGAAATGCTCTCAGATGCTGGAAATTCACCGACACCCCGGTTCCGAACGAGATCGCTTTAGTCGCCATGGATGTCGGTTTGATGACGTTTGCGACGCAGCGCCAATTGGAGCTTTCTATAGGGGGCATAGACGCAATGACTTTGAAGCCGCCGCGACATCCGACCATTGGGGCTGCCGCAGGACGGCGGCACGACGCTCCCGTCTCCGACTTTCCTGGGGAGCAGAAACATGCATCGAATTACCAGACAGAGCCTCGCCGCTGGCGTGGCCCTGATCGCTTTAACGCTGGCCGGCGCCGCGCGTGCGGAGGACAAACCTGCCGACACGGCTGCGGAGTCGGCGCCCGAAGCGCCAGCCGACGATATCATCGTCACGGCAGCATCGGTTGCGCGCGGCAACAGCATCGTCAGCGCCGACCGGCTGCGCGCGCAGGGCTCGACGCTCAATGTGGTTAACGCCATCGCCGATGTGCCGGGCGTGTCGATCCGCGGCTCGGACGCCTATAATTCCGATCCCTGGAGCTACGGCATCAACATACGCGGCTTCGACGTGAACCTGCGTTCCTCGAAGATCGGCCAGACGATCGATGATATGCCGGCCTACAACGCCTCCTATTATCTCGGCGGTGCGCCGGCGCAGAAATATCTGCTCAATGAACTGGTCAGCGAAATCCGCGTCGATCAGGGAACTGCGGGCGTCGGCTCGGCTTCCGCCTCGGCGCTGGGCGGCACGATCGCTTATTACACCCGCGATCCGTCGGAGGCGATGGGCGGCCTGATCTCGGTCGGGATCGGCGACTATAATTTGCGCCGCTATGCCGGCTATGTCGAAACCGGGCGGATCTTCGACGGCACTACCCGCGCCTATGTTGGCGGCTCGCGCCTCACCTCGTGCCGCTGGGCCTATGGCTGCGCCGACCAGAGCGGCGCCGACGAATGGCATGGCGAGGCCAAGTTCGTCAGCGAACTCGGCAAACTCACGCTTACCGGCCGTGTTTCATACGACAAGGCAGTCGATGATCCGCTGATCGAGGCGTCGCGCGGCTTTCTCGACTCGACCAACGCGCCGGACGGCTCAGTACCCGCCTGGCTCGGCATCCCCGCGGGTATCAACGAAAATTGGGCGCATGCCTGGTCGGCGCACCGCGAGAATGTCTTCGGCTATCTGAAACTGAAATATCAGGCGAGCGACAGCATCAGCATTGAGCTCTCGCCTTATTATCACTGGCAAAAGGGCCAGGGCGACTGGGTTCCGCCATACCAGCAGATCGCGCTCGACCCCAATGGCGTCCGCACCATTGCCGGCGGCACCGCGCCGGGCGCGTCACGCAAGAAATCCTATTTCGACTATATCGACGCCTCAGGTCGTCAGCGCCCGGTGATCCAAGGCCTGGACTATACCGACACCGACGGGACCAGAGTGTTGTCATCCTATTGCTACGGCGCGGGTGGCGCAGTGAACGCATCATGCGCGCCAGCACAGACCTATCGCACCAGCATCTATGGCCATGACCGGTTCGGCTTCACCTCGAAAGTGTCGGCCGAACTCGGCGGCAACCGGATCGAGGGCGGCGTGTGGTACGAACGGCTCAACCGCGACTTCGGCCGCGAATGGCACCAGGTGATCGATGCCCGGCGCGGACCGGCCTATTATGGCGACCCACAGCTGATCGACTTTCAGCAGCATTTCCAGACCGACCAGTGGAAGCTCTATCTCGAGGACACGCTGACGCTCGGCAAGCTGACGCTGACTGGCGGCGTGCAGAAATATCTGATCGACATTCGTGGCCAGACCGAGGGCTGGGATGCGTTCGGCAAGCCGGTGGCGCCGCTCAGGACCAAGCTTAATGCCGATTCCAACCTGCTGTTCAGCCTTGGCGCGGTCTATCATGTCGACGACGCGCTGCAGGCATTCGCCGGCTTCTCGCAAAACTATGGCGCGGTCGGCGACTGGGCGCTCGAAAAGACCCAGACCGACACCACCAATCTCAAATCATCGGTTGCCAATGATTATGAAGCGGGGCTGCGCTACAGCAACCGCCGGGTGACCGCGCAGATCACCGGCTATTACATCGACTACCGCCACGCGATCACCTTCTACTCCGCCGACTTCATTGCGGGCGGGCCATCGGGATCGAGCGGCGGGATCAACTACACTGCCGGCACCTCGGGCGCTTACGCCAATACCGGCAAGGGCATCGCCTCACGCGGCGTCGAGGTCAGTCTGGCCTATCGCCTGACCCCCGCATTCGACGTCAGTGCGGCCTTCACCTGGAACCGCTCGACCTATCAGCAGGCTTTTCTGGGCGGCACCGCCAATGCTGGCACCGATGTGATGGTGGCCAAGGACAACAAGGTGCCGGGCGCCCCCACCACTCTGGTGTCGCTTGGCGCCAATTATCACACCGGCGACTTCCGCGCCGGCATCCGCGCCAAATATACCGGCAAGACGCCGGGCGACGCCGTCAACACACGAGCCCTGTACCTGCCGGCCTATACCCTGGTCGACGCCTCGTTCGGTTACCGCTTCAAGCTCGACGACAAGCGCTATCTCGATGCGCAGCTCAACGTCACCAATTTGTTCGAGGAGAAGTATATCGGCGGGATGCTCGACGAGTTCACCAGACTCTACACGCGTGGTGCACCACGCACTGTTTCCGCCACCTTGAGCGTAGGTTTCTAACGGCCATTGCACCGGCCGCGCAGGGTAACGCGCGGCCGGCATTTTCTTGAAGGACGATATCGTGTCAGAGACTTCTTTTGACGTGGCGATCGTGGGCGCGGGGATCATCGGCCTCGCGCATGCGCTGGCCGCCGCCCGGCTCGGCAAGCGCGTGGTGGTGATCGACCGCGACGCGCAGGCCAATGGCGCATCGATCCGCAATTTCGGTTTCGTGACGGTGACCGGGCAGGAGCGCGGCCTCACCTGGCGCCGCGCGCTGCGCACCCGCGATGTCTGGGCCGAAGTTGCAGCCCAGGCGGGCATCACGATCGAGCAGCGCGGGTTGATGCTGGTGGCTCAGCGGCCCGAGGCATTGAGCGTAATCCAAGCCTTTGCCGAAACCGAGATGGCGGAGGGCTGCATGGTCCTGTCGGCCGCCGATATGCAGGCGCGTTTCCCCCTGCACGGCGGCAAGGGCATAGCAGGCGCCTTGTGGAGCCCGCATGACCTGCGGGTCGAATCGCGTAGCGCCATCCCGCGCCTGGCCAAATGGCTCGAGGAACGCTGGGGCGTGACGTTCGTGCGTCAAACGGCAGTGCGCGAGATCGCCGCACCCGCGATTGTCACCAACAATGGCAGGTTTCGCGCGGACTTCATCGTGGTCTGCCCCGGCGACAATTTCACTGGCCTCTATGCCGACCGTATCGCCGCGCGCGGCTTGACGCGCTGCCGATTGCAGATGCTGCGCCTGGCCGATCCGGGCGTGCGGCTGCCCGGCGCATTGATGTCGGACCTCAGCATGGTGCGCTATCTCGGCTATGCCGAACTGCCCGAGGCCGAACCGCTAAAGGCGCTGCTCGACGCCGAACAGCCCGAGCATCTCGCCAACGGCATCCATCTGATCTTGGTGCAGGGCGCGGACGGATCGCTGGTGGTGGGCGACAGCCATCATTATGCGGAAACACCCGCGCCGTTCGCGTCCGAGGCCGTGGATCGGCTGATTCTCGACGAATATATGACATTGCTCGGCCAGGTGCCGCCCGTGGTGGAACGCTGGACCGGCACCTATGCCTCGGGCCCCGATCAAAGCTTTGTCGATGCGCCGGAGCCGACAGTGCGGCTGGTGATGGTCACGAGCGGATCAGGCGCCTCGACCGGCTTCGCGATCGCCGAGGATGTCATCGGCAAATTCTACGACGTCGAGCAGGAGGCAGCGGCATGAGCGATATGATCAGGGCGGTGGTGTTCGACTGGGCCGGGACAATGGTCGATTTCGGCTGTTGCGCGCCGGTCCAGGCGCTCCAGTCAGTGCTTGCCGAGGCGGGTATCCAGGCCAGCGAAGCCGATATCCGGCGCGACATGGGCATGGCCAAGCGCGCGCATATCGCTCGCCTGCTCGCCATGCCGGACCTGGCGGCGCAGTGGCAGGCGATCCATGGCCGGGCACCCGGCCAGACCGATATCGACGCGCTTCACGATGCAGTCGAACCGCTGATGATCGCCGCCGCCGCGGATTGTGCCGAGCTTATTCCGGGTGCCGCCGCGACCGCCGCAACGCTGCGCGCGCGCGGCATCCGGATCGGATCGAACACCGGCTATACCCGCGCGATGATGGCAGCGATCCTGCCGCGCGCTGCGGCGCAGGGCTATACCCCCGACGCGCTGGTCTGCGCAGGAGAAACCGCCGAAGGACGCCCCTCGCCGCTGATGCTGTGGCGGGTGCTGGTCGAGCTTGGCATCTGGCCTGCCGCTGCCTGCGTCAAGGTCGACGATGCACCGGTCGGGATCGCCGAGGGCCGCAACGCCGGCGTCTGGACGGTGGGCGTCGCCGCGTCCGGCAATGGCGTCGGTCTGACCGCCGATCAGCTCACCGCTCTCTCGCCCGCCGAACGCAGCAGCCGGATCGCCGCATCGGCCGCACTGCTGCGCGAAGCCGGTGCACATGTCGTGATCGACAGCGTGGCGGATCTTCTGCCGGTCCTGGATGAGATCGAGGCGCTCCGCCAGGCCGGCGGCGATCCGACAAGCCTGGTCAGCCGGCGCGATTGAGTTCGTCGATCCACGCGGGGAGCGCCGCGAGACTGTCGAGCTGACGGAACCGCGCGTCCCGTGTCGGCGGCTCGGCGCGTTCATGCGACCAGACTAGCGAGTGCGGCACAAACGCGGCATGCGCGCCGGCATCCAGCGCCGGCAGGATGTCCGACCGCATCGAATCCCCTGCCATCACGGCTTCATGCGGCGCGACGCCGTAACGTGCAAAGACCCGGTCGAACGTCTCGCGGGTCTTGTCGCTGACGATCTCGATCCCGGCAAAACGGTCACCAAGGCCGGAAGCAGCAAGCTTCACTTCCTGATGGAGCAGGTCGCCCTTGGTGACGAGCACCAGCCGGCCGCGCGCCACCAGTGCGTCGAGCGTGTCCTCGATTCCGGGCAGCAATTCCACGGGATGCGCGAGCAGGGCGCGGCCAACCTGAAGGATGCGCGAGATCGCATCGATCGGCAGCCGCTCACCGGCAAGCTCGATCGCGGCCTCGATCATCGACAAGGTGAAGCTCTTCGCGCCATAGCCATAGGCGCGGAGGTTGCGCATCTCCACCTCCTCGAGCCGCGAGCGAGCGATCCCCGCCTCGGCAAAGGGCGCCAGCAGGTCGAGCAGCAGATGCTCGGCTTCCTCGAAATGACGCATATTGTGCCAGAGCGTATCGTCGGCATCGAGGCAGATCAGGTCGATAGGCATGAGCGGCGCTCTGCCCAAACCGGCTGATTGGTGCAATCCCTGGCAGGCGGGATCAGTCATGCTCGACACCGCCTGGCCAATTCCTGCCGATCGCCCCTTCTCGGCGCGGTGCGCGGATGGCAGGATGGGGCATGATCGCCCGTCCCCTTGCTTCCATCGGTCCGCGATGATGCGCTGCACCCTCCCGGTGCTGATCGCCACCGCACTGCTGCTCGGCGGGTGCAACTGGCGCAGCGACGCCGGTCCGGTGATCGTCAGCGCTATCGGTGAGCCGCCCCGGCTCGGCGATCCGTCACGCGGCGGGCAGGATCTGCCGAGCCGCCTGCTGATCGATTCGACCGCTCAGGGACTGGTGCGCTTCGATGCCGCGGGCCAAATCGAGCCCGGCATCGCCGAACGCTGGATCGTGATCGATGACGGCATGAGCTATATCTTCCGCCTGCGCGACGCCGAATGGAGCGATGGACGCCCGGTCACTGCGGATGATGTGGTCGCCGTGTTGAGCCGCCAGATCGCGCGCGGCTCGCGCAACCCGTTGCTGCCATTCCTCAGCGCGATCGACGAAGTGGTCGAAATGACGCCCGAGGTAATCGAGGTGCGGCTGAAGCGCCCCCGCCCCGACCTGCTCAAACTGTTCGCCCAGCCAGAGCTAGCGGTCTTCCGCACTCGCCCGCCCGGCGGCAGCGGCCCGTTCCGCATCACGGCGACGGGCAAGCGCGACGTGACGCTGCATCCGGCCTTCGATCCATCGCGATCGCCCGATGACGAGGTCGCTGAGCCGGGCCCCGCGGCAAACGTCCAGCTGATCGGCGAACGTGCCGCGCGCGCTATCCTGCGCTTCGCCGCGCGCGATTCCGATCTGGTCAGCGGCGGCACCTTTGTCGACTGGCCGCTGCTGTCCTTTGCCAATGTCGCACCGGCAAACCGCCGGCTCGATCCGGCGGCGGGCCTGTTCGGGCTGGTGATCGCCGATCGCAGCGGCTTTTTCGGCGAAGCGCGCAACCGGCTCGCCATCGCCGGCGCAATCGATCGCAACGCCGTGCTGGGGGCCTTCACCGCCGACTGGGCGCCGGCGACCCAGCTCCTGCCCGAAAAGCTCGATTCGGCCGCGCCGCCGGCCGTCTCCGGTTGGACCACCATGGCAGCAGCGGACCGGTTAAGCGAGGCGCGCGCCCGCGTGTCGGAATGGCGTGCCGCCCATCCGGGGCCGCTCCGGCTGCGCATTGCCGTCCCCACCGGGCCAGGTGCAGCCATTCTCCACGCGATGATCGTTACCAATCTGCACAGCGTCGGTATCGACACCGCCCGGGTCCCTCTGGGCGCTGATGCCGACCTCAGGCTGATCGATGCGGTCGCGCCCTATGACAGTGCGCGCTGGTATCTGGCCACGGCCTGTGCGCCCTGCGGCGACGAGGCCCGTACCGCGATCGAGGCAGCGCGCGAGGCGCCCGATGCGCTATCGCGCGCGCAACGCCTGGCCGAGGCGGACATTGCCCTGGCAGCCGACGGCGCATTCATTCCGCTCGCTCGGCCCCTGCGCTGGTCGCTGGTCTCGCTCCGGCTGCGGCAGTGGCAGGGGAACTCCCGCGCGTGGCACCCGTTGAATCATCTGCGCAACGACACCAATTGAGGTGACATGGCCAACACCACACGAATGCACACCGATGCCGCCAAAATCGCCGGCATGATCCCGATCGGGCGCGACCCCGCTGCGGTGCGTCAACGTATCGAAGCGATGGAGCATCTGCTTGAGGGGCTGTTCACCATCCCCGGTATCAATCGCCGGATCGGCCTCGACGTCATCCTCGACGTGATCCCGGTCGGCGGCGACGTGATCGGATCGGTGATGGGTGCCTGGATGGTATGGGAAGCGCGCAACCTGGGCATGTCGAAGACTCAGATGGCGCGGATGTTCGGCAATGTCGGGATCGACTTCCTGCTCGGATTGATCCCGGTCGTCGGCATCATCCCCGACTTCTTCTTCCGGTCGAATACCCGCAACCTGAAGATCATCAAGCGCCACCTCGACCGCCATCATCCCTCGACGGCGATCGTCAACAACTAAGGGCCGGGCCTTATCGAACGGGGTTGGCCTGATTCAGACCAACCCCAATCTACCTAGCGGCTGCCGCGCCAGATCTTGAGCGTGGTGCGGCTCGACAAGCCGCCGCTGCCTGCCTTGCAACGCTCGTAACGGAAGCGCTTGTCGAGACAGAGCCAGACCTCATCGAGCCAGCCGCCGCGCTTGCCGGTCACGCGGATCGCGCTGGCTGGCAGGCCGGGATTGGCCGCGGCGAGCGCCGCGGCAAAGCGCGACACGGTCAGCGGGCGCCGCGACAGGCGATCCATGTCGGGATAGCGCAGGCCACCGAAGAGTTTGGTCGATTGCCCGAAATAGGCGGCCGGCGTCGTGCCCATGCAGGTCCCGTGCTTGGCCCATTCATGCTGGATCAGCTGCGCGGAGGGCGTCGAGCACAGGGTGCTGCGGATGACCGGGCGCGGCACGATTGCGGTCGCGGTGCAATATTGCGGCCAGGTCTTGCCAAGACCGTCGGGCCACAGGCCATGCAGCGTGAAGCCGAAGCGGTTGCCCGACCCGCACTGGAACCGTGCCGAGGGTTCGCGGCCATTGTCGCGGCAATATTGCGGCGCCCAGGTGATCGCCAGCGTGTAGCCGCCGATCGGCAGCACGCGCTGAGGTTCCTTCGCCGAAGCCAGGTCGGGGCGCGGATCGGGCACCATCCCCGGCACTGCGCATTTATACGCCTGGGCCTGCGCGGCCACCGGCAGGCCGATGAGCGCACCGCCGATGAGCAACGTCCCGATGCCCAAAGTCCCCATACGCAGTGTCATGCCCGCGCCTCGCCGAACCACACTTTGGTATCCGGCCGGAACAGGAACCAGATCGACACTGCCTGGAGCGCGGTGCTGGCAAACCCGAGAATACCGCTCACGCCGGACCGGTAGGTCCCCCCAAGAAGCGCGAGGGCCAAGAAGCCGACCCCAGCGACCACCAATATGGTCGCGATCCATTTCGCAACCGCCGCGCCCTGGCGCGCGATGGCATACCAGAGGATCAGGGTGATGCCGAACCCGATCGCGATGCCCACCGGCACTACCCAGCGTATGATCTGCGCGGCCTCCGGGACCTGCGCGGACTGCGTGGCCATGAGCGTCTGGTTGGTCGTCCAGGAAATTATGGTGTTGATCACGCCAAGGGCGAACCCGCCCAGATAGAGGCGCTCGAAAGTCACGATCGATGCTGGCCGGTCCATGCCCGTTCCCCCTTTATTCTCAAATCGCAGGTTTAGCCCGATCACGCGCCCGTGCAACCGGATTTGCAACCATTGCGCCGCGGCGATCCTTTTGCGGCCGTTACAGGGCAGCGAAATCCAGTCCGATATCCGCTGCCGGCGCCGACTGAGTCAGGCGTCCCACGCTGACATAGGTTACGCCCGTCTCGGCAATGGCGCGAATCGTGTCGAGCGTCACGCCCCCCGACGCCTCGGTCGGCACCCGCCCGCCGACCAGGGTCACCGCACCGCGCAGCATCGGCGGCGGCATATTGTCGAGCAGCAAGTGAGTCGCGCCGGCCGCGAGCGCGGGCTCGATCTGGTCGGTCGAATCGACTTCGACGATGATCCGCTCGATCCCCGCCGCCTTGGCTCGCCGCACCGCTTCGCGGACGCCGCCGGCGACCGCGACATGATTGTCCTTGATCATCGCCGCATCCCACAGCCCCATGCGGTGATTGGTCGCCCCGCCCATGCGCGTGGCATATTTTTCCAGCACGCGAAGCCCCGGAATGGTCTTGCGCGTATCGAGCAGGATCGCGCCGGTGCCGAGGATCTTGTCGACATAGGCGCGCGTCATCGTCGCGATGCCCGACAGATGCTGCACGGTGTTGAGCGCCGACCGCTCGGTGGTGAGCATCGCCCGGCCATTTCCCTCAAGTCGCATCAGATCGGTCCCCGCGGCGACCTTCTGCCCGTCCTCGACCAGGCGTTCGATCTTCACGTCGGGGTCGAGCGCGCGGAAAAAGGCTTCGGCGATCGGCAGGCCGGCGACGGTGATGGCATCGCGGCTGTCCATCACGCCGGAGAAGCGCGCATCGGCCGGGATCACCGCCGCGGACGTGATGTCGCCGGCATCGCCCAGATCTTCGGCAAGGGTCGCCGCGACGAACGCGGAGAGATCGAATGCATCAAGCGAGAAGGTCAAATCGGCCTCCGAAAATTCGCCGGCGAAACTGTCGGCAATGGCACCGGGCAAAGCGGTAGAAGCATGGCGGGAAAGAGCCAAGCAATGACTTTCCCTCACGATATCATGCACCGAAAAATCCGTTCGCTCGGACCGTTGCGATGACCGGATTTGGCTCCTAGGTTCCGCGCAACAATCGAACAAAGAGGGGATTCCCATGCGTCGCACCTTTGCCCTGCTGCTTGCCGCCGCCGCGCTGCCGACTCTGCCGTTTGCTACCATCGCTATGGCCGCAGCGCCGCAAGCGACCGCCGAAAGCGCCTTTACCGCCCTGTCGAAACGCTATGTCGAGGGCATTGCGCAATTCTCGCCGGTCTATGGCACGACGCTGGGCGATCATCGCTTCGACGACCGGATCGGCGATGTATCGGCGGCGGGGCGCACGCGGCGTATCGCGCACGATACCGCGTTGCTTGCCGAACTGGGCAGGATCGACCGCGCGACGCTGAGCCGCGAGAGCCAGGTCGATGCCGCATTGCTCGACAATGCGCTGCGCTACGACCTGTGGGATCTCCATACGCTGCAAAGCTGGAAATGGGACGCCCAGATTTACAATGATATCGCCGGCACCGCGCTCTACGGTCTGGCCGCGCGCGACTTCGCGCCCTGGCCGCAGCGGCTCAAATCGGCGACTGCGCGGATGGAGGCGATGCCCGCCTTCCTCGCCCAGGCGCGCGCGCAGCTGGTGCCGGCGCGTGTCCCGCAGGTCTTCGCTACGACAGTGGCGAAACAGAATAGCGGCGTGGTCGATATCGCCGAGACGATGCTTGCGCCGCATGCCGGCGAGCTGGCACCGGCCGACCGCAAGCGCTTCGATGCTGCCATCGCCACGCTCAAGACCGCCGTCGCCGAGCATCAGAAATGGCTCGACACCGTGCTGGTGCCGCAGGCCAAGGGCGAGTTCCGGCTCGGCGCCGCGCTGTACGATCAGAAGGTGAAGTTCGCGCTGGTGTCCACGCTGACCCGGCAGGAAATCAAGACGCGCGCGCTCAAAGCCAAAAGCGAGACGCGCGCCGAGATGTATGCGCTGGCGCGGCAAGTGCTGAGCGGCAAGTCCGACGCGCCCGCCCTGCCCGACCAGCCGACTGCCGAACAACAGCAGACTGCGATCGAGGCGGCGCTGGCGCGCAGCTACGCGCAGCGGCCCGACCGGGGCGGCCTGATGGACAAGGCCAAGGCGACGCTCGCCCAGGCGACCGACTTCGTGCGTGCCAAGGGCCTGGTGTCGATGCCGGACTCTCCGGTGAAGATCATCACCATGCCCAAATTCCAGCAGGGCGTGGCGGTGGCCTATTGCGACAGCCCGGGCGCGCTCGAACAGCAGCTCGACACATTCTACGCCATCTCGCCGATCCCCGACGACTGGACCGATGTCCAGGCGACCTCGTTCCTGAGCGAGTACAACAATTATATGCTCCAGGACCTGAGCATCCATGAGGCGATGCCGGGCCATTATCTGCAGATCGCGCACGCCAACCAGAACAAGTCGGTGCTGCGCGCGGTGCTGTCGTCCGGGCCGTTCGTCGAAGGCTGGGCGGTCTATGCCGAAGGCATGATGGCCGATGCGAATTATATGGACGGCGATCCGCTGTTCAAGCTCACCGTGCTCAAGATGCGGCTGCGCTCGATCACCAACTCATTGCTCGACATCGGAATCCAGACCGAAGGCATGACCCGCGACCAGGCGATGGAACTGATGACCAAGGGCGCGTTCCAGCAGGAGCGCGAAGCGGCGGGCAAATGGACTCGCGCCAGCCTGGGATCCACCCAGCTGCTGAGCTATTTCACCGGCTATAGCGAGCATATGGCGATGCGCGAGGAAGCGAAGCAGCGGCTCGGCGCCAAGTTCGACCTGAAGGCCTATAACGACGCGGTACTGGCGCATGGATCGCCACCGGCGCGGTTCGTGCGGCAGCTGATGTTCGACTTGCCGATCGGGTGAATTACGGAGCCTCTACGCCACTCTCCTCCCTTTCAGAGTGAAGTCCGTCATTCGGGTAAACCATGCCCCCGGCATGGTTTAGGGATTGCTGGGAGCAATCCCGACCCGAATGGCGAACTTCACCGGGCCGGGGGTGGGTCGACGCCCGCGCGACAACAGCGGCAAGGATCACCCCCACAACACCGTCCGGATTGGCCAGCACGTCATTGTTCCAGAAGCGCAACACCTGCCATCCCTGTGCCTCCAGATAGACCGTCCGCTGGTTGTCCAATGCGACCTGTTCGGCATGATGACTACCGTCGAGTTCGATCGCGACCTTTGCCGACCGGCAAGCGATATCGACGATATAGTGGCTGACGATGAGCTGGCGCGTAAAACGCGGCCGGTGATCGCCGAGTAGATGCCAGAGCTTTCGTTCCACCTCGGTTGCGTTGTTACGAAGCGTGCGAGCGTTGGATTTCAGTTCGGGTGGGGTGCGCTGCATGGTGCGAAACTAACCGGGGTCAGCGTGTGGTTCCACCCACCCCCGCCCCCTCCCTAAGAGGGAGGGGAGCAGGTTCTACGGCGCGACCACCTCCGATCAGACCAGCAGCCCGTCCAGCATCTTCCTGAACACGGCCACCGCCTTTTCCAGCGTCGCTTCGGGATCGTCCGAATTGGCGATCCACTGCGCGGCGATGGTCGAGGATCCCATGATCAGCCGCGCGGCGGCTTCCGGATCCATCTCGGCCACCACACCGTCCTCCTGCAGCGCGCGGATGCTGGACGAAATCATCGTGACGCAGCCCGGCACCGTCGGCCAGCTCGACGGATCGCCAAGCACCGCCGGCCCGTCGCGCAGCATGATGCGCTGGATTTCCGGCTCCAGCGCCATCTTTATATAGCCGACATTCTCGTCGATCAGGCCCTGCCAGCGAGTCGGCGCCTGCGCCGACAACTGGTTGAGCCGCTGCGTCATCTCCGCGTCGATCTGCTCGATGACCGCCATGAGCAGGCCCTTCTTGTCGCCGAAATGATGATAGAGCGCGCCGCGCGTCAGCCCGCATTCGGCGGTGAAGTCATCCATCGACGCATCGGCATAGCCGACCCGGCCGAACGCCGCGCGCCCCGCTGCGATCAGCTTGGCGCGGGTCTCCGCGATCATCTCGGTGCGCGGACGATGTTTCATGCTCTGCTCCAATCACATACATGTCGTATGTCAATTGACATACGCCGCGTACGTTCTTATCTCAACATTCATACGCCATGTATGTCATTTATATAAGTGGCATGGCCGAGAAATCGAGAGACGGATCATGACCAATCCCTATGCGACCATATTCCGGGCGCGCGGCGCCAAGGGTTTCGCTGCGGCCGGGTTCGTCGCGCGCCTGCCGATCGCCATGGCGCCGATCGGGCTGGTCACCATGTTGTCGCAGACACACGGCGAATATTGGCTCGCCGGGGCGGTCGCGGCCACCTTCGCGCTGGCCAATGCGCTGGTCGCGCCACAAGTGTCGCGGCTAGTGGACCGCCTCGGACAGGCGCGTGTGCTCATTCCGGCGGTGATCGTGTCGGTCCTGTCCTTCATCACGCTGATCGCGGCCGCTCATTTTGACTGGCCGGTCTGGGCCCTGTTCGCCGCCGCACTGTCGGCGGCGGCAATGCCGAGCATCCCGGCGATGGTGCGGGCGCGCTGGACCGAATTGTTCCGCGACGGCCCCGAGCTGGGCACGGCCTTCGCCTTTGAATCCGCGGCGGACGAGCTGGTCTATATCGCCGGCGCGTCGCTGTCGGTCGGCCTGAGCGTCGCGCTGTTTCCAGAAGCCGGAATGCTCGCCAGCACGCTGTTCCTCGCCATCGGGTCCTCCGCACTGATCCTGCAACCCGGTACCGAGCCCAAGGTGCGGACGAGCGCGCATGAGCATCGCGGCTCGGCGATCCTGTTGCGGCCGGTGCAGATCATCACCCTCGCGCTGATCTTCGTCGGTGCGATCTTCGCCACTGCTGAAGTCAGTGCGGTCGCGATCACCCGGGAACTCGGCCAGCCCGGCGCCGCAAGCCTGGTGATCGGCGTCTATGCGGTCGGCTCGTTCGTCGTCGGGATCATCGTCGGCGCGCTGCCGCTCAAATTGCCGCTGCAGCGCCAGCTGGCGATCGCGATCGGCGTCATCGCGGTGACCACCCTGCCCTTGCTCGCCGCCGATACCGTACCCTTGCTGGCGCTGGCGATCTTCGTCAGCGGCGTTGGGGTTTCGCCGGCCTTCATCACGGCGTTCGGCCTGATCGAGCGGCTGGTGCCACAGGCGATGCTGACCGAGGGCATTACCTGGGTAACCACCGGCATCGGCATCGGCATGGCGCTCGGCTCGTTCACCGCCGGCTGGGCCATCGATGCCTTCGGCCCGCATAATGGCTTCTGGGTGGCGGTCGCCGCGGGCACGATCGCGCTGATCACCGTGCTGCTTGGCCAGCGCGTGCTCGCCGCGCCGCGCGCCGGCAGCCAGATCGAGGGCTGAGGATGGAGCCCCGGCCCGCATTTAGAATTAAATAATTGATATATAACGAATTATACAGAAACCTCACTGTGGCGGTGGCCAGAGATATGGCACATTACCGGTGTCACATATCTCTCGCCGCCCGCCCATGCGGCCGGACCCAAACTCAGAATCGCTTGGCGATGCTGAACCCGACGATGCGCGGGTCAAGCGTGAAGACGTTGGCGGTCAGGCCAGTGTCATCGGAATTGAGGAAAGCCCCGGTGATCGGCGCGTCGTTGAAAACATTTTTGACATAGAATTGGAACGTCAAATCCGACTCGGGCCGCGCCAGGGTGACGGCGAGATTGGCGTTGTCCCAACTTTTAAGCCGATCTATCGCGTCATTATAGACACGCGCCCAGCTTTTGCCCTGGCGATAATAATCGCCGCGCAACGTCAAATCCCAATCGCTGATATGGAAAGAATATTGCGCGCCAACATTGACCGTCCAGTGCGGCGCATTGGGCAGTTCGTTGCCGCCGACATTCTTGGCGAAACCGGCTCCACCATTGGGCGCGTCGGTAAGCGGGTCGTAATAATTGCCGTCGCCCAGATAGTTTGGCCCTCCACCTCCCGCATATATACCAGGCCCGCCACCGGGGCCCTTATCTCTCGTGAATCCGCCCTGATATCCGCAAAAGCTGTTGAGAAGAATGGGATAAACTTCATCCCCATTATTCAAGTGAAGATTTTTCAGCGCGGTTGCGACAAGTGCCCTGGGCGCTATGCAATTGGAGGCCAGTTGCAGCCACGGCTTGACCACAACCCAATCCTCATTGCCGGCGGTGCGGTCCATCACATCGATCGAATATTGATTGCGGCCGATGCGCGTACGCAACAGGCCGAGATTGGCGTTGAGCTGGAAGTCAGGCACCGCCTTCCAGATCAGTTCGAATTCCGCGCCCCAGGTTTTCGTGTTGAAATTCTCATTAAGAGTTGCCCGGTCCTGGATCTGCGAGACCTGATAATCCTTATAGTCATTATAGAATAAGGTCGCGTTGAAGCTCATCCTCCCGCCGGCCAATATATGCTTCATGCCAATTTCGAATGCGGTGACATATTCGGCCTTGAAACGTGGATCGCGCTGCTCAAAGTTTAGGACCGCCGGATCGGCGTCGATACCCGGGGAATTGGTGCCGCCCGCCTTATAACCACGAGAGGCGGAGGCGTAGAGCAAGCTGCTGTCGGTAAACGGCAGTCGCGGCTTCCAATCGAGCACGATGCGTCCAGTCGGCTCGCTCCAGCTCTGACGAATCTGCGGTTTGGCGGGGTAGCCATAGCCGGTATAACCGCCGCCAAAGACAGGCACCGTCGATAGCAAGGTCTGGCTCGGCACCGGCGTGGTGGTCTTGACGTCGTGGGTCCAGCGCAGGCCGGTGGTCAGTTTCAGACTATCGGACAATTTCCAATAGGCTTCGCCGAAGATTGCGGTCGATTTCGTCTGGGCGAGGTTGGAGCTGCGGAAATAGTTGTGACCCTGACCATTGATGCTGCTCAGCGGATTCGGATCGATATAGATGCAGGGCGCGCCCGTGTTCGGCCCGCCGTCGAGTACGGCCGAAGCACCCGGCGGACAATATCCCGGACGGGAACCGATACCGCCCGAGTTAAAAAACAATTCGGCGGCGCTGGTGAAAGCATTGCTGAAAACATAATAATCTTCGTCGATTGTGTAATTCAGATAATTGGCGCCAAGGTTGAAATTGAACGCACCGTCGAACGAGGATTGCAGGCGAAATTCCTGCGACCATTGCCGGCTCTTCGATTTGACCAGATCGATGATCAGCAGGCGATCGGAACAGCCCAGTTGCGGGTCGCAGTACACGCCGCCCGGCGTCAGGTCATAGGCTGGGATCACACCGCTAAAATCCGGAAGAAACTGAACCAGCCCGTTGGTGTCGTTGAAAACGGGGCTGGATTGAAAACGCGCATAATCCTGAGTCGAATAGTAGCGATCGCGCGTATACAGGGTCTGCGAGATGAAGTTCAGATGCTCGCCGATGCCAATATCGACATTGAACTGCGCCACGTCATTGGTCGCCTTAAACCGCGGATCATAATTGGTGGCAATCCGGCGCAGATCACGCGACTGGATTACCCCGGCATAGGGATCCCGGCCTTGCGAGGTGAGAGTTTGCACCCCGATGGGAAAGCCATCCGGCCCCATGATGAAACCAATGGTGCCGGCTGGTGATGCAGTACCCAGCACAAAGGGCAGGCTGGCGCCATTGGGGACGCCGAACGCGCCCTGGTTGTAGAGCGATCCATCGACACAACCCTGGCTCATAAAAGCGCGATCCTTCGCCTGGATTACATAGTCGCCAATTGCGGCGGGACCGGGATCATTGTGGCAAAGCTGCTTGCCGGTGCGCGAGCGACTGTCGTTCTCGCTGAAATGCTCCCACACCAGGCTGGCCTTGACGCGGCTGCTCGGCTTCCAGCTCATCGAAGCCCGTCCGCCCCACAGGTCGCGGCCATTGACGTCGCGGTTGGTGACGGTGTTGAAATCATAACCGTCGCGCTTGGTAAAGGCGCCCGCCACGCGCACCGCCAGCGTATCGCCAAGCGGCACATTGAGCATTCCGCTCGCCCGCATCGATCCATAATTGCCGGTCTCGATCTTGATATCCGCCTTGAGACGATCGGCGGTGGCAAGGTTGGGGATCATGTTGACCACGCCCGCGGTCGCGTTGCGGCCATAAAGCGTGCCTTGCGGTCCGCGCAGCACCTCGACCCGGCTCACGTCGAAATATTCCTGCTCGAAGAGCCGGTTGCGGATCATCGGCGAGCTGTTGAAACTGATCGCCACGGCCGGGTCAGTTGTCACGGACAAGGCCTGTGTGCCGATCCCGCGGATCGAGAAATTATAGCTCGCGAAGTTGGTCTTGGTGAAACTCACATTGGGCGTGCCGCGCAGCAATTCGCTGCCGCCTTCGATCTTCTGCTCGTCTAGCGTCTTTGCCGTGAATACCGAGATCGCGATCGGCACGTCCTGAATCTTCTCCTCGCGCTTCTGCGCCGTCACGATGATGTCGGGACCCACATCATTCTGCGCCACCGGCGCCGGCGGCGTTTCATCCCCGGCCGCCCGCGCCGCCCGCACGATCGACCAGGTCTGGTCGCCGGTCTTGCGCGCCTCGAGCCCGGTGCCGCGCAGCATGGTCGCGAGCGCCGCATCGATCGACATCGCCCCGCTGACTGCGTTGGTGCGCACCGCCGCACCGACGCGCCCGGCCAGCAATATCTGCACCTTCGCCTGCCGGGCGAGCGTCGGCACGGCGGTCGACGCCGCCTGTGCCGGAACGTCGAACATACGGACCTGCGCCGCTGCGGGCGCCGCATGACCAAGACAAGCATAGACCGCCGACGCCATGAACGCCGCACGCAGATTCCGTTCCCCGACCGGCATTGCCCGCCCCCTCCGATTTTATCTTATGTCTCCTAGACACGCCGACATTGCGTTTCCGCCGGACCGGGTAAAATTATCCCAGACGGGGCCTCAGCGCGCGGCGGGTGGCGCGGGCGCGCCAATCACAATGGTGTCGCGCCCAGTCAGTGTGACCGGTACCGACAGCCCCTGATGCACAGTTTGCGCGAACCCCTCGGGATCGTCGGCGCGGAACAATCCGAACAGCGGTTCTCGCGCCAGGGCGGGATCTGCCAGGACGATCTTGCGAACATTGTAGCGATTGAATTCGTCGATCGCGCCGGCCAGCGCCATGCCGGCAAAGTCGATCTGGCCGGATCGCCACGCCAGAGAGCGATCGATATCGGCAGCCGCCACCGGCTTGCGGAGAATGGCGGCATTATCGGCAAGAAAGGCGCCCTCTCCGGCCGACAGGCGGATGCGGTGGCCATCGGCGCCGTCCGCCCAGGCGATCACCGTCCCCTCGGTCACCATCACATCGGCCCCGCCGGCGCGCCGCCGGACGGAAAAAGCGGTGCCCACTGCCTCGACGCGAACCCGGCCCGCTGCGACGACGAAAGGGCGTGCGCGGTCCTTGGCGACCTGGAACCATGCTTCGCCCCGCGCCAGCCGGACCGTGCGGACATCCGGCGCGAACGAGACGGTGACCCGGCTGTCGGTGTTGATTGCCGCGGTCGAGCCATCGGCCAGCGGCACGCGGCGGATCTCGCCGATGCCGGTGCGATAGCTTTCCCCGGCGCCGAGAAAGATGCCGCCCGCAACCGATGCCGCCGCCGCAACGCCGCCGGCCCAGAGCAACCGCCGCCGGGTAAAGACGGGCATCCGCAGCATGGCCGGCTCAGCCGATGGGACATCGGCCGCTTCATCCCCAAGATGATCATGGATCAGGTGCCAGGTCGCCCGGGCACGCAGCATCGCGCCTTCGCGGCGCGGATCGCCCGCGATCCATTCGGCAAGCTCACCGGTCAGCTCGGGCGTGTGGCCATGACGGTCGAGCCGGGCAAGCCACATCGCCGCGGCTTCCTCGATCGCCCGGGCGCTTTCCCTGGTCATGCGCGTCTTTCCTCACCCGGCCGGACAGTCCGGTGCTCATCGTCCGCCAGTGCGGCCATCACCAGTTTCAGCCCTCTTGCCGTTTCATGCTCGACGACATTTTCGCTCACCCCCAGCCGTGCGGCGATCTCGCGCTGCGACAACCCTTCCAGCTTGCGCAGCCGGAAGATCGCGCGGCAGCGTTCGGGCAGTGCGTCGATCCGCGCCTTCACTCGCGCCAGCTCGCGCTGAGCGCCGGCCGCCTGTTCGGGCGACGGCGCATCATCGGCATAGGCGAGTTGCTCCACGCCGCTCCCAACGCTGTTCAGCACCTCGATCCGCACCAGCCGGGCGTGGCGCAACTGGTTGAGCAGCAGGTTGCGCACCACCCGGAAGAAATAGCCGTCCGGCCGCTCGATCGCTTCGAACGCCTCGACCCGGGCCAGCTTGCAATAGGCCTCCTGAATGAGATCATCGATATCCGCCGGGTTGACCAGCGACCGCGCCAGCCACATCCGCACCGCCGGCTCATGCGGCAGCACGGCGCGGGTGACCCACTCGGCGATCCGGCGGTGGCGTTCTTCATTCACGATGATGGTCCGGCTCTCATCGGTGGCGATGATAGCATAGACACCCCAGCCGGGTTTTTCCGCCGGCCAAAATGCACCTGCCCGGCTTTCAGGCCCCCGCTTTCAGGCCCCCGCTTTCAGGCCTTGTCGGGAACCCGGGTGAGCTGTGTGTAGCTGATCCGCCAGCGATGATCCTGCTTCACCCAGAAATGGACGATGCGCAGCCGGCGGTCATGATGGCTGCCCTCCTGGGTCCAGCTCAGCTGGAAAACCCCGCCGGTCAACGCGGTATCGCCGCGCACCTTGTAGACCGGCTGTTCCACCACATAGGGATCGAGCTTGAAGCCCGGCACGGCGAAGTCGTGGAGATAAGAGGCCTTGCCCTGAACGCTCGCATCCGAATTCACCAGCATGTAATCGTCGGTCACGATGGCCGAGAGCGCCGGGATGTCGCTGCCGATCGTCGCGCGATTATAGGTGTCGAGCGCTTGCGCAAGATCGGCCGGAAGCCGGGCTGACTCGGCCGGTGCGGCAGACGCCAAGCCCGCGGGCGCGAAGGCCGTCGCCACCGCAAAGGCGGCGCCGGCGATGGCTCCGTGCCAGTGGCGCCGGTTGCCGGTCGATTGTCGCATCTTCCTCTCCCTCCCTTGCCCGGCGATCGCGCCGCCGGATCAGCTCTTTTCCATCAGCTCACGGATCTGCCCGGCCACCGCCTGAAGCACCTCGCCATAGGGTTCTTCCGGGCTACCTGTGTACCACAGGGTTCGATCGTCATTGGAATAGAGCCGCATCGTCCCCGTGGCATGGCGAGCCAGCGGCGCAGTGCTGAAGATCTGCGCAATGGCGTCAATCGCAGCGGCAGTCGGCGGCCCGTCCTTTGGTGGCAGGCTCCCGCTTCTTTGCAGGGCCACAAGCCCCGGAACCGCATCGACCACAGCGCAGTCATAGCTGACCGTTGCGATTTTCTGGCCCTTGATCGACTCATTATCGGTCATCGTCGTGCCGGTCGCCCGGCATTGGCTTCGCTTCACAGCACCCAATACGGCTTTGGTCATCCGGGTGAACGGGCCTTTCAGACCCGCCTGGATGTTTTCCGGCATCCCTTCCAGCATGGAGCTGCTCATCTGAGCGGCAAGCGTATCGCTCATTTTCGAAACTTCGGTCACGTTGATGGAGTCTCCGCCCGTAACGGCGGGCCCCAGCAGCTCATTGAGCCTGGCGGCTTTGGCCAAATCCTCATTGACGAAAATGCCGAGGTAAAGCTCGGCGACCTGCTCCGGCGATACTGCGACCTTCTCTTTCGCGAGCGCCGGCGCGGGAAGCAGCGCCAGCAGGCAGGCGGAACCAAGGGAGAGGGATTGTTTGATCATTAATACTCCATGATCCTTCGACGCCATCACGATACTCTCGGGATTATCTTCAACTGGCAATGCTACGCCCGGGCCGCCCCGGTCGTCGATATCGATGCGGGTCAACGTCGTTCACCGCCCAGATTCACCGCCCGGACTCTGCGCTCATACTCAACGCCACCGCCTCGGCGATCTTGATCCCGTCCACCGCGGCGGAAAGGATCCCGCCGGCATAGCCCGCGCCCTCACCGGCGGGGAACAGGCCGGCGGTGTTGAGGCTCTGCAGATCCTCGCCGCGGGTGAAGCGCACCGGCGACGAGGTGCGCGTCTCGACTCCGGTCATCACCACATCGGGATGGTCGTAACCCGCGATCTGCCGCCCGAACACCGGCAGCGCCTCGCGCATCGCGGTGACGGCGAAGTCGGGCAGGCACTGCGCCAGATCGGTCATGTGCACGCCCGGCCGATAGGACGGGATCACACTGCCCAACGCCTCGGACGGACGCCCGGCCAGAAAGTCGCCGAGCCGCTGCGCCGGCGCCTTGTAGCTCGATCCGCCCGCGACATAGGCCAGCGATTCCCAATGCCGCTGCAATGCGATCCCGGCGAGCGGATCGCCGGGATAATCGCGCGCCGGGTCGATCGCCACGACCAGGCCGGAATTGGCGTTGCGCTCGTTGCGCGAATATTGGCTCATGCCATTGGTCGCAACGCGCCCCTCCTCCGATGTCGCGGCAACCACCGTGCCGCCGGGGCACATGCAGAAGCTATAGACCGTGCGGCCGTTTTTGCAGTGGTGCGACAGGCTGTAATCGGCAGCCCCCAGGATCGGATGGCCGGCATCGGCGCCGAACCGCGCGGTATCGATCCAGGATTGCGGGTGCTCGATCCGCACGCCGATCGAAAAGGGCTTGGCCTCGACATGCACACCCGCTGCCTGGAGCATGGCGAAGGTATCGCGCGCGCTATGCCCGATCGCCAGCACGACGCGATCCGCCGCGAGATAGTCGCCGGTATGCAGATGCAGTCCCTGTATCCGCCGCTTGCCCTGCGCATCGGTCACGATGTCGAGCCCGTCGACGCGGTGCCCGAAACGATATTCGCCGCCCAGCGCCTCGATCGTCTCGCGCATGCTTTCGACCATCGTCACCAGGCGGAAGGTGCCGATATGCGGATGCGCCTCGGTCAGGATTTCCTCGGGGGCACCGGCCTTGACGAATTCGGTCAGCACCTTGCGGTCGAGGTGGCGCGGATCCTTGATCCGGCTGTAGAGCTTGCCGTCGGAAAAGGTGCCCGCACCGCCTTCGCCGAACTGCACGTTGGATTCGGGGTTGAGCACGCTGCGCCGCCACAAGCCCCAGGTGTCCTTGGTCCGCTCGCGCACCACCTTGCCGCGATCCAGGATGATCGGGTTATGACCCATCTGCGCCAGGATCAGCCCGGCGAACAGGCCGCACGGGCCGGCACCGATCACCACCGGCCGGGTCCCGCCCTCGGGCGCCCTGGCGACGAAGCGATAGCTGGTATCGGGGGTGCGCTGGACAGTGCGGTCCTTGCGGAAACGGGCGAGCACGCCCGCTTCGTCCTTCACATTCACATCGATCGAATAGACCAGCAGGATGTTGGTCTTGTCGCGTGCGTCATGCGCGCGCCGCGCCACGACATGGCGCACCAGTTCGCGCGGCGTGATCCGCAATCGCTTGCAGATCGCGGCAGGCAGCGCCTCGTCGGGATGGTGGAGCGGCAGCGTCAGTTCGGTCAGGCGTAACATGGCGGCCGCCTTAGCCGGTGACGGCGTCCCGTGCCAATCGCCCGAGCCCGCTCTTCCATCGGGGAGCTTCGGCAAAGGTCGCGCGTTGGGACCGGAGAAGGGAAAACTCCCATGCCAAAACTCAATAGCGAGTGGACGGTCCAGCCGCATGGCGACCTTGTCGCCCTCACTGACGGCATTCTCACCGTCGAGGGGTCAATCGTGATGCCGCTGGGTAACTTCCCCCGGCGCATGACGGTCCTCGCCCTGCAGGATGGCGGCAGCGCGGTCTGGAGCCCCATTCCCCTGCGCGAGCCCGAGATGGCGACAATCGAGGCGCTGGGTGACATCCGCTTTCTGATCGTGCCCAATCAGGCCCACCGCCTCGATCTGAAGCCGTGGCGCGACCGCTATCCCGGCGCCCGGATCATCGCCCCACCCAGTGCCCGCGACGCGGTCGCCGAGGCCGCGCCGGTCGATGCAACGAGCGACATCATCGGCGATCCGGCGATCGCCTTTCACATCGTCGCCGGCATGAAGGGGGACGAGTTCGCACTGACCGTCACGCGCAAGGACGGTGTCACGCTCATGATCAACGACAGCCTGTCCAATGTCCGGCACCCCAGGGGGATCGGCGCGCATATCATGGCGCGTTTATTAGGTTTCGGCGTGAAACGGCCGCAAATATCGCGCCCCGTGCGCCGCATGTTCCTCGACGACCCGGCAGCGCTGGCGCAGCAATTCCGCGCCTGGGCCGCCCTCCCGAATCTGCGCCGCATCATCGTCTCGCACGGCGACGTTATCGACGAGTCCCCGCGCGAATCACTCGCGCGCGTCGCGGCGGATATCGCACCCTGATGCGTCACCAACATGACTGGCACGGCAGGCTCGATATCGGCTTTTAGCGGTAGCGAGGCCCGGGATTGATCGTTATGCATTCGTCCCGGGGCGGGCATCATTTGTTTGTGTACAGGAGTTGCCAATGGCCGATCGTCTGCAGGAGTATCGCAATCGGGTAAGCGACGCCGTGGATTCCTGGCAGGCCAATGTCTGCAATCCCTATATCATCGCCTACAACACCGCCTATCTCGCCTATAACGCTGCGTTCAACCTGCAGAAAGAAAGCGACAAGGCGCGCGCCGAACTGTTCGTGTCGGCCGCCGCGATCTTGCCGGGATCAATCCTGATGGCGACAGCGGCGAACTCGTCGCTCCGCGTGCTGGCCAATCGCGTCGCGCTTCAGGCGCTGGCGCATCGCAATCTTTCGCGGGTCCTCAACGTCTATCAGGCGGTCGGCAACAACGCTACGGCCGTGTTCGCGGTCGGCAAGGTACTCGATGGCGTGAAGGCCGAGATCGGCAAGAAGATCAAGGAATCGGTGATCAAGGCGATGCAGGTCAGCACCAACCTGCTCGCGACCGATCCGCTCAACCGCGACAAGCAGCTCAACACCTGGCTGACCAACCACAAGCTCTGCGCTTTCGAAGCCGCCGATGCGATCGAGCGTGGTTCGATCGGCAACACGGAGAAGCAGCGCTTGTTCGACCAGCTGCTGCAGGCGCCGATCGCGAACAAGCCGGTCGGCATCATCGATCCGTCACGGCTGGCGCTCAAAATCGAACTCGGCTTCTACATGATGTGGTTGCTCGATTCGGACGCCTTGAACAGCTCGCCCGGAGGGGGAGCGGAAGCCGGTGTCTATAACGCCAAGAGCAAGCCGATCGACGTCATGCCCAGCGATCCGAAATATCCCCGCCCGACCCTGCCGCGTTCTCCGTACGCCGCCTATGACTGGGTCAGCATCACGCGGCCCGGCGGTGACGTCGAGGATCAGATCGACAAAGTGCACAAGCAAGTGCGCGGTACGGCTTTCTACGCGCCGTCCGGCTGGTTCGGAAAATCCGACCTGGCCACCGTCAAGAGCAAGGAACTGGCCGACGCGGAAAAAACCCTTGGCTGGCTCGCGGTGCAAACCTCGCCACTCAGCCCGCTCGGCTTGCGGTCTTGAGGCTGATGAACAGGACGGGCGTCGCCTTCGCGGCGCTCGCCGGGCTGACCACCGGGGCCTGTCAGGCGCAATCGCCCTCCGACGCGGAGGCGCTGACTCAGGTTCGCGCTGCCGTTGATGGGATCCCGGTCTGCGCACCGCTCGTGTCGGGCAGCTGGCCGATCGAATTCAGCGCGGAGGCACTGGCAACGCCCGGGATCGATGCGCTGGTCGCGGCGGGGCTGGTCAAGCGCGTGGCACAGCCCAACCCCACAAAGGAACGCGAACGCGTCCGGATCGAACCCGTATCGACGGACAAGAGCGACGTCCGCCTGTTTCGCATCAACGACAACAGCCCGCCCCAGCCGCAGCTGTGTTTCGGCCACAAGCAAGTCGAATCGGTCCGGGTCGAACCCGACGGCGGCACCGGCCAGCGGCTGCGCTATACCTATCGTATCGTCGGCGCGCCGGCCTGGACCGCGCGTCCGGACATTCGCGCCGCCTACCCGTTCCTCGCGCCCCTGCTGGACAAGCCGCAGCTGGCGCGGGAAGCGGCTTTTCTCGAGAAGGGCCAGTGGCAGTTTCCCGGCAAGGCCGATCGCAGCGGCAATGGCGACCTGGAGATAACAATCCTGTTCAAATGAGGCGCTGTCACTGTGATCAGCAACTTCATTTAAGATGTCGACGATATGGACTGCGGCGTTTATGAATAATCTTCCTGTAGCGTAAGGGGTTACCGATGCAGAACAGCAACGAGGCAAAGGCCGGGCAGGTTTCTGCCGCGAAGGAAGAATGGCTGCAGCCGGAAATCGTGTCCGTCACACCCATCACCGAGGCGCGCGGCCTTGGCGGGGCCGGGATCGATTTCGCCTCCGAACAAAGCTGATATTCCTACACACCAGTATCGGTTCGGCGGTCTCAATCTCTCGTCGGGGACACCCCTGACGGGATTGAGGGACCTGGATGCTGCGTATGCCGCCGATGCCGGGATTGATATCCGGATCGAGATCCACGAACCGCCGCACCCCATCCCCGGGCAGATCATCTTCGAATGGGGCGGGCGTTATGCGCTTCAGCTCGGTCGGGTCGGGCAGGATTGGTCGTTCGGCTCGCGATTCGACGGAACGATATTGGTCGCACCCGACGGACGATCGATCGGTCTGGTTTCCGCCACAAATCCTCCTGGCCCAGGCATGGCCGACATCGTGTCGCGCCGTGTGTTGCCACGCGTGGCGACGCTTTTCGGCGGTACGGCGCTTCACGGCGCGTCGCTGAGCAAGGGCGATGCCGGGCTGTTGCTGCTCGGATCCTCCGGCGCAGGCAAATCGACCACCACCGCCGCGCTGGCGGCCGCCGGCTGGCATATCCTCAGTGACGATATTTCGATTGTGCGGAATGACGGCGCACCACGGCTCGAGCCCTGCACGACTGGCGTCTGCGTCTGGCCAGACTCGCTCGCGGCATTGGAGCTGGATCTCCGGGCCTGCACGAATATGGCCGGCTATGACGGCAAGGTGCGTTACGATCCGGCGGTCGAGCACAGGATATCCCCGGCACGGTTCAGTGCCTGTATCCTGCTGCAAAGATCCCCGGACGCCGCAGCGATACGCCTGGAGCGCCTCAGCCAGGCGGAGGCGCTGATCTCGGCCATTCGTCAGCTTGTCGTGTTCAACCCCGCCGGCCCGCATGAGGAACGGGCGCTTCAGGTCAGCCGGCTTAACACGATCATGTTGAAAACACCGGCTTTCCGTCTGGTCTATCCCGAGGGCTATGCCTTTCTTCCTGCCGTTGCCGACCAGCTGAGCGAAGTCCTGCACCGGCGTTGAGTCACCCCAGGGACCCCCCGCAAGACCGACCCGTCAATCCTGCTCGACCACAATCAGCTTACGCTCGCGCATATCCGCCATCCACGCCTCGATTTGCGCGGCGCACAGCTCCGGCGTCACATGGTAGCGATCCAGCACCAGCGCACACAGGCCGGAGACCGTGTTGGGCGTATCGAGCAGCTCCCAGACCCGCGCCGCCGTCCGATTGAGTTCGAGAAAATTGCCGCTCGCGATATCCATGATCATCGCGCCGTCATCGAGCGGCGCCGTGATCAGATCCGGTGCGCGGCGAACGCGTATCTCACTCATCTACCCGCCTTCGCATCCTGTTACACCCGAAGCTTAAAGGCATTTTCGAGCCAGATGTCCACCGCAACGCAAGCCCAGATGCCGGTCAGAAACGGATTGGGCGCTGGACCGGCGAGGCCGGAACGCCGCCATGCGCGGTGCCCGTCGAACAGTCGGCCGACAACCGCGCCATCGATCCACCCCATGCGTGCCGCCAGCAGTTCCGTCGCTGGCCGCTGGTCGAAATACTGCGCCACCCCATCGATGACCGGGGCGGCAAATCCCGCCTTGTCGCGCCGCGTCCTGATCGGCTCGGGCAAGGTGTTGCGCATCGCCTCGCGCAACAGATGTTTGCGCTGGCCATCCCGCAACAACATCCCGCCAGCCGCGCCCATAAAGAACCGCACGAGCCGAAGATCGTGAAACGGGTGGCGCAACTCGACGCCGTGGCGCGCGACGCTGGCATGGACCGGATCGAAGACAAGTTCCCGGTGCGCCGGCGCCAGCGCGGCGGACCGCCGCTTCTGCGCGAACCCCGGCAGATCGTCCCCGTGCGATTCCGCGTGCCAGCGCTCGGCCAGGCCAATCTGCCCGGCCCAGTCAGGCCGTATCCAGGGCGGCAGCGGCGCGGCCGGATCGACAAACGGCCAGACGGCTCTGCGCCTCCGCCCTGCGCTGAGGATCGGGCCAATGCCCTGGGCCAGGACGCGACGGGCATTGCCGACAAAAGACCGGTCCAGCCCGTGCGGAAACCCTTCCCGCAACAGGCTGCCGACCTGCCCGGACAAGAACAGGTCGGGCCAATGCGCGTGCGAACCGTTCATCCAGTCGTCGCCGCCCTCCCCGGTCAGCAGGACGCGCTCGTCCAGTTGCTGCATCAACCGGCAGGCCGAGAGAGTCGGACCAAGCGAATTCGGCCGCATCGGAAAGAGCATCGTGTCGGCGCACCAGCTACGGCTCGCGTCGACATCATAGGCGGAGTCCGGGATAACCCGGGCCGAAATCCCGAGATGCTGCTCGACCAGCTCGCTCCAGCGCGTCTCGTCATGCGGTTCGCCGGGATAGCGGGCACTGATCGCCCCGGGCGGCCGATCAATCCGCCCGGCGCGATAAAGTTCGGTCGCCCGGCACATGATCGCCGAGGAATCAAGCCCGCCGGACAGATGCGCCGCGACCGGCCTGTCGCTGCGCAGGCAGGCGATCAGCGCCTGATCGAACAGGGTGTTGAAACGCTCGACATGCTCATGGTCGGAAAGGCGCGACAGATCCTCATAGCGCTCGTGGTACCAGCGCCATGTCCGGACACCGCCACGCTCGAACGACAGCGCACCACCGGGCGCGAGGCGGAAGATGTCCTGCCACGGCGTTTCGGTTCGGCTGACGAAGCGGGCGGAGAGTATCTCTCCCAACAATCCCTGATTGAGCGCGGGAGGATTGCTCAGTCCGACCATCAGGCCGCGCGGCTCGGTGGCAAAGGCGAAGCTGGATCCGCTCAGCGTCCAGAGCAGCGGCTTCCACCCCGTCGCCGATCGCGCGCAGAACAGGCGCCGTTCCCGTTGCTGCCAGATCGCCAGCGCGAAATCCCCGACCAGCTCGTGCAGGAAGCGCTCACCAAGGTGAACGAACAGGGCGAGCGCGATCTGCGAATCGGGGGCGGCGTGCAGCACCCGCCCGCTGTCGCCGAGACGCTCCAGCAATGGCTCGCGATTGTCGAGGCGGCCATCGAAGCAGATCGTGACCTCCGCTGCTTGCCCCGTCGATTGATGATGAATGCCGGTTGGCGACGCACCGAACAGGCCGGCGGGTCCGTCATGCCAGAGCTGCGCGGGATCGTTGCCGGGCAATGGCAAGGTCGCGGCCATATCGCGCAGCAGCGACGGTTCGACGGTGCGGCCGTCGCCGCGGATAACGCCCGCTATCGCCCCCATCGCACTCACGCCTTCCCTTGAAGCACCACCACCATCGGGCGCGCCGATGATCGATTCAACCCCGGCATCGATTGGGGCAGGGTCGCGCTGGAAGGACACTCACCCAATGCCCGCCCCGCTTTTTGACATGCCCGGAAAAAATACCGGATCGCCGGCACGGGAATTTCTCGGAGCAACCGTCTCGCCCCGGCGAGAGCGATACGCCGCTCCCTGTTATCTCTCTGCATCTCCCTGTTATCGTTTCGCCCGCTCCCTGTTCTTGCATGTCATCTCCCTGTTATTTGATAACAGGGGGATGACATGCAAGCATCTGATAAGAAATGATAATATCGCCAAAAAACGGGCCGGAACCGGCAGAAAAAATACCCGCTCCCTGTTATTCTCCCTGTTATTACCAATTAACAGGGAGAATTGGCCCGGCAAAACGGGCCCGGCACCAGCGTCTGGATCAGTCGCCCGTCACCTTGACCGGCCCGAGATCGCCCAGCCCGACCGTCCCGCTCGCCATGGCGAGCATCGCGTCGAGGCTCTTCTTGGCCTGCAGCCTGAGCCCTTCCTCGATCTCGACCCGCGGCTCCAGGTCGCGCAGCGCGAGATAGAGCTTCTCCATCGTGTTGAGCGCCATGTACGGGCAGATATTGCAGTTGCAGTTGCCGTCGGCGCCGGGCGCGCCGATGAAATTCTTGAGCGGCTCGGCCTTTTCCATCTGGTGGATGATGTGCGGCTCGGTCGCGACGATCAGCGTGTCGCCGTCCATGTCACGCGCATAGGCCAGGATGCCGCTGGTCGACCCGACATAATCGGCATGGTCGAGGATATAGGGCGGGCATTCGGGATGCGCGGCGACCGGCGCGCCGGGATGCTGTCCCTGCAGCTTGAGCAGCTCGGTCTCGCTGAATGCTTCATGCACGATGCACACGCCCGGCCACAGCAGCATCTCGCGGCCGGTCTTGCGCGCAAGATAGCCGCCGAGATTCTTGTCCGGGCCGAAGATGATCTTCTGGTCGAGCGGGATCTGGCTGAGGATCTTCTCTGCCGAGGAGCTGGTGACGATCACGTCGCTCAGCGCCTTCACCTCGGTCGAGCAGTTGATATAGGTCAGCGCGATGTGATCGGGATGCGCCTCGCGAAAGGCCTTGAACTGATCCGGCGGGCAGCTGTCTTCCAGGCTGCACCCGGCATTCATGTCGGGCAGCACGACGATCTTGTCGGGGCTGAGGATCTTCGCCGTCTCGGCCATGAAGCGCACGCCGCAAAAGGCGATGACATCGGCATCGGTCGCGGCGGCCTTTTTCGACAGGTCGAGGCTGTCGCCGACGAAATCGGCAAGATCCTGGATCTCCGGCTTCTGGTAATAATGCGCGAGGATGACGGCGTTGCGATCCTTGCGCAGCCGGTCGATCTCCGCACGGAGATCAAGACCGGTCAGGCTCCCGCCTATGCCACCCCGGCCGTTCGATACGCGTGCGTCCAATGTCGTGCTCCCGCCAGTACAGCGCTCACATGGCCCCGCACGCGCCGCCGATCAACCCGTGCCGATCAACCCGTAAGCGCGGCGGTCAGTGCAAGCATCGGCGGTGTGAAGGCCAGCGGGCGGATCAGCGCGGTTGCAACCGTGATCGTGCCGAAGCCCCAGAGATAGGCCGGATGCACCCGGCCCCGCGTCACCACGTCATAGATCATGCCGGCGCTCGCATAGACCAGCAGCACGGCCCAGATCGTCCAGATGATCCAGGTGCCGAGCAGCGGCAGCGGCAACAGACGGCCGGCGCCGGGCGCCATCAGATAGAGCGTCCCGCACAGCATCAGCCGGCGGTGCCAGTCGGTGCGCTTGCGCAGGCCGATCGCGGCAAACGTCAGTCCGGCAAAAACCAGGACATTCATCCAGTCCATCACCAGGAAGACATTGGTTTCGAAGAAGGGCGGGATGCGGTGGAATGTCGCCGCCAGCGTGTTGACGCTCACCCCGACCAGCACCAACCAGCAGACCAGCCCGGCGCCGATCCAGCCGAGGCGGCGATGCAGCCCGGTCGCACCGCGATAGATCAGCAGATTCTGCGTTACATACAGCGCGAGCCACGCCATGAAGCTGATACCGTGCACATGGACCCACCACGGCGCGCCGAGGCTCGAGCGTCCCATGATGAATTGCAGGCCGAACCCGGCGACGATCGTCGCGGCGATCGCCAGCGCCATCGCCAGGAAGAAGGTCCGGTCGCGGCCTGCCGCACCGAGCCGCGTTTCCGCTGTCGTCGCCATGGATCCCCCAGAATACCCGGCGAGTCTATCCCTCAGGGCAACAGCGTCAACCGCCGATCAGCGGCGATTGCCGAGCACTTCCTCAAGCGAGCGCGATCGGTCCATCTGCTCGCTCGGTCCGCGGCGCTCGAACGGAAAGCTGACCACGACGCGCACATCGCCAAGCCCCGTCGCCGCCAGCGGGCCACTGGCGATGTTGGCCAGGACGCGGCGGGCATTTTCGCGGGCGACGGCCAGATGCTCGGGCTTCACGCCCTCTTTTTGCGCCGCGGTCTTCGCATTGAGCGTAGCCCGGCGGACCAGCTGGTCGGCGGCATCGCGGGTGACGAACAGGCCGCGCGTGCGATTGGCGGTCTGTGCCGCCCAGTCGATATTGGGGGCCGCGGGCACCACGTCAGGCGCTTGAATGGTCAGGGTGCGGCGCGCCGGATCCCAATCATAGGCATCGGCCGAGACGCGCGACATATCGATGAAATAATCGACCGAGAACGGCGCCTTGACCACCTTGTCGGAGGTCAACATGCCGAAGCCGCGCGTGTCGGAGGCCGACGCCTGCACCGTGCCGGACAGCGCGCCAACCTTGATCGCGCTGGCGCCGGCGAATTTGGCGCTGACGATCTTGGTGATCGCAGAACCATCATCCTCGCGGCTGATGGCATATTGCTCGGTATATTTGTCCCACGCGATCCAGCCGCCGAACAACGCGGCGGCGATCACCATAACGGCGAGAACGACCTGGGCGAGGCGCTTGCTGTCCATCGCTCAGTCCTTCGCGATCGACCAGGTATCGCCGCGATCCGCGACCAGGCCGCGATCGCGCAGGTCGATCAGATGGGCCAGCACCGATCGCTCGGCGGCGGGAAACAGGCGCGGATCGATCCCGACATACATGCGCTCGACCATCGCCGGGATCGCGCGCGCCTCGTCGCGGAGCAGGCGAAGGATCTGCCCTTCGCGCTGCTTGCGGTGCCCCATCATGCCGCGCACCAGCCGCTGCGGACTCTCCACCGGATCGCCATGCGCGGGGTAATAGATACGGTCGTCGCGCTGCATCAGCTTGTCGAGGCTGCGCATGTAATCGGCCATGTCGCCGTCGGGCGGCGAGACGATGCTGGTCGACCAGCCCATCACATGATCGCCGGTGAACAGTGCCTTGGTCTCGGGCAGCGCGAAGCAGAGATGGTTGGAGGTATGGCCCGGTGTCGCCAGCGCGGTCAGCGTCCAGCCCTGCCCAGCCACCGACTCGCCCTCGGCCAGGATGCGATCGGGCGCATAGTCATGGTCGAACGAGGCATCGGCGCGCGGACCGCTATCGTCGAACGCAAGCGGGGCGCAGCCGACGATCGGTGCGCCGGTCGCCGCCTTGAGCGGGCGCGAGCCGGGACTGTGATCGCGGTGAGTATGGGTGATGACGATCGCGGTGACGGGCCGGCCGGCGATCGCGGCAACCAGCGCGTCGATATGGGCGGGCGTATCGGGTCCCGGATCGATCACGGCCAGGTCGGTCGTGCCGACCAGATGCACTTGCGTACCGGTGTTGGTGAAGGGCGATGGATTGGGCGCAAGCACACGGGAAACGAGCGGTTCGAGCGTTTCAGCCACGCCGGTCGGTTGCTCGGTCATGCTGTTCAGATGGCCGCTGGCGCCATCAAACGCAAGGGCGCCGGCCCTGCTGATACAGTGACCGGCGCCGCGCTTCCTCCCCGACTTGTCCTCCCGACTTATCCTTATGCGTCAGTTGACCCTGGCAAGATTGGCTTCCATGTCGCGGATCGAATCATCGATCGACTCCAGGGCATCGTCGCGCGCATCGCCGCTCATATTGAGATTGCGCGCCATGTTGGCGCGCGCGCTGCGCAACCCGCCCAGCGCCGATCGATAGGCTCTCCGCTCGATTTCCCGGCTGTTCACGGCATCGTTCGCGGCCAGCGCCGAACTCCTTGCGGCCAGCGCCGCCGCCCTCGCGCCCATCTCCGCGCCTTCGCGCGCAACACGCTCAATGCGATTGTTGCAGATGATGATCTTGTGCTTGTCGCCGTCACGCTTGTTGATGACCATTTCCTGGCGGTCGCCACCACCGCTGCAATTGGCCGAGGAAACTTCGGGAATGTCTCGCAGCGCCGCCATGCTGTCATACTCTTCGGTGCGAAGCTTGCCGTCCTTGCCGCGCGTGACAACCCTCACCCGCCGCACCGTCTTGCCGTCATCATCGGTCGTCATGGTGGTCGTCACCTGGCGGCTCTGCGTGCCATGCCATTCGGCGGGTGCCGCGGGTGCGGGAGGCGCCGGAGGCTCAGGCAGCGGCTCTGCCTGGGCAAGTGCCGCCGGTGCCGCCGGTGCCGCGATCGGGGCAGGAGCCGATACGGGCACTGGAGCGGCGGGCGCCACTGGCGGCACGATATCGAGGCTCGCCAGATTGACGCCGGTGGCGGTCTCGACATTGCTGCGGATGGCGGCGGCCGCCTTGGTACCCGATGCGGTGAAACCCAGGCCGGCGACGGTCAGCATCGCGACCGCGGCGGCACCACTGATCAGGCGGGTGCGCGATGTCTTGTTAGTGGTCAGCATCTTCAGTCTCCCTTTCAGATCGTTGATGGTGTGAAGGTGGCAGGCGGCGGACACCGCCCCGCCATGCGCGGATTTGACGATCGCGCAGGCATAGGTGTGGCGCGCGATCGGGCTCAGCCCGGCCAGGACGCGTGCGTCATTGGCGATTTCCTGATCGGCGCGGAACGCGCGGAAGGCACGCCAGGCGACGGGGTTGAACCAGTGCAGCGCAAGGATGAACAGCGCGACCCAGTTCGCGATCAGGTCGCCGCGTTCATGATGGCCGAGCTCGTGCGCCAGCGCGAGATCGCGTTCCTCACGATCGTACCGCTCGACGAAATCGCGCGGGAAAGCGACATATTTGCGCAGGATACCGAAAGCGAGCGGGCCGCTCGCCGCATCGGTCTCGATCAGGTGAATGCCGCCATCGATCTGCGCACCACGCACCTGGCGATCCAGGATGCGTCGGCAGAAGCGGAGATGCGACACCGAATGCCAGGCGAGAAAGACCCCCGCGCCGGCAATCCACAGCGCGGCCAGCATCAGGCCAAGCCACGGATAGAGCGATGCGTAGAGCGACGGATGTTGCGCGGCCGGTGCGGCAGCGGCGCCACTCAGCGGCCCGCTGAGCGGTTCAATGACGTAGATGGTGATCGTCTCGCTCGCACGAGTCACCGGCGCAACCGCCATCTCGCGCCAGGATGCGGGGATCGGCGGCAGCAACAGGCGCAGCACGGGCAGCGCCCAGAGCGCATAGGCGACGTCCGGCCCGAACGCGCGACGGACCGGCCCGCGCAGCGCAAGGACACCGACCATCAGGATGGTGGATGCGATCAGCGCCTCGAGCGCCCATCCGGCGAAGAGCGACGCGCTCACGCCTTCAACCCCTTCAGCAGCGCCTCGATCTCGGCAATGTCGCTGGCGCTGAGCTCGTCGCGCTCGGCAAGGTGCGCGACCAGCGGCATCAGCTTGCCGCCGAACAGACGGTCCATCAGCTTGCGCGATTCGCCTGCGACATAATCACCGCGCGCAACCAGCGGACGATAGAGGTACCGGCGGCCATCCTCCTCATGCGCGATGATGTTCTTGGCGAGCAGCCGGCCGAGCAATGTCTTGACGGTATTGGCGGACCAGTCGCGGCCCGCCGGGATGCGTTCGGATACGTCCTGCGCGGTCAGCGGCGCTTCGTCCCACAAGACTTCCATGACCGCATGTTCAGCATCGCTTATCCGTTCGGCCATTCGAATCGCTCCCGTACTGACTACGTTTGTAATCTTCTTGATTACGTCTGTAGTCAATGGGCTGAACGCTCGATGAATGCGGTTGAGCCGATGCGCGACACGTGTAGGCTGACGCAAAAGCGAAAGAGCCCGTCCCATGACCAGTTTCACCACCATCACCACCGGATTGCGCTTCCCCGAAGGACCGGTCGCAATGCCGGACGGCAGCGTCATTCTGGTCGAGATCGAGAATGGTCGGATCACGCGCGTCCGGCCCGACGGATCGACCGAGACCGTGGCGGAGCCGGGTGGTGGGCCGAACGGGCTGGCGATCGGCCCGGACGGCAAACTCTATTGCTGCAACAATGGCGGCTTCAACTGGCGCGAGAATGGCGGCTTCCTTGCGCCACATGGCCAGGCGGACGATTATTCCGGCGGCCGGATCGAGCGCATCGACATCGCCACCGGCGCGGTCGAGATCCTGTACAAGGATGGCGATTTCGGCTGCCGTCTGCGCGGCCCCAACGACATCGTGTTCGACGACCAGGGCGGTTTCTGGTTCACCGATCATGGCAAGAACCGGCCGCGCGAGCGCGACATTACCGGCATCTTCTACGCCCGCGCCGATGGCAGTCATCTCGAGGAAGTGATCTTCCCGAGCGAGAACCCCAATGGCATCGGGCTGTCGCCCGACGGCAAGTCGCTTTACGCGGCGGAAACCTACACGTGCCGCCTGATGAAATTCAATGTGATCGGCCCCGGCAAGATCGATCTCGCCGCAGGTTTGGGCGGGCCAGGCATCCCGCTCTACCGCCCCGCCGGCTATAAATTCTTCGATTCGCTTGGGGTCGAGGCCAGCGGCAATATCTGCGTCGCGACGATCGGCGAAGGCGGCATCAGCGTGGTGTCGCCCAAGGGCGAGCTGGTCGAGTTCGTGCCGACACCCGACGTCTTCACCACCAATATCTGCTGGGGGGGACCGGACCTGCGCACCGCCTACATCACCTTGTCGGGCACCGGGCAGCTCATCTCCATGCCATGGGCGCGGCCGGGACTGAAACTGGCCTATGGCTGAGATGCGACCCGTCGGTCAGGCAGCTCAGGTCCGCGTGATCGACACGCCGCCATCGGCATAGAGCGCGCTGCCGGTCGTGAAGCTGGACAGATCGGACGCCAGATAGAGCGCCGAGTGCGCCACTTCTTCAGGCCGCCCGATCCGCTTCATTGCGTGTAGCCCTTTGACGAACGCGAGCGCCTCGGGCGTGTCCATCGTCGCGCCGGGCGTGTCGGTGCCGCCCGGCAACAACGCATTCACCCGCACGCCAAGCGGGCTGAACTCCGCGGCGAGCGTCTTGACCAGCCCGATGATACCGGCCTTGCTCGCGGCATAGGCGCCCATCTCGGGCATGCCCACACTGTTGCCGACAAAGCTCGAGGTGAAGACAAGCGAACCGCCGCCACGTGCGAGCATCGCTGGAATCTGATACTTGGCGCCGAGGAACGCACTGGTCAGATTGGTCGCCAGCGTGTCGTTCCATGCCTCGAGCGACAGGTCCGGAATGCGCTTCATCACCCCGGCGCTACCGGCATTGTTGAAGGCGATGTCGAGCCCACCGAACAGATCGACCGCCGTCGCGACCAGTGCCTGTGCATGGTTTTCGTCGCGGACATCACCGGCCAGCGCATGCGCTTTGCCGCCCATGCCTTCGATCGACGCGACCAATGCCGCGAGTTCCGTGTCGCGGCGCCCGCCAAGCACCAGTTTCGCGCCATGCTCGGCAAACAGTTTCGCCGTCGCATAGCCGATACCCGAACTTGCACCGGTGATGATGGCGACCTTGTTTTGCAGGAGTGTCATGTGCCGAGCCTTTTATATTTATTGCGGACTATGACGTAACGCAGCGCCGACCATACGAGGTCCCGTTCCTTGCTCCCTAAGCAACATTCCGCGGCCGGTTTGCCGATCGTGCCGATTGCGTTGCCTGCAACTGCTCCAACGCCGTGCTGCAATTGACCCATGCGGGCGCGCACGCCTATTGCCCGGTCGATAAATCTCTGGAGAGCCCTGCGATGAAGAAGCTGTATTCCGATGCTGCGGGAGCGCTCGACGGCCTGTTGTTCGACGGCATGACGATCTGCGCGGGCGGGTTCGGCCTGTGCGGCATTCCCGAACGGCTGATCGACGCGATTCAGGCGGCGGGCACCAAGGACCTGACAATCGCCAGCAACAATGCCGGGATCGACGGCGAGGGGCTCGGCAAGCTGCTGCGCAGCCGCCAGGTGAAGAAGATGATCTCCTCCTATGTCGGCGAGAACAAGGAGTTCGAGCGGCAATATCTGAGCGGCGAACTCGAAGTCGAATTCTGCCCGCAGGGCACGCTCGCCGAACGCTGCCGCGCCGGCGGCGCGGGCATTCCTGGCTTCTACACCAAAACCGGCGTCGGCACGCTGGTCGCCGAGGGCAAGGAGGTGAAGAGCTTCGACGGAGAGGAGTATATCCTCGAACGCGGCATCCGCGCCGACCTGTCGATCATCAAGGGCTGGAAAGCCGATGAGAGCGGCAACCTGATCTTCCGCAAGACCGCGCGTAACTTCAACGCACCGATGGCGACCGCGGGCAAGATCTGCGTCGCCGAAGTCGAGGAAGTGGTGCCCGTCGGCAGCCTCGATCCCGACACGATCCATCTGCCCGGCATCTATGTGAAGCGGATGATCGTCGGCGCCCCCTATGACAAGAAGATCGAGTTCCGCACCGTGCGCGAGCGGGCCGACGCGTGAGCGATGACCGCTCTTCTCCCCTCCCGCTTGCGGGAAGGGGGATGTGGATTGCGCTGACGGCCCTAGCGCTTTCGGGCTGCACGGCGGCGCGAACGCCGCCGCTGGCGACTATCGCCGCTCCATCGACAACTGTCCCGCCCGGCATGCAATATCTCTACGGCTCGGGCGAAGGCGCCGCGATCAGCGCGCAGGCATGGCGCGCCCTGGTCAATTATGTCGGATGGGATGCCAAGAGCGAGACCGGCGAGTCTGCGGTGCTTGCACCCGACGCGACGCTGGCCGTGCCGCGATGGGTGCCTTGCGGCACCAAGCCTCGCGCAGCGGTGTTCGACGTCGATGAAACGGTGCTGCTCAATACCGGCTTCGAATATAATGATGCGATCCATCCCGCGCCTTATGACGAAGCGCGCTGGCAGGCCTGGGAGAAGACCGGTGTCACTCAGGTCGCAGCGGTTCCCGGCGCCGTCGAGGCACTGAACGATTTGCGCAAGATGGGCGTGACGGTGATCTTCAACACCAACCGCTCGGCCGCCAACGCCGCACAGACCGCGGCCGCCATCACCGGCGCCGGGCTCGGGCCGGCCGTGCATGGCGAGACGCTGTTCCTCGCCGGAGACGATGCGACCGGCAGCAAGAAGGATGGCCGCCGCGCGGCGATCGCCGCGAAATATTGCGTCGTCGCAATGGGCGGCGATCAGCTCGGCGATTTCAGCGATCTGTTCAATGCCGGACTCTCCCCTGCCGCGCGCCGCGCCGCCGTGACGACCGGTGCGATCGCGGCGAGATGGGGCGTGGGTTGGTTCGTGCTGCCCAACCCGGTTTACGGCAGCGGGCTGAAGGGCGGCATCGACGATGTGTTCCCGCAGGACAAGCGCTGGGCGCCCCCTGCTGCCGTGGAGGCAAAATGACCGGCAAGCCAGTTCCGATCGACCTCGTCCCCTATACCGACCTGCTCGAAGGATCGCGCGAGTTCCTGCGCGTTTGGGCGAGCGAGGGCGGTCCGGTGACCTGTTTCATCAATCCAGTGCCGATCGGCGCCGACCCGGCCGCGTTCGGCATCGCGCTGGTCGATTGCGTGCGTCACGGCGCGATCACCTATGCCCGCGCGACCGGCATCAGCGAAGCCGAAGCGCTTGACCGTATCTGGCTCGGCCTCGATGCCGAGCGTGCCAATCCCACCGATGTCGCGACCCCGATACCGGGCGCCAAAGAGGAGCTGAACTAGATGGCCCAGGAAACCAAAGGCTGGACCCGCGACGATATGGCGGCGCGCGCGGCGCGCGAGCTGCAGGACGGTTATTATGTCAATCTCGGCATCGGCATTCCGACCCTGGTTGCGAACCACATCCCCGACGGCGTCGAGGTGACGCTGCAGTCGGAAAACGGCATGCTCGGCATTGGCCCCTTCCCGCTGGCGGGCGAGGAAGATGCCGACCTGATCAATGCCGGCAAGCAGACGATCAGCGAGCTGCCGCAAAGCGCCTATTTCAGCTCGTCGGACAGTTTCGCGATGATCCGCGGCGGGCATATCGACCTGACCGTGCTCGGTGCGATGGAAGTCGCCGAGAATGGGGATATCGCCAACTGGATGATCCCGGGCAAGATGATCAAGGGTATGGGCGGCGCGATGGACCTGGTCGCCGGCGTCAAGAAGATCATCGTCGTGATGGAGCACAACTCCAAGGCCGGTGACCCGAAATTCATCCCGGCCTGCACCTTGCCACTGACCGGCAAGAATGTCGTCGACATGATCATCACTGATCTCGCCGTGTTCCAGCGCCCCGATCATGCCAGCCCGTTCAAGCTGATCGAGATCGCGCCGGGCGTCACGGCGGACGAAGTCGCGGCAAAGACCACTGCGCACTACATCAGCTAAAGGGCATCCATGCCGCTGACCCTGATCACCGCCAACCGCAATTATTCGAGCTGGTCGCTGCGCCCCTGGCTGCTGATGAAGGCGCTGGGCATCGCGTTCGAGGATCGCATCGAGCTGTTCGCGGCCGATGACAATCATGACGCGTTCCGCGCCTTTTCCCCCTCGGGACAGGTGCCGGCGCTGATCGACGGCGAGCGGACGATCTGGGACTCGCTGGCAATCGCCATGTATCTCGCCGAACGCTTTGACGGCGTGTGGCCGGCGGATGACGCGGCACGCGCCTGGGCAATGTGCGCGGCAGCGGAGATGCATGGCGGCTTTGGCGCCCTGCGCAACGATTGTACGATGAATGTCGGTGTCCGCGTCACACCCAGACCGGCTTCGCCCGCACTGGCGCGACAGATCGCCCGGCTTGCCGAACTATGGGCGGAAGGAGTCGGTCGCTTCGGCGGCCCATGGCTGGCGGGCCCGGCTTTTACTGCGGTCGATGCCTTTTACGCCCCGGTCGCGTTTCGTGTGCGCACCTACGGACTGGATGTCGGTGCGGCCGGCCACGCCTGGGTCGAGCATCTGCTCGCTCATCCGGCAATGCGGCAATGGAAGCCGAAGCACTGGCCGAACCATGGCGCGAGGCGGACCATGAAGCCGAGCTCGCCGCCGCGGGTATCATCACTGCGGACTACAGGATCGTCTGATGCGCGTTCTACTCACCGGATCGAGCGGCTGGCTCGGACGCTTTCTCGCTCCCCGGTTGCGCGAGGCGGGGCATGAAGTCACCGGCCTCGACGTCGCACCGGGGGTCGATACCAACGTCATCGGGACCGTCGCCGACCGTGCACTGATCGACCGGGTCTTCACCGGGCATGGGATCGAGGCAGTTATTCATGGCGGCGCGCTGCACAAGCCCGACATCGTCCGCTATCCCCGGCAGGCGTTCATCGACGTCAATGTCACCGGCACGCTCAACCTGCTCGAAGCCGCAGTCGCGGCCGGGGCAAGCCGCTTCATCTTCACCTCCACCACATCGCTGATGATCTCGACCGCGATCCGTGAAGGGCATGGCAATACGGCGGTGTGGATCGACGAAAGCCTTGCGCCACTTGAGCCGCGCAACATCTATGGCGTGACCAAGCTTGCCGCCGAGCAGATCTGCCGCCTGATCCATGCCGAGCACGGCCTCCCCGTGCTGATCCTGCGCACCAGTCGCTTCTTTCCCGAAGATGACGATACGCACGACAGCCTGTCGGGCGAGAATATGAAGGCCAATGAGCTGCTCCACCGCCGGCTGACCGTCGAAGACGCCGCCGAGGGACATCTCGCTGCACTCGACCGCGCACCCGAGCTTGGTTTCGGCACCTTCATCCTGTCCGCGCCGACGCCCTTTGCGCCCGGCGATGTCGCCGAGCTGAAGGCGAATGCCCCTGCGGTAATCGCGCGCTATTTTCCCGATGCGGCGGCACTGTACGCCGTAAATGGCTGGACGCTGCCGCACTCGATCGACCGCGTTTATGACGCCGGACATGCGGAGCGCGTACTGGGCTTTCGCTGCCGCACCGATTTTGCCGGGATGCTCGCGGCGCTGCGCCAAGGCGGCGATCTGCCGGTGGCGCACGATGCCACCTATGTCTCGCCAAAGGAATCGTGCGCGCAATAAGGCAGGTCGACAGGCGCCCCGCGTCATTCATTAGCGCCCCCTTTCAATGGGGCACGCCATTCTCTGCCTTGTCACAGAGACTATAACCGATTGGCGTTTCCTGAAAAATTCGATGAATGTTGCATATATTGCGGTGCAGCGAAGTCTTCGTGGGTTTCAATAATTGAAAAACTGAAATATTTTCTCGGTAACCACAGGCAGATCCGGCAGTAATTTAGTCGATAAACTCTGCTTCATATAAATAAAAGGGGCCGCGAATGCATAACCATGCAAGAATTCCCTTGAAGTGCATCATTAAGCTCCTTTCCAATACTGTTGGACAAATACCAAATTACCTCGACGAAGATCGGAATATCGCAAGGGGATTCCGGAAATGATCAAGCAATATCGTGCAGATATTGACGGGCTGCGAACTGTCGCCGTCATTCCGGTCGTTATCTTTCACCTCGGCACAAGCCTGTTTTCCGGCGGCTTTGTCGGCGTCGATGTCTTTTTTGTCATCTCCGGCTTCCTCATTACCCAGACGCTGGTGGGCGAGCAGGGCGCATGGCGCGAGGCGCTGTTCGATTTCTACAAGCGGCGCATTAAACGCATTTTTCCTGCGTTGTTCGCACTTTACCTCTGCGTGATGCTCGTCGCCTTCGGCTTGTTGATGTCCGATCAGTCGGCCGAGGTTGCCAAGTCGATCGTCGCCTCCATCTTCTTCGTGTCGAACATTTTATTCTACGGCCAAAGCGGATATTTCGATGGAGAGCTGGACAGCAATCCAATGCTCCACACCTGGTCGCTTTCGGTGGAAGAGCAATTCTACGTCTTCTTTCCGCTGCTGATCTTCTTCACCCGCCACTGGACCGCCATGCACCGCCGGCAGCTTGTCTGGGCGCTAACACTGGTCAGCTTCGTTGCCGCGCAGTGGATGGTCTCGCGCAACGCGAATGCGGCCTTCTACCTCATCCCCTTCCGCGCCTGGGAATTGTCACTGGGGTCGCTCCTGGCGATCGGGGCCATTCCGGGGCCGCGCCGGCAATGGCAGGCCGAAATCGGGGTCGTGGCCGGCCTGGCGCTGATCGCCTATGCGGTCCTGTTCTATAACAAGGCGACCCCGTTCCCGGGTGCCGCCGCTCTGATCCCCTGCCTCGGCACCGCCCTGATCTTGCTGTGCGGAGAAGGGTGGCGCACGGTGGGCGGGCGGCTCCTGTCACTTCCACCGATGCGGTTCATCGGGCTGATCTCCTATTCGCTCTATCTCTGGCATTGGCCGATCATCGTCTTCTACCGCACCATCGACAGCCGCCTGGACAATATCGAGCGGGTGTCGCTCCTGGCCGCGGCCGTGGTGGCCGCGACGATTTCCTGGGCGTTGGTCGAAAAGCCCTTCCGACGTTCCAGCCGCCTGACCTCTCGCGCCGTGGTGCTGCGCGGCACCGCGGCCATGGCGACATGCGGTGCGGCGGTGCTGTCGCTGGGCTTTTTCAGCAACGCGCTTTATCCGATTTCCGCACAGGCGCGCGGCGTGCTGGCCTATGGCGAACGGACCGGGCGCACCGAGATGATGCGGACCGGATCCTGTTTCCTGACCTCGCAGAATCGCCTGTCGGACTATTCCTTCAAACACTGCATGACGGCACCGCATGACAAACCCCTCGTCCTGGTCATGGGCGACAGTCATGCAGCGCATCTTTATTATGGACTGAACCACGCCCTGCCCAACATGCACGTGCTTCAGGCCACCGCGTCAGGCTGCAAACCGCTGATCCACAGCCGCGGTGATGCGCGCTGCCTGGCGCTGATGCACCAGGTCCTCACCGATCAGTTGCAGCGCGCGCGGCCGGATTTGGTGATCCTCTCCGCCCGCTGGCTCGACAAGGATGTCGCGGATGTCGAACAGACCGTGCGACTGATCCAGCGGACCGTGCCGCATGTCATCGTGTCCGGCCCGATTGTCGAATATGATCAAGCGTTGCCTCGCCTGCTGGCGCGGCATATCGACCAGAATGAGCCGATCGACCTGCACCGCAACCAGCAGGTTGCGCTGGTCGACCAGCGACTGGCCGAGGCGATGACGCGAGCCAATATTCCCTATTTCTCGCCCTATCGCAGCCTTTGTACGCCCGATTGCCGCTTGTGGGTCACGCCGGGCGTGCCGGTCCAGTTCGATTATGGCCATCTCACGCAGCAGGGATCGATCCTGATCGCCAATCTCATGGCCCGGGAAATCCGGCCTGAACTGGCCGCTGCGCCGAAGATGGCCGGGATGGATTAGCTGGAGCCGGCCAGACCTCCGGAAAACCTTCCGCGCAATAAAGCGCAAGCCAAGCATTGCCTTCACGCAGCTTTTGACTAGATCGCCCTGATGGCCAGCCGTCCGCTCACTTTGTACGAGAAGATCTGGGCCGCTCATGTCGTCGAGCGGCGCGATGACGGCACCTGCCTGATCTATATCGACCGTCACCTCGTGCATGAAGTGACGAGCCCGCAGGCATTCGAGGGGCTGCGTGTCTCCGGCCGCAAAGTGCGGCGCCCCGATCTGACGCTGGCGGTGCCCGATCACAACCTGCCGACCACCCCGCGCGTCGATGCGCAGGGTAAGATGCTGCCGATCGCCGACCGCGAAAGCGCGCAGCAGCTTGATGCCCTGCGCCGCAACACCGCCGAATTCGGCATCGATTATATCGACGCGATCTCGCCCGATCAGGGCATTGTCCATGTTGTCGGCCCGGAACAGGGCTTTACCCTGCCCGGCACCACCCTGGTATGCGGCGACAGCCATACCTCGGCGCACGGCGCGATGGGGGCGCTCGCCTTCGGGATCGGCACCAGCGAGGTCGAGCATGTCCTCGCCACCCAGACGCTGCTGCTGACGCCGTCAAAGACGATGGAAGTGCGCGTCGACGGCACGCTTGGCTACGGCGTGTCGGCCAAGGACGTGATCCTGTCGATCATCGGCAAGATCGGTGCAGCCGGCGGTACCGGCCATGTCATCGAATTCACCGGCGAGGTCATCCGCAGCCTGTCGGTCGAGGGACGGCTGACCGTCGCCAACATGTCGATCGAGGGGGGCGCGCGCGCCGGGCTGATCGCCCCCGACGAGACGACCTTCGCTTATCTCAAGGGCCGGCCGATGGCGCCGAAGGGTACCGACTGGGATCAGGCGGTCGCGTGGTGGCGCAGCCTGCCGAGCGATCCGGCCGCCAGCTACGACGCATCGGTGCGGCTCGATGCGACCGATATCGCACCCGCGCTGACCTGGGGTACCAGTCCCGAGGATGTCGTGCCGATCACGGGCCGCGTCCCCGACCCCGAGAGCTTCGCTGATCCCGCCAAGCGTGACGCCGCGCGCAAGTCGCTGGCCTATATGGGCCTGACGCCCGGCACGGCGATGCAGGACATCGCGGTCGGCCATGTCTTTATCGGCAGCTGCACCAACAGCCGGATCGAGGATTTGCGGGCCGCCGCCGCGGTCGCCAATGGCCGCAGCGTCGCCGACGGCGTGCGCGCGCTGGTCGTGCCCGGATCGGGGCTGGTCAAGCGCCAGGCCGAGGCCGAGGGGCTCGACCGCATCTTCACCGATGCCGGGTTCGAATGGCGCGAACCGGGCTGCTCGATGTGCCTGGCGATGAACCCCGACAAAGTGCCGCCGGGTGAACGATGTGCTTCCACTTCCAACAGAAATTTCGTAGGACGGCAGGGACCGGGGGCACGAACGCACCTGGTTTCGCCGGCAATGGCGGCGGCCGCAGCCGTCACCGGTCGACTGAGTGACGTCCGCGACCTGATGGGGGACACGAAATGAAACGCGCACTGGTACTGCTGGTACTCGGCACCGTCTTGAGCGGCATCGCCGCCTATGCCGCTACTGCCCGCCCCGCCAGCGAGTCCCCCCGCCCCGGCAAATAGTCGAGACAAGCTCCTCCCCAACCGTCAAATCACACGACCAAAGGGGGGATACCGCCATGAAGATCGCCTTGTTCGCCGCTGCCACCGCCGTGTCACTGATGGCTCAGGCCGCCCCGGCATCCGCCGCCCCTGCCCCGATCAAATTGTGGCGGCTCGACTGCGGCACGATCGCCGCCAATGATCTCAACGCCTTTTCCGACACCAAGGCCTATACCGGGCAGCGCAAGGACCTGGTCGGCAGCTGCTATCTCATCAAGCATGACGACGCCTATCTGCTGTGGGACGCCGGCCTGCCCGCGGCGATGAAGGGCAAGCCGCTCGATCTCAAGATCATGATGGACGCGACGCTGACCAAGACGGTGGTCGAGCAGCTCGCCGAACTGGGCCTGAAGCCCGAGAACATCACCTTGCTCGGCATCAGCCATTATCATTTCGACCATATCGGCCAGGCGGCGGACTTTCCCGGCGCAACCCTGCTGATCGGCAAGGGTGATTTCGACGCGGTGAAGGCAGGCGCGCCAGGCGTGAATCCCGCGCTGCTCGCGCCCTGGATCAAGGGCACGAGCAAGGCCGATCCGGTCAGCGGCGACCGCGACGTGTTCGGCGACGGCAGCGTGACGATGATCGACGCGCCGGGCCATACGCCCGGCCATCACGCGCTGCTGGTACGGCTGAAGCACGGCACCTATCTGCTCGCCGGCGATGCCGCGCATTTCCAGGAAAACTACGACAGCGACGGCGTCCCCGCCTATAACAGCAGCCGCGCCGATACCGTTACCTCGCTTGAGCATATCAAGAAGCTGGCGAAGGAGCGCAAGGCGACTGTAATCATCCAGCATGAAGCGGCCGATGTCGCCAAGCTCCCTGCATTTCCGAAGGCAGCCGAATAATGGACCCCGTTACCCAAGTCTCCGGCCGCGCCTATCCCTGGGGCGCGAAGAACATCGATACCGATGTGATCATCCCGGCGCACTGGCTGAAGACAGTGACGCGCACCGGCCTGGGCAAGGGCGCGTTCGAGACGGTGCGCGCGCAGGAGGGCAATATCTTCGACGATCCGCGCTATGCTGGCGCGCCGATCCTGGTCGCGGGCGACAATTTCGGTTGCGGGTCGAGCCGCGAGCATGCTGCCTGGGCGCTCGCCGATATGGGCATCACCGCCGTGATCGCGCCAAGCTTCTCGGACATTTTTTCGGGCAATGCGTTCAAGAACGGCATCGTGCCTGTGGTGCTGCCGCAGGACGCGATCGACCGGCTGGTCGAGGTTGCGAAAACTGATACCATCACGGTCGATCTGGAGACGATGACCGTCACCACGCCGTTCCAGGACCGCTTCCCCTTTCATCTCGACGCTTTCCGCCGCCAATGCCTGATGGAAGGGCTGGACGAGGTCGGCCTGACACTGGCAAGGGATACCGCGATTTCGAAATATGAAGCCGGTGTTGCCGAACATCGGCCATGGATGAGCGGAGAACGGAGACATGCGGGCACTGTTGTCGAAAGCACCGGGCGGACCTGAAACCCTAATCATCGATGAGCTGCCGGACCCGGTGGCCGGCAAGGGCCAGGTCGTGGTCGCGGTCAAGGCCTGTTCGATCAACTATCCCGACGTCCTGATCATCGAGGACAAATATCAGTTCAAGCCGCCCCGCCCGTTCGCGCCGGGCAGCGAGATTGCCGGCGTGATCGAAAGCGTCGGTGAGGGCGTGACCGACTGGGCGGTCGGCGACCGCGTGATCGCGACCACCGGCTCGGGCGGGCTGGTCGAGAAGATCGCCCTGCCCACCACCAGCCTGTTCCGCCTGCCCGAGGGGCGCAGCTTCGCGGAAGGCGCCTCGCTGCTGCTCACTTATGGCACGACGATCCATGCGTTGCTCGACCGCGGACGCCTTGGCGAGGGGCAAACCTTGCTGGTGCTCGGCGCGGCCGGCGGCGTCGGCCTGGCGGCGGTCGAACTGGGCAAGGCATTCGGCGCCCGCGTCGTCGCGGCGGTCTCGTCGGAAGAAAAAGCGGCGGCCGCGAAGGAAGCCGGCGCCGATGTGACTCTGGTCTATCCGCGCGCGCCGTTCGACAAAGACCAGTCCAAGGCGCTGGCCGATCAGTTCAAGGCGGCACTTGGCGCGGGCGGCGCGGACGTGATCTATGATCCGGTCGGCGGCGATTATGCCGAACCGGCGCTGCGCTCGATCGCCTGGGAAGGCCGCTATCTTGTGGTCGGCTTCCCCGCCGGCATTCCGCGGCTGCCGCTCAACCTGACCCTGCTCAAGAGCTGCGATGTGTGCGGCGTCTTCTGGGGCGCCTTTGCCGCGCGCGATCCCAAGGCCAACACCGCGCATATTGAGCGGCTGTTCCGGCTGTGGAAGGACGGCAAGATCGCCCCGCGCGTGACCGAAACCTTCGCCTTCGAAGACGGCGGCAAGGCGATCGCCAAGATGGCCGCGCGCGGCGCGATCGGCAAATTGGTAGTGAAAGTCGCGGAGTGACGAGCGAGGAGCGCAGCCTGGCCGCACCCGGGACGCCAGAGACGATTAAGGCATCGGCCCTGCCGGCTGGTCGCCCGAATCGCCATGCCGGGCTGCTCGTGGCGCTGGCCACGGCGGTGCTGTGCCTGCCGTTCCTCCGATCCGTCTGGTGGGTGTCGGATGAGGGCATCTGGCTCCATGCAGCGCAGCGCGTCATCGGCGGCCAGGTTCTGTACCGCGACTTTTTCGAATTCTATCCGCCACTCGGCTTTTTGATCGTGACCGGCTGGACCACGCTGTTCGGTTCATCACTGCTCGCCGCACGCCTGTTGATCGTGCTGGTCATCGCGCTCACGGCATGGTTCACCTTTTCCTGTTGCAGGATCATGTCCAACCGGGTCGGCGTGTCGGCAATACTGACCCTTGCATGGGTGATCGGCTCTCAGGGCCCCTGGACTCAGGTCAATCATCAATGGCTGAGCAGCCTTTTTTCGGTGATGGCGCTTTGGGCAATCCTGTCGGCCGAAGGAAAGACCGGACGGCTGGCACTGGCAGGTCTGGCGGCCAGCGCCGCGACGCTCGTTACCACGCACCGGGGCGGCCTGGTCGCTCTTGCCGGGCTGGCGGCGCTGCTCTCGCGCAGATCGTTGAAGGCGCTGCTCATCTATGCAGCGAGTGGACTGGCGCTGCTCGCCGCCGTCCTCGCTCTCCTGTGGTGGCAGGGATCCATCGCCACGGTGTTCGATCAGGTCATTCTGTTTCCGCTGCATCAGAATGCCGCCGTCATGCGCGTTTCCTTCGGTGCGTTCGTCGACCAGCAAACGATCTTCATCGTGGCCATTTTTCCCCTCGCCGCGTGCCTGCTCATCCTCGGCCTGTGGCGTCACGGTCCGGCCTTGCTGCGCCGGCCCCATTGGGGCACCGCCGGCCTGTTCGCCCTGGCCGGCTTTCTGGGCTGTTTCCCGCGTCCCGACGCCGTGCATAACTCCTTTGCCGTTGTGCTTGGCCTGCCCTTGCTTGCCGCACTGATTTCGCTGCTCTGGCCGGCGGGCCGGGCCAAACCGATATATTGGTCGCTTGCCGGCGCGATTTTGCTGATACCGGCCTATCCATTGGTCAAAGCGGCGCTCCAGGCGGGCAAGGCGCAGCAGGTCCAAACCCGTGCGGGGCTGATCTCCCTGGTGCCGAAGAACGGCACGGCCGACATCATGCATCGGCTCGAATCGCTTCCCCCCGGCGACAGCGTCTTCTTCTATCCCTATGATCCGATGCTGCCGTACCTGACCGGGCGACGCCACCCGGCCGGGATTGACATCCTGGTGCCGCAATATTCAACCGCCGCACAATATCTCGAGACCTGTCGGCAGGTCATGCGAGAGGCGAAATGGGTCTCGTTCAATCTCGATGTGAGCCGGCCGGCCTTTTATCGTGCAATCTTTCCGGCGATGAGCAATCCGCAACCGCCCGAAACGCTCGCCTTTGAGGCCGCGCTGAGGGAGGGTTTTGCCGAAGCGGCGCTTGACGGCCATTTTCAGTTGCTCCGCCGCACCCGAGCGTCGACTAAGCTGTGCCGGCAGCTTGAAACCATAGCGCGATAGCCGCGACCGGCATTCGCGGCGTATGGCCAGACAAACAGGGCCAGAAAAACAGGGGGAAACATGCCGGGTGGACTTGTAGCGCTGCTGGACGATGTCGCGGCGCTCGCGAAACTGGCCGCGGCCTCGGTCGACGATGTTGCCGGCGCGGCCGGCCGCGCCGGCGCCAAGGCCGCGGGTGTCGTCATCGACGATACGGCGGTCACACCGCGCTACGTCGTCGGCCTGCCGCCCGACCGCGAATTGCCGATCATCTGGAAGATCGCGATCGGCTCGCTGCGCAACAAGCTGCTCTTCATCCTCCCTGCCGCGCTGGCGCTCAGCGCATTCGCGCCCTGGGCGATCACCCCGCTGCTGATGATCGGCGGCGCCTATCTCTGTTTCGAGGCCGCCGAGAAGATCTTCGAGGCGCTCACCGGCGTGCACCATGCCGAGGAAGTCGCCGCGATTGACGATCCGGCCGAACTCGAGGCGCGCCAGGTGAGCGGCGCGGTGCGCACCGACTTCATCCTGTCGGCCGAGATCATGGCCATCGCGCTGGCCGACCTCCCCGATCTGTCGCTCGGCATGCGCGCCGCCGCGCTCATCGCAGTGGCGTTCGCGATCACCGCCGGCGTCTATGGCGCGGTCGCGCTGATCGTGAAGATGGACGATATCGGCCTGCATCTCAGCCGCCGCTCCTCTTCCGGCCTGCGCGCGATCGGCCGCGGCCTGGTCGCGGCAATGCCGGTGCTGCTCCAGGCGCTGTCGCATCTCGGCGTCGCGGCGATGATCTGGGTCGGCGGCGGCATCCTGCTCCACGGGCTGGAGGAATTCGGCCTGGGCGCGATCCCGCAGGCGGTGCATCATCTCGCCGAGGCCGCGGCACATGCCTCGCCGATCGCGCAGGGACTGGTCGAGTGGCTGGTCGGCGCGCTGGGCGCAGCAGTGGTCGGGCTGATCGTCGGCGGCGCGATCGTCGGCGTGCTGCACCTTGTGCCGCGCAAGAAGGCACCGGCGGGCGAGGCGCACGGATAAGCAACGGGCGACCGGAGGCATGGCGGGCGGCGCCGGTCATGCACGGATCAGCGCGATCGCAATGCTGTTTTCGACACTGAGAAAGAGCGCGCCGGTACCAACCCGGCATGGGAAGACATGCGCTATCCCGCGCCCTGGTTGAATCGCCCCAGCTACGCTGCGGGGGCGGGCGGCCGGAGATATGGGACACCGGTAATCGCATATCTCGGATCTCGGCCAGCGACGCTGCCGAGACAGCCGGCAGAGATTTGGGACACCAGCAATGTTCCATATCTCTGGCCATCATCCGGGCAGCGATCTGAAGCATTATCGTTTTATATCATATACTTAATGAGACATGAAGGGCCTGCACCGGGTTGAGCTAGGCCTTGGCCGCCGACTGCCTGGCCATCGCTTGCTCGACGTAAACACCAATGACGATGTGGTGGTCCCGGCCGATCTCGGCGATATATTCCTCAAGCGCCACCGATGGGGCATGCAAGGCCCGCGACACCAAATCGTCGAATGCCTGCTGAGTCACCTTCGTGCTGCCCGCAAGCAAGGATCGCTGCAGGATCGTGTGCGCGATGACCTCAAGCACGGCGCGTCGATAGGGGTCCGCCAGGAGGATATCGAGATCCGCCTGGCGAATGTCGAACGAGAATGCGGCGCTCACAAAGCCTGAATCGACCGGCAGCGAATAGGTCAGCGCGCCGTCACGCTCATCCACATGCGGCTCATAGCCGTCGCCCAATCGCCGGACCTCAGGCATTATCGAAACTCGGGAGAGGCCGGTGTGAGCATCCGGCGACCCTACCCTCTGGCCGTCAATATCGGCAATGGCCGGCCGGCAGGCTTCTGGTCGTCAAAAGACCATTTTCGCCCCGATGCGCAGCATGCGCGGTTCGACCGAGCGGCTGTGGATGTCCTCGATCCCCTCGGGTGGTTCGCCGGGAAGCCGTGAGGCATAGAAATAATCGGCATCGGCGCGCGCGGAATCGAGGATGTTGAGCAGTTCGGCGCTCAGTTCCACCGCACCGATGGTCCGCGCCGCGCGCAGATTGATCACGGTGGTTGCCGGCGAGCGTATCCTATTGTCCTCAGTCAGCGGATGAGGCCCGAGATAGCGCACGCGGATCGCGGCATTGAAGCGGCCGAACACCGTCGCCACGCCAAGTTCGCCGGCGGATTCCAGCGCGTTGGGAATGCGGTCCAGGCCGGGCGCAGCGACGAAACGCGCATGATTGGTGGCATAGACCGCGTCGATCGTCAGCCAGCGCGCCGCGCGCAGATAGAGTGTCGCCTCATAGCCATGGCGCCGGCTTGGACCAGTCGGCGACACGGTCCCGTCATCGCCGGAATAGATCAGCTCGCTCGCCGACCGGCTCCACCACCGGTCGAGCGTGACGATCACTGGCCCGCGTTCGACGCGCGTGCCGATTTCATAGCCGGTGGCGCGTGCCAGGCCCGGTACCGCATCGACCAGCGCGGTCACCCCGCGCGCCGCGTTGGAATGAAAACCCTGGCCGTAACTGGCGTAGAGCCCGAGGCCCGGAATGAGGTCGAGGCTGGCGCTCGCCTTGGGCGTGGCGATGCTGTCCTCGACGGTGCCGCTATGGCCCGCACCGCCGCGTGCGACCGTGCTGAAACGGAAATGATCCACCCGCGCGCCGGCGATCAGGCTCAGCCGGTCGATCGGCTTCCAGTTCAGTTCGGCATAGCCGCTCAGCGAGCTTTCCGACGCATCGACCAGGCTGGTCGTCGCGATCCGCCGGCCGAATTGGGTATGATACAGGCCAAGACCCTTGATCCTGTCGACCTGACCATCGGCCCCCAGGGTCAGCTTGAGCCGATCAGTCAGATCGATACGGCGAGCGATACGGCCGCCAAAAGTCCAACGATCCTCGACCTGTTCGAGTTCATCGCCATGAACCGGATCGTTGAGGAAGAAAGTGAAGTTGGAGATCAGATCGAAGCCATAATGCTGGACATAGGCGGTGACGGTCAGACGATCGCTTTCCAGCCCCAGGTTGAACACTTGGCGATTGGTCCGCCCGCGCAGATAGGGATCGAGCGTGCCGAAGCGATCCGGGATCAGCGTGCCGATCGCACGGACCGGAATCTGCTCGGTCGGCTGCCAGCGCGCATCATAGAGCGAAAGGCTGGCGCGCAGCGTTCCCGCGCCTGTCTCGACAGTATATTTGCCGAAGCCCGCGACATGGCGCAGCCGCTCGGGCAATTGCCACACCCCGTCATTCGCGGAAGCCTCGCCGGCCAGCAGCAGTGTCCCCGGCCCAAGCGCGAGCGATCCGCCCGCCACCACGCGGCGATAGCCATAGCTGCCGGCGGTAACCGAGGCGAACGGCCGCTCGAACCGGTCGAGGGTGCGCAGCGATGCCGCGGCGACCGCTGAAAAATCGCCATCGGCGGCGCGATAGGGGCCCTTGCGATAGTCGATCCGGTCAACCGTTTCCGGGATCAGTCCGTTCAGATCGAGATAGCCCTGGCCGTGCGCCTGGCTGCGCAGGTTGAACGGCATATTGTCGATCGCAATGCTGAAATCGGTGCCGTGATCGAGATTATAACCGCGGATCAGATATTGCGCCGCCTTGCCGCCGCCGGAATGCTGCACCGCGATCAGCCCGGGCACCGCTTCGGCAAGTTCGCTGGTCCTGAGCAGCGGGCGAATGCGCAGATCCTCCCCGCCGATCACCCCTTCGCTCGCCGAGCGGGCCGCCCCGATACGGTGGCTGGCGCGGCCGATGACGATGATGTCGGAGTCGTCCGGCGCCGGGGCCGGCTTGTCGGCCGGCACCTCGGATGGTGGAGGCGACAACAGGGGCGGCGACAACGGGACCGGCGGCGCTGACGGTGTGGCGGCGGCAAGAGCCATGACTGCACGCACCATGCCGCGATTCCTTCACACCATTGCTTAATGATTAAGCCATGGCTGAATTTTGATCGTCAAGCAACAGGGCGCGAGCCCACAGGGGAATGCGATCAGCTGGTGATCAGTTTCCGCGTCAGTCGCGCCAGCGCATCGAGCGTTTCCTGGCTGACATGATGCTCCATGCCCTCCGCATCGGCTTCGGCATTCAGCTCGCTGACCCCCAAAGCACGGAGGAATTCATGTACGATACGGTGGCGATCGCGCGACATGGCGGCAACCGCGGCGCCATCCTCGGTCAGGAAGATCGAGCGATAGGGCCGGCTTTCGACCAGCCCTTCGCGCTGCAGTCGCTGCACCACCTTGGCGGCAGTGGCGTGGCTGACGCCCAGATGCTCGGACAGATCGGTCAGCCGCGCTTCGCCGGTTTCGGCGATCAGGTCGCCGATCAGCTCAACATAATCCTCCGCCACTTCGGTCCGCTGCGCATCGCGCATGCGGCGAAACGCCGCCGCCCGGCGTGCCGCTCCGGTCAATTCACTCACGGCTGTCCCCGCTGATCGATCGTCATGCCGGTTTGCTACGTCATGCCGCTCGCAATGGCGACCAATTCCATACAGGCGATGATGCGCCGTTGCGCGCCGCCCTTCACACCCCTATCTCGCTGCATGAGACAGTACAGGCCCAAGGGAACGAGCCACATGACCACTTTCGATGACCGCGAGCGCGCGTTCGAGACCAAATATGCGCGCGACGAGGAGATGCAGTTTCGTGTCACCGCGCGGCGCAACCGGTTGCTCGGCCATTGGGCGGCGGCCCAGATGAAGCTGACGGCGGAGGAAACCGATGCCTATGCCAAGGCGGTGGTGCAGGCCGATTTCGAGGAAGCCGGCGACGAGGACGTGATCCGCAAGCTGGTCAGCGACCTGACCGCGGCGAATATCGAAGTCGACGAAGCCGTGGTGCGCCGCGCGATCGAGGAACATACGATCGAGGCCCGCCGTCAGCTGATGCAGTCGGAATAACCATATGGCGATGGCGGCAACCGAGATCGAGGCCCTGATCGTCGCCGGCATTCCCGGCGCGACGGTCGAGATCACCGATCTGGCGGGCGACGGCGACCATTATGCCGCGCGCGTCGTCGCGGAGAGCTTTCGAGGCGTTTCCCGGGTCGAGCGCACCCGCCTCGTCTATGCGGCGCTCGGGGGGCGGATGGGGGCTGAACTCCATGCGCTCCAGCTGACCACCGCCCTGCCCGATGCCCCACTCGGCTCTGGGCCGGAACAAGGATGATGACGATGACTGACGATTCCACCCAATCCGCCGATTTGGCCCGTATCGCCGATCTGGTCGGCAAGAGCGACGTGCTGCTGTTCATGAAAGGCAGCCCGCTGTTCCCGCAATGCGGCTTTTCCAGCCGCGCGATCGCGATCCTGCAGCACCTGAACGTACAGTTCGACAGTGTCGACGTGCTGCAGGACCAGGGCATCCGCCAGGGCATCAAGGCCTATTCGGACTGGCCGACCATCCCGCAGCTTTATGTGAAGGGCGAATTCGTCGGCGGATCGGACATCATGATGGAAATGTACGAATCCGGCGAGCTCGAGCAGCTGCTCGAGGATCAGGGTGTCGCGCGCGCGGAATAAGCGTCCGGGCTGACTGTCGCGGTTTCGGGCTGGACACTCCACCACCGTTCGCCCTGAGCCTGTCGAAGGGCAGGCGCAACGCGTGGGCTTCGACAAGCTCAGCCCGAACGGGGGGTGTCTGGCCCCAATGATGCTCTGACGGGATCGATGAAGGCCGGGTGCGGGCGGGCCCGGCGAGATCGGAGGGAAAGCTCGGGCCCGCCCAGCTGAAGCGTGATACGCTCGGCGTACTCCAGACTATGCAGTGGGCGTGCCAGCTTTCGCACCCCACGCAAAACCGGGCGAGACGATGGTTAACGCGCCATTCCGCTCAATCCGCACTGTAAGCAATTCCGACAGATTGGCGCCCGATCGTGGCGGTCAGCGCTCCCCCGGGAAACACTTGGTTTTCCGTGGCGAACGCTTAGGAATTTTCGCGTGGTGCGTTAAGGGGATGGGGCGTTAAGGGGGAGGCCGATCACCGGCTTGTCCAGATGGCAGATGGCGGCGTGATGAAGATCCTGATCCTCGGTGGCTATGGTGTCTTTGGCGGCCGGCTGGCGGAGTTGCTGTCCAATATATCCGAGATAGAAATCCTCATTTGCGGCCGCAGCCTGGCCCGGGCCGAAGCCTTTTGCGCGGGCTATCGCGGCGCAGCGCAGGTCCGCCCGCTTGCGCTTGATCGGCTTGATATCGCCGAAGGCTTGCGCATCCAGGCGCCGGATCTCGTCGTTGATGCTTCCGGCCCGTTTCAGGACTATGGGTCCGACCGCTACAGGGTGATCACCGCCTGTATTGACGCCGGGATCGACTATCTCGATTTCGCCGATGCCGCTGACTTTGTCTTCGGCGTGAGCCAGTTCGATGCTCAGGCGAAAGCCGCCGGCGTGTTCATTCTGTCCGGCGTCAGCAGTTTCCCGGTGCTGACCGCCGCAGTCTTGCGCGAGATGGCCGCGCGGATGGACATTATCGCCGTTGAAGGGGGAATTGCGCCGTCACCCTATGCCGGCATTGGCCTGAATGTGATGCGCGCGGTCGTCGGCTATGCGGGCGCGCCAGTGAAGCTTTGGCGGGACGGCAAGGCGTCGCATGGCATCGGCCTGGCCGAGAGCATGCGGTTCACGGTCGCGGCGCCCGGTCGGCTTCCGCTGCGCAACATTCACTTCTCGCTGGTCGATGTACCGGATCTGCAAGTGATCCCGCCTGAGCATCCCACCATGACGGATATCTGGATGGGCGCGGGTCCGGTCCCGGAGAGTCTTCACCGCATCCTCAACCTTCTGGCAAAAACGCGTGCGCGGCTTGGGCTGCCCTCGTTTGCGCCGCTGTCCCCGCTCTTTTTTGCCGTCCTGAACCGGGTGCGGTTTGGCGAACATCGCGGCGGGATGTTTGTCAGTGCCCGCGGTGAAGCAAATGGCAAGACCATGCGGATCAGCTGGCACTTGCTGGCCGAAGGTGACGACGGCCCCTATATCCCCTCCATGGCGATCGAGGCCGTCATACGGCAATTGCTCGATGGCAAGCGCCCGGCGCCAGGCGCCCGCCCCGGCACCCGTGCGCTCGAACTCGCCGATTATGATGTGCTGTTCCGCGGCAGGACGATCTTCACCGGCTTTCGATACGACGAGCCCGATGCGCCGCTCTATGGCCAGCTTCTCGGATCGGCATTTGCCGACCTTCCGCCGCGCTTGCGGGAGCTTCACGGTGGCAAGCAAACACGGCAATGGGCCGGCCTGGCAAAGATACGCCGCGGGCGGGGCGTATTGGCTCGCATCATCTCGGCTTTTCTCGGCTTTCCAAAGGCGGGAACGAATGTGCCGGTCAGCGTCGAACTTTCACCGGAAAAGGGCGGCGAGCGCTGGACGCGGAATTTCGGCGGCAAGACCTTCTCGTCGATGCAGTCGCGCGGCTCCGGCAAGGAGGAATATCTTGTCGTGGAACGCTTCGGCATCATCTCCGTCGCTCTGGCGCTGGTCCTGGACGGTGGCCGATTATACCTGACCGCTCGACGCTGGCGCCTGCTGGGCATGCCGATGCCCCGGTTTCTGCTGCCGTCGGGGTCGAGTTTCGAATCCGAAGAGCAGGGGCGGTTCTGCTTTGACGTCGATATTTCCGCGCCGTTGGTTGGGTTGATCGTCGCCTATCGCGGCACGCTTGAGCCTGTCGTACAGGCCTGACTGCCGCGCCCGCCGGATTAACCGAGGCCGGCACGCTTCTTTTCGACGCCGGTTGGAATAGCAAATGCCCGCATCTGCGGTTAGGAAACCGCGCATGACGAATTCACGCACCGGCGGCCGCATCCTGGTCGATCAGCTTATCGCACAGGGTTGCGATCGTATCTTCACCGTGCCCGGCGAGAGCTTCCTCGCAGTGCTCGACGCGCTGCACGACAGCCCCGAGGTCGATGTCGTGGTGTGCCGGCAGGAGGGCGGGGTCGGCTTCATGGCGTGCGCCGACGGTGCGATGACCAACCGGCCGGGCATCGCCTTTGTCACGCGCGGTCCGGGCGCGACCAATGCCTCGATCGGCGTGCATGTCGCGATGCAGGACAGCCAGCCGATGATCCTGTTCATCGGCGATGTCGATCGCGGCACCAAGGACCGCGAGGCGTTCCAGGAAATCGATTTCCAGGCAATGTTTTCCCCAATCGCCAAATGGGCGGCCAAGATCGACGATGCCGCGCGCATCCCGGAATATATCGCGCGCGCCTATGCGACCGCGATGAACGGACGCCCCGGGCCGGTGGTGCTGGCGCTGCCCGAGGACATGCTGCTCGATACGGTCGCGGCGGTCGATCGGCCGCGGGTCGAGCGCGTACGCCAAGGCTTTGAATGGGATAATCAGGCATTTTCCGCGCTGATGCAGGCAGCCGAGCGTCCCGTGGCGATCGTCGGCGGTGCCGGATGGGATGCCCGGGCTGCGGAACTCTTCGCTGATTTTGCGGAAAGTGCCGGCATCCCCGTCGCCGCCGCGTTTCGCCGACAGGACGCGATCACCAATGATTCTTCGGCATATGCCGGAAACCTCGGCTATGGCCCCAATCCCAAGCTGGTGGCGCGGGTCAAGGCAGCCGACCTTCTGTTGGTGGTAGGCGCGCGGCTGGGGGAAGCAACGACCGATGGCTATACGCTGATCACGCCTGACCATCCTGGCCAGAAGTTGATCCATGTTCATCCTGACCCCAATGAACTGGAAAGCACCTATCAAACCGACCTGGCGATCTGCGCAGGCATGGCAGAATTCGCTGACGCCATTGTCTCGCTCGGATTGCTGATGCGCGACGACGGCACGGCGCATGACGAGTATCTCGCCTGGTCCACCCCTGCCCCGCGCGACATCAGGATGGATCTCGGCCCGTGCGTCGCGACGATGCGCGAGAAACTTCCCGCCGATACGATCATCTGCAACGGCGCGGGCAATTATTCCGGCTGGTGGCACCGCTACTGGCGCTATGCCGGCCCGACCAGCCAGCTGGCCCCGACCGCCGGCGCAATGGGGTACGGCGTGCCGGCCGCGACGGCGGCGGCGCTGCGTCATCCCGACCGCATGGTCGTCGCGCTGGCCGGTGACGGCTGTTTCCTGATGAACGGCCAGGAACTGGCGACCGCCGTCGCGCACGGTGCGAACATGCTGGTGCTGGTGATCGACAACAGCACCTATGGCACGATCCGCATGCATCAGGAGCGCGAATATCCCGGGCGGATTTCCGGCACACGCCTGCAGAACCCCGATTTCGCGGCGCTTGGCCGTGCCTATGGTTGCTGGGCGGAGACGGTCGAGGAAACCGCCCAGTTCGCCCCCGCGCTCGATCGGGCGATGGCGCAGAGCGGGGTGCGCCTGCTGCATATCAGGACCGATATCGAGGTGATCACCGCCGGCACGACGATCACGGCGCTGCGGAAATAAGCCAAAGCGACACCGCAGCTAAAAGGCCGCCCCGGTTTCCCGGAGCGGCCCTTGATGATCGAGCAATCGCGACGATCAGATATCGTCGCCGAGCGCACCCTTGATCTTGCCGGCGGTCTGCTGCGCCTTGCCTTTCAGCTCCTGCGCGGCGCCTTCGGCCTTGGTGTCGGGATTGTCGCTGTGCTGCTTCGCCTTGCCGATGGCTTCGTTCACATTGCCTTTGATCTTGTCGATGAGCTCGCCCATGATAATCTCCTGAAATCAGACCGTTGTCGTCGGGGGTAACGGTTTCGGGTCTTGGGGGAAGAACGGATGAGCGTGGGGGCGGTTCCCGGCGCGCCGGATCGGGCGGGCGCAGTTACCTGTGGTTGACCGCGATCATTCGGCATTTCCGGCACGCTTCTGGTTCGACCGGTTCAAGGCAGCACTGCCCCGCGGCAGCACGATTCTCGACCTCGGGTGCGGCGGCGGGGAGCCGATCGCGCGCTATCTGATCGACCAGGGATTCCATCTGACCGGCATCGACAAGGACGCCGCGATGATCACCCTCGCACGCACGCGTTTTCCGCGCGAGACCTGGATCCATGCCGATATGCGCACCGTCAGGATCGAGGCGCAATTTGAGGGCGTGATCGCCTGGAACAGCCTCACTCAGCTGTCGCGCGCCGACCAGGCGGCGATGGCGGAACGTGCCGCACACTGGCTCAAGCCCGGCGGACGGCTGCTGTTCAGTGCGGAGGCCGACAGGGACTGGGACTCATCCGGCTATCGCCGCGGATCGCTTTATCATGCCGATCTCGGCCCGGCCGATTACAGCGCGGCGATCGCGGCGCGCGGCCTGATCGAGATGGCGCATGTCGCCGAGGACCCGGCCTGCAACGGCGCCGGCGTCTGGCTGGCGCGCAAGCCCTAGAGTTTGATTTAGCTACGCTGAAGCACGGTACCGGCCCGCTCCCCCACCCGGCCACCCACAGAATACACTGGATGGGTGGCCGGGTGGGGAAGCGGGCCGGTACCGTGCTTGCCGGATCAAACTCAGCCCGTCACGCCCTTCAGGAAGGCGAGAACGGCGGCCCAGTTCGCCTCGACGCCTTTCGGGTTCTTCGCGGCGATCAGCGTTGAGGACCCATGCACGCCGCCGTCCTTCGGCTGATAGCGGACCTTGCCCGCCGCCGGTACCGCGTCGAAGATCGCCTTGGCGTCCTTGATCTCGGTCGCATCCTGCGCCGATGTGACGAATACCGGCACGCTGACCTTTGCCGCCGCGGTGCGGATCAGCGCCTTGTCGTCGAAATATTCGCCCGGCGAGAAAGACAGCACCGCCTTCACCACGCCGGGATTGGCGGCGGCGACCGGGAAGACCAGCGACGAGGAATAGCTGCTGCCCCAAATGATCACAGGCAGGTTCTGCGTCTTCGCCCAGTCGACCGCCGCCTGCAGGTCGCGCTGTGCGGCGAGATAGCCCGGATCCTTGCCGACCAGGCGCGCCGTCTCATTCTCTCCAAACAGGCCGCCACCGGAGCGTTGATCGATTGCCAGCGCCTCGTAGCCAGCGACGTTCAGACGCGGTGCGATCGTCGCATATTCACCCTTGCTCGATCCGGCCTGATGGAACAGCAGGATCAGTCCCTTCGGCTTTTCGGCCTTGTAGAGCCGCGCGAAGATTTTGACGCCGTCATCCGCCATGATCGTCACTGACGAAATCTGGGACGAAATCTGGGGCGATATCTGGGACGATGGTTGCGGCGCTTCCCGGGGCTGGGCTTGAGAGGCCGCCTGGGTGGCATTCCCGTCCGCCGGTTTTACGGTGCATGCCGCCAGCATCATCGTCGCCGTCACCATTATACGCCGCATCGCCACTCTCCCAGCCCATCGAAAAGGGGTGCCGGACTTTCGCCCGGCACCCCCATTTACGCAATCACGTTCGGCCGCAGCCTGGCTGCGTTCAGCCGCAGCACGGCAGGCCGCAACACACGCCGAGCGCGCAGCACGCCGCCGTGACCGCACCAGGCGCCGCGGCGAAGGCCGCGCTCGCCGTTCCGGCAAAAAGGATGATGGCGATTTTGGCAAAACGAATCATGAGATGTCTCCATGTGAAATGATGTGAATTCGGATCGTCTCACACGGTTCGCGGCGGTGGCGGCTCCGGCGCCACTATGCGCGTCAACAGACCGTTCGCTGGGGCGCGAATGGCGGTGGTGCCTGTCCCCTCTCGTACGTTGATGTCGAGCGATTGCGGCAGAATCGCGGGGCAACAGGACTGGCAGGCGGCCCCGGCCAGCATCATGTCGGGGCATCGTTCCGGCCCTTGCGGGCAATCGCATGAGCCTGAGCTGGAATGATCGCATATCGCGCCCATCGGCGCCGCTGCCGCGCTCTCCGCGCTGACGCTCATCGCGCTGAGCAGCAGTATCAGCAGCACAGTGAACGCGCGCACCATCGAAGCCCCTCTCATCGGATCCCGATGCTCTTCGTCCCAGCGTTCCGCCTGGTTACAAATCGACCAGGCCGTGACCCGATAAATGCGCGACGGCCGGGATCGCGGTTGCCCGCATAGGCGACTAGAGCAGATAGACCACCAGATATCGCGCAACCAGCGCCAGCATCACGGCCCGGCTCACCCGCTCGCCCCGGACCAGCATCGCCGTGATCATCAAGCCGGCCAGGACCAACGTCAGTGTTAGCGATAGCGGCTGGACAAGGAGCGGCGCCAGCTTGGGTAGGCTTGCATACCAACCGAGCTGGCACAGCAGCAGGATCAGCAACACCCCCAGCACGATCCGGCGCACACGGAAAAAATGCGCGTCCAGGTCCGACATCACATCAGGATCGCGCGGAAAGGCGAGGCGCGCCGCAAGATAATAGGCGCCAGTGAAGCAGGTCACGGCCATCAGCGAAAATCCGGACACGGTGATCATGCTGCGCGTCACCCATCCCGCCATCCAGAAGGACAACAGGTCGAGCAGGACGAACACGCCCAGCAGCGGCGTCAACCAGCCGATCCGCACCATCGATCCGGCGTTCAGCCGCGCCTCGATCACGCGTGCGAGCCCGCCCAGCACTTCAACGATCGACAGGCCGAGCAGCAGGCCGAATAATGCAAAGATGAATTCAAATTCGCTCATACCTGCCCCCCTGCGCTGCCGATTCTCATAATGACGCGCTCAAGTCGAGCAAGGCCGCGCTCTACTCGCGCCATAAGGCGAGTTGGCCCGAATGGTCGAAATGCCCGCTCCTGGGTCGGTAGCGGTCATTCCGGTTACAGGTTCGCGACCTAGATCAATCCCGCCAGCGGGCTGGACGGATCGGCATAACGCCGCTTGCCCATACGCCCCGCCAGATAGGCCATCCGCCCGGCCTCGACACCCGCCTTCATCGCCGCCGCCATCAGGATCGGATCCTTGGCCTCGGCGATCGCGGTGTTCATCAGCACGCCGTCGCAGCCCAGCTCCATCGCCGCCGCCGCGTCGGACGCGGTGCCGACGCCGGCATCGACCAGCACCGGCACGCTTGCGCCCTCGACGATCAGGCGGATCGTCACCTGGTTCTGAATGCCGAGCCCCGATCCGATCGGCGCGCCGAGCGGCATGATCGCCACCGCGCCGACATTTTCCAGCCGCTTCGCCGCGATCGGATCATCGACGCAATAGACCATTGGCTTGAAGCCTTCATTGGCGAGGATCTCGCATGCACGCAGCGTTTCGACCATGTCGGGATAGAGCGTCTTCGCCTCGCCCAGCACCTCGAGCTTGACCAGTTCCCAGCCGCCCGCCTCGCGTGCCAGCCGCAAGGTACGGATCGCGGATTCGGCGTCGAAACAGCCCGCCGTGTTGGGCAGATAGGTGATCTTCTTGGGATCGATGAAATCGGTCAGCATGGGCGCGTTCGGGTCCGACACGTTGACGCGACGCACGGCGACGGTCACGATTTCGGCACCCGACGCTTCGACCGCCGCGGCATTTTGCGCAAAGTCGCGATATTTGCCGGTGCCGACGATCAGGCGCGAACGGAAGGTCTTGCCCGCGACGGTCCATGTGTCTGCCGCTCCTTCGGTCTTGATCGGCGTCTGGATGGTCATGATGTGCGATGCTCCACGATATTGGCGAGGCCGCCCACTGTGTCGCGGACGAAGAAGCGGCGAACGCCCCATGGCTCGTCGGTCAGCGGATAGGCGATGTCCAGCCCCTGCGCGACCGCCCGGTCATGGCATTCGTCGACATTGTCGACTCCAACCGAATAATCCGGCCGCAGCCCCGATGGATCGTCCGTGATGACACTGATTTGCGCCCCCTCATGCCCGGGTGCGCGATAGGTCGAGATGAAATCCAGCTCCATGGCGAGATCGAGCCCAAGCACCCCGGTAAAGAACGCCCGCCCCGCCGCGCCGTCGTGGGCATAGCGATTCGGCACAATCCGCGTCGCGCCCATTCCGCCACCGACGAAATGCACGATCTCCAGCTCGTCGCCATCCTCGATCATGACTTGCCCAAGCGTCGAGCGCGGCACGATCTCCAGATTGCGCTCGACCGCGACCTTTTCCGGCACGAGACCGAGATCGGCGGCGAGTTGCGCGATGGTCAGTCCAGCCGCGACGCGGCGATGCTCGCCATTGACGCGGATCGAGACGGTGCCGTCGGTATGTGTCATTGCTACTCCGGAACGACGCGCGATTTGATCACCCGCCCCAGGGCATATAGGAAACGCTGGCCCGCACCCGCAACCGCCAAACCTGAAACAGAAAGTCCTGACCTTGGCCGATACGATTTACGTCCTCAACGGTCCGAACCTCAATCTCCTGGGGCTACGCGAGCCGGATATCTATGGCACCGACACGCTTGACGATATCGCCGGTCAGCTTGAGGATCGCGCGCGCGCCCTCGACCTGAAGATCGACATGCGCCAGTCGAATCATGAAGGGCATCTGATCGACTGGATGCACGAGGCTCAGGCAGAGGGCGCCAAGGCGATCCTACTCAACGCTGGGGCCCTCACGCACACATCGCTGGCGCTGTATGACTCGATCCGGTCGATCAAAACGCCGGTGATCGAGGTGCATATTTCAAACCCCGCCGCGCGCGAAGCATATCGCCACCAGAGCTATGTCGGCATGGCGGCGAAGGGAACCATCGCCGGCTTCGGCGCGCTTTCCTATCTGCTGGCGCTTGAAGCCGCCGCCCGTCTCTGACAGGACGCGTGCCCAATAAGGGAGCATAAGGGTCGCATGGCCGAAAACGAACAATCCGCCGTCCAGAATGATGCCCAGAACGACGCGATGCGAATCGATGTCGATCTGGTCCGTCAGCTTGCACAATTGCTGGACGACACCAGCCTGACCGAAATCGAGGTCGAGGATGGCGGCCGCAAGATTCGCATCGCGCGCAAGGCTGCGGCGGCCGCAGCGGTGCATTACAGCGCCGCGCCGTCCGCGCCCGGCGCCACCGCGCCGTTGCTGCCGGCAGCGCCGGTGGAAGCCGTCGCTGCGCCGGTCACCGCCGCCAATGCGGTCAAATCGCCGATGGTCGGTACCGCCTATCTGTCGTCCGATCCCGAGTCGAAGCCGTTCGTGGCGGTCGGCGACAAGGTCGCGGCCGGCGCGACGCTGCTGATCGTCGAGGCGATGAAGGTGATGAACCCGATCCTCGCGCCCAGCGGCGGCACGGTGAAAGCCGTGCTGGTCGAGAATGGCCAGCCGGTCGAATTCGACCAGCCGCTCGTGGTGGTCGACTAACATCATGAAGCAGATCAAGAAGCTGCTGATCGCCAATCGCGGCGAGATCGCGCTGCGCATCCACCGGGCGTGCCATGAAATGGGCATTCAGACGGTGGCGGTGCATTCGACCGCCGATGCCGATGCGATGCATGTGCGGCTCGCCGACCAGGCGATCTGCATCGGCCCGCCGCCCGCGGTCGACAGTTATCTCAACATCCCGAACATCATCTCGGCCGCCGAAATCTCCGGCGCCGATGCGATTCACCCGGGCTATGGCTTCCTGAGCGAAAACGCCAAGTTCGCCGAGATCGTCGAGGCGCACGACATCATCTTTGTCGGGCCGAAGCCCGAGCATATCCGCACCATGGGCGACAAGGTCGAGGCGAAGCGCACCGCCGGTGCGCTCGGCCTGCCGCTGGTGCCCGGATCGGACGGCGCGATCAGCGATATCGCCGAGGCGAAGAAGATCGCGGCCAAGGTCGGCTATCCGGTGATCATCAAGGCCGCCTCGGGCGGCGGCGGGCGTGGCATGAAGGTGGTCAACGACCCCGAAAGCCTCGAAACCCAGATGCTCCAGGCCGGCACCGAGGCGAAGGCCGCGTTCGGCGACGCGACCGTGTACCTGGAAAAATATCTCGGCAATCCGCGCCATATCGAATTCCAGGTGTTCGGCGACGGCGAGGGCAATGCGATCCATCTCGGCGAGCGCGACTGCTCGCTGCAGCGTCGTCACCAAAAGGTGCTCGAGGAAGCACCCTCGCCCGTGCTCGGCCAGGAAGACCGTGACCGCATGGGCAATATCTGCGCCAAGGCGATGGCCGATATGGGCTATCGCGGCGCGGGCACGATCGAATTCCTGTGGGAAGACGGCGAGTTCTACTTCATCGAGATGAACACGCGGCTGCAGGTCGAACATCCGGTGACCGAGGCGATCACCGGGCTCGACCTGGTGCGCGAACAGATCCGCATCGCGGAGGGCCATCCGCTGACCTTGCGCCAGCAGGACGTGATTTTTCGGGGCCATGCGATCGAATGCCGTATCAATGCCGAGGATCCGCGCACCTTCGCCCCCTCACCGGGGCTGGTGAAGCAGTTCCACGCGCCGGGCGGCATGAATGTCCGCGTCGATAGCGGGCTCTATGCCGGCTATAAGGTGCCGCCTTATTACGACAGCATGATCGCCAAGCTGATCGTCTATGGCACCACCCGCCAGGGTGCGCTGCGCCGCCTGCGCCGTGCGCTCGAGGAGTTCGTGATCGAGGGGATGAAGACCACCATCCCGCTGCATCAGGCGCTGCTTGAGGATCCGGATTTCCAGAACGGCGACTATACGATCAAATGGCTTGAGGAGTGGCTGGCGAAGCAGGACGCCTGATCATGGGCGGGTATGGGCCAATGTCGGTGAGGTGACCAGCGAGGGGAGAAGCGCATGACGCCGGGATCATTTCGGAAGTCGCTCCTGGTTGCGGGAGCAGCTCTTTTCCTGCTCGGACTTCTGCAAGGGGTCGCCGTTCATTCCTTCCTGAATCCCAGAATGGCTCTTTCGGCTCACCTCACTGCGGTTCAAAGCGGCATGGCGATCATGATTGCCGGCCTCGTTTGGCCCACAATCACGCTCGCACCAATTCTCAAGGATGTCGCACACTGGACGCTTGTCACCGGAATGTACGGCCTTTGGATCGCTTTGACGCTGTCAGCCGCGACGGGTGCCAGTGATGCCTTGCCAATTGCCGGTGCCGGCTATTCGGCGGCTCCCTCTACCGAGCAAATGGTTTCGGCGCTGATCGTCATCAGCAGTGCCTTGATGGTCTTGGGATGGGGCCTGCTCACGATAGGCCTGTTTCGTTCGAAACAAGCCTAGTCTGTAACCACGACGGCTGCTGTCATTGACAAATAATGCTAACATCGCGTCGTTGAAACCAATCACCATGCCATCATTCCGGATGCCCGCGACACTCGTACAAAGGCTTGTAAATATACTATTCAAGCTATTGAATATTCATCGATATATTACAGTGTCGACACACCGGCCGGACGCTGGAGATATGCGACAATAGGGTGTCCCATATCTCGCCCGCCAAGCAGAGCGATCACATCGCGCTCAGAGGTGGCTGGCCTGCCGGGAAAACCCGGGCACCCGGAATCAAACCGCCGGCGGATCGGACGAAGTCGCCCGATCCGCCGGCCGGTTCCTAGAAGCCGTAGCTCAGGCGGAGATAGCCGAACTGGCCCGGTGCGTCATAGGTGGTCGGATCGTAATTGTTCAGGCTGCAGCTGCCGCAGCCCGGCGGATCCTGGTTGAACACATTGTTCACCCCGGCCGTCAGCTTGAAGCGGTGATCCATGAAGGACGGCGAGAAGCCGAGCTGGATGTCGCCGTAGAAGCGCGAATCCATCCGTTGGACCACGCGTTCCGGAGTGATCTCGGTCACCGCGGACACATAACGTCCGGTAAATGCGGCGGAGAAGCCGCCGATCGACCAGTCGAGCGTCGCATTGCCCTTGAACTTGGGGAATGCCTGGTCCGGGCTGCCGCGCTCGGTACCGGCACGCTGGATGACCACAAAGCCATTCGAGGCCGCGAGCGTGTATTTCAGCAACCGCGTTGCGTTCACGGCCAGGCCGAACGTGCCGAACGACGTCGGCGGCGCACGATAGGCGAGCGTGAAATCGAGGCCGTGAGTGTTGATGGCATCGAGATTTTCCAGCGTGGCGTCGATCTCGTTGATGAAGCCGTTCCGGGTGCGGACAATTTGCGCGCAACTGGCGGCGTCGCCACGCAGCGCGCAATTCTGCAGCTTGAGGTTGGCATCCACCGCTGAAATCGCGTTGGTCACGCGGATGTCATAGTAATTGACCTCTGCACTGAGGCTGCCGCCGCCGCTGCGCGCCCATTGCGGCGAATAAACCGCACCGAACAACATGCTGCGCGACTTCTCCGGCTTCAGATTGGCATTGCCCTTGGTCAGCACGGGCAGCTGGCCACCCTGATCTTCTGCATAACTGCCATTGGCGGGAACGCCGTTGGCGATGCAGTTTGCCCGCACGGTGGCGTTGCTCTGGAACAGGCCGCCGGCCGCGCTGGTGCACGGATCGTTCGCCGGCAGATCGAAGCGCGAGCGCGCGCCGAACAATTCACCGAGGCTCGGTGCACGGAAGCCGGTCGCATAGGAACCGCGGAACAGCACGTCGCTGGTCGGTTTCCACAAACCGGTCGCGGTATAGGTCGTGCTGCCTCCGGTGATCGTGTAGCTGGCGTGGCGCACCGCGCCGTCGACTTCGAGCAACTGGAAGAACGGCTTGTCCTTAAGGAGCGGCACGCGCAACTCGCCATAGATTTCGTCCGAATTGTAGCGGCCTCGCGCCGGCAGCGCGGGGATGTCGGCGCTGAGCCCGGCAGCAACGATCGGATCGGGATCGAAGCTTGCGGCCTGGACGCGATGTTCATAGCCGATCGCGAAGGCCAGCGGTCCCGCCGGCAGATCGAACAGCTCTCCGCTCAGATTGGCGGTATAATCGTACAGCTGTTGCGAACTGCGATCACGCTGCGTGAAGGCGATGAAGGCGAGCTGATCAGGCGTGATCGAGCCGACTCCGCCGAACAGGTTGAGCGGGACGCACGCGCCGGTGCATTGCGACAGCGGCCCAACCGCCTGTGCGACGCGGGCCGCATTGACGTTGCCGGTGAAGCTCTGCTTCGCATCGTTGAAGCCGATCACCGTATTGACGTCCCAATACCAGTGATGGTCGCCAACCTGGAACGAGCCGTCGAGCGTGGCGGATGCCACCATCGTATCGACGCGCTGATTGAAGGTGCGCTGCCCCGCCTCGACTAGGCGACGGGCAATGAAGCTGTAATTCTGCGGCGCCTCGCCCGGCTTGCCTGCCGAGAGGGTGTAGCCGAATGGATTATAGGGATTGGTCGCGTCGATCGAGAGCGTATCGAACAGGCTGCCGGCACCATTGCCGGCGTCCGGGCCGATGAACAGCGGTTCGAACGCCGCCTGGTTCTCGGAGTTGCGGCGGTTATACTGCATCTTCACGCGCAGATTTACGTTCGACGTCACTTCCTGCTTGTAGCTAAGCCACGCGCCGTAGCGCTCTGATGGCGTCATGATGTAGTTGAACGGCGCGAAGTTGAAGCGGTCAGCGGCGGTAAAGGGCCGCAAATCTGCGAGCGTCGGGTGGTTGTTGGGCGGATTGCCGATGGTGAGGTTGCCGAAATCGCCGAGGAAACGGCCATGGACCGCCGCGCTGGAGCAACCGCCGATCGGGTCGGTGCAGGACGTCTGGCCGGGGTTCGGGAACTGCGAGATCGAGCGGTCGCTTGAGCGCACCGCTTCCTGCTTCACATAGCTCGCCCCGACGACGAGGTTGGTTGCGTCACCCTTGATACCGTAACTGATCTGGTAATCCTGGGTGTGCCCGTCGCCCTGGCGGTACGTGCCGAACTGCGCCGATGCGCGCAGGCCTTCCTGCTCCGCCACAGTGATGATGTTGACGACGCCCGCGATCGCGTCCGACCCATAGAGCGGCGACGCGCCCGATTGCAGCACCTCGACCCGCGCGATCATGTTGGTCGGAATGGTGTTGAGATCGATCGTCGACGGCATGCCGCTGCCAGCGGTGCCGGGCACGAAGCGCATCCCGTCGACCAGCACCAGTGTGCGCTTGGCGCTGAGGTAGCGCAGATCGATTTCGGACGAACCGGCGCCGACGCCGCCGCCGTCGGGTGGATTGCCGAGATTGCCCGAATTGTTGAACTTGGTGTTGAGCCCGCCGGCCGCGCTCGGCAGCCGCTGGAGAACGTCGGCAACCGAGGTCAGCCCGGTCTTGGCCAGCGCATCCTGATCGACGGTGATGACGGGCGAGGCCTGGTCGAGCGGATCGCGGCGAATGCGCGAGCCGGTGACGACGATGTCCTCACCTACCGCAGCATCGGTCGCCGCGGTTTCTTCGGGTGCGGCTTGCGCGAACGCCGGTGCAGCGCACAGCGCCGTGGTGAGCGCGAACGCCGCGATACCGGCGTGCATCATGATCTTGGATTGTCGCATGATATTTCCCCCTGTTAGGTGAGATACTTACTTGCCCATGACCAAAGTGTGACAAATACTTCTGTCTCAGATCAAGCGGCATCGTCGGTTTGACGGTCTAACAGTGCAAATCGAGCGACCATCGTGGCCCGTCGGCCACATGATAGCGCCGGACAGAGCGGGAAAGCCTGGCGTTAATCTAGGGTCCAGACCCATAACTAGCGAGGATCAAGACAGCCTTGTCCGGGATGCTGTGGGAGGAGGGCACGCTGAACAGGGCCTGCCCTCCGTTCGAGCGTTCCGACGCGCCACAGCGCCCGGACAAGGCTGCCGCGACGAAAAGGGCCGCTGGAACGGACGCTTGCCAGATAGACACCGCTATCCGGCGGCGCGCCCTCCCTCCCAGCGATCCTTTTCGTCTCCATCTCGACGGCGACCGGGAGAAACGGGCGCTTCACCAAGGGGTAGGTCGGATTCCGCCCCCTATTTGCGCGTGAATTTGTCGCCGCCCAATTCCAGCGTGGTGATCTGCCCGGCCGAACCGAAGGTGAAGCCTACCGGCGTCTGGCCGAAAACGCTCATCTGGCCCGGGCTTTTCCACCGCGCCTTGAACTTGTCTTTGTCGTCATGGTCGAGCACCGCCGAAACCGCCGGGCGCGCGAGCACCAGCTTACCGTCGGCCAGCGTGATGATGATGTCGCCGAGCATGGCGCTCGAATAGGTACCGGCATAGCGATCGAGCGCGAGCGTGGGCGGCGACACCGTCGCCGTCGCCGGCGCGGTCTTTTCGCGCGCGATCCGGGCCGCGTCGTCGCTTGCCTTCTTCAGGACGGCGCTGTGATCGGTTACCGGGCCGCCGAGAAAGGCGTCGAGCACACGCAGCTCCACGGCGGCGCCCAGCATGTTCGGCATGCTGTTGGTCAGAACGACCACACCGAGCTTTTTCTCCGGCATCATCGCGACGATGCTCTGCATCCCATCGATCGCGCCGGAATGCTGAACGATTTTCTGCCCGCGATAGTCCTGAACACCCCAGCCCAGGCCATATTCGGTGAATTTGAAGGTGGTGGTCGGGGCACCCCGCGGCACGATCTGGCCAGTGTGCATCTCCGCCAGGGTCGCAGGCGCGATCAGCGGCTTGCCCTCGAAAATACCGCCGCCCAGCTGCAGGCGCACCCATTGCGCCATGTCGTGCGCGCTGGAATTGATCACACCGGCACCGCCGACATTGTCGATCAGGCGATACTCGATCGGCGTTACCTTGCCATCGACGCGCACATGTGGGGCCGCGACATTGGCCAGCCCTTTCAGCGCAGTGATACTGGTATAGCTGCGGCCCATGCCGAGCGGTGCGAAGATGCGGCCAGCGATGAACCTGTCATAGCTTGTGCCGGCAACCGAGGAGACGACTTCACCCGCAACGATGAACATTTCGTTCTGATACTGGAACTGGTTGCGGAAACCGATCGATTCGGTCTGGAACTGCATCCGCCGGATGATCTCCTTGCGATCGAACCCGGACCCGTACCAGAGGTTGCCATTGGTAACCACGCCGGTGCGGTGAGACAACAAGTCGCGGACCGTGGCGTGGCGGGTGACATAAGGATCGTCCATCTCGAACGACGGCAAATAATCATGCACCGCCCCGTCCCAAGCGATCTTTTTCTCGTCGACCAGCATGCCGAGCGCCGCTGCGGTGAAGGCCTTGGTCGCCGATCCGATCGCGAAGACCGTGTCGGGATCGACCTTGCCCGCCTTGCCTTCCTCACGAACACCGAAGCCTTTGGCGTAGACGATCTTGTCGTCCTTGACGACTACGACGGCCGCGCCGGGGACCTCCCAGGCCTGCCGTGCCGCCTCGATATAGGCATCCAGCCCCTCAAGCGCGGCGCTGGTCGAGGGAGAGGATGGTGTTGCGGGGGCGGGTGCCGTGGTGGCGGTCTGTGCCAGAGCCGGAAGCGCCGGCGAGATCAGGGTCAATGCGGTTGCGGACAGAATGACATGCTTCATTCGCGCGATCGAGATCATGATGTGGCTCTCCCCCGTTATGGCGGGGAATCGTGGCTGAAATTGTGCTGAATTTCAACCCGATTGGGACAAAATAATCCCATTCAGGTGATTATTTTCGATTCTAGCGATTGCATTTTCGCGTTCCGACAGGGTGACATGGAAAACCTGACCGATAGCAGCCCATCAGTTCGAGCCGTACCCGAACCTCCATCGTCTTTGATATCGACGGCGGCAATCGACCGGGGCTATGATGTTCATGCCGGATTGCAGGCGTTCGCATCCTCATGGATGATCACGGCATGAAAACGCTCCTTCTCCCATTGCTCCTCACTGCCGTCCCCGCTCCGGTGGACCACCCGCGCACCTATCTGCTGTCGATCGGCGCCATCCCGTTGAAAGATACGCAGAGCATCCAGGCCTTTTCCATCGAGACCTGGGGCGTCGAATTTAAGTCAGTATGCCACATACCCCCAGGATGGCGTATCAAAGCTGGCGGGAGCGCAACGCCCAACGGAGAACTGGGGGGTGTAGGGAGCCAGGGAGCAACATGGTTTAACCATGGCACCCCAAAAGAGCTTCGCAATCTTGTGCTCGTTACACTTTACGACCGCGTGCAGCAGGACGATATCCACTCTGCCGACGGCAGCGGACTCGTTCCCGCGACATTCAAGGGGTACGCCACGATTTCGACGGACGACGGGGAGCAAAAGCTGCCCCTCACCTACAAAAACGTGACTCTGGTACCAGCCCGCCAATGTCCAGCATCATAAACGATCGTCGGTTATCCGCACTAGGATCGCCTGGTCAAAAACCTCGACGCGAGCCAGCGCCTGGCCGGTTCATCGAATAATTTGAGCGACGCGTACGCCACTGCGACCGAAATGATCAGCACGCCGAGGCCAGCCAATGCCCCCTGCAGGGGCGGAACCTTCCGGTCGACCACCCAGCCGATATAGATATACATCAGCGGATAATGCGTGATGTAGAGCGGATAGGACAGGTCGCCGAAGAACCGCGCGACCCGTACCGACGGCCCGTCAATCCGCTTCTCACCGGCGCCGATCGCAACGATCAGCGGGAACAGCAGGATCACGCAGCCGGCCTCGTACAGCCCGTTGACCCAGAGCCGCTCTGTGCCCCCGAAGCGGGGCAGCGACAAGGTGACGATCAGCATCAAGCTGCACAGCCAGAAAGCGCCGGGCAGCCGGATCCGCGTGCCGAGCCGCATCAGCAGGATGCCGGCAAAGAAGGGGAACATCACCCGCGTCACGCCAATTGTGAGCCCGTCGGCGTCAAGTGACCAGCCGCCGATCAGATCGCCCCGCTTGCCCATGACGAGCAGCAGGATGAGCGCAACCGCGGACAGCGCAACCAGCACTTCAAGGCCGCGATTGGACAGTCGCCGCAGCCCCATCGCATACAGGATATTGGCGCAATATTCGTAGAACAGCGACCATGCCGGGCCGTTGAGCGGGTAGGTTTCATTCCAGCCGCGAATGTCCGCCGATTTGGGCAGCGGGATCATCGTGCAGCCGATCAGCATCACGAGGATGACCTGCCAAATGGTAGTGCCCGGAGCCTTTGGGAAAATGGTCGAGTCCTGGAATACGAACAGTGCCGCGCCAACCACGCTGCCCACCACCACCATCGGCTGGAGCCGGATCAATCGCCGCTTGTAAAACTCCCACTGCCCCATGCCGCCCCAGCGATCGTCATAGGCATAGGCAATCACGAAACCCGACAGCAGGAAGAAGAAATCGACCGCCAGATAACCGTGATTGATGATCTGCTTCTGCGGATCATTGCCGGCATAGGCCTCGAACAAATGGAAGACGACAACTAGAAGCGAGGCGACACCGCGCAGCCCGTCGAGAATGACATAATGGCTCTTCGCCGGTGCCGTGGCGTCGGTCGAGGTGGCGGCGGCGCTAATCGGCATGGTCATCCATTGCTGGCAGGGGGCAAGGCGCTTTTGTGAACGTTCTCAAGAGAGATCGCAACAAGCATTCGATCGCCTGCTTTCACCACTCGCCCTTCGGCGCGGCCAGTGGTTTAAAAGGCTCTGAACGACCAGAACTGGGTGGTTTGCTGATCGTCTCCTTCATAGCGATTCGATCGCGTAGTGAGCACAAGGTACATGTCGCCGCGCATCAGTTGATGATTTCGCCTCGTTCTTCTGAGCGCAGTGCGGTCAGTCGTTCTCTCCACATCTGTAGTGCTTCGGGCGTCAATCTGGTCCAATGTGTGATTTCGCCAGTGACCTTGAGCGGTGCGCTGCTGCGATACGACCGAGTGGGGTTGCCGGGAAATTTCTTGTCGGTCACGTTCGGATCGTTCTCGAATGTCCCGGTCGGCTCTACGGCATAAACACGCGGCGCTGCGCCGCCTTTAGTGAGTTCCGCCGCAATTTCAGCGGCAAGCCCGGCGCCGTCCACAATGGAAGTGAAGTAGATGTGGTTCATCACCACTTCAGGACGATAGTTTGACCGGTATCCTGCGGTGAGGAAATCACCCACGCGCAAATCCGCGATTGTACCGTGAAAGAACGGCCCCTCGTCCGGCACATCGGTCATCGCGATCGTCCTTATCTTTTGAGACTGCTTTTAGTCAGTGAGCTGAGCGATGCCAGCATCCGGGATCGGGGCGGTCGCAGACGTTCAGACGCTTGCCACGCGAACGGCTGCCATCGGGTCATCGCAACGCCGGTCGTGAGGACTGCAAGTGATTGCATTGCGCCGTCAGCCAGCATCCGGGCCGCCGCGCCCGCACGCGCGGCGGAATAGCCTCGGTCTGCCGCGAGAGTCAGTCGGCCACGTCGACCGGGGTGGTAGCGATGATCACCGGGCGTGCGGCCGCCAGATCGCGCGCCGCCAGGCCGAAGGCTTTGAAGTGATCCGATCCCATATGCGACTGGACTGCGGCCTGATCGGCATAGAGTTCGTTGAAGACGTAACGGCGCTCGCCTTCGGCTTCACGCCACAGATCATAGTGGAGCACGCCTGGCTCGTTCCGTGATGCCGCAACACAAATGCTGGCGGCGGCTTCGAACGCCTTTTCTTCCCCCGCCTTCACGGTGACGAACGCGATCACTTTTATAGACATCAGATTCTCCATTGTCGTTGCTATGCGCTGTGGTCCCGCCTCCGAAGACAAGCAAGCCGGCCGCTCAACGTTATAGCCCGCCGGATGAACGTGAGGACGGGAAGCTCCAAGGCGCCAAGGCCATCTCTCATGCCAGACCGGTCAAGCCAGGCTGGCCGAGGGAAGGACGACCGTATGGCCCTGCGCGTCGGTGACGGCATAGGTGAACCCCTTCATCAGCGCGAAGGCGCCGACGTTGCCGGCGCGGTCGATCGCGAGGAACCCGACCTGCGCGCCCTTGATCGCATCGCCGCGCAGCGTCGCGATGTGGAGCACCGCCTCGCGGCATGCCGCCTGAGCCGTCATGCCCGCGCGCATCGAGGCAACGACGCGCGCGGTGCCGGCGATACGGATCACTTCCTCGCCGACTCCGGTCGAAGTGGCGGCGCCGACGCCTGCCTCGACGTACAGGCCGCAGCCAACCTGCGGGCTGTCGCCGACCCGGCCATGCATCTTGAACGCCATGCCCGACGTCGTGCAGGCACCGGCGAGGTTGCCCTTCGCGTCGCGGCCGAGGATGCCGATCGTATCATGATCCAGCGCGCCGCCGGGGGCGCGCTTATTCTCGATATTGGCGACCGGCTTGTAGTGCGAGGTCTTGAGCCAGTCGCGCCACGCCGCCTCCGCTTCGGGCGTGAGCAGCTTTGCCCGAGGAAAGCCATTGGCGAGCGCAAACTGAGTGGCGCCCTCCCCGACCAGGAAAGTATGCGGAGTCTTCTCCATCACTGCGCGCGCGACCGACACGGCATGGACCACATCCTCAAGCGCGGCGACTGCGCCGACCCGGCCGGTATCGTCCATGATCACCGCATCGAGCGTGACGCGGCCGTCGCGATCGGGATAGCCGCCATAGCCGACCGAATGATTGGTCGGATCGGCCTCGGGCACGCGCCCGCCCGCTTCAACCGCGTCGAGGATCGACCCGCCCGCCGACAACTTTTCGAACGCCGCCTTGTTGGCCGCTGCGCCGAAGTCCCAGGTCGACACGATCGTCGCCGGTCCGGCCACGGCGCCACTCTGGGCATTCGCGGCGGAGGCAAGGCCGAGCGCGGCGGCGCCGCCGAGCACGGTCCGGCGCGAGGGATGGAAAGGCGAGGCAGGGTTGGTCATAGCGGAAACGCCTTTCAGTGGCTGTCGATGATATGCCGAAGCGCGCGGACGATGTCCGGGTCGGTGGGACGCGGCGCCGGGCCGAACCCCAGCGCAGTGAGTTGCGGGGCGAGCGCTTCGCCCGGCTGGCTGGCAGAACCGTGCAAGTCGTGAATCCCGGTCGCGAGCACCGCTGCGGCATTGTCGGGGCGCACACCGGCGCCACCCATGATGCGGCAGCGATCCGCGGCGCGTTCGACCATCCGGACAATGGTCTCCACGCCCTGCGGCGCGCCCACCGCGCCACCCGAAGTCAGGATACGATCGAAGCCGAGCCGCGCTGCGATGTCGACCGCGGCGACAGGGTCGTCGATCACATCGACCGCGCGGTGCAGCGTCAGTCTGACCGTCGCGCTGTCCGCGCGTACCATCTCCACCCAGCGGGCGAGCCCCGCTTCGTCGAGTTGCCCATCCCGGACCGCACCGAACACCAGTCCGTCGATCCCCTGACCGATCAACGAGCGTGCCTCGGCGACGGCAAGCGCCATCTCCTCTGCGTCATAGGTGAAGCCGCCGCCGCGCGGGCGGATCATCGCATGGACCTTGACCCCGGCGGCACCCGCCAGGTCCAGCGCGGCGCGGGCCAGCGCTGTCGAGGGAGTGAGCCCGCCAACCATCAATGCCGAGCAGAGTTCGATGCGATCGGCACCTCCGGCGATCGCGGCGGCGATCCCGGCCATATCCTCGACGCAAATTTCCAGCTCTGCCCGGTTCATGCCCCCACTCTGCTCATGCCGCCGCCTTCAGCATCGCCCGCGACCAGCCGTGCAGCACCGCGATGGTCGTCAGGTCATAACGATTAATCACTCAGCCCTCCCTCGCTTTACCCAACCTGCCCCGGCGAGGCGCTGCCGTCCATGTGCGCCGTCACCGTCATCCACGCGCCCATAAAGCCTAGCCGTTTGCCGCGAAAACACCGTAGCGCTCGCGCCATGCGGCCACGTCGTTCTGCAGATGTGCGGGTGCAGGTTCCCCCGAGATGACCAGGCTGGCGACGTCGTTCTCTGGGTGCATCAACATCTTCTTCGATCCGTCGCTGAACCAGACAGGGATCAGCTGATCGCACAGGCTGTCGAGGATGATTGCGGCTATGTCATTCTCTATCGCGTTGCTGCCGGCGACCGCGCGGATGTTGATCGAGACGCCTTCGAAGCAATTGCGCGGCTCACGCACGAAATTGAGCGACACAAGCAGGCCGGACCGGTCCGGCCGGGCTTCATCGGGCATGCCGGCGACCCTTCGCCAGGCGCAGAACCATGTCCGGCAGATATCGGGGCGCACCGCATGGATGCCGCACCCATGCGAAGTGAGGTGCGTACAGGGCGTTCCCGCCGGCTTCTTGAAATCGGGCGTATCCACCGTGAGAACGGTGCAGCACGCGACGCAATCGCCGCAGTCGCGATGAGCGAGCAGCGGCCCGAGCAGAATGGTTTCCAAGTCCGTCTCGGCGTGCATCCCCGCAGGGGTGCCCCGACCCCGGCGGGAATTCAAGAGTCCGAGGTGAAATGATGCCCCCGAACCTTCCCCGCCGGCCATGATCTGGCCGCATGAACCCTTATATGATGGGCATATTGCTTCGATACCGGAGCAATTGTTGATGTGGGTGACGATGCTGTGCCTCGACCATCGGTGAACATTGGAAGCGCGGCCGCCCCTCCTCTGGCGCTGGAGCTTGCTGCGCAGGGCTTCGTTCGCCTGGCGCCCGACACAATCGATTGGTTACCGACCCCTGCCCTGGAGTCGAGTTGGACGAGCTTCGCGGACTCATGGAATCGGCTCGGCCTTGATCGTTATATGGCCGATGGCGGTCGCTATCGCCGCCGCCGCCACGCCGCATTGGCGATCACGCCGGACGCAATCACGCGAAAGCCGCACCAGCCTCATTTTCAGAGCCGTGACTATAACCAGCTGAATGGCGATGTGCAGCGCTGGTTCGAACCAATGGAGGATGCCGTCGCCGACAGCCCGATGATGCAACGGCTGCTCCGCGGCGCGACGCTTTGCTTTGAGGGCGCCGGCGAACGCGATGTGGCCGCGCATTGGCATGTCGAACTGCATCAGTTTCGGATCGAGACTACAGCGCAGACCCCGGGTCGCCCGACCCCCGAAGGAATGCACCGCGACGGGGTCGATTGGGTGTTGGTGATGCTGATCGACCGACTGAACGCCGCTGAAGGCGTGACCGAGATCCAGATTGCCGGTCGGCCGGAGATTGACCGCTTCACCCTGGCGGTACCAGGAGACGCTGTGCTGCTGGACGACCACAGAGTGATGCACGGCGTGACTGCGATCCGGCCAATCGATGCGGAGATGCCGGCGTATCGCGATGTCTTCGTCGCGACTTGGAGGGCGGAAAGCTCTGGCTGAGCTCGGTATTTTAGGACCTTCGTCGGGCGCGAAACCGACGGGCCCGCCGGGCCGATGTGCGGCACTGAGTTGACCCACGCGATGCGGTGTGGCTTGGGGACGGCATGGTAAAATCCGCAACCGATATCGTCCAGGACGTGATCAACACCGCAGTCGTCGATGCGATTCAGGCTTTGAAGGAAGCGTCGCAGGGCCTCCCCAATGCGCTCATCCGCGACCTGGCCTCGATTCATGCGAATACGGCCTTCAGCGACCTCCCGTCGGCGGTCCAAAAGGCGGTTGCGGCAAGCGTGCGCAACGCCTTCTCCCAGCTGCAGAGAAATGGCTATGTCATCGCTGAAGCGAAAAGCGTGCTTCCGGCTGCGCCTCGGCCAGCACCCGCCGGCGCTGTGGCCCGCGCGGATCGCGGGCCACGCCGTGCAACGCCCAAACCCGGCGGCCCACGTCGACCACCCGCCGGCAGGGACAAGCGCTGATCCTGATATTTCGGGGACGCGATACTAAACTATCTGCAGATTTCCGGATCGACTGAACGCAACGACACGCGCCGATCAGGTACAGTGTCCCCAAATCTCTCCCATGCTGCTCAACCACCCGCCGGGTTCGTTGCAGCCCCCTCGCCAAGCATTATCTGCATATAGACGCTATCCAGCCAGCGCCCGGCCTTCCAGCCCATGGCCGGGAGGCGGCCGACCTGCCGAAACCCCAGCGCCGCGTGAAGCGCGACAGAAGCGGGTTCGCCGCCGCCGATCACCGCGACCATTTGCCTGAAGCCATGGTTCGTGGCCGCAATCAGCAGGGCCGCCAGCAGCGCGCCGCCGATCCCGCGGCGTGCATGATCCACCGACACATAGATGCTGTCCTCACAGGCATAGGCATAAGCCGGCCGGTCGCGAAACTGAGTTGCGTAAGCATAGCCCAGCACCATCCCATCAGCGCAGGCCACCAGATATGGCCAGCCCTTCTCCGTGATATGCGCGATTTTCTCGCGAGTGGCGTCGATCGATGGCGGGATCGTCTCGTAGGTCGCGGTGCCGTGCAGAACATGATGGGCATAAATCGCGGCGATAGCGGCCGCGTCATCGAGCCGGGCCGCGCGAATCGCGATCGTCATTGCCGCGTCGCTTCCACGATCTCGCCATCCTCCTTTATTTCGGGGACATCATAATAAACTATCTGCAGATCTCCAGATCCAGCCATACGCAAACATGCGCGCCGATCAGGTAAGCGCCCTCAAATCTTTCCATGCCGAGCACAAGCACTTGCGAACTCTGGCCATGCCTGCGCAACGGGCGCGCCGCAGCGGGCTACGGCCGGCCAACATCCACCCGACAGCGCAACGGTTGTTACGCGCCTAAGTCCGCCTCCCGACCAAATCCACTAAACCAACTCCTCATATATGCGCTTGCATGTATATATACCATTATGTATGCTCTAGTCATGATCAACACCGTGCAGCAGCAATTGACCGCGATTTCGGAGCCGAACCGGTTCCGGATCGTCGAATTACTCCGGGATGGCCCGCGGTCGGTCGGCGGCATCGTCGACGGGCTCGTCATGGGCCAGCCCCAGGTGTCCCGGCATCTGCGGCTGCTCGCCGAGGTCGGCGTGGTCGAGGCAACGAAACACGCACAGCAACGGATCTACCGGCTGCGTCCGGAATCGATGCGCGAGCTGAGCGACTGGACGCAGCGATTCGCCGGCCTGTGGTCGGAACGGATGGACCGCCTCGGCTCCTTCCTTGACGGGACGGAACAGTGAGGAACCAGAACAGGCCTGGGGACGGCATTGTGATCGACGGATCACGCAATACCATCCGCATCAGCCGCACCTACGCCGCCAATGTGGGCCGTGCGTGGTGGGCATGGACCGACATCGAAGCGATCACGACATGGTGGGGCCCGGCGGGCTGGACCGCGATCGTGTACGAAATGGACGTTCGACCGGGCGGCCGGTGGCGGTTCCAGATCGCACCGGAGGACGGATCGGCCGGGCCGGTCCGCAGCGTCGCCACCTACGGCCTCGTCATTCCACACGCCGAACTGGCCTACGAGGACGCCTTCGCCGACGAGGCGTGGCAGCCCGACGGAACCGGCACCTTCCCGACCTCGGTCATCTTCGCCTCGGCTGGCACTGGTTGCCGCGTCGAAGTCGAGGCGAGCTTCCCCGACGGCCAGGCGCTCCGGCGAGCGGTCGAGCTTCGGATGGCCGAGGGCTATGCCGAGGCTCTCGACCGGCTCGGCACCCTGCTCAGAACACCACAGAAGGACACGATCATGCAGACCATCACCTCCGCCGACGGGACAACAATTGCCTACGAGATGACCGGCTCCGGGCCGGCCATCATCGTGATCAGCAACGTCGCCGAAGACCACACCGGCGTCGCCGGACTCGTCGAAAAACTGTCTGAGCACTTTACGGTCATCAGCTTTGATCGCCGCGGCCGGGTAGCCAGCGGTGACCCACAGCCCTACGACCCCGCCCGTGAACTCGATGACATTGCCGCACTCATTGGCATCGCGGGAGGTACCGCCGCCCTGACCAGCGGTTCCGGCGGCTGTGGGATCACACTCGACGCGGCGAGTGCGCTGGGCGACCGAGTGACGGGGGTCTACCTGTATGAGCCACCGTTCATCGTCGACGACGCTCGTCCACCGGCACCCGCCGGCTACTTCAAGCACGTTGAAAATCTGGTCGCGGCGGGCAAGCGTAGCGAGGCCGTCGAGTATTTCATGACTGAGTTGGTTGGCGTTCCAGTCGAGTACATCGAGCCGATGAAGCAGGACCCGTCCTGGGACGAGATGGCCCGCTACGCCCACACTTACGCTTACGAGGGCCGGATTCTTGATGGGCTCATGGACGGCAAACCCCTGCCTGCCGATCGCTGGTCGATCGACGCTCCGATAGCTGTCAGCGTCGGCGGCAACAGTGAATCGTACTTCCGCGTGGCTGCCGACGCGCTGGCCGCGCTCCTGCCGAACGTCACGGTGCTGACCTTGCCCGGCCAGGATCATGGCGCATTCTGGGCAGCGCCGGCGCCGGTCGCCGAGCAAATCCGCGAGTTTCTGCTCAACTGACGGGGCAATGCCGGCCGCCCTCGGGGGGCGTGTCAGGAGACGCCGACCACGGCGCTCTGGCCAAGTCTCGTGGCGCAAGGCATCGTCAGGAACGAAGCGCACAATCGCGAAGGGATGACCGTGGAAAAATCGAAGACGGCGCAGGTGCGCGCGCGGATCGCGCTTGCGACCGCGATCGCGCTGGGCGCGCTCTGGATCGGTCATGCCTTCGTGCCGTCGATTTTATGGGCTGGCGTGGTGACCGTCGCGGTCGAGCCGCTGCGTCGCCGCATCGTGACCCGCTGGCCCGGCCGTCACACGCTCGCTGCCAGCGTGATCACCCTGGCGGTGCTGCTGATCGTCGTGGTGCCGGTGGTGATCGCCGTCTCACGCGCGGTGGTGGAAGCACAAGGCGCGGCACTCTGGCTCGCGCAGGCACGCGCCAATGGCGTTCCCATCCCGGCCTGGGTGGCGACCTTGCCGATCGGCTCGGCGGAGGTCACTGCCTGGTGGAACACCCATCTGCTCACCGCGGCGGCCGCGTCGGAGCAGCTGGGGCGGATCGACACCGACACGCTGCTCAAACAATCGCAAACGCTGACCCACGGCGTCATCAGGCGCGTCATCGTGTTCGCCTTCACGATCGTTGTGCTGTTTTTCCTGATCCGTGATCGCGACACCGTCGTTCAGCAACTGGAGCGCGGTACCCAGCGTGCGTTCGGCGAGGCCGGCATTCGCCTGGGCCGGCAGATCTCGGCGTCGGTGCGGGGAACGGTCGACGGGCTGGTCCTGCTCGGCCTGGCGCAGGGCATCATCATGGCGGTCATCTATGCCATTGCCGGGGTGCCGCATCCGATCCTGATGGGCCTGTTATCCGGCCTCGCGTCGATCGTGCCGTTTGGGCTGGTCGCGGTCCTGCTGATCGCGATGGCGTTGCTGGTCCTCAACGGTTTCGTCACGGCGGCGATCGTGGTCGGCCTTCTCGGCTTCGTGATCAATTTCGTGATCGATCACTTCCTGCGCCCCGGCCTGATCGGCGGCACGACCCGCCTGCCGTTCGTATGGGTGCTGATCGGCATCGTCGGCGGGGTGGAGACGATCGGGCTTCTGGGCCTGTTCGTCGGCCCCGCCGTGATGGCGGCACTGGTCCTGATCTGGCGCGAATGGATCGCGGACGGCGACATTGGCGTACCGGGTGACGCGGCCTGAAACCGTGCGCGCCATGATATTTCAGGCCCCGGTACTAAACTATCGGGCTATTTCGGGGACACTATACTAACCATCCGCAGATTTTCCGATCAGCGATGCACAATGACGCGCGCCAGTTCGGTACAGTGCCCCCAATCTTCCCGGGCAGAGCAGCACAAGAGCTACCGTGCCGGATCGGTCAAACCTGTTCGATCTCAATGAACGAATAATCGGCGATGTTCGTCACATTGACCGGGCCCATGATCGCGGTGAGTGCCTTGATTTGCAGGGTTTCACCGCCATTCAACCAGACCGCGGCGGAAACGGTTACCCAAACCGGCTGCACGGTCGCCGCATAGTTCTGGGCCGCGCACCGGTGAATGATTGTGCCGCCATTCTTGAAGACGGCCAGTGCGACATCGGCATTCGATGCGATGGCCGGCAAGCGCACTTGTGCCTTGACGTTGAACCAGCCCGCGCAGTGAGATGTGAATATGCCGGCCGCGAACTCCCCGTTCGTGTCAGTGATCACTGTATCATAGGGAATTCCTGCGCCGTTGGTGATCGTTGTCGCCGTGCCGATATAGGCTTGGACGATCGACTTACGGGCCCGCCGGATGGTGCTGACATCCTTCCCGGCGCCGGCAGTACTCGCGATATAGGCAAATTGCGTGGCCCAGCCATCGCCGTCGGCATCGAAGAAATTGTTGGAGCCGCTCTCCTCGAAGACGACGTATTTCATCGCCGAGCCATTCCCATAGGCTGTTACGGCAATGTGATTATACATCGGCCTGTACGTTGCCGAGGTACTGTCCGTTGCGACCGCCGCGCTGTTAGGATACGCTCCCGGGTCCAGTTCACCGACACGAGAAGCCGTCAGTTCGATACGATTGCGCTGTACCACCTTGGGTGAGGTTGAATCACTGGCACCGCCCAGGACCAGAGCAGATTTCGCCGTGCCGTCTACCGTCGCCTTGATGATATTGTAGCTGGCGCCATGGATCAGCTTGACGCCGTTATTGTAGCAATTGCGGGCGACGACGGTCAGGTTGCAATGATCGGAGAAGAGATCGCAACCCTCGCCGACATCTTCTGCATAAATTGTCCCGCGTAGCCCTGCATAGCCGATGGCCTGGCCGTTAAATCCATCGGTTTGCTCGCCATAGTGCGCCCTCGCGGCAGCACCGAGCCGAATGCGACGACAGTCGACATCGAAATCGATGCCGGTCGAATTGAGGCCGCCCACGCGGTTCGCATCAACGCCGACGCCGGTGATCTGCATGGTCGGCAATGTGGTGGAATTGGTTCCGCAATCATGGACATAGGCTCTGACTACGCCGCCCGTCACGCTATCGAGGGTGACGATGGGAAACTCGGCTTCCTTGAAGTTGGACGCCTCAATATCGAGCGTGGGACGAATGCAATTGCGCACCGCGATGCCACTGCAGGTCCGGATCGATGTGCTGGCCTCCATCTCGATTTTTGCTTCGACGATAATGTTGCTCACGCCATAGGCGTAGACCCCCGCTTTGCTGAAGCCGCCGGCATAGGTCGAAACGTCGAACTTGCCGGTCCCGGTGAGCATCCTGAGCGTGCCGCCGCCGACAAAGCCGCCATTCGCCGGAATGGTGAGCTGAGTTCCAAAAGCAAACGTTGCATTGGGTGCCAGCCAGACGAGATTCCCGCTGTTCAATGCGCTCTGGAGTGCCGCAGCGTCGTCAGTCGAGCCGTTAGCTGCAGCATTATAGGGTGGCTCGCGGGGATCGATGATCATGGTCATTATTCAGCCTTTCCGGGTCGAGATGGTTGCGCTGTTCCAGTCGGCGCAGATGCCTTCTTTTGGGGGCTGAAGGGCATTCGACGCCAAGGAACAAAAGGAGAACATATCCAACAAGGAAAGGCTTGGCCTGCAGTTTCTGGAAATCGGATGATGGCAGTTCGCGGGGGGAGAAACCGATGACAGTGCATCTAATGCCAGCGCCCGATAGCGGTTGCTCAACCCTATTTCGGGAACACGATACCAAATTATCCGCAGATTTCTGGATCTGGTGATACGCAATGACGTGCGCCAATCACGTGTTAGCGCGCCCAAATCTTACCGGCCCGGAGTCAGCCACATGCCCGCTACTATTAATCGGACCTCTGTCGACGACCTGAATCGGGCCAATATCGGCAAGCTTCCGGAACATCTGGGCCTGATCATCACTGAGGTAGGAGACGGGCGGGTCGTCGGGCAGTTTACAGTGCGACCGGACCTTGTCTCGCATACCGGCTATCTTCTCGCCGGCGTCGGCCTGACCCTGGCCGACCTGCTCTGTGCCTATGGTGTTTCGAGCGCCTGGCCGGATGGCGCGAAAAGCTTCACGACGGCGGAAGTTAAATGCAATTTCATTGGTACCGCATTGGAGGGTGAGGTGCAGATCACTGCCAGCCTGGTTCATGGCGGTCGCACCACGCAACTCTGGGATGCGGAGATTGTCTCGTTGGTCAGCGGTCGGCGAATGGCACTCTTCCGGGCCACCCAAATCATTCTCTACCCGTGAACCTCATGGCGCTAGTCTCGAATGATTGCGAACTGCTCGATGCGCTGAAGCTGCGGTTCGTCGCACACATGATCAAAAAGGTCGCGCTTGCCCGGGTTAAAGGAGCTGCATTATTACCTTGCAATGCAAGTATATCGCAGCCAATACCCTTGTATGGCAAGGCAATCAGATGATTCCCATGATGCGATCAGCAGGTGGGAGATTCAGCTGCGCAAAGGCGTGCTGGAATTCGTTATCCTTCTATCGCTGAGCGAGCGCGAGCAATATGGCTTCGAGCTGATATCCGGCATCGCCAAAAGCGCGGCGATCGATGTACCGGAGGGGACGCTGTACCCACTAATGCTGCGTCTGGCGAAGGACGGTCTGATATCCTCCCGCCTGGCAGAGGGTGACGGCGGCGCACCGCGAAAATACTACGCTCTGACCGTTCAGGGCCGGGAGCTGCTGCGGAGCATGATCCCCTCATGGTCGAAGCTCACTGCCTCCGTCGATCGTCTGCTTCCAGGAGTGACCATATGACCCCCATCCTTGTTGATCCAGCCGCATGGCGTCGCTGGGATAGCTATTTCGCAGAAGTGGATCGCCTTCTCTCGCGTGCCGGTGCCGACGCGGCGGAGTTGCGCAGCGATCTGGCAGCGCATGTCGCCGACAGCATGGCCGCCGCGCCCGGCGGGAGCGAACTCGATCGGCTGGATGCGGCCTTGTCCCGTCTTGGCCGGCCTATCGACTATCTGCGCCCCCTGCTCGCGGATGAATTGATCGAGCGGGGAACACGCACCTACAGCCCGATCATGATCGGGCGCGGGCTTTTCCATGCGATCATGGCCGGCTCACGCCGCACGGTGATCGCGCTTGCGTTTGGCATTGGCTACCTGCTGCTGGCCATCTTCGCGGCGATGGCCGCGCTCAAGCCGTTATGGGGCGAGCATGTCGGCCTGTTCCGCCATGCGGATGGCACGATAGGCGCGGGCATTGTCGCCACCGTTCCGAACGCGCGCGAATTGCTGGGCTGGTGGTCGATCCCGATCACACTGGTGCTGGTAGCGCTGCTATATGTCGCAATGACTCGGGGTCTGCGAGGTCTTCGCCATTGAACGCGGCATTTCAGATTACGCAACGACGCGCGCCAATTGAGTATAGGGTCCCTTCTTGAGCAGTTCCTCAAGAATACGAAACCGCTCTGAAACGCCGGGGTGACAGCCCAACTTTTAATTTTGACCATAAATAACTGATATATAATAATATTATTTAATCTCCAAACATCCGCCCGCGCCAGAGATACGGCACAACCGGTGTCCCATATCTCTCCCGGCCAGCCGCCCAAATCCCCCATCACAGCCGTTGAGCAGATCGATTCACATCACGCCCGGCTGGTGCCATGCCACTCTCGGAGCCCAGGCTTTCATGTCATGAGCGGAAGCCTCCTCGACCGGCCGAATTCAATTGTGCAGGCCCGAACATCAACCGGCCGAAAACCGGAAAGAGCGTGTCATGATCCCACCTAAGGCTTTTCCCGATCGTCCCGCAGCACAGCCGCAAAAATTCCCGTCCGGAACAAAAATCCCGTACGAATTCCCGTAAATTCCCGTTACGCGCTCAAAAAAGCATTTCCCGTAGAAATTCCCGTTGCCACGGGAATTTGCGATCACCGCAACGCCCGCACCGGGCACGCTGCGGCGCCAACCGAACGCCCGCCGAATCAATGCCGCGGATCGGCGGCGCGCCCCTTTCCCCTGCCCCGCCACTCTGCCAGATGACGGCAACACAGGGGAGAATCAGCGTGCGTCATCTGCTTGCCGCCACCGCCATCAGCGTCCTTGCCATCACCGCGAACCCGCTGGCCGCACAGGTCAAGACGCCCGACCGGCCGGTCACCGATCCGAAAAGCGTCACGTCACCGGTCAATCCCAATGCCCGCGCCGTACCGGTTGAGGATATCGGCACCTCGCGCACACTCGGCAGCACAGCCTGGAGCGCCGACGGCAAGCATATATTTGTCGCGACCAACCTGACCGGCCGCACCAATATCTGGCGCACCGATACGGCGGGCAGCTGGCCGGTACAGATCACGCAGTCGGATGATTCACAGACCGGGCTGGTCACCTCGGCCGACGGAAAATATGTCTATTTCAAGCAGGATGTCGGCGGCAATGAATATACCGACATCTACCGCGTGCCGGTCAATGGCGGTGCGGTCGAGAATCTGACCAACACCCCCGACCGTCAGGAGAGCGACATGCTGGTCGGCCCGAAGGACGGGCTGATCGCGCTGTCGGTCAAGCTCAAGTCGCAAGGCCAGTCGAACGTCGCGGTGATGGACGCCGACGGCAAGGTCCGTGTGCTGACGCAGGAAGCCGACGCGCAGTTCGGCTGGTCGCCGGTGGCGTGGATCGAGGGTGGTGCGGCGCTCATCGCCGGGCGCAACCGGGTCGATTCGCGCGTTGCCGAAGTGTGGCGGATCAACATCGCCAGCGGCGCCGCAACCAAATTGCTCGGCAAGGCCGACACCGTCTATCAGGCCAGTGACGTGACCGCCGACGGCAAATGGATTGCGGTCAGCACCGATGAGGGCACCGGCCAGCTTCACGCCGGCCTGTACGACACCGGCGCCAAAAGCTGGCGCTGGCTGAAACCCACACCATGGGAGCAGGAGGCGAGCGCCTTCACGCGCGACGGCACGTCGCTGATCTTCGCCACCAATGCCGATACCCGCAGCACGCTTTACCGGTTCGATCTCGCGACCGGCGCCGAGACGGCATTGCCGATCGCGCCCGGGGTTAATTATCTCGCCGGGGCGGATCCGCGTTCGCCCGACGGCAAGACCTTGCTGTTCAGCCATTCGGGCGCGGATTCGCCGGCCAATCTCTATCTCTATGATCTCGCCACGGGCCAGTCGCGCCCGGCGACGCAGCTCGCCATCGCCAGCCTGATGCCGGCCGTGCTGCCTAAGTCGCAGGTGGTCACGTACAAGAGCTTCGACGGCACATTGGTCAGCGCGATCGTGACCATGCCCGCCAACCTGAAGCGCGACGGCGGTAATCCGGCGATCGTGCTGCCGCATGGCGGACCGACCGGGCAATCGCAAGACGGTTACAGCCGCTACGCCACCGCCTTCGCCAGCCGCGGCTATGTCGTGATCCAGCCCAATTTCCGCGGCTCGACCGGCTATGGCAAGGCATTCCAGGAGGCCAATTTCAAGGATCTCGGCGGCGGCGACCTGAAGGACACCGTCGCGGCCAAGAGCTTCCTGGTCCAGACCGGCTATGTCGATGCGAAACGCGTCGGCATCTTTGGCGGCAGCTATGGCGGGTTCATGACGCTGATGGCGATCGGCCGCGCACCCGACGAATTCGCCGCCGCGGTGCAATGGTTCGGCATCATCAACTGGCGCACCATGTATCGCGATCAGGATGAGCGGCTGAAGGCGTATCAGCGCGGCCTGCTCGGCACGCCTGAATCCGACCCCAAAGTCTATGACGCCGCCTCGCCGCTGACCTATATTCGCGCCGCCAAAGCGCCGTTGCTCACGATCCAGGGCGAGAATGACATCCGCGTGCCGCGCGGCCAGGCGCAGGAGGTCAATGATATCCTGAAAGCCAAGGGCAATGTGGTCGAGACGATCTTCTACCCGGCCGAAGGGCATGGCTTCCAGAAGCGCGAGAACCAGCTTGATTCGCTCAAGCGTACCGTCGCGTGGTTCGACACATATCTGAAACCGGCAGGAGCAACGGCAAAGTGAAGGCGACGATCTGGCATAACCCGCGCTGTTCCAAGTCGCGCGAGGCGCTGGCGATCCTCAACGGGACGCCTGGCATCGAGGTTGAGATAGTCGAATATCTCAAGACGCCGCCGACCCGAGAGAAGCTCGCTTCGCTCTATGCGCGCGCAGGCATGACGCCGCGCGAAGGGCTGCGCAAAGCCGAGGACGGCACAAAGACGCTGGCCGGAGCAAACGACGATGCGATCCTCGACGCGATGGTCGCCGACCCGATCCTGATCGAACGCGCGCTGGTCGAAACCGAGAAAGGCGTCCGGCTCGGTCGTCCGCCCGAGCGGATCCGCGAGATCCTTTGAGCGGGCTCGAACCCGGCCGCAATTGCTGGCGGATCGAACAGGTCGACAAAGCGACGGTGCTGATCGACGCCGACTGCTATTTCCGCGCCGCGCGCTCGGCGATGCTCAAGGCGCAGCAGCAGATTTTGCTGATCGGCTGGGATTTCGACGCGCGGATCGATCTGGTCCCCGGCGAGCATGTCGAGGATGGCGGGCCGCACAATGTCGGCGACTTCATTTACTGGCTGGTCGATCGCAATGCCGATCTCAACGTCTATCTGCTGCGCTGGGATGTCGGCGCGATGAAGACGCTGCTGCGCGGCACCACCATCTTCACCGTGATCAAATGGATGCGCCACCCGCGCATCCACACCAAGCTCGACAGCTTCCACCCGGTCGCGGCCTCGCATCATCAGAAGATCGTGGTGATCGACGACTGCCTCGCCTTTTGCGGCGGGATCGACATGACCTCGGAACGCTGGGACACGCGCGAGCACCTCGACGAGCAGCCGGGCAGGCTGCTCAATGGCAAGCCCTACAAGCCGTGGCACGACGCAACCACCGCGCTGCAGGGCCCGGTCGCCGGGGCGCTGGGCGAGCTGTGTCGCGACCGCTGGGCGCTGGCGGGCGGCAATCCGATCGCCGCGCCGGCCGTCTCGGCCAATTGCTGGCCGGACGATCTCGACGCCGATTTCACGGACATCCGCGTCGCCATCTCGCGCTCGCAGCCCGAAATGCCCGACGTTGAACCGGCGCATGAGATCGAAGCGCTGTATCTCGACCTGATCGCGCGGGCCGAGCGGCACATCTATGCCGAGAGCCAGTATTTCGCCTCACGCCGCATTGCCGAGGCGATCGCCAAACGGCTCGACGAAGCGGACGGGCCCGAGGTGGTGATCATCAATCCGGTCACGGCGGAGGGCTGGCTTGAGCCGATGGCGATGGACACCGCCCGGGCACGATTGTTCGAGGCGCTGAAGCATCACGACACGCACGACCGGCTGCGCCTGTACCACCCGCACACTGCCGGCGGCGCACCAATCTATGTCCATGCCAAGATCCTGGTGATCGACGACCGTGTGCTGCGGGTCGGATCGTCCAATTTCAACAATCGCTCGATGCGGCTCGACACCGAGTGCGATGTGACGATCGATGCCGATCATGGCGCGGATCCGGCCTGTATCCGTGCGATCCGCGACGGGCTGATCGCCGAGCATCTCGGTATCGAGATCGATACGGTCGCGGCCACCATCGACCAGAGCGGCTCGCTGATCGAGACGATCGAACGGCTGCGCGGATCGGGCAAGACGCTGATTCCCTATGACGTGCCCAATCTCAGCGAGGTCGAGGCATGGCTGGCCGACAATGAAGTGCTCGATCCCGAAGGGCCGGACGAGATGTTCGAAGGCTTCGCCAAACGCGGCCTGTTTCGCCGCCTGCGTTTCTGGAAGCGCCGCAAGGGGTGACGAATCTCCCAACGCCCGCTAGAGCCGCCGCATGAGCGAGATCACACCGCAAATCGTTGCCGAGCACGGCCTGTCGCCCGAAGAATATGAGCGTGTCCTGCACGCCATGGGGCGCGAGCCGAACATCACTGAGCTGGGCATTTTTTCGGTCATGTGGTCGGAGCATTGCTCCTATAAATCCAGCCGTATCCATTTGAAAAAGCTGCCGACGACTGGCCCGCAAGTGATTTGCGGACCCGGCGAGAATGCGGGCGTGATCGATATCGGCGACGGCCAGGCGGCGATCTTCAAGATGGAGAGCCATAACCACCCGTCCTATATCGAACCCTATCAGGGTGCGGCGACCGGAGTCGGCGGCATCCTGCGCGACGTGTTCACCATGGGCGCACGGCCGGTGGCGAATCTCAACGCGCTGCGTTTCGGCCGGCCCGATCATCCCAAGATGCGCCACCTGATCGCCGGCGTGGTTCACGGCATTGGCGGTTACGGCAATTGCGTCGGCGTGCCGACGGTCGGCGGCGAGGTCAATTTCCACCGCGCTTATGACGGCAATATTCTGGTCAATGCGATGACCGTCGGCGTCGCCGAGACCAACAAGATCTTCTATTCCGCGGCGTCGGGCGTGGGTAATTCGATCGTCTATGTCGGGTCGAAGACCGGCCGTGACGGTATTCATGGCGCAACCATGGCCTCGGCCGATTTCTCCGAGGATTCGGAGGAGAAGCGCCCGACCGTGCAGGTTGGCGACCCCTTTACCGAAAAGCTGCTGATCGAGGCCTGCCTTGAACTGATGGCCTCCGACGCGATCGTTGCGATCCAGGATATGGGCGCGGCCGGGCTGACCTCGTCCAGCGTCGAGATGGCGTCGAAGGGCGGCGTCGGCATCGAACTCAATATGGACCATGTGCCGTGCCGCGAAACCGGCATGACGCCCTATGAGATGATGCTGAGCGAGAGCCAGGAGCGCATGCTGATGGTGCTCAAGCCCGGCCGCGAGGATTTCGCGGAAAGCATCTTCCGCAAATGGGAGCTCGACTTCGCGGTGATCGGCCATGTCACCGATACCGGCCGCATGGTGCTGACCTTCAAGGGCGAGACGGTGTGCGACATCCCGCTCGGCCCGCTGGCCGACGAAGCGCCCGCTTATGACCGTCCCTGGGTCAAGACGCCGCCGCCCGCACCGCTCTACGATGTGCCCGTGACGACCGATATCGCGGCCGACCTGCTCAAACTGATGGCCTCGCCCGACATCGCCAGCCGGCGCTGGATCTGGGAACAATATGACCACATGGTCGGTGGCGACACGGTGCAACGCCCCGGCGGTGACGCCGCGGTCGTCCGCGTCCACGGCACCAGCAAGGGCCTGGCGATCACCACTGATTGCACCCCGCGCTATTGCTATGCCGATCCCTATGAAGGCGGCAAGCAGGCAATCGCCGAGGCGTATCGCAATCTGAGCGCGGTCGGTGCCAAGCCGCTCGCCACCACGGATTGCATGAATTTCGGCAACCCGCAGCGGCCCGAGATCATGGGCCAGTTCGTCGGCTGCATCGAGGGCATGGCAGAGGCGTGCAAGGCGCTCGACTTCCCGATCGTGAGCGGCAACGTCTCGCTCTACAACGAAACCAAGAATGATGACGGCACCGGCTCGGCGATCCTGCCCACGCCGGCGATCGGTGGTGTCGGCCTGCTTGCCGACTGGTCGAAATCGGCGACCATCGCGTTCAAGGGCACTGGCGACGTGATCGTGCTGATCGGCACGCGCAGCGGGCATCTCGGCCAGTCGCTCTGGCTGCGCGAAGTCCATGGCCGCGAGGAAGGCCCGCCACCGCCAGTCGATCTCGATGCCGAGCGCCGCAATGGCGAGTTCGTGCGCCGCGCGATCGCTGCCGGTGCGCTGACTGCGGTCCATGACGTGTCCGACGGCGGCGTCGCCGTGGCGATCGCGGAGATGGCGCTGGCCGGCAATATCGGCGCGATGCTTCATGCGCCGCTGCCCTGCGGCGTCGCCTGTTCGCTGTTCGGCGAGGATCAGGGCCTCTATATCGCGACCGTCGCCGATCATGCGCTGCTCGACACGCTGTCCGCCGCGCATGCCGCAGGGGTCGAGATGGAGCGGATCGGCCGCACCATTACTGACCGGCTGATCTTCGAGCTGACCGACGACGATCATGTCGTGACGCTGGCGCAGCTGCGCGGCGCACATGAAGGCTTTTTCCCGGCCCTGATGGGCCCTGATCTGGTCGGGTAAGGCGAAGCGGGTGGCGACCGGCTATTCTGGCACGCCGCTGGCCAGCAAGCTCGGGCTGAAGGCCGGGCAGCGCTGCTGGTTCCGCGATATGCCCGACAGCGTCCGCGCGGAGATCGATCCGGACGCGATCGGCGTGGACGAGCAACTGGCCCCATCTGCGGGTCTGGAAGCCGTGCATATTTTCGTCACGCGGCGTGAAGACCTGGCACGCGAGGTGACGCTGCTGCGCGGCCTGCTCGCGCCGGCCGGGTTCCTGTGGGTGTCCTGGCCGAAAAAGGCCGCGAAGACCGATACCGACATCACCGAGGATGTCGTGCGTGCGGTCGCGCTGCCGACCGGGCTGGTCGACATCAAGGTCTGCGCAGTCGATTCGACCTGGTCGGGGCTGAAACTGGTGATTCGCAAGGAGCTCCGCTGAGTCGAAAATTCGTGCGCCGCTGGGCTCACTCACCTCATATGGCAGCGCCAATTCGCCGATCAGCTCTTGCGAGTCATCCGCAAAATAGCTTGCGAGTGGTTCGCATTAGCCCTAGATAGCAGGCCAAGCGGTGGAGTTACCCATGGTCGTCTGCGTCTGTAATGCAATTCGGGAACGTGACGTGCGCGAAGCGGCACGGCAGGGCGCGACGAGCGCCTGTCAGGCTTATCGTGCGCTCGGTCGCCAGCCGAAATGCGGCCAGTGCGTCCCGTTTGCGCGAGCCATTATCGATTCGGAACGTGCTGCTGCGTAGCGTTCTCAGCCTCAGAAAACCGCAGAAAACCGCCATTTTTTGACTGTTCGCTTCCGGCTCGTTGCGCTATCATACGCGTAACGAACGGAGAATTATGCCATGAAGGGCGACGCGAAAGTCATCGATTATCTGAACGAGGCGCTCAAGAACGAGCTGACCGCGATCAACCAGTATTGGCTGCATTACCGGCTGCTCGATCATTGGGGCGTGAAGAAGCTCGCCGAGTTCGAGCGCCACGAATCGATCGACGAGATGAAGCATGCCGACTGGTTGTCGGAGCGCATCCTGTTCCTGGACGGCTTGCCCAATTTCCAGCTGCTCGGGCGGCTGCGCATCGGCGAATCCGTCGAGGAAGTGCTGAAAGCGGATCTCGCGCTTGAGATGGAAGCACTGCCGCTGCTGCGCGACGCGATCGAGCATAGCGAGAGTGTGCGCGACTATGTCAGCCGCGACCTGTTCCGCCGCATCCTCGACAGCGAGGAAGAGCATGTCGACACGCTGGAGCGCCAGTTCGAGATGATCGAGCGCATGGGCCTGGAGAATTACATCCAGCTCAACGCAAAGGCCGAAGAAGGCGAATAAGGGACCGGGGCGCGCGATCCGTCGCGCGCTCGGCCCCGCTTATTTTCGAACCGCTTAATTCTCGAACAGCGGGCGCTTGCCAAAGGCGGCCGGGCGACGCTCGACCAGCGGATTGGCTTCACGCTCGAGCAGGTTGAGCGTTTCTTCGAACAGCGGCCGCAGCTTGACGACATAACGCAGCGCCTGTTCGGGCGTGTCATGGCTCTCGACACAATCGCGAGCGATGGTTTCGATTTCCTCGGCCAGCTCGCCCAGCGGCTCGGCGCCGAACTGGCGCGCCTCCCCCTTCAACGTATGCGCCGGAATGACCATCGCGGCGGCATTTTGCGCGCGCATCGCGGTCTCGATCGCCGCGACCGACTTCACGCCGTCTTCGCGGAAATAGCCGAGGATGCGCACAAAGCCCGCCCCGAGTTCGCTGCGCGAACGCGAGAAGGTCGCCCAATCGACCAGCGTGCTGCCCTCAAATGACACTAGCATCTCCCTCCCCCCGGCCATGATCTGCCCTGGAGGTTCGCCTTGTTTCTATCCAGCGTCAGTAAAGGATGGATTGACGGAAGGGCCGGGTCGGTCCCAATTTGATTATTCAACCGCTTGTCCGGAGCGGTAAATCGCCCGGCCACATTATAGGTCGGGCAATTTCAACCTTGCCGGATCGACATGCCACTCACCGGTCGAACGGATTCTTCGGCGCCCGAAGCGTCAGGCGTACCGGCACCGCACCAAAGCCGAGGTCGCGGCGGATGCCGTTGATCAGATAGCGTTGATAGCTGGTCGGCAATTGATCGACCCGCGTGCCGAACAGCACGAAGCCCGGCGGGCGAGTCTTGGCCTGAGTCAGATAGCGCAGCTTGATGCGCTTGCCGCCGGGGGCCGGCGGCGGATTGGCCTCGATCGCTTTTTCGAACCAGCGATTGAGCTCGCCGGTGCCGATGCGCTTCGACCAGGCCTCGCGCGTTTCGAAGGCGACCTTGAGCAGCATGTCGATGCCCTTGCCGGTCGCCGCCGACACGGTCAGTACCGGCACGCCCTTGACCTGGCTCAGCCCTTCTTCGAGTGCTGCCTTGACGCCGTTGAACAGGCTGGAGGCGTTTTCCGCCACGTCCCATTTGTTGAGCGCCACGACCAGCGCACGCCCTTCCTGCAAGGCGTTGTCGGCGATGCGCAGGTCCTGCGCTTCAAGCCCGCGCGTCGCGTCGAGCAGCAGCACGACGACTTCGGCAAAATCGATTGCGTGGAGCGCGTCGGCGACCGAGAGTTTTTCCAGCTTGTCCTGCACATTGGCGCGCTTGCGCATGCCGGCGGTGTCGATCAGCCTGACCGCGCGCTCACCGCGGTCGGGATCGTTCCACAACCATTCGATCGCGATCGAATCCCGCGTGATGCCGGCCTCGGGACCGGTGATCAGCCGTTCCTGGCCGAGCATGCGGTTGATCAGCGTCGATTTGCCGGCATTGGGCCGGCCGACGATCGCCAGCTTGAGCGGCGCGTCGGGGTTCTCGGGATCCTCCTCTTCCTCCTCCTCGACATCTTCACGGTCGATATAGGGGAGCAGCGCATCGAACAGGTCGCCCATGCCCTCGCCATGTTCGGCGGACAACTGGACCGGATCGCCAAAGCCGAGCGACAGCGATTCGAGAATACCGGATTCCCCCGCCTTGCCCTCGGCCTTGTTGGCGACGAGCACGACGGGCGTGCGCGATCCGCGCAGCCAGCGCGCGATTTCCTCGTCGAGCGGGACCAGGCCGGCACGCGAATCGATCATGAACAGCGCGACATCGGCCTGCGCCACCGCTGCCTCGGTCTGCGCACGCATCCGGCCAGGGAGCGAGGCGGCGTCCTGGTCCTCGTAACCGGCGGTGTCGATGATGCGGAAATCGACGCCGACCAGCGTCGCATCGCCTTCGCGCCGGTCGCGCGTCACGCCGGGCCGGTCGTCGACCAGCGCGAGCTTCTTGCCGACGAGGCGGTTGAACAGAGTCGATTTGCCGACATTGGGTCGGCCAATGATCGCGACCGTAGGGAGTTTGGACATGAGCGTGCCTTACGCCGCTCCGCGGCAAAGGTCACCCCAATGTGCATTATCGGGGTCCCGTCACCGGACGAGACCCCGAAAGCATCACCGATAAGCCGAAATCCGGCCCTTCATATCGAGCACATACAGCGTGTTGTTGGCGACGACCGGCGGCAGGCTGATCGCGGCGCCGCCCTTCATCGTCGAACTGATTTCGCCGTTGCTGACCGATGCGGAAACGATCTCGCCTTCCGAATTGGTCAGGATCAGCCGGTTGCCGGCCAGAACCGGGCCGAACCAGGTGATCGGATTCTTGCGCTTCTTGACGTTCTTGTATCCGTCGAGCTGGCTGATCCACCGCACCAGACCGGTCGACCGCGTCAGGCAGACCAGCCGCGCATCGTCAGTGATCAGGAACAGCCATTCACCCGCGATCCAGGGTGTCGAAATACCGGCGAAATTCTGCGCCCAGACGCGCTGGCCGGTGGCGAGGTCGATTGCGACGGTACGACCGCCCTGCCCGACGGCATAGACGCGGCCCTGATCGATCACTGGCGCCGCATCGATATCCGCCAGCGACGACACCGAGGTCGAGATCGCCGAGCGCGACAAGGCATCCTGCCAGAGCGGGCGGCCATTTTCGTAACGATAGGCATTGAGTTCGCCCGACGAGAAGCCGGCGACGATCGAGCCCTGTGCCGCCGCCGGCGCGGCGACGCCGAACACACCCTGCGATTCGAGCGAGCCCGACTGAGTCCAGCCAACCGTGCCGTCGGCGAGCGATACAGCAAACAGCTGATTGTCCTGGCTCAGCACATAGAGGTTGCCGTTGGAAATGGTCGGCGAACCGCGCAGCGGGCCGCCCGGTTTCGCACGCCAGACCTCGGAGCCGTTGCTGGCATCGAGCGCCACCACATCACCAAGACCATCGGTCGCATAGACCCGGCCATCCTCGAAGCTGACGCCGCCGCCAAAGCGCGCGCCCTTGTTCTCGGTGCCCTTCACGATGCTGGTCGACCAGATTTTCGCGCCGGTATCGGCGGCAAAGGCGTGGACAGTCGCATCGACATCGATGGCATAGAGCCGGCCACCGGCGACGACGGGAGGCGCCGCGAGCCGCTGGCGGTTCGATCCACCATTGATGGTGGCCGTCCAGGCCCGCGAGAGCGAAGCGCCCAGCGCGAGCTGGCCCATCGATTTGGAGGCGTTGCCGCCCGGCTGGCTCCAGCTCTCATTGGTCTCGGCCGGCGGCAGCAGCACCTCCACCGCGGCAATGGTCTTGTCCGGCTCGCTGGCGCTTTCGGAGAGCAGGATCGGCACGCGATCCCCCAGCACCGGAGTCTTTTTCTGGCCGCCCTTGAACACGCCGCAGGCGCTGAGCGCCAGGAGAGCCGCGATCGCGAGCGGCACCCTCTTCCCTGTCATCATGGTGCTTTCTTTTCCTCAGGTGTTTCGACCGCGTCCACACCCAATACGCCCGCCATCTGAACCGCGCGTTGACGCAAGGTGGCGGGAACGGTTTCTTCGCGGCCGATCTGGCTGAACAATGTGCCCGCCAGGTCTTTACGGTTCATCCGCAGATAGGCGCCCGCGACCAGTTCGCCCGCGCTTCCGAACCAGGGATTGCCCTTGACCGCGAGCGGCCGCAGGCGATTGACGATAATATCGGGTTTCAGATCGTCGAATTCGATCGATGTCTGGCGCACCAGCGCGAGATCGCGGAACGGCTGGTCCAGCGACGTATCGCCGGCGATCTCGGCCAGCTTGGCGGCAGCGCCCTTCAAATCCTTTTTCTGCAGCAGCGCATCGGCCTGGGCGAATTTCGCAGTGGCGCGATAGCCATCGACATTCGATCCGGCGAGCTCCTGCAGGACCTTGGCCGTGGCCGGCTTTGCCGCGGCGGCGGGATCCTCGACCAGCGCCTGAAGCTCTTCGCCCTGCTTGCCGGCGGCTTCGGTCTTGTGATGCTGCCAATAAAGGAACCCGCCGAACAGCGCGAGGGCGGCAACCACGGCCAGGATCAGCCAGCGGCCATAGCGCGTCCAGACACTGGCGAGCTGGTCGCGGCGGAGTTCTTCATCGACCTCACGCAAGAATGCTTCGTCGGGGTTCGGCGGGACGGCCAAGGCAGGCTCCAGATACGGGGTCAGGATGGAAGGCGCGGACCTTAGCGGCGGCGGCGCGCAAACGGAAGTGACTCAATCCTTAGGCACGTTAGCTTCGGACAAGTCCATCCACGGCTCAGGACTTGGGTTGATATGTCTGTTCCGGCCCGGGAAAGGTTCGCGACCGCACATCGGCGGCATAAGTCTCGACTGCGGCAGAAATACGCCCGGCGAGATCGTCGAACTTCTTCACGAAACGCGGCGTACGTTCGAACATGCCGAGCATATCTTCGGTCACCAGCACCTGGCCATCGCAATCGGCCGAGGCGCCGATGCCGATCACCGGGCACGACACTTCCGCCGTGACGGTGCGGGCGAGCGGCTCGATAATCCCTTCCGCGACGATCGCGAAGGCGCCGGCATCGGCGATCGCGCGCGCATCGGCGACGATCTTGGCATGTTCGGCATTGCTGCGGCCGCGCGCGCCATAGCCGCCCAGCGCATTCACTGCCTGTGGCGTCAGGCCGATATGGCCCATGACCGGAATGCCGCGCGCCGACAGGAAGGCGACGGTCGGTGCCATCGCTTCCCCGCCTTCCATCTTGACCGCTGCCGCGCCGGTTTCCGCCATCACGCGCGACGCCGAGGCGAAGGCCTGTTCCGGGCTTGCCTCATAGCTGCCGAACGGCATGTCGATCACCACCAGCGAATGATAGCTGCCCCGCACCACCGCGGCACCGTGCGCGCACATCATGTCGAGCGTCACCTGCAGGGTCGAGGGGAAGCCGTAGATCACCTGGCCCAGGCTGTCGCCGACCAGCAATATGTCGCAGTGCGGGTCGAGCAGCTGCGCCATGCGCACGGTATAGGCGGTGAGCATCACCACCGGCTCCTTGCCCTTGCGATCAAGGATCGCCGGGACGGTCAGCCTTTTCATCGGTGCCGGCGTTGGAGTCGCGCGGCTGGTCGATGTATCGATCGTATAGGTCGTGGACATGGCCGCGAACTAGCGGATCGGACGCGCCGATACCAGCGCCGCGATCACTCCGTCACGCAATCCCAATCACACAATCCCAATCACACAATCCCAATCACACAATCCAAGCCCGCTTCCGCGCAAGGCCGGCAAACCAGACCTGGAACACCGCAACGATCGCGATGAAGATCGGAAATGCACAGGCGACGACGAAGCCCTTGACCGCGATCAGGTCGGTCGCTGCGAAGACCCAGCCGAACTGCAGGATCACACTCACCAGCGACAAGATGAAGAAGACCCGCGCAAGAGCCGAGCGGGCGAGGAGCGCAATGCCGCCAAGCAGGCCACTGATCGTCGCCACCGCATAGAGCCAGACGAACCAGGTCGGCTGGCTGGCCCGCAGATTGCGGTCATACTCGCTCAGCTGCGCCTTGACGGAGTCGCTCATCGCGGCATCCGTGTAGAAGGCGAACACGCCCACCACGCCCCACAGGGTGACGACAATCGCAACCACCCAGAACCAGACTGGCGGTGTTGCCCGAAGATTTGCCATATACTCCTCCCCATTGCTGGACGGAGGATGACTCTTCCGTGACGGAAAGGCAAATCGGCCCGATCCGGCCTGATTGTCCAGCTCAGGAACCCAGCCCCGCCGCGGCATAGGCATCGGGCTTGAACCCGACCAGGATCGTGGTGCCGGTATCGAGCACCGGACGCTTGATCATCGAAGGACCGGCCAGCATCAGCGCGATCGCCTTTGCCTCGTCGATATCGGCCTTGTCGGTGTCGGGCAGCGCGCGGAAGGTCGTGCCGGCACGGTTGAGCAGAACCTCCCAGCCGACGATCCCGGCCCAGCGCCGCAACGTCGCGGCATCGATGCCGGCCGATTTATAGTCGTGAAAGTCATAGGCGACGCCGTGCTCGGCGAGCCAGGTCCGCGCCTTCTTGATCGTGTCGCAATTCTTGATGCCGTACATGGTTGAGGTCATTGCCGCTCCCTTCGAACGTCGCTGTTTCAATATCTGCCGCGTCTCCCAGCGATCCGGTAGCCCGCGCGCATTTTATCGGGCATATTATCGACATGGAGGCTGTTGCGATCATTGCGAGGGGAACGCTCCTGGCCGTCAACTATGTGCTGGCGGCCGCGTTCGTCGCCATCATCGCGTTTGCCTTCCTGCTGACTCCCGCTTTCGCCATGGGCGCTGACGAACGGCTTGTCATTGGGCTGTTTCTGGCTCTCCCGGTGATCGGAGGGGCCTGGTTCTTTTACTCGACCAATGTGCGAAGAGACCGCGCCAAGGCGCGCTTCCTGCCGCTGTTCTGGCTCGTGCCGATCACGCTTGTAACCTTGTTCGTTCGCGCGGTCTGAGCGCCCGTTTGCCGGCAAAACCGGCAATTTTCAATGCCGCACCGCCGTCACACGGCATCCTTCAGAAACCGACCGAGCGTCACGACATTCTGCCGCTCCAGACCCAAAGCCGCATAGAATCCGAGCACCGCTTCATTGTCGTCGCGCACCATCAATTGCAGCTTCGGCACGCCGCGTTCGCGCAGCCATTGCTCGGCCGCCGCCATCATCGCCCGCCCATGACCGCCGCGACGCCTGTCGGGCGCCACCGCGAGATAATAGACCCAGCCGCGATGCCCGTCGAAACCGGTCATGACGCTGGCGACGATCTCGTTCCGATCGCGCGCAACCAATATCGTGCTGTTGGGCGTGCCGAGCGCGAGCGCGAAATCGGCCCGGGCGTCGTTCCACGGACGGATCAGGCCGCACGCATCCCATAGCGCGATCACCGCCGGACCATCCCCGGCTTGCGCAACGTCAATATCGATCACGCCTTCACTGGTTTCTCTCTCCTCGGTCATTTCCTGCTTTACCTCAACCTTTGTTGAGGTTTTATAGAGGCAGCTCCCGATTCGGGAAGGGAGCTTTTCTTGACGCATTCGCAACCGGCCGCGCGGCCGTCCGACCGTGATGGCCGGCTAGCTGGGCACGGCGATCATCCGCAGGTACAGCGCGGACAACAGCGTGGCGATCTCGTCAACGGTGCGCCCCGTCACGATCGCTTCGTCGGTCGCGCCGTGCAGGCCGTGGAACATGATGACCGCGACTTCGCGCGCGTCGCTGACCGCCCAGACGCCGGCCGCATCTCCCCCGGCCAGCAGCGTCGCCAGATCCAGCACCACCGGAATATCGCCCATCGCCTGGCGCAGCGGCATTTCCGCACCGTGGAACACCACGTCATGCAGGGCGCTCATATCGAAATAGGCGATCACCGCCGCCTCGATCCACGCCTTCAGCCGGCCATGCCAGTCATGCGCATCGCACGCATCCACAGCGCGCTTCACCCGGGTCATGAATGCGTCGGAAAAACGCTCGCGCAGCGCCGGGATCAGATCCGCCTTGGTTTCGAAATAATGGTAGAAAGTGCCCTTCGCGACCCCGGCAAGCAACGCGATCTCATCGACCGTGGTGGCCTCGACGCCCTGCGTTTCGAACAATGTGCCGGCCGCCGCGAGCAGCGTCGCGCGGCGCAGATCGGCGCGGCGCGGACCGGGCGGCGCACCGGATGGCCGGGGGTGGAACCGGGGTCGGGTGCGCCCGACACGGCCCCTGCGGACAAATCGCTCGATTGCCATCGCGTTTCCCTAGCGCGGGACGATGTCGCGACGCGAGCATCTTGACGGAACACGCATTAATTAATAATCATTCGCAATAATATTGACCATCAGTCGATTTAAACACGTCAGGATCGCAATGTCGACACTGCCCTCCCCGGATTCGCCCTCGCCCCTCACCTCCGATCGATCGCGGGTCCGTCCGCTGATCGTCGCTGCGGCGGTGATCGTCTTGCTGTTCGGTGGTCTCTACGCGTGGAAAGCCGCGCGTTCGGCGGCGCCCGCGCAAGGGGCACCCCCCGCCACGCCGGTCGCGGCAATGGTCGTGCAGCCAGGCGACGTGCCGGCGGCGCTGGAAGCGGTCGGCTCGCTCCGCGCGGTGCGCGAAGTGATGCTCGCGCCCGAGGTTTCCGGGCGTATCGTCGCGCTGCGCGTCACCGCCGGCGCCGATGTCGGACAGGGCGCGCTGCTGGTTCAGCTCTATGACGCGCCGGAGCGCGCCGATCGCGCCGCCGCCGTCGCCCGCGCGAATTTCGCCGCAGTACAGCTTGCCCGCTCGCAGGAACTGGCCCCGACCGGCGCGGAACCGCGCGAATTGCTGCAGCAACGCCGCGCCGAGCTCGATCAGGCGCGCGCCGCGGTCCAGCAGATCGATGCCCGGATCACCCAGAAACAGGTCCGCGCGCCCTTTTCCGGCCAGATCGGCATCCGCCGCGCCAATCTCGGCCAGTATCTCAACCCCGGCGACGTGATCGCGACGCTGACCAGCCTCGATCAGCTCTATGTCGATTTCACCGTGCCGCAGCAGGAATTGTCGCGCCTGCCGGTCGGCGGCGTGGTGCGCGTCAGTTCCGACGCCTGGCCCGGCCGCAGCTTTACCGCGCGAGTCAACGCGATCGAACCGCGCATCGGCGAGGATACCCGCAACGTCACCGTCCAGGCGGTGATGCCCAACCCCGATCGCGCGCTGCGCCCCGGCATGTATGTCACCGCGTCACTCGACTTGCCGGCGCAGAGCGGCGCGCTGGTCGTGCCCGTCTCGGCGATCCAGACCTCCGCCTCGGGCGACAGCGTCACCGTGGTTCGCGGCCCCAGGCCGCGCAGCGAAGGCAAGGCCGAGCCGGTCTCGGTCACCACCGGCCGCCGCTTCGGCGACAGCGTGATCGTGACCAGCGGACTCAAGCCCGGTGACGTCGTCGTCACCGAAGGCCAGATCCGGGTTCAGCCCGGTGCACAAGTCCGCATCGTTCCGGCCCGTCCGGCAAAAGGACGCTGATCATGCGCTTCACTGATCTGTTCATCCGCCGCCCGATCCTGTCGGTGGTGGTCAGCCTGCTGATCCTGCTGGTCGGCGGCGCCGCCCTGTTCCTGCTGCCGATGCGCGAATATCCGCGCATGGAAAGCGCCACGATCGTGGTCGACACCGGCTATCCCGGCGCGTGTGTGGATGCCCCCGGTATTGCAAGGTGATTCTTGAACGGTTGTGCCGGCTTGGCGCTTCTATCGCTCGTGTGTCAGGCCTCTTGCTGTGGCCTGATTTCGCCACGGGCCGGTATGCAGTTCGAAGAACGAGGTCCACATCGGTTCAGAGAGCTTTATTGCTCGAGCGCCGGGACTGGTTTGCTCGTCCTGGAACATGAAGTCCTTGCCGCATAATCGTCAGTCGATCTCCTTGCCGGGGCTTGTCGCCCCTAAGCGCATCCCGCCTCACCCTCGGTGGAAGGCAAGCGGGTCACGCCATCCGGTAATTCTGTTCCTGCGTCATCATCGCCCAGATC